>CAKTFH010000021.1 GCA_934555895.1 uncultured Muribaculaceae bacterium | reverse complement strand
AGTGGCAAATGCAGCCTAAATCTTCTGATTTTATGTATAAAATAGAGACTGCCTAACTTTGGTTGTTAGACAGTCTCTCCCACAGTTCCTGCGGATAATTGGCAAGCATGGTGGAGTACATACCGCGGATGGTGGCCGCGGCACGCGCCACCTGAGCGCAGATTATCGAATTCCAATTACGAAGCCGCGTGCACTGAATCCATGCCATATACATCTGCACCAATGTTGAGCCGCCCCACTGGCGCGCCTTCAGCATAATCATGCGCACCGGCTCGCCGGCGACACGACGCCCTTCCATCATGGCCAGCACACGCCGCTGCGGACGGTTGAGCACAAACGGCACAAGCCGCGGAGAGCGTTTGTCCTTGATTTTTACACATGTGGCAGCCCAATATTCAAAATCCTCGCGACAGCGTAGGCGCTGCCACCGCAGGCGCAACGCACCGGCATCGGGTGCACCCTCTTTACCGTCGAGCAATGCACGCTCAAGCTGCAGGAGCCGTGTATATTCCTCCGAACGGTGCATAGCGTCAGGTATATATTCCACACGACCGCCTGTGAGCACTTTCTGACTGATGCGCCAACGCCTGAGGCTGCCCGATTTTGCACCCCATCCCGCACAACGCTCGCCTGTAAGTGGATTGTAATGCCTGTCATTCTCTTCGAGCGACAGATTACGCCGCCGATTCTCGGCTTCCACAGCCTTTATCTCGGCATTTTCGGCATCAGCAGTGCCTTCCTTTCCGTTTTCTTCCATCTCTGCTTTTTTTGGCGCAAAGATATATCGGCGCCAAAGGGAGCAGGTGCCCTATTTCTCCCCCAAAGACTCAAGGTGTTATTTCTCGCCCGGCTCCTTGAATCGGAGCACGCGGGCAGGCACACCGGCCACTATGGCATTGGCAGGCACAGGCTTGGTGACAACGGCATTGATGCCCACAGTCACATTGTCGCCGATATCGATACCGCCGATTATAGCCGCTCCCTTAGCCACGTACACATTGTTGCCCAGACGCGGCACGCCCGGATAACGATTGTTGCCGCCGCCGAGAGTGACCTGCTGGCCGATGGTGCAGTTGTCGCCAATAGTGCAGCGTTTGTGAATCACCACTCCGAGACCTCCGTAGTTAAGGCGTGTGCCGCGGCCTATGGCGGCTTCCGGCGGCACCTTGGAATTATATATTAAAAATATAAGCAGTGTTATAAGTGTGGGCACTACCGGAATGTGGTGCAGATAACACCATCTCGACATGCGATAAAAAAATATTGCGTTAAGCATATGGGTGAAAAAGTTAGCGTGCAGTCAACGATGTCTCCGGCAGAATCTCCGGCTCGTCAGCCACCGGTTCGGAATCCTTGTCGGTTTCCTCTTCGTCTGGTTTCGGCGATGAGGGATATCCCTCGCGGTTGGCAAGCAGAATCACACCAAGCGTAAGCCCCTGCAACAGCAGCCCCTGCGCCACATACAGGCCGGCGAAACCACCGACCGAATATACCAGATTAGCCACAAGCACACCGAGATACAGCAGCGAATACCGCATGCGTTTTATCACGAAATATATCCACACGAAGAAAAAAGTCTGCACTATCAGACCAATATAGCCTATGTCGAGGATGGTCTGAATCTGGCCCTCCTCCACATCGGTGGCCACCTCCTCGGCATGCTCAGTGTTGATATAGAGCTCATTGTAAATCTGATACTTCGTCATGGTGGTGAGTTCCTTGTGCAGGAAGCCAAAGCCAATCCACTCACGGTCAAGCTCATAGAGAAGGGCCATCTTGGGGATAATCTGCGCCATACGGCCTGTGCCGAACTCAGCGAGATCCTCCTCATCCATCCCCTCGTCGAGGCTCACAAACTGGTTGACGGTGCTCTCCACACGTAGGAAGCCTCCCAAAGCCACATCTACAAAATATATGCCCACCAGGCATATCACCGCAAAAAAAGTGTAGCGTATCACACGCATTATCCTGCCCTGAAATAGCAGCCACGCGGCGATTACGCCGGCAATCACCGTCATAGTGCGGCAGGCAGCGAAAGCGAGCAGAATGAGGAGCCACTGCCACTTGTTGAGCCGGTAATAGCGCATGAGCGGATACACCGCCAACGCCATGAAAAACAGGCTCTGCGGATATATGCGAGGCAGATAGAACGACAGAGGGTACATGTCGAGTTGCGTCCATGTCGACGCCACCTGGCCCCAGTCTCTACCAGCCAGAATAGCCGGCAGCAGCACATGGCCGTTGAGCACATAGCAGTCTATGACATAGAACGCCGCTATAATGAGCTGATACATGATGAGCTTGCGGAAGAACTCTTTTATGTCGAAGTCTCGGCCTGAGAACATGGCAAGCGGCAGTATGAAGCACACCATCATGAAGTATCCGCGCATCTTGCGGAACTGTATGCTCATGGTCTCCTCGCTCAGGGTGGCCATGAACACCAGGAAGATGATATACAGCATGGTGCCTATCGTCAGACGGTTCACCACACCGCGGCGCCGATAAAGAATCATGAATAGGAACGACAGACCGAGCGCTATGTCGGGAGGACCTACAGGCAGCTCGTTGACGCGAAAGAACGCGAAGCCGCCGAAAAAATAGAAGCACTGTATGAGGAAGTCATAGCGGTCTTTGCGGAAGCTCTCGAATAGCACCAGAGCCACAAAAAGATAGGCCGGAGGAAACGACAGGCCGAGCAGACTGAAACTCAGCAGCGCCAGCGTGCCTCTCAGCCACTCGCGCCGTGTGGCCTTGAAAGCCTCCTTTGTGCTGTTGTCGGCCTTTATATTGTTGATTCTTTCGGCTATAGTCATCTGAACGATTGTTTTTATCAATTCACACTTTTTTCTTGCGGCCGAACGCTTTCAGCGCCATTGCACGCACCGGCATATAGTAAGGCGGTTTCTGACGCTCGCAGAGCGCAACGAGCACCAGCGCATAAACGGCCGAAGACACGAGGAATGTCACCCACACCGTGAGCAACGCATTGCAACCGACCATAAGCGCGTTCAGCGCCAGATACACGCCGCCGCACACAACACCGGTCACTATCGGGAGCACGGCGCCCTCCACAAGATGCCTCACGATCGGCATTGCCTTCACCCCCTCGGCCATGGCATACCGGCGCAGATAAAGCACCGTGAAAATCGCAATGGGTACCACCTGGCTCCATGCTATCCAGAGCACCCCGCGGCGCCACACGGCCAGAAGTATGCACACCTGAAGCACGGTCTCGGCCACAGTGTAGTTGCGTATCAGTTTCGACATGCCGTGCACCTTGAGCACCTGCTGGGCGCTCATCTTTATGAGCATTATCACGCCGTATACCACCAGTACGCGGATTATGGGAGCCGCGCCCTCCCACTGCCAGCCATACACACCCACCACCATCGGGCGGCATACCACCATGAGCAGCGCTGCAATGGCCACTCCCACGAACATCATGCTCCGGAGCATGTCGAGCCCGAGCACACGACGGCGTTCAGGGTCGAGCTCGTTGGAGCACACGGCGTAGAATGTATTTACAAACGAGGTTTCAACTATGGCATACGGCACCTCCTCTGTCTTCTGCGCCTGCGAATAGACACCCGACTGCGACGCCGACACCTGTCCTAAAAAGAATGTATTGATATTGGTGCCCACCTGACGGCAGAGAAACGCGAGCATAAGGTGCATACCGAACCCGAAAAGCTCGCGGAACGATTTCATGCTGAATGCTATGCGGGGCATCCAGCGTGTCACGAGCAGATAAAACAGTGTGGTGAAAGCATTCACAAACACGCGGCACGACACAAGCGCCCAATATCCCATTCCACAGGCCGCCAGCACGATGCCGAGCGTCACGGCGCAGGCCGTAGATGACACATGCACAATAGCGATTTCCTTCATGCGCAGCTCCTTGCGGAGGCGCGCCTCCTGCGAGAACGACATGGTGGAAACCACAAAGCAGATGCCTATGGCATACATGATGCCTTTCAGCTCCTCATGGCCCAGATAGCTTGCCACCGGGGCTGCAAGACCGATAAAAGTGCCGCAGAACACCACTCCCATGGCCATATTGAAAAGCATCATAGTGGAGTAGTCGGAAGCCGTGGGACGCTCCTTGCGTATGATACCGTCGATCATACCGCAGTTGCTCAGATTGTAGCCGATGGCTATGAAAATCCCCACCATCGCCACCAGACCGAAATCGGCAGTGGTGAGCATACGTGCCAGCACGATGTTGCCCACTGTGGTAATCACTGATGTCACCACACGGTCGGTCGTGCCCCAGGCGTATGCTTTTCCGGAGGATGTCATATATCGAGGATGGAGAATGTAAGCGGCTTATTTGTAGCCGTAACCGTAGCCCTGTTTCGAGGTAGTGCCGTTGATTACCACCGACATGTTCTTCAGGCGCTTCTCGCGGTAGATGCGGTTGGCGAAGTTGAGGTCGGCGATATGCGAGTAGTTCACGCGTGTCACATATACGGTAGCGTCGGCCAGACGGTTGAGCGAGAATGTATCGCTCACCATGCCCACGGGAGCGGAGTCGATGATGATGAAATCGTAGCGCTTGCGGAGGTCCTGGAATAAAGCGTCGACACGTTTGGTCGACAGAAGTTCGGCAGGATTGGGAGGTACGGGACCTGCCACAATCACATCGAGATTGCTCAGCGGAGTAGCATCATGACGGATTATAGCGTCGAGGCTGGTTATAGAGCCTGCCAGATACTCGGTGAGGCCCGGAGTGGGCGCGATGCCGAGGTAGTTGGCGAGTTGAGGCTTGCGGATATCCATGCCCACGAGGAGCACGCTGCGGTCCTGCAGCTGCGCGAGCGATGCGGCGAGGTTGAGCGAAATGAACGACTTACCCTCGCCCGAACGCGACGATGTGAGAAGCACCACCTTGTCGTTCTCGCCGTTGAGCATGAAGAGGAGGTTGGCTCGCATAAGCTTGAATAGTTCGGTAGCCGACGATGTCTTGCCGGGACCTACCACGAGCGACGAACCCTCTTTCGACTTGCACATCTCGCCGAGCACAGGAGCCACAAGCTCGCGCTCCATCTCCTCGCGGCTGTCGTAGCGGTTGAGGATAATCTTGCGCAGAGAGAGGTAGACCGGCGGCAGGATGAGGCCGAACACGAAACCAAGCAACAGGATTGCCTTCTTGCTCAGACCAATAGGCTCACTGAGCGAGTAAGCCTCGTCGACGATTATGCCCTTGGGCACCGAGTTGGCAAGCAGCAGGGCTGTCTCCTCGTTGCGCTGCAGGAGGAAGGTATAGATGTTTTGCTTTACGAGCTGATCGCGCTTCAGGTTCAGGAATTCGCGCTCCTGTGTGGGAACTGCGCCGAGTCGGCTGTCGGCGCTCGCACGCTCGTTGCGGAGCTCCTTCACGGTAACACCAGCGGCGTCGAGCTGCTTCTGCACCGAAGTAATGATGTTGCTGCGCATCGAGTCAATCTGATCGCTCACTATCTTCAGCATGGCATTGTCGGCCTTGGCCGATGCCTGGAGCTGCATGCGTTTAAGCACCAGCTCGTTGTAAGCTAAGATAGCGTCGCTCGGAGCCGTATTTGAGAACGGCACCATCGAATATGCGTTTTCTGGATTCTTAAGGAAATCATAAGTGAGCTTCAGAATCTCATAGTTGGTCTCGGCCTGGATGAGTTTCTGCTCCAGTTGCCCTTTTTTGGTAATCTGGTAGCCGGTCTCCACCTCGATGTCGGTAAGCTTGTGGTTCTGCTTGTAATGCTCTATGGCGAGCTCAGCATCGGAGAGGTCCACACCGAGTATTTCAAGACGCTTCTTGATGAACTCGGCGGTCTTCTCACCCTGAAGGTTCTTCTCGCGTATGCCACGCTCGTTGTAAAGCTTGATGATTTCGTTGAGCACATCGCGGCCCAGCTCCTCGTTTTTGGTGTCGTAGGCAAGCTCGATGGCGTTGCTCTTCTTCGAGGCTATCTGCATCGAAATATTCTCGGCCAGTTCCTCGGCGGCTGGGTGGTAGCCCATGAACACTACATCGCCCTTGAAAGTGTCACCCTTGGGGAAGAATTTTGTGGCACTCACCGTGAAGGGACCGTAGGGTGTCTCGATTGTGGTGGGAAGGGTGACCTTCTTCACCTTGGCAAGCGTGCGGAAACGCCCTTTCTTCACCTTGATGTCGGCAAGGCCCTCCTTGTTAACCTTCACTTTGAATGTGAGAGCCACGCTCAGGGTGTCGGCCACACCTTCGGGAGTGGATATGTGGAGCGGATTGTCGGGATAGTCGTCGGTGACATTGAGAAAACCATGGCGCACATAGTCGGTCTGGTTGATGCCAAGCGCTTTTACAGCGTCGCGGAGCAGCGAGTGTGATGATATCACATACACCTCGTCGTCAACATTGCCTTTAGAGCCCATGAGCTCGCCGATAGCGCCCATCGACGACAGAGGGTTGGTGCTGTCTACCTGAATGAGCACATTGGCACGCACGCCATAAGTGGGTTTACGCACTTTTATCACAAAAAGCGCCAGCAAACAGCACACGCACACCGATATCACAAAAAGATACCATTTGCTGAGGTACTGCTTGAGAAGCGCCGACACATCTATCAGATCTGATGCCTTGTTTTCCGACATGATATTTTCGATGAATGGGACAAATTGGTCAAGAAAATGAATTATTTCACGGTAAGAGCGATAACCAGCGAGGCGATAACCGAGGCTGCGCTCACGATGGTTGAGGTCATCGACAGCTTGTAGCTGTTATCCTGATTGAAGCGGGAGTTGGCCTGACGCACCTTGTTGGGCTCCACATATATGTAGTCGTTCTGTTTCAGATAGAAATAGGGCGACTTGAGAAGCTCCGACGAGTTGAGATCGAGATGCACGAACTTGCGCTCTCCTCCCTCCTCGCGAATCAGAAGCACATTGGAGCGCTCGCCGTAAGGTGTGAGGTCGCCGGCGGCCGAAAGAGCGTCGAGCACGCTGAAGCGGTAGCGGTTCACCTTCACGGTCTGCGGCTGGAGCACCTCGCCTGCCACCACCACAGTGAAGTTCACGAGCTCCACACGCACCTCGGGCTTCTCCACCTCCTTGCTTATCATTTCGGTGAGTTTGGCCTGAAGTTGCTCGGTGGTCATACCGGCCACATGTATTTTGCCGAGGACGGGGAAATTAATATCACCCTTGGTATCCACCATATAGGTCTGCTGCTGGGGATTGGTGACCGAGGTGAGTTCGGAAAGGGTGGCGGGGTTTGACTGCGGAAGGTTGAAATGCGCCGTAGCCATGGGCTCACTTGAATTGACTGTGATGAACAGTTCGTCGTCGGGCTCTATCACCGGCATGTAATCGCCTTTAGGCATCGAGCCTTCGGCTACTTCGGCTATATCGGTAAAATAAGGGAGCACCGTCTTCGACGAGTTGCAGGATGTGAACAGGGCCATGCAGGCCACCATGGCAAGTATTATTTTCGATTTCATGCAATTGAGCATAATGATTGCTTATATGATTGGCAAAACAAGGCAACCCGGCACATGCGGCCAGGCGCCTTCATTCCTTAATATGTAACGGACTGTTAACATCTTTATTGCCTGCGCAGCTTTTTTTCAATATCAAACACCCGCGAGAGTACTGTATTGACCCACGGCCGGGCTGTGAGTTCGGCTGAAAGAAGCGAGCGGCGCCTCAAGGTGGCTATCTCACCGTAAGGCGTCACATAGCGCTTTCGGGTGGTCACAATCCGGTCGAGAAAGTCGGCCAGACGCGCAAGAAAGTCCACCCGGCTGTCGGCCCTGAAGCGCGGCGCGCGCAGCATGGCCAGATATTTTTCCGCGTCGGTGTCGATACGGCATACTGCTTCAATCAGGCCGTCCATGGTATCGTAATCGCCGGCGAAGATAAATGACTCGGGATTGAAATCGCTTTTCACTGCCTCGCTACCCCAGTAAATCGGCACTGTGCCCGCGGCAAGAGGCTCCACAATCTTCTCGGTCACATAGCCGTCGACCACGCTGTTTTCAAGAGCAAGGTTGAACTTATAACCCGCTATGAACGGAATTTTCTCATCTACAGGACCTCCGGTGTTGTTGCGGTAGGGGCCGCCGTAGGCAAGCGGGCGGTAGCTCTCCATGGCGTCGATGATGGCGAGCCTCTGCGGATGGCAGTTGCTGCTGTTGCGCATCACCACCGAGCAGAAACCGCGTCCGAGAGCCTCGGAGTCGGTCATCTTCGGCACGGTTCCGAGCCAGTCATATTCATAAAACAGGTAGAGCGGTAGCCGCATGTGGCGGTCGCCGAACTCCAGTGTCTGGAACGAAAGGGCATAGTCGGCCTCGTTGAAATTCGGGCAGTCGTTCTCGCCGGTGTAATACACCTTGATGCAGTCGCCGTAACGCAGGTGCTCGCCGTGGCCGCAGCGCGAATAAAACAGCACATCCGGCACCTCCTCCCCTTCGGTAGGGAGCACCGTCACATCATGTTTCACCCGCAGGGCCTGCGTTATGGGATTATGCTCCACATCGAAAGTAGGCCAGAATTCCACGAATTTTACCGTTACCGTAGCCATATTCGGTTCATCAGCTTGGTTAGGCCTCAGGCGAGGCAGGCGTCGAGGGCGGCGGTGAGGGCAGCCTTGTCGAGGTGCTGCCCGATGAACACCACCTTGAGCATACGGTCGCCGTAGGTCTCGTCCCAGTCGCGGCGCAGCTGGGGCTCCATGGCCATCATGCGCTCAAGTTCCTCGGCGGGGGCTGTGGCGAACCACAAGCCGGCCTCGGTGAGCTTCTTCTGCACTCCGGCCTGCTCGAAGAGATACGACATGTCGGTATTGTTGCTGAAATATATCACGCCTTTGGCGCGTATCACCTCCTTGGGCCACTGTGTGGCCACAAAACGGTCGAATTTCGCCAGGTCGAGCGGGCGGCGGTTGAAATACACCATGGTCTGGATGCCGTATTCCTCTACCTCACCTTCGCCGTCATGATGGTGATGATGGTGGTGATGGTGCTCCTTTTCTTCCTCGTGGTCGTGGTGATGGCGGTGGGGGCCGTCATGGTCATGTTCATCGTCGTCATCGTCGTCATGGTCGTGCTCGTCGATGGGGGCCTCTATCTCGTGCACCCAGGTGGCCGAGGTGGCCACGCCCTCGAAATCGAACATTCCGGTATTCAGGATTCTGTCGAGGTCGAAATCACAGTAGTCGCACTCTATTATTTCGGCCTTGGGCTGCAGGGCGCGTATCACGGCGCGTATGCGGCCGGCCTGTTCGGGAGTCACCTCCGAGATTTTGTTGAGCACAATCACGTTGCAGAATTCTATCTGCTCTATCACCAGACTCTCGATATCCTCTTCGGCAGGCTTGCCGGCAGTGAGGCGTTCGCCGCAGGCAAACTCGCTCTGCATGCGCAGGGCGTCGACCACTGTCGCTATGCAGTCGAGACGGGGCAGAGCCTCCTGAATGCCCTGAGGAGCCATCTGGGATATGGCGCAAATGGTCTGAGCTATAGGTGCGGGCTCGCATATGCCGCTGGCCTCTATTACTATATAGTCGAACTTACCTGACTCTGCCAGATCGGCGAGCTGCTTCACGAGGTCCATTTTCAGAGTGCAGCATATGCAGCCGTTCTGCAGAGCCACGAGGTCCTGACTTGAGGCATCCTGCCCAACTACGCCACCTTTCTGTATGAGGGAGGCATCGATATTCACCTCGCCTATGTCGTTTACTATCACGGCGAATCGTATGCCGCGCTCGTTGGTGAGGATGCGGTTGAGGAGAGTGGTTTTGCCGCTGCCCAGATATCCGGTGAGCAGCAGCACGGGTATTTCATTTTTCAGTTTCATGATTCAGCAGTGTTTACAGCCGGAGGCAGCTGAGCTGATGTTCTCGGATATTCGTACCCGATAATCCACTTCGCCCCCGGTATGAAGGCTATTATTCTACATGTGATATAGCAACAAACAAAAGTAGCGCCGGCTATGGCTGGGATAGCAGCCACAGATGGAAGAGCCAGAGTGCCTTTGATGATGCCCACCCAGAAACCGAGCCAGAAGATATGCATCAGATACATGCCGTAGCTGAGCTTGGAGGTGCGGGTGATGATGGCCGGAGCCGATTTCTTTTCAATGCAGGTGAACAGCAGGAAGCAGCCTGTGGTGGCCACCACACAATTGAGCGTACAGAAAGCCCATCCGACTTCGAGCACCGGTGTCTCGAGAAGCACACCGGGCACAGCCTGGGTGTAGAAGCTCCATATGGTGAAGGCCGAACCTACGATAAACAGAGGCCAGCCCCACGCCAGACGGCGAGAACGGCTCCAGTCGAGATGCACCCTGATGTAGTGTGCAAGCACCAGATAGCCGAGATAGCCAGAGAAGTACCACAACAGATGGTATCCGTTCCAGAAGCATTCGCCCCACACCTCGCCGCAGAAGCGGTTGAGGTAAGGCATGCAGGTGCTGATGAGAAACAGCAGGATGAACCAGCGCTCCTCCTTGGCGGTAGCCTTCTCAAGCCACGGAGACACTATAGGGATGAACAGATAGATGCTGATGAGCGGGTACATGAACCACAGGTGGCCGGCCGCCGTAGGGAAGTTGAGCAGCACACGACTCAGGTCGGTAAACATTATGTCGGTGGTTGTCTGTCCCCAGAGCACGGGCAGTGTGCTGTAGAGCAGGATAAATACGAAGAACGGCGGCAGAATATGTGTGAAGCGGCGACGGTAGAACTGTCCCGTGGTCATGCCTGCAGGCATCGGAGCCAGCAGGAATGCCGACACTATGAAAAACAGCGGCACGGATATGCGCGAGATGCCGTCGTAGAGCGACACCCACAGGCGGTCGCCCTCATTCTGCAGCATCGACACAGGGCCGGCCATGTCTGATTCGCCTCCGGCACCATAGAAATTTTCAGCCGCATGCACGAGCATTACAAGAAAGCACGCGAACACACGCAGATAGTCGAGATAAACAATTCGTTGTTTCATGATTGGTTTGTCAGTACTTGTTATTTGGTTATGTGATGTTGGTTTATGTTCATTTCACTTTGGCCAGACCACCCTGAGCAGTCTCCTTATACAGCGACGGCAGGTCGTGACCGGTCTGCTTCATCACCTCCACTATGCGGTCGAAGCTCACCGAATGGCGGCCGTCGGAGAAGGCGGCGTAGAGGTTGGCGTCGAGAGCGCGGGCGGCGGCATAGGCATTGCGCTCTATGCACGGTATCTGCACCAGGCCGCACACAGGGTCGCATGTGAGGCCCAAGTGGTGCTCGAGACCCATCTCAGCCGAATATTCAATCTGTCGGGGAGTACCGCCGAAAAGCTGGCTTGCCGCAGCTGCTGCCATAGCGCAGGCCACGCCCACCTCACCCTGGCATCCCACCTCGGCGCCGCTCACCGAAGCATTGTGTTTCACCACACTGCCGAAAAGTCCGGCTGTGGCCAGAGCACGCAGAATGCGCTGCTCGGAAAATCCCTTGGAAGTGTGCAGATGATAAAGCACCGCCGGCACTATGCCGCACGAACCGCAGGTGGGAGCGGTGACAATCTCACCGCCGGCGGCATTCTCCTCGCTCACAGCAAGAGCATAGGCATAGACCAGTCCGCGCGACTTGAGCGACGATGCATATCCGGCTGCATGCACATAGTAGCTTGTGGCTTTACGTGACACACCCAAACCGCCGGGGAGCACTCCCTCGGCCTCAATGCCGCGCTCTACAGCACGCTTCATCACATCCCACACCCGGGCGAGATGCTCCCATATGGCCGGACCCTCGCACATGTCCACATATTCCCAGAAACTATGGCCGGTGGTGTCGCACCATTTCAGTATCTCGGCCATAGTGTTCATTGAATAGACCTGTTCTCCGGCGCTTCGGTCCTCGCCCTCGGCCACCACATCGCCGCCTCCGATAGAGTAGCGGGTGATATCGGCCGTCACATTTCCGGCAGCATCGAAAGCACGGAACCGCATTGCGTTGGGATGGAAGGGCAGAAACACCTCGGGCTGCCACTCTATTTCGGTGGGAGCCGCCGGCTCAAGCACTGACAGGATGGCCTTGTCGGTGAGGTGACCGCGCCCTGTGGCGGCAAGCGCGCCATAGAGCGTCACTACAAACCTTGCCGCGCCGCTGTTGGCGGCGGCAAAATCCTCAGCGGCCTTACGCGGGCCCATGGTGTGCGACGAGCTCGGTCCGAGCCCTATCTTGTATATCTGCTTTATCGATTCCATATCCGGCTATTATCCCACAAAGATAGCAAATCTCCTGCTATAACATCCGAAATGGCCTCACATTTTGCAATATTTATTCTAAAATATGTATCTTTGCACACACAGATGCGGATATTTCCTTATTTCGCATAATAAACACAAACATCATAACCGATCATCGCCACACTTCGCATGAAACACATCACTCTGGCTCTCGCCGCCGCTGCCTCGCTTGCGATGGCAGCACCGGCCTATGCAGCCCCAAAGGCCGAATGTGCCTCCGACGCCACCGCGGTGGCCCTGCCCGACTACACCCGCACCCTGCGTCCTCCCAAGGCCGAACGCCTCTTCCACTCTAAAGCGGTGGAGAAGCATATACAGAAAATCAAGAAACAGCTCAAGAACCCCAAACTGGCATGGATGTTCGAGAACTGCTTCCCCAACACCATCGACACCACAGTGCACTTCCGAAAGGATGCCGAAGGCAAGAACGAGACTTTTGTCTACACCGGCGACATCCACGCCATGTGGCTGCGCGACTCCGGAGCACAGGTATATCCCTACATTGCTCTGGCCAACGACGATAAGGAGCTGAAAGACATGGTGCAGGGCACCATCCGCCAGCAGTTCAAGCTTATCAACATCGACCCCTATGCCAACGCATTCAACGACGGTCCCACCGGAGGTGAATGGATGACCGACCTCACCGACATGAAGCCTGATCTTCACGAGCGCAAATGGGAAATCGACTCGCTCTGCTATCCCATCCGTCTGGCATACGAATACTGGAAGGTGACCGGCGACGACTCCATCTTCGACGACGAGTGGCTTCAGGCTATAGAAAAAATCTACGCCACATTCGTAGAGCAGCAGCGAAAGGAAGGCCGTGGCCCCTACCGCTTCCAGCGCAAGACCGAGCGTGCCCTCGACACCCTCAACAACGACGGGTGGGGAGCTCCGGTGAAACCCGTTGGCCTCATCGTGTCGAGCTTCCGCCCCTCCGACGACGCCACCACGCTGCAGTTCCTCGTTCCCTCCAACTTCTTCGCCGTGGCTTCGCTGCGCAAGGCCGCCGAAATCCTCACCGAGGTGAACCACAACAAGGAGATGGCTGCCAAATGCACCGCACTGGCCAACGAGGTGGATGCCGCACTTAAAAAATATGCTGTCTACGACCATCCCGAGTTCGGCAAGATGTATGCCTTCGAGGTCGATGGCTTCGGCAACCACTTGCTGATGGACGACGCCAATGTGCCTTCGCTGCTGGCCATGCCATATCTCGACGGCATGGACCCCAACGACCCCATCTATCAGAACACCCGTCGCTTCGTGTGGAGCGAGAACAACCCCTACTTCTTCCGCGGCTCGAAGGGCGAGGGCATCGGAGGCCCCCACATCGGCTACGACATGGCATGGCCCATGAGCATCATGATGAAGGCCTTCACCTCGACAGACGACAATGAGATACGCGACTGCATCACCATGCTGCTCAACACCGACGCCGGCAAGGGATTCATCCACGAGTCGTTCGATGTGAACGACCCCGACCACTTCACCCGACCCTGGTTCGCATGGCAGAACACACTCTTCGGCGAACTCATCACCAAGCTCGTGAACGAGGGCAAGCTCGACCTGCTCAACTCCATCGAGATATAATCGCCTGAAAGCATACCACACACTGCGGCGGCACGCACTGCGGAACAATTTCATTCCGCAATGCGTGCCGCCGCTGCTTTTTATGCAAAAAACGTGTTAAATAGAACGGCCACACAAACCTCACACCACAGTGAAACGTTTTACTCATGCAAATCAGAACAATTTAACAACGATATAAACTATTTCAACTATGAAGACCAACGTAGAAATCAAAACGCCTTTCCGCCTCACCGACAAAGCCCGTGAGAAAAACGGTGAAGTATCTGTTCACGAAATCATCTCCAATGCCAACGGCAATATCAACGTTGTGGCATTTGCCCGCGGCGCAATGTTCGCCCGCCATCAGGTGGCAGCCGATGTGCTCGCTTATGTAATTGAAGGTGAAGTGGAATTTGAAATCGACGACACCCGTTACAAACTCGTAAAGGGCGACGCCATAGTGCTTCCTGCCGACACGCCTCACACCGTGCTTGGTCTCGACAGCTCACGCGTGCTCTTATGCCGCATCAACGCCTGAAGCCCCCTCATCTTTAGCCGACGCTGAAAAGCATCGCATCCGGTCATTGCAACCTCTGAAACGCTGCTGTGGCCGGATGTCATTTTTGTGCGAAATGGTCGCGCAACAAGCGTGCCTTAGCCGGCCCTATCACATCGGCAAGTGCGTCGAGCGACGCCTCGCGTATGCGCTTCACACTCTTGAAATGCTGCAGCAGGGTCTGCTCGGTGGCGGGCCCTATGCCTTTCACGGTCGACAGTTCGCTCACGATGGCGCTTTTAGAGCGGCGGTTGCGGTGATGGGTTATGCCGAATCGATGAGCCTCGTCGCGCAACTGCTGCACCACGCGCAGCGACTCGGAGTTCTTGTCGATATAGAGCGGCACGCTGTCGCCGGGGAAATATATCTCCTCCAGGCGCTTGGCTATGCCCACCACGGCTATAGTGCCGCGCAGCCCTATCTCGTCGAGGGCCTCCACGGCGGCACTGAGTTGCCCTTTGCCGCCATCCACCACTATGAGCTGCGGGAGGTCATCGGGAGCCTCCTCCATCAGGCGCGTATAGCGGCGTGTGAGCACCTCCTTCATCGAGGCGAAATCGTCGGGGCCCTCCACTGTCTTGATATTGAAATGCCGGTAGTCTTTCTTCGACGGCTTGGCGTCGCGAAACACCACACACGATGCCACCGGATTGGTACCCTGGATGTTGGAGTTGTCGAAACACTCTATGTGCCGGGGCAGTTCGCTAAGGCGGAAGTCGGCCTTCATGCGTTCGAGAGTTTTCTCGGCACGCTTCTCCGGGTCGGTCCACTCGAGTTGCTTCAGGTCGTCTATTTTTGTCTGACGGGCATTGTGGGCGCTCACTTCGAGCAGCTTGGCCTTGTCGCCGCGCTGAGGCACGTTGAAATTCACTCCCGGCATCTCTGTGTCGGGCAGCAGAGGCACAATCACCTCACCATATTCCTGAGCGAAACGGGTGTGTATTTCATCCATTGCATATGCCAGAAGTGTTGCCCGGTCTTCGCTCATGCGCCGCTTGTAGCGCAGGGTCATGCTGCGCACCACCGCCCCATGGCGCACATGCATATAATTGATGTACACATCGCTTCCGCCATCATCGTCGATGCCGAACACATCCACATTGTCGACCGTCTGACTCACTATCACGCTCTTGGCCCTGTAGCGTTCGAGCATCAGGTATTTCTGTTTCAGCGCATGCGCCTCCTCGAAACGCATCTCCGAGGCGAGACGCTCCATCTCGCTTCTGAGATAGGCGAGCAGCTCGCCGGTCTCGCCACGCAATATCTGGCGTATCCGCTCTATGTATTCGCCATATTCTTCTGGCGAAATTTGCGCCGTGCAGCATCCGCGACAGCGGCCCAGATGATATTCAAGACACACGCGGGCATTTTTCCGCTGCTGAGTGGCCGCCGTGATGGGCGTGCGGCATGTGCGTATGGGGTAGAGCTGCCTGGCAAGTTCGAGCACCGCACGCGCCGAGCCCACCTCCGTATAGGGCCCGAAATATTTCGAACCGTCCTTCAACTTCTGTCGGGTAAGAAACACCCTGGGATACAACTCCTTGGTAATGCAAATAAGAGGATACGACTTGTCATCCTTCAGCAGCACATTGTAGCGCGGCTTATACTCCTTTATCATCGAATTTTCGAGATTAAGGGCATCCTGCTCGGTAGGCACCACTATGTATCGCATATCGGCTATGGCTCGCACCAATAGGTTGGTGCGCATCACATCGTGAGTGCGGTTGAAATAAGATGTGACACGACGCTTGAGATTCTTGGCCTTGCCCACATATATCACAGTGCCCTCGGAGTCGAAATACATATACACTCCCGGTGTTTCCGGGAGTATCGATAGCTTATGCTGCAGCTCCGGCGACTTGTCTTTGCTATGTTTTCCCATAAAAATCGATTCCCTTTCTATAATCTAACGGTTTGGCATCCGATATATTTCAGGATATCCACAAAGTTAAACATTTCCTCCGGCTATGGCATTAATAGCTTAGAGCGCGATGAAATCATCCAAGAGCTTGTTTAATCCCAAAAAATCATTAAATTTGCAGATTGATAGGCGGCGGCGCCAACTGCCCGCTGCCAAAAACCGTTTTTTATCATGAGGATTCCCACCCCCTGCCGCATGCGGCGAGGGCGCTTTTCCTCTCTTTTAGACCCTAAAAAGAAAATGGCAAAAGTCATCATCATCGGCGCCGGTGGCGTGGGCAGCGTGGTAGCCCATAAGTGCGCACAGAATCCCGAAGTGTTCACCGAGATAGTGATAGCCTCGCGCACCCGCCGCAAATGCGACGCCTTGGCCGAGGCCATCAAGGCATCGGCTGCCAAAACCGGCCGCAAACTGCCTGTAATCACCACCGACGCTGTCGACGCCGACAGCGTGGAGCAGCTCTGCGAGCTTTTCCGTCGCCACCAGCCCAAGATGGTAATCAACGTGGCGCTCCCCTATCAGGACCTCACCATAATGGACGCTTGCCTCGAGTGCGGCGTCAACTATCTCGACACGGCCAACTATGAGCCGCGCGACGAAGCCCACTTCGAATATTCGTGGCAGTGGGCCTACCGCGAGCGTTTCGAAAAGGCCGGCCTCACGGCCATACTCGGCTGCGGGTTCGACCCGGGAGTGTCGGGAGTGTTCACCGCCTACGCCGCAAAGCATTACTTCTCGGCCATGGAGACTCTCGACATAGTGGACTGCAACGCCGGTAATCACGGCAAGGCTTTCGCCACCAACTTCAACCCCGAAATCAACATCCGCGAAATCACCCAGAACGGCCGCTATTATCTCGACGGCAAATGGGTGACCACCGGCCCCCTGGAGGTGCACACCTCGCTCAACTATCCCAACATCGGCCCGCGCGACAGCTACCTCCTCTATCACGAGGAGCTCGAGAGCCTGGTGCTGAACTATCCCACAATAAAACGCGCCCGTTTCTGGATGACCTTCGGTCAGGAATATCTCACCCATCTGCGCGTAATCCAGGACATAGGCATGGCACGCATCGACGAGATAGACTACAACGGCCAGAAAATAGTGCCGCTGCAGTTCCTCAAGGCCGTGCTCCCCGACCCTCAGGAGCTCGGCGAGAACTACACCGGCGAGACCTCCATAGGATGTCGCATCTCCGGTAAAGACAAAGAGGGCAAGCCGCTCACCTACTACATCTACAACAACTGTTCGCACCACGAGGCATATCTGGAGACAGGCATGCAGGCCGTGAGCTACACCACCGGTGTGCCCGCCATGACCGGCGCCATGATGTTCCTCACCGGCAAGTGGGTAATGCAAGGCGTGCACAACGTGGAGGAATTCGACCCCGATCCCTTCCTGGCGCAGCTCGCCGTGCAGGGTCTCCCCTGGCACGAAGTGATAGGCGCCGAACTCGAAGTGGAGCATGTGCGCCCCGAAGAGCTCAAATGACAGAGACAACCCCGTGTATATCACACGGATCAAACAATACAAACATTAACACGCAACCACTATGGCAGAAGACAAATATCATCAGGCAATCATCGACTCAAATGTCGTGGCCGACGATGCAGCCGTGAAAGCCGCAACGGAAAAAATTCTGGACGAGCATCTCGCCGAGAACATGAACAAAGAAGTGTATCGCTTTCTCTTCAACTGCATAGACCTCACCACTCTGCGCAGCACCGACTCTCCCCGCTCCGTGGCCGACTTCACCGAGAGAGTGAACTCGTTCGAGACCGACCATCCCGAGCTTCCCAATGTGGCCGCCATATGCGTGTATCCCAACTTCTCGCAAGTGGTGCGCTCGGTGCTCGAGGTGAGCGATGTAGAGATAGCCTGCGTGGCAGGCTGCTTCCCCTCATCGCAGAGCTTCATCGAGGTCAAAGTAGCCGAGACCGCACTGGCTGTGGAAGGGGGTGCCGACGAAATCGACATCGTGCTCAACCTCGGCAACTTCCTCGACGGCGACTATGAGGAGGTGTGCGACGAAATCTCCGAACTCAAGCACTCATGCCGCGAAGCCCGTCTGAAAGTGATTCTCGAGACTGGCGCCCTCAAGACCGCAGCCAACATTAAGGCAGCATCGGTGCTCGCCATGTATTCGGGAGCTGACTTCATCAAAACTTCCACAGGCAAGGAATATCCCGGAGCCTCGCTCGAGGCAGCCTACGTGATGTGCCAGTGCATCAAGGAATACCACGAGCGCACAGGCCGCATGGTGGGCTTCAAGCCTGCCGGAGGAGTGCGCAGTGCCAAAGACGCCGCTTCCTACTACACTATCGTGAAGGAAGTGCTCGGCGAGCAGTGGCTCACCAACGAATATTTCCGCATCGGAGCCAGCGGTCTGGCCAACAATCTCCTCACCGAGATTCTCGGCACCGAGACCAAATATTTCTGATAAGCACAGTCGCATCATGGAATACTGGATAATAGTCGACGGACGCCATGCAGGGCCCTACAGCGCCGCCCAGCTCGTGGCCGCAGGCATGACTCCCGATACCCTCGTATGGCGCGAAGGCCTCTCGGAATGGGTACCCGCAAGCCAGGTGGAAGAGCTCGCGCGCCTCATAGCCGAGCGCGACGGCACCACAGCCGCCGGCACTCCCGAAGAGCCTGACGAAACTGTGGTGACGGAGACCGAGACAAACATAATCTCCGAACCCGAGCCCGCCCCATGCGGACCAGCCGCACAGCAGACCCCTCCCGGCTATGCACACCCGGCACCCGGCATCGCATACGGCGCACCCTCCATCGGCCGTCAGCCTGAGGAACCATGTCCGCCCACCTATGTGGGCTGGAGCGTGGCCGCCACCATCCTCTGCTGCATCCCTCTGGGAATACCCGCCATCATATTCTCGGCGATGGTGAAGAGCGCCTACTACCGCGGCGAAATCGCCAAAGCGCGCCGCTACAGCAATCTCGCGCAGTGGTTCATCATACTGGCCATAACGCTGGGCGTGGTCTGCTGGCCCTTCCAGCTCGCGCTCACCCTCTGACCCGCATGCGCACAACCTCACCCATACTGAGGGCAGCGGCCGCCATCACAGCGACTGCTGCCCTCATTGCAATTTACACAGCGCTCACGCACCTATTCGGCGCCATGCCCCGATGTGTGATGAAACGCCTCACAGGCTTCGACTGCCCGGGCTGCGGCAGCCAGCGCGCGCTGCACGCCCTGCTCGACGGGCATCCCCTTGAAGCCTGGAGCTACAACCTCTTCCTTCCCTTTGTGGTGGCATATCTGCTGCTGTTGCTTGCGCACTGGATATTTCCCGCCTCACGGAGGCTCGGCACCCTGCACCGGCGCCTCACCTCCCCCGCCGCCATATGGACCATCCTTTCCCTCATAATCGTCTGGACCGTGGTCCGCAACCTTCTAGGCATTTAGAGTATGCATAAAAAAGCCCCCATGCTTTCTACAGCAGGGGGTTATGACATGAAATGATACAAAAAATGAGGCCGTCTCACGACGGCCTCACTCCTTTAAACCTTTATCTTAATCTAATACTATGAAAAACACACATACAAAGGAACGATTTTTTGTTAATATACACAAGAAATACCCCCCCCTATTTAACATGTTTTAACAAAATTTTGTCGCTTTTCATTCCCTCTGGCGCCTTCCACTTGCAAAAAAGGTGAAAAAATGCCGGAATCGACCAATATAAATTGCTCCTTCGGTGTCCGATAGAGTCAGCGCGCCGGGCGCAATGCCGTATAGATAGTGCAGGCGCCGAAAGTGAGGCGCTGCAACGACGGCTGTTCGAGCCCGGCTTCCTCCATAAGAGCGAGCATGCGCGGCCCCTGCGGCATGGCAGCCACCGACTCTGGCAGATAGCTATAGGCCCGCGAATCGGAAGAAATCATACGCCCCACCGCAGGAATCAGCGTGCGTGTATAGAGGTTATAAAGCGGCTTTGTGAAGCGCCCTTGCGGCACTGAAAGCTCCACCACACAGAGCATGCCGCCGGGAGCGAGCACACGCGCCATCTCACGATAACCGGCAAGCAGATTCTCGAAATTACGCACCCCGTAGGCCACGCTCACGCACGAGAACGCACCATCGGCAAACGGCAGATGCAGACAGTCGGCTCGGCTGAATTCTACGCGACCGGCGAGTCCGGCTTTCTCCACCTTGCGGCGTCCCACCTCAAGCATCTGCCCGGAGAGGTCTATGCCGGTAATGTGCACATCCGGCATGCGGCGCGCCATGGCTATGGCGAGGTCGCCGGTGCCGGTGGCGACATCAAGAATCGCCGCCGGCTGCCGCGCGGCGATCATGCCGACGGCCCTGGCACGCCACATGCGGTCGATGCCGAGCGTCATGGCGCGGTTCATGAAATCGTAAGCCGGGGCTATGTTGTCGAACATAAGCTCCACCTGCTCGGTCTTCGAGCCGGTGGAGCTGTAAGGTTTTATCTGTTCGGGCGACTGAGTGCTCATGCTTTCAGGGTGTCGAGGCATGAAAGCACATTCGAGGCGATGCGCTCCTCGAGGTGCTCCTCGGGAGCTTTCACGAAACGCTTGCCGGTGATGTGCTCATAGAGCTCGATGTAGCGCTCCGACACCTCCTCGCAGAACGCGGGAGTCATCTCGGGCACCTTCTGGCCTGCCTTGCCCATGAAGCCATGGTCGATGAGCCACTGGCGCACGAACTCCTTGGAGAGCTGACGCTGGGGCTCGCCGGCCTCGAAACGCTCCTTGTAGCCGTCGGCGTAGAAATAGCGCGACGAGTCGGGAGTGTGGATTTCGTCGATAAGAATCACCTTGCCGTCGCGCTTGCCGAACTCATATTTGGTGTCGACCAGTATAAGGCCCTTCTCGGCGGCCATGTCGGTGCCGCGTGCGAAGAGGGCGCGGGTGTAGGCCTCCATCTGCTCGTAGTCTTTCTCGCTCACCAGGCCCTGGGCGATGATTTCCTCACGCGAGATGTTCTCGTCGTGACCCTCTGCGGCCTTGGTGGTGGGGGTGATGATAGGCTCGGGGAAGCGCTCGTTCTCGCGCATGCCGTCGGGCAGCTTCACACCGCAGAGCTCGCGGGCTCCTGCGGCATACTCGCGCCAGGCGCTGCCGGTGAGGTAGCCGCGGATAATCATCTCCACGGGGAAACCCTCGCAGCGGTAGCCCACAGTCACCATAGGATCGGGGCTCGACAGGCGCCAGTTGGGCACAATATCAGCCGTGGCCTCAAGAAAGTGCGAGGCGATCTGGTTTAGCACCTGGCCCTTGTAGGGGATGCCCTCGGGAAGAATCACATCGAAAGCCGAAATGCGGTCGGTGGCCACCATCACCATGAGGTTGTTGTCGATGGTGTAGACATCGCGCACTTTACCGTGATACACTGCGGTCTGGCCCGGAAATTTGAAGTCGGTCTTTGTTAAGGTTGCCATTGTAAGGTATATGTGATATGGTTATTGTGTAGAGTATATGCCGGCGGTCAGTCGGATTGCCGCTCTGCGCCGCCCTCCATGGCATGGATGAGTTTCTGCTCCTCGTCGAAAGCCTGATAGGCCTCCACTATGCGCTGCACGAGCTGATGGCGCACGATATCCTTCTTGCCGAACTCCACGCGCCCTATGCCCGGCACATCCTTGAGGATGCGCAGGGCCTGCATCAGGCCCGAGGTGACTGTTCGTGGAAGGTCTATCTGCGTGGCGTCGCCGGTGATTATCATCTTGGCGTTCATGCCCAGTCGGGTGAGGAACATCTTTATCTGATGGGTGGTGGTGTTCTGCGCCTCGTCGAGCACTATCACTGCGTCGTTGAGCGTGCGGCCGCGCATGAAGGCCAGCGGCGCTATCTGTATCACCTTGCTCTCCATGTACTCCTTGAGCTTGACAGCCGGAATCATATCTTCCAGAGCATCGTAGAGCGGCTGGAGATATGGGTCTATCTTGTCTTTCATGTCACCGGGAAGGAAGCCGAGCTTCTCACCCGCCTCCACCGCAGGGCGTGAGAGTATGATTTTCTTCACCTCGCGGTTTTTCAGCGCCTTCACCGCCAGGGCTATGGCCACATAGGTCTTGCCGGTTCCGGCAGGGCCGAGCGCGAAGGTAAGGTCGTTGGTGCGGAAGGCCTCCACAAGCTTGTACTGGTTGGGGGTACGTGCCGAGATAGGCTTGCCGTTCACGCCATAGATTATCACATCGTCGGTGTGCGGGTCGGCCGGCTTGCGGCCCTTTATAATGTCGAGGATCACATCCTCGGTGAGCTTGTTGTAACGGGCGGTGTAGGCCTCGAGCTCCTTGATTTTCTTCTCGAACTCGGAGGTTTCCTCATCGTCACCTATCACCTTTATCACAGAGCCCCTTGCGGTCATGCGCAATTTCGGGAAAAGATTGCGTATGAGCTGCATATTGGAGTTGTTCACGCCGTAGAAACTTACCGGGTCGGCGCTGTCGATAATCACTATACGTTCTATCATGCGATGTCGTTGGTGCAGATGCGCTGTAGCGCGATGCAAAGTTAGCAAATTTTCTCAAGATATATTCTATTTATATAACGCTTGTGTGTGAACGAAGGTTCCGCTTCACTAAATAGACTTAAAGCGGGGCGGGTAGCGAAAATTTCAGCGGAAAAACGAGATTTATGCGCAAAAAAATGAGTAACTTCGCGAATTGGATATGTGTGCGCTCCTGTGGCGCCGCGACATATCGCTCAGGCTTACGCTGAATCAGAAACTAAAACATAAATTCATAGTTATGAGCAAAGAAAAAAAATTTCTGACATGTGACGGTAACCAGGCCGCCGCACACATCTCGTATATGTTCAGCGAGGTGGCGGCTATTTACCCCATCACACCGTCGTCCACAATGGCCGAATACGTTGACGAGTGGGCCGCTGCAGGGCGCAAGAACATTTTCGGCGAGACCGTGCTCGTGCAGGAGATGCAGAGCGAGGGTGGCGCCGCCGGCGCCGTTCACGGCTCGCTGCAGGCAGGTGCCCTCACCACCACCTATACCGCATCGCAGGGTCTGCTTCTGATGATACCCAACATGTACAAAATCGCAGGCGAGCAACTCCCCTGCGTTTTCCATGTTTCGGCACGCACACTTGCCTCCCACGCGCTAAGCATCTTCGGCGACCATCAGGATGTGATGTCGGTGCGCCAGACAGGTTTCGCAATGCTCTGCGAAGGCTCTGTGCAGGAGGTTATGGACCTCGCCGGTGTGGCTCATCTGGCTTCCATCAAGTCGTCGGTTCCCTTCGTGAACTTCTTCGACGGCTTCCGCACATCGCATGAGATTCAGAAAATCGAGGCTATCGACCAGGAGGAGATCGCTCCCCTGCTCGACCGCGAGGCTCTGGCCCGCTTCCGCCAGCGCGGCCTTTCGCCCCAGGCTCCCGTGAGCCGCGGCATGGCCGAGAACGGCGATGTATTCTTCCAGCACCGCGAGGCCTGCAACAAGGCCTACGACGCAGTGCCCGAAGTTGTGGAGGAATACATGAACAAGATTTCGGAAATCACCGGCCGCAAATACGGTCTGTTCAACTACTACGGCGCTCCCGACGCAGAGCGTGTGATTATCGCCATGGGCTCCGTCACACAGGCAGCCCAGGAGGCCATCGACGCACTCGTAGAGAAAGGCGAGAAGGTGGGCCTCGTGGCCGTGCACCTCTACCGTCCCTTCTCGGCCAAGCATTTCCTCGCAGCCGTGCCCGCAACCTGCAAGCGCATCGCTGTGCTCGACCGCACCAAGGAGCCCGGCGCCAACGGCGAGCCCCTGCTGCTCGATGTCAAGGAGTGCTTCTACGGCAAGGAGAACGCTCCCCTCATCGTGGGCGGCCGCTACGGTCTGGCCTCGAAAGACACCACACCCGCGCAGATCATCGGCGTGTTCGAGAATCTCGCTCTCCCAATGCCCAAAGACCACTTCACAGTAGGCATCGTCGACGATGTGACATTCACATCGCTGCCCCTGCCCGAAGAGGTGGCCCTCGGCGACAAGAGCACATATGAGGCCAAGTTCTACGGCCTCGGCGCCGACGGCACCGTGGGAGCCAACAAGAACTCCATCAAGATCATCGGCGACAACACCAGCAAATACTGCCAGGCATATTTCGCCTACGACTCGAAGAAATCGGGCGGCTTCACATGCTCGCACCTCCGCTTCGGCGACGCGCCCATCCGCTCCACCTATCTGGTGAACACCCCCAACTTCGTGGCATGCCATGTGCAGGCTTACCTCCACATGTATGATGTCACCCGCGGCCTGCGCGACAACGGCACCTTCCTGCTCAACACCATCTGGGAGGGCGAGGAGCTTGCCAAGAACCTTCCCAACAAGGTGAAGAAATATTTCGCCGACCACAACATCACCGTATATTACATCAACGCCACCAAGATAGCTCAGGAAATCGGTCTGGGCAACCGCACCAACACCATCCTCCAGAGCGCATTCTTCCGCATCACCGAGGTTATCCCCGTGGACCTCGCCGTGGAGCAGATGAAAAAATTCATCGTCAAGAGCTACGGCAAGAAGGGTCAGGATGTAGTCGACAAGAACTACGCCGCCGTAGACCGCGGAGGCGAATACAAGCAGCTTGATGTCGACCCCGCATGGTCGTCACTCACCATAGAGGACACCACAGCCGACGACGCTCCCGAATTCATCAACAAGATTGTGCGCCCCATCAACGCTCAGGACGGCGACCTCCTCAAGGTCAGCGACTTCATCGACCGTCCCGACGGCACATGGGAGAACGGCACCGCAGCCTACGAAAAGCGTGGTGTGGCAGCCTTCGTGCCCCAGTGGCTTGAAGAAAACTGTATCCAGTGCAACAAGTGCGCATATGTCTGCCCTCACGCTGCCATCCGTCCGTTCGTGCTCGACGCCGACGAGATGAAGGCCGCTCCTTTCGCAGAAGGCGACACCATACCCGCACTCGGCAAGCAGTTCGCCGGCATGCGCTTCATCCAGTCGGTCGATGTGCTCGACTGCCTCGGCTGCGGCAACTGCGTGGATGTATGCCCCGGCAAGAAGGGCGTGAAGGCTCTCGAAATGAAGCCTCTCGAGACTCAGCTCAATGTGCAGAAAGAGTGGGACTACTGCGTGGCCAGCGTGGCCTCGAAGCAGGACCTCGTGGATGTGGCCGCCAACGTGAAGAACAGCCAGTTCGCCACACCGCTCTTCGAGTTCTCAGGCGCATGCTCGGGCTGCGGCGAGACTCCCTACGTGAAACTTATCTCGCAGCTCTTCGGCGACCACGAGATGGTGGCCAACGCCACAGGCTGCTCCTCGATCTACTCGGGTTCGGTGCCCTCGACACCCTATACCACCAACTTCCGCGGTCACGGCCCCGCATGGGCCAACTCGCTCTTCGAGGACTTCGCCGAGTTCGGTCTCGGCATGACCATCGCCAACGAGAAGATGCAGCTGCGCCTCGCAGCCCTCATGGAGCAGGCCACCAAGTGCGACTGCTGCTCGGATGAAATCAAGGCACAGGCTCAGAAGTGGCTCGACAACCGCGCCGACGCCACCGCCACCCGCGAAGTTTTCGAAACCATCGTGCCCCTCTGCGAAGCTTGCTCGTGCGACATCTGCAAAGGCATCGTGGCTCTGAAAAACTTCATCGTGAAACGTTCGCAGTGGATCATCGCCGGCGACGGCGCCGCCTACGACATAGGCTTCGGCGGTCTCGACCACGTGCTCGCTTCGGGTAAGAACGTGAATGTGCTCGTTGTCGACACCGAGGTTTACTCCAACACCGGCGGCCAGGCATCGAAGGCCACACCTATCGGCGCCATCGCCAAGTTCGCCGCCGCAGGCAAGCGCGTGCGCAAGAAAGACCTCGGCCTCATCGCCACCACCTACGGCTACGTTTACGCCGCACAGGTTGCCATGGGCGCCGACAACGCACAGACCCTCAAGGCTATCCGCGAGGCCGAGGCTTATGACGGTCCTTCGATCATCATAGCCTACGCTCCCTGTATCAACCACGGCCTCAAGGCCGGTATGGGTCACTCGCAGAAAGAGGAAGAGCGTGCCGTGGCTTGCGGCTACTGGCAGCTCTGGCGCTACAACCCCGCGCTCGAGAACGAGGGCAAGAACCCCTTCACTCTCGACAGCAAGGAACCCGACTGGGATGCCTTCGAGGAGTTCCTCAAGGGTGAGGTGCGCTATGCATCGGTGCTCAAGCAGTATCCCGCCGAGGCAGCCGAGCTCTTCGCAGCAGCAAAAGCCAACGCCCAGTGGCGCTACAACAACTACCGCCGCCTGGCCCAGTGCCAGTGGGGCATAGCTCCCGCAGAAGCTGAAGTCAAAGACTAAAGCATAGATTTCCCGACGCGGGGCCGAAGCCGCTGTGTGGCTCCGGCCCCGCTTGTTTTTTATCCACACAACTGGCTTTTATATTCCAATCATTCACACCATGAGAACCCAGCTTATAGCAACGCTTCTGTGCGTATCGGCCGTCATTTTCGGAGCACGGGCACAGTCGCTCTCCACACCCTGGCATTTCGAACAGGGCACCATAGTTACCGAAACACCCGTGCGTGCACCTTCGCAGCAGCATGCCGTGGGCATGGCGGCCAAGCCGCTCCCCGTGGTACGCGTAGGCTTCGTAGGGCTCGGCATGCGAGGCCCCGGAGCCGTGAACCGCTGGGCACACATCCCCGGAGTGGAAATCGTGGCGCTGTGCGACCACGACTCGGTGCATGCCGCAGCCCCGCAGGAGATTCTGCGTCAGGCCGGACTGCCGCCGGCCGACATCTACTTCGGCCCATCCGGCTACAAGGAGCTATGCGCACGCCCCGATATCGACATCGTATATGTGGCCACCGACTGGGAGCACCACTTCCCCGTGGCATATGAGGCCCTCACCCACGGCAAGCACACCGCCGTGGAGGTGCCGTCGGCCATGAACCTCTCGCAATGCTGGGCGCTCATCGACCTGGCCGAGCGCACACGCCTCCACTGCATGATACTGGAGAACTGCTGCTACGACTACTACGAGCTCAACGCCATGGCCATGAAGCAGGCCGGAGTGTTCGGCGAAATCCTGCGCGCCGAAGGCGCCTACATCCACGACCTCGACCCCTACTGGAATGAATACTGGAAAAACACCGCCGCCGACCCCGACGGCCTCGGATGGCGCATGAAATACAACATGGAGAACCGAGGCGACCTCTACGCCACCCACGGCCTCGGCCCCGTGGCACAGTGCATGGACATACACCGCGGCGACCGATTCACCACCCTCGTGGCCATGGACACCAAGCCGGTGCACGGCCCGGAGTATGTGAGCGGCATCACCGGTAAGCCTGCTGCTAAGTTCAGAAACGGCGACCACACCACCACCCTCATGCGCACCGCCAACGGCAAAGTGGTGGAGATACAACACAACGTGATGAATCCGCAGCCTTACAACCGCCTTTTCAAACTCACCGGCACCAAGGGCTACGCTACCAAATATCCCGAAGAAAAAATCTCGCTCAGCGCCGAGCAGCTGCGTGCCGCCGGAGTTGAGCCGGTGTCGGCCGACATCAGCTACCACACATTCCTCCCGCAGGCCGAATACGACTCGCTCGTGGCCCGCTACCGCCACCCCATCATCACCCGCTACGGCGAGCTCGGTCGGGAGATGGGCCACGGAGGCATGGACTTCATGATGGATTCACGCCTCGTCTACTGCCTGCGCAACGGCTTGCCCCTCGACATGGATGTCTACGATCTGGCCGAATGGTGCTCGCTAGGCGAGCTCGGAGCCTTATCGATGGATCACAACAGCGCTCCAGTGGAGTTCCCCGACTTCACCCGCGGCCACTGGACCGACCGCCAAGGTTACTCCCACGCATATGCACCCGCCGCTGAGGAGGCAGCCTCCGAAGCCGCCGCACGCGCCTACACCACCGCCCGCCGCAAAGCCACCGCCGCCCATCAGCTCTGGCCCCTCTACGACGCCTGGTGCCACGCCTCCACTCCCCGCGAGCGCGCCCGTGCCGCCAAAGCCTACCGCAAGGCCCGCACCGCCGCCGACCGTGCCACTGAAGTCAACCGCTGAACCCCTCATCTCCCCAGCAGATATGAGAAAACAACAAACGCGATGGCATGCCCATTCCGGCGATGCCATCGCGTATGTTATTTCATTTATTTCTTGTCAGTTCAACGGGCTGCCTGATGCACTATCACACCGTTGTCGAGAAACGAAGAGGGAGGGGTATGGTAGTACCCGCCCATAGCGAAAGTGAAACAGCGCGGCTTACCCGTCTTATTGGGTTTTATCTGAAATGCCACAGTATATACCTTCCGGTCAATAGTGGCCGTTACCCAGTCGTCCTTCCCGGCCTTCATCTCCAGAGAGGTAGTTTTGCTCCGAAGACCAATAAGGTAATCGGCACACCGCACATTGTCCATAATATAATTTTTCACCACCACTTCCTTGGATATATCCACTCCCACAACATCACCCGGCGAGAAACAAGCCAGATTGGTAATAGGCTCGAAATAATAATGGAGTTTCTTCTTTATACCTCTGGTCTCATTGTTTCTCCAGTCGAAACGGTCAGTATGAGATTTCACATCATATCCCAACTGTGTGAGAACATCCTTACAAAGCAGCGTGAAAAACATCCTTTTATTTATTCCATAATGATACCACTCGTCATCATATCTGTACCTTACAGCGTAGTCACCGTAAGTTGCAAGCATATCCTTGCAAATCAGATAGTGAAACATTATTACATCCACCGGCTCATAGGGAAGCACCAAAGTGGTCCCGTCGGCCGAAACATTGATGTTGGGGTCGGTATATTTGAAAAGATGGTCCGATTTGGCATTTGTAAAGGAGCCGCTGTCTTTTATTTCTTCCGAACCATCTTTGACTTCATGTGACACCGCACAATCAGGTGACACACCTTGCGACAACTCCTTTGCCGCGCCGTTTCCGGGCAACAGCAGCGCCAAAGCGAAAGGCAACAGGATTCCTGCCTTCATAAGCGTATCATGTTATTTGATGATTTACACTGAGGAGAAAAACATCGGCGGCACATCAAATTTCCGGATTTGACATGCCGCCTATTTTATACCGTCAGTTCAGCGGGCAGCCTGATGCACTATCACACCGTTGTCTATAAACGAAGAAGGCGGAATATGATATACGCCACCCATTACGAATGTGAAGCACCGAGTTTTACCCGTCTTATTGGGTTTTATCTGAAATGTCAAGATATATTTCTTCCGGTCAATAGTGGCTATTACCCAGTCGTCTCTCCCGGCCTTTATCTCAATAGATGTAGTATTTTCTTGAATACCAATGCCACGATCGACACAACGTATATTATCCATAACAAAATTTTTTACCTCAATTGGGTTAGAAAGATTCACACCCGCAACATCATACGGAGAAAAGCAAGCCAGATTTCTCACAGGCTTGAAATAATAATGAAGCTTCTTCTTTATACCCCTGATTTCATTGTTTCTCCAATCTGAACATTTCGTCGGATAACCCACATCATATCCAAGCTTTGTAAGGACTTCTTTACATAGAATTTCATAAAAGGCCAGTTTATTTATTCCATAAAGGTACCATTCATTATCGTATGTATACTGGACAGCATAGTCACCGTAAGTTGCGAGCATGTCCTTACAAATCAAGTAATGAAAAGATATCGCATTCACCGGCTCATAGGGAAGCACCAAAGTGGTCCCGTCGGCCGAAACATTGATGTTGGGGTCGGTATATTTGAAAAGATGGTCCGATTTGGCATTTGTAAAGGAGCCGCTGTCTTTTATTACTTCCGAACCGTCTTTGGAATTACCGTCATTTGACAACATGGCGTTTGATATCACGCTTTCATCTTGCAATAATACCTTTGAAGCATTACTACTTAAACTAAAGAAAATCGCAAATGGTAGTATGACACATAAATTTTTCATCTAAGAATTCTTAGAATTTCCCTTGAATTTGTAAAATCTATACTATCTGCCACATATGGAGTCGTGACATTGTATAGATAATACCCATTACCATTCCCATGCCATCCCCAATTTTGATGAATCATACATGATTCAGACTCTGAATGTTCTATTATAAGGTCCCAATTTTTACCATCGTCTTCACTTTCATAAACACTTCGATGAACCGAAAATGATTGAACACCATCACAAATCCACTGATGACCAGCCGTCATATTAGGATCCTCGCCTCTCATTATAAGAATTCCATCACTGTTATAGAACATCATTTCATATGCTTGCAGACCTGCTCCTTTTTCCCAACCATTGCTGGATGTCAATGATAAATTTCTCACGACTTCAAATGTTTTCGAGCTCGAAACAGCTGTGCCTTCTGAATGGTAGTCGGCATTTTCTCTATGCCCTATTTCTCTTAATAGCTGAGATATATTTCCCCTTATGTTGTAATTTTTATTCTGTTCAGAAGGTTCTGGATTTATTTTAGGTGGATTATCATCCGTCGAAAGATATTTTTTCAATTCATTCCATTTAAGTTGAATTTTTGAACCATCTTTACGCCATGTTAGATTAAGTTGTGCAGGCATTTCCAGATATGACATCACCATGCCTATCGCTACGGGGCTACACCCGGCTATACCATTTGGAGCATAAGCTCCTTCGCAGGCACCTGGATATGTTTTATCATCCCTCTGTCCCCACAAGACTTTTACTCTCGGAGCTACATTCTTCATCCAGATCGTATCTACAACCGTTTTAACCAAAGTTTCGGAAGAGAGTGCATCATATGGAGATTCAACAGAGGCGGCCTCTTCCAGATACTGCATCATATCATCCAGCCATAATTGCAGACCTTCGATTTGAGATGTTTCCTGCGCATCGAAATTTCCCCGTTCAGTTACCGCAAGAACATCAGGCGCATTACGGTGAGCGGAAATTAGAGCATATCCATTGTCGTCGGTGTAATTGACCGCATACATCAGCGGCTCGCTCACTCCGGAACGTGATTTTGTAGCTCCAATCGGAATCAGTTGCGACTTGTAATCAACAGACCTTCCCAATCCACGGCCAAGATTTTCACCGCCTCCCTGAGGCGAAAGGATATTTATCGCATCAGAAGCAAGCCCAAGTATTTCCTCGGGGGTCCTCAATCTGGCATCGCCATAGCCGGCAACAGGATTGTCACTTGACGCCTGTAGCGGCTCCTCGGTGGAGCAGCTGCCAAGCAGCAGAGTTGCCGCAGCGAACAATAAGTTTCTGATTTTCACGATAAAATGAATTGATTTAAGGAGGTGCGGCAAATATACTCTTTTTTAATTCATATTTCAAAATTTGAAATAAATTTTAACTCTATTTAACCCAGTGTCGATTATTTGCTGTATTCTAAGCCAATACGCCCGAATTTTCACTCGAAATTCGAGTATATATAACATCGGCGGCACATCAAATTTCTGGATTTGACATGCCGCCGATATGGGTTATTCAAAGACGGGCGCACGGCCCGAAGGGTGTCGGAGTGTTTTGGGATTTAAACCGAATTTAACTTATTAAAGAAAAAACATTGATTCTTGATTTCATCAGAAAGGTAATTTTTGGCGCTTTTGCCCTCTTTCATCGGTCACGATGCCCGCATCGCTCCCTCTTCAAATTGTCAAAATCACTCAAAAATTCCTCTTTGAGATAAAATCATTTAAATTCAAACACACTCTCAATCATTGCTGTTGCCGAAGAAGCGGAGGAGGTAGATGAAGAGGTTGATGAAGTCGAGGTAGAGCGTCAGGGCGCCGAGGGTGGCGAGGCGGCCGTCGGCCATCGAGGGATTCATCTCGGCCATCTGGCGTATCTGCTGGGTGTCCCAGGCGGTGAGGCCGATAAAAAGGAGCACTCCTACGCAGCTCACAATCCAGTCGAGGGTGGAGCTATGGGTGAAGATGTTCACCACCATCAGGATAAGCAGACCGAAGAGGGCCATGTAGAGATAGGAGCCTATCTTGGCGAGCGAGCGTGTGGTGAAATAGCCGTAGACGCTCATCGCGCCAAACACTCCGGCGGTGATGAAGAAGGTCTTGGCTATCGACGACATGGTGTAGACCACAAATATGAGCGACAGCGTGAGGCCGTTGACCACCGCGAAGAGGAAAAACAGGCCTGTGGCCATGCCCGAACTCATCTTCTGCAGACGGGCCGAAATCCACAGCACCAGGCCAATCTCAACGATGGCGAGTCCCCAATAAATCCACGAATTGGCGGCTATCTGATAGAGCAGGCTCTGGTCGGAGGTAGCGGTAGAGGCCACCAGCCATGCGGTGAGAGCGGTGACGAGCAGCCCGAGAAACATCTTCAGGTACACGCTTTTCATCACTGCCGACACTTTGTTTTCCAAAGCAATCGAGTCGTTGCCCCAGGAATTGTTGCCTCCCCAGGGGTTGTTGTTGTAGTTGTTCATTGATTCAGTGTTAAATTCTTTTTTCTATTAGACGCTCCGGCAGCCCGAAAGGTTTAAGTCATCGCGCTTTTACATTCTCTCGGGCACGCGGATGCCGAGGAGACCCATGCCGGTGGCCACCACGCGCGATGTGGCGTCGCACAGCGCCAGGCGCAGCGAGCGCACTGCCACATCCTCCTCCTTGAGGATGGAATAATCGTGGTAGAACTGGTTGAACTGCTTCACGAGTTCATACACATAGTTGGCGATGACGGCGGGCGAATAGCTGCGTCCAGCCTCCTGCACTGTGGCGGGGAAGTCGGCCAGAGTCTGTATGAGTGCAATCTCCTTCTCGTTGGGCTGCACGGCACTATAGGGAGCCACGGTGAGCGCCTGCTCCTGTGCCTTGCGGAGCACCGAGCGGATGCGGGCGTAGGTGTACTGGATGAAGGGACCGGTGTTGCCGTTGAAGTCGATGCTCTCCTTGGGGTTGAAGAGCATGTTCTTGCGGGGGTCGACCTTGAGCAGGAAATATTTCAGCGCCCCGAGGCCCACGACTTCCGAAATTTCTTCGGTCTCGGCCTCGGTGAGGCCGTCGAGCTTGCCGAGCTCGCGCGACACCTCGCGTGCCGAGCTCACCATCTCCTCCATGAGGTCGTCGGCGTCGACCACCGTGCCCTCGCGGCTCTTCATCTTGCCTTCGGGGAGCTCCACCATGCCGTAGGAGAAGTGCACGAGATCTTTGCCCCACTTGAAGCCGAGGCGGTCGAGAAGTATAGAGAGCACCTGGAAGTGGTAGTTCTGCTCGTTGCCCACCACGTAAATCATCTTGTCGATGGGGAAATCCTGGAAGCGGAGCTTGGCGGTGCCTATGTCCTGGGTCATGTACACCGATGTGCCGTCGGAGCGCAGCAGCAGCTTGCGGTCGAGGCCCGCGTCGGTGAGGTCGGCCCACACCGAACCGTCGGCGTCGCGGGTCATTATGCCCTTCTCGAGCCCTTCGAGCACTTTTTCCTTACCCTCGAGGTAGGTCTGGCTCTCATAGTAGATTTTATCGAAATCCACGCCCAGACGGCGGTATGTCTCGTCGAAACCGGCATACACCCACGAGTTCATCATCTCCCAGAGTTTGCGCACCTCGGGGTCTTTTTCCTCCCATTTGCGCAGCATGGCGCGGGCCTCGGCCATGAGGGGACTCTGAGCCTTGGCGTCGTCCTCGCTGAGCCCCTTGGTCTCCATAAGCTCCTTCACCTCGGCGCGGTAGTGCTTGTCGAAGAGCACATAGAAGTCACCAATGAGGTGGTCGCCTTTCTTGCCGGTATTCTCCGGAGTGGCGCCGTCGCCCCATTTCTGCCATGCGAGCATCGACTTGCAGATGTGGATGCCGCGGTCGTTCACTATGTTGGTCTTCACCACACGGTTGCCGCATGCCTTAAGTATCTCGGCCAGCGAATAGCCCAGCAGGTTGTTGCGCACGTGGCCCAGGTGCAGGGGTTTGTTGGTGTTGGGCGAGCTGTATTCCACCATCACCAGCGGCGATGTCTCGGTGGCAGCCTCGATGCCGAACGAGGGGGTCGACTCGATATGCTCGAGCACCGAGCACCAGAAGGTGGGCTCGATGACGATGTTGAGAAATCCCTTCACCACATTGAAACGGTCGACTGCGGGCTCGTTCTCCACCAGCCAGTCGCCGATTTCGGTTCCCACCTGCTCAGGCGATTTATGGGCGGCCTTCACCCATGGGAAAACCACCACGGTAAGATTGCCTTCAAACTCCTTGCGAGTGGTTTGCGGCGCTATTTTGTCGGCCGGAGTGTCCACCCCGTAGAGTGCTTTCACGGCCTTGGCCACACCCTGAGCAATAATCTGGTCGATTGACATATTCTTTCGTTATTTCTGTTTTTGTGATTTTGTTTCTTGATTTACCGACACAAAATTACAAAATAAGTTGGTCATTAAATGAATTTTGATGACCAACTTATCTTAATTAACGGCAAATGAATGAACATGCGGCATCGGCCGTGATGCATAACTCGAGCCACGGGCGCCACGGAGCCAGCGGGGTGAGCGGCACCGGTGCATTGACGGCGCCGTCGATCCTGATTGTGCACAGTTCGCATGGCACGGTCGTGCCACAGTCGCCGTAGAGAGCGATGGTACCGGCGAACGAGGCTGCCGTAACCGGCACAACCAGAGTATGCAGCCGTCGGGCATCTCCCCCGGGCCACGGATTGCGGTAGCGCAGCCTCAGCGCCACAGGCAGCGCGGCATCGCTCTCCTCCGAAGGGTCGAGTATGAGGCCGGAGTCACCGGCGGCCATGAGCAGCCCAGCACCGCTTTGACTGAACTGCACGCCGCCGCTAAGTCCTGGCAGCCTTACATCTACAATCTCCTGCGGATGTGAGGGCGCCAGCCGCCTCATGCGCCCTTTGGCACCGGCGAGCCACAGCTCTCCGTAGCGCCCGCACCATCCCGCCGTCACTGCTCCGCAATGCGGCAGCAAAGTGGTCACTGCACCGCTCCCGGCCTCCACAAGGTCGCCTCCGGCCACAGCATAGAGAGTGAGGCCCTTATCGCCGGGAGCCTCGCACACGGCATGCCGCGAGAGCACCGGCCGGAGGTCCATTGGAGCCATGCTGTGGAACGCTCCCTGCGCGTCGACTGTGGCACGGTAGGTGCCGAACGCGCCCATGAGCAGCAGACGCAGCCGCGAGAAATCCCACGCGCCGTTGTTGCGTGGCATCATGCCGGCATATACCACCTTGCCGGGCATCGAGGTTCGGGCGAGTTCCACCGCCAGGGCATCGCTGTCGAATATCCCCACATATCCCGGCTCGGTGCGGCGCATACCTTGCTCCTCCCAGTCGTCCACGGCTGGCATCGCAGCGAGCTCCTTGTCGGGAAATGTTCCCTTTAGTCCCGGCTGCAGACAGCAGGCGCATGCGGCCTCAGGCACGGGCTGCAGGTCGTAGATGGCGGTGAGTATCTTGCCGCCTGTCGAGACAGTGAGACGCAGCCGGCGTGCGTTCACATCGGGCACCACAATTAGTCCCGAGACGAGTTGCGGCGCATGTCCGGTGCCCGACGACACACTCACCCTGCGCCGTTCCGAGCCGTCGGGATACACCAGCAGCATCTCGGCCTGCGCCCTCCACGCACCCTCAGATGTCGCTGTGGCATAATCCTGCACGCCGTAGCCGGCAAACACCTCCTCGCTGCGGCCTGCAGCCACCGCACGCTCTCCGGCCCGGGTCATCATGGTGTAGCTCACGGCATCGCGGTGCAGATGGCTCCACGGCAGTCGCGGCGCACGGGGGTCTGTCCACAGCGGGCGGTTCCCCACCGATACTTCCGTAGAAGCATTTTCGCCGAAAGGCTCGTCAACAACAGCATGCACCCTGAACCCTTCGCCCATAAGTGCCGCTGTGACTTTGCTCCGGAGCATCGCCTCGCCGGCAATCGGCAGCCGCGCATACACCGTGGGGCCGTGACCGTCGTTGACCACACGGCACAGGGCCTGCGATTCAGCGGCCACGGGGTCGATGGCGTCGCTTATCTCCACCACCGCCCTGCGCACTATGCGGCTCCACGGAGCGGGGATGGCCCGCATGCCTCCCAGACTGATGCTGAAACTCCTACCCGACAGCGACCCGGCGGCGAGCGCCCCGAGGTCGCTCCCCTCGGCGGGCATCGTCACCTCGCCCGAACATTGCACCCCCTCTTTCTGGCCAAGCAGCACCGGAGCGCCCATCGCTACCGTGCTCCCCCTGCCGTCGAGCAGACGCCAGCGTGCCACCACCGGCTGCATGAAGCCGCCCATGCCCGCCACAAGCGACTTCAGGCGTCCATAGGCAGCCATGAGCGCAGCCGTCACCTTCTGCACATCGGCATCGGCAAGCGTGGCTCCCATTGCATCGCTGTCGCCCGACAGCGCCACACGCCCCACAGCCACCGTCACAGCCCTCCCGGGAGTGGCCTCGAGGCGCAGTTGCGGCAACTGCGGCATCTCGCCGTGAAGCGTCACGGCTCCCTGACGGGTGTAGGTGGCATACACCGCCCGTGCGCCCTCCACCGCTATGCGCAGTGTACCCTCTTCTACCACCTCCACAGCCACCGGAGCGCCGTTGAGCGTTCCCAACGCCGTAACGATGGCGGCGGGGTTCACCTCGGCTCCCGCTTCGGTCACACTCACCGCCATGGAGTTACCGCGCACAAACCATACTGCCTGCTTGCCAGAGGTACCCCTCAGCACCGTCACACCCCACGGCAGCCACCCGTCGGCCCTCACCGCGGCCGGCATCCCGGCGCTGACCCACACATCCCGCTCCACCTCGTGGCGCCGCACGTTCGTGCCTGTCATGAAGCGTCCACCCGTGAGTGCTGTCGCCTCCACCGCTCCGAAAGCTACGCTGCCGCCTCTTCTCTCCTCTCTCTGTCTTTTACTGCACTTACCTTCCATATCCAAAATTTTTTGAATGTTTCGGCCGCAAAGGTATGGTGCCCATCGTCATAAGCCTCGCCCTGAAAGTCCGGAAAATTACAGACATGTCTAAATTATTTTCTTTGCAGCCTGTCACAAACGGAGACGACAGGCGTACTCTAAATAGAAATCATCACAAACGCATATAAGATGAAAAGTAACAAAATCATCAGATTGACCTCAATCGCCCTGCTGATGTTGGTGGCCATAGCCTGCAGAGCGCAAAAAGAAACCGACCGTGCCGCCGGAGCTGAAGTGCAAAGCATATCGCTCCCCGCTTTCGACGCCATTGATAACGAAAGTGCAGTAAGACTCTATATCACACAAGGCAATAGCCGCAGTGTCAAAGTAAGGCATGCCGCCGGATGGCGTCTGAAGCTATCGGTGCGCGGCAATACTCTTAGACTTGAAACGGAGAAACCTTCCCGGCAACAGAACAACTATGCCGAAGTGTGGATAACAATGCCGTCGCTGAAGTCCATAAACAACGATGGGGCAATCCATATCGATGCACGCAATTTCAATGGCAAAAAGCTGAATATCGACAACGACGGCGCCATGACACTGAAAGCCGACAGACTTCACTTCGAGACTTTGACATGCACCAACGACGGTGCGCTGACCGACACCCTCGGTATTGACTGCAAGGAGGTGTATATCGACAACGACGGCAGCCTGAAAAACCAGCTCACTGTAGGCGACAACAATATTTTCGAAATCAACAACCAAGGGGCTTTGAACGGCGACATAAAAGTGACCGGCAAAAACATCAAGATCGAAAACGAGGGCGCTTTTAACGGTGAAATGACGCTGCTTGCAACCACTGTGACGCTCAACAACGACGGCGCCGGAAAGCAGAAGATATGTTTCAACGGCGATAAGATGAACATCAAGAACAATGGCTCGGTAAATGTGGAACTGCAGGTAGACTGCAAGACCCTTAAAGCCGAGAGCTCGGGAGTGTCAAAACTCACCATAAAGGGAACGGCCGATGACACTCAATTTGATTCATCAGGCATAAGCACTATCGACAGCAGCAATCTCAACCGGTTTTGAAATCAGAGGACTTTCCCAAAGAGGCAAAACGCCTGAGGCCGATTCTCCTCGTCATCGCCACCGGTGTTGTGGGCGACCGCGACGAAGCTGAGGACATCGTGCAGGATGTTCTGCTTAAGCTGTGGACATTATGTCCGCAGCTGCGCACACCCGTCGACACGCTTGCCTCGGTGGTGACACGCAACATGGCGCGCTCACATCTGCGTCGACGGCATGCCGTGTGCGACATCACCGGCATGGAGATAGGAAGCGAAGACGGCGACCAGGCCGACGAACAGCAGTTTGAGCATATCATGCGTTGCATCGACGCATTGCCGGCATTCCATCAGCTGGTGATAAGGCTGCGCCACATCGACGGCATGGAATATTCCTCGATAGCCCGGATTACGTGCAGCACCGAGGTGGCCGTGCGCAAGGCCGTGAGCCGCGCCCGGCAGACGATAAGAAACCAATATTGGGAGGAAGAGAAAAAATGAAAGTCAATGACATACACAGGCTGATAGACCGGTTTTTCGACGGCACCACCACGCTGTCGGAAGAGCAGCAGCTATATGACTATTTCACAAGCGGTGATGTCGCCGACGACCTGAAACAGTATCGCCGGTTATTCGTCGGCTTCGCGATGCTGCCGGAAACAAAGCACAAGCCGGAGCGCCGCCGCAATATTGTGCGCCGCATTGTCGGCGTCGCCGCGTCGCTGGCGCTGCTGTTGGGGAGCTATACGGCATGGAATGCCTACGAGAATCATATGCTCTACATGAGCTATGGCGGCAGCTACATGATAGTGGATGGCAAACGCAGCGACAACCTGCGGAAAATAAAATCACATATCGAGAGCACGCTGTCCGATGCCCGCGACATCGAGCATATCGCGGCGGCACAGCCTTCGGCTGCCGACATCGAGCAGGAACTCATGGATAATATCACCGATGCCGACGAACTCGCCCGCATCAAAAAACTCCTGAACTGAAAATATGAAACGACTGATATCGATATTATGCATGCTTGTGGCAATCGTTGCCACCTCTGTCGCGCAAAACCATATTGACGAACTGGTGGAAAACTTCTCGTCGGTCGGCAAAAGCACCTTCACCTCAGCCGTGGAGCGCGACACCGATACACGGCGTATAAAGAAAGTGGTAAAGAAGCTCACCCTGGAAGGGAACAAGTCACACGAGTTGCGCAGGGCTTTTGAGGCCGAGAAACACTCCGGATCATTCACCGAGAAATTGGAGGATGGCGTGCGGACCATTATTCTTACCACGCAAAACGATAAGACCAACCGCATCTATATGCTTCGAATTGAAAACGAGAAAACATACCCGAGGTCGGAAACCACCATTATAGTCAGGCTCAAATAACTGTGCCGCACAAGCCTTACACCCTCTCTTCCCCTCTCCCTCTCTCCTTATTCCGGTTTGAGAGTCACCCAGGTATAATCATGATTTGTTGCGGGGATGATTTTAGTGAGCAGATCAGAGAGTGAGAGCACAATACTCGCGGTGTTGACACACGGGTGACAGGCATACCTCACACTGTCGCTGAGGTCGCGATCGATAATCAGCCTCACCTTCCGCTCCTTGTCGTGAATGAGGCCCATGGGAGAAACGGCGCCGGGACGGATGTGGAGATATTCGGCCATGTGCCGTTCGTCGGCAAACGACAGCCTCGCACACCCCAGCTGAGAACTGAGATATTTAGTCTTGAAGGGTTTGTCGGCAGGAATCATCAGCAGATAAAACTGCGTCTGCTGCCTGTTGGTTAGGAAAAGGTTTTTAAACACCGGGGCTCCGGCCCGGCTTCTCACAGCCTCGCACTCCTCCATTGTGAAAGCCGCCGGATGGCAGAGAGTCTCGTAATCTATACCAAGATCATCAAGGAAATCATATACGGCGAGCTCGGCTTCACTGCGGGCCTCGCCGTCAGGGCGCCCGTGATAGTGCTTTACATCAAATTCCATAATGCAAAAGTAGCGCATCCCCCGCAGATATGCAACCCGGGCGACGCCCTCTTCCGGCAATTCGCTTCAATTTGCAAAAAAACAATAAATTATCTTTGCAAAACAAAAAATGAATATGTACATTTGCGAAAAACCTTGGCGCACAGAGCGCCCTCTTTATCCTTAAAACTAAGAGTGTGAAGTCATCTTGACTTATTTTAAACATACAAAATACAATAAGGAGTGTTAAGTGTAATGAGAAAAAACACACCTAA
>CAKTFH010000020.1 GCA_934555895.1 uncultured Muribaculaceae bacterium | reverse complement strand
AAAAGGGTTAGAGCAATTTTGGCTCATGGGGTCAAATAAACCTGGCCGCAGGGGGCATTCAGGCTTGGGTTTTCCACTTAACATTTGATAAATGTTTTTATTGTTTGATGGCGGCAGTTCGGGAATGAAACGAGACTTCAATGAAGTTATCGGCATGACAAAATGTGAGATTATTTTTGAACAAATACAACTGTTAAGTTGTATATTCAAGAAAAGATTATTACCTTTGCAGAAAAGAATCACAATATGGAATTCGATCTGATAACAGAAAATGGCAATCTCTGGGCAGTAAGATATGATAACTGCCTTGACAATGTGCTTGACACTATTCTCGGACAGTGGAATGATGTCGCATGGCTTCGCTCTTTCTTCAAGCAGAATATCGGGGATTTGGCGGCATACTTCAAGATAACCGATGTCAACCAGGCGATATATGACACTATCGAGGATAGCGAGAGACTTCAATGTCTTATTATGGATATATCCCCGGATGCAGATTTAGACCAGATTTTCAGGCCATTGGAGAATCAGCGCATGACGGAGATGTTGCTCGGAAAGGAAAAGGCGAGACTCAGGGACAAGCCCGGACACGCCTCATGGCTCCGTATTTATGCTATAAAACTCGAACCCGGAATTTATGTCATAACAGGTGGTGCAATCAAGTTGACAAGAACCATGCAGGAGCGTGAACACACTCTTGTAGAACTGGCGAAGATGGAGCGAGTGCGATGTTATATGCTTGAAAACAACATTGTTGACATGGACTCTTTTCAAGATTACCTCAACGAAATCAGCTAAAGGATACGACTATGAAAACGACAGAAGAAATTATAACTAATCTCAAACGGCATCAGAGCGCGACCCCATCCAAATGGAGGGAGAATGCAGAGTGGCGCATCGCCAACAAGGAATGGCTCCGCTATTCGCAGCACATCGCAATGATGATGCTCGACAAGATGGAAGAACTCGGGCTGACGCAGAAGTCGGTCGCGGAGCGTATGGGTTGCTCTCAACAGTACATTTCACGAGTGTTGAAGGGCACTGAGAACCTCTCGATTGAGACAATCTCAAAGATTGAGAGTGCGCTCAATCTCGCCATCCTTGAACCTGTTTTTGTGAGCAAATAAAACAATTATGGCTTGGTCGAAAAACTTGAATTGGTCTGTATTTTACCAAATCCCTGATGGTTTAAGGGACTGCTATCTGGCAAAATTAGGCATGGAAGTACAACCACCTTCAAGGGATTATTTGGACAAACTGGTAAAGGCGCATCAATGCACGATTCCATTTGAGAACCTTGCAGTTACCCTTTGGAACGAATCTGTAAGCATTGAGCCGCATAAGTTGATGGACAAACTATTGCATAAGAGGAGAGGCGGTTACTGCTTTGAGCTGAACGGTCTTTTCCACCTGTTGCTGCGCTCATTAGGATTTGACGCATGGTTGTGTCCTTGCAGACAGCTCCGTCATAGCGAACCTTGTCCCGTCCCGGCAACACACTGTGCAGTAACGGTCAATTTAGGGGGAAAGAATCTCTTTTGCGATGTTGGCTATGGCGGTCCGATTCCTTATGGAAGCATAGAATGGGATACGGATAAGACACAGACCGTTGGCAATCAGTCATTTTATTTTGAGGAAAGCCATTACGGATGGTTTACGTTAGTCAAAAAAGGTGTGGAAGATGTGCCTTTGCTTCAGGCGGCACAGTTGAAATGCTATTTGAGCGATTTCTACGGTGCCAACTTGCTACGCTCGACAGGTGATTCAGCATATAGCACACTGCATGTGTCGCTTCTCACTCCTGATGGCTACATGGACTTAACCGGAAACAAGTTTGTGATAAAACAAGGCTCTCACCATGATGAACGAATTGTCGGTGAAGAGGAGTTGGTGAACATTCTGCGCGACTATTTCAAAATAGAAAGATAGTTGTCAAGGAATTGCTTACCACTGCTGAGAATCAACGCTATATCCGATTCATGAAACAAGCAAGGTACAAAACACATTGAAAATGCAGTTTCAACCTAATTGGAGGGAATGAAACTCGCTTCTAATCTTTTTGCCGTTCCAGAAATCAATTCTATCAAATTTTGCGTAGCCTTATTATGGTATCCGGTTTTACGTAATAAGATAGCTGCCGTAAATTGAGGTGTTGGTTCATCAATGGATATGGCTGATAAGTCAGGATATTGCATTATAGAGGTACTTGTACCGATGCTTATCCAATTGCCCGTCTTTACCAACTGCACAAGTAAAGTTGAATCGTTTGTTTCAGCGTTTGGCTTCAGATCAAGTTTGTAACGCATGGCAAGCTCTTCAATGACTGTTCGTATATAGGTTCCCATAGGGGGCAAAACAATCGGCTTACATTCCATATCTTTCAAACTCATGCTGCTGTCATTTTGATTGTTGCATTTAGAAATCATGATTTTCAATTCAGACTGAAACAGCACACGTGATTCAAGAAGTGGTGAAATGTCCCCCGGTAAAAAAGTAAGAGCCATATCAACCTTGTCTTCAAGAACCATACTTGCCAATTCCCGTGCGGAAGAGGAATGATGCAACTGTAGTCGGATATCCGGGTATCTGTATGTGAAAACGCCCAAGGATTGTATAAGCATCGTTCTTAAACCAGAAAGAACACCTATTTTAAGAATACCTGTATTTATTCCTTGTAAATCCCGGATTCTTTGCACACCTTTCTCAGCCTCATCCATTGCTTTCTGAGCGTATGGGAGGAAAGCGCTTCCTGCATCTGTAAGATAGACTTTCTTGCCGATGCGCTCGAATAATTGAACTCCGAGATATTCTTCTGTGTGCCTGATGCTTTGAGAGAGCGTGCTTTGAGTTATAAAAAGTCGTCGTGCCGCTTCCGTGAAATTCAGGACTGAAGCGAGCATTACAAAATATCTCAGGTGCGTCAATTCCATAATTATTTTTAATGATAATGATTGAAATAATTAATTGTGCAAATATACATGATTCAAATGAAAGGCAGTAATTTTGCAGCCAAAAAATTGACATGTTTGGAAAAAGAAGCCGCGCAGAATGGATAAGGCGCGTTATCTCGTTCATCCTCTCTCTGTTTGTACTCGGTATAGGTGTAGCCCTTACGATCAGAGCTAATTTAGGGTCATCGCCAATTACCTGCCCGCCATACGTGCTGAGTATGATGCCTTCATCTCCTTTGACTGTTGGAGGCTGGATTTTTTGTATGCAGTTTTTCTTTGTGTTGTTACAATGGGTACTTCTGCGCAAGGATTTCCAGAAGATTCAGATATTGCAGCTCGCTATCTGTCTGTTATTCGGATTCTTCTCTGATTTAGGAATGTGGATAACCGAACCTCTGCAATGGGGGAACACCGGACTGGGGTACGTCGCCCGTTGGATTCAGTTGGCTGTGGCAGGAGCGATACTCGGTATCGGTGTGATCTGGGAAGTCCGGAGTGATATACTTCTGATTCCAGGCGAAGGTCTGCCAATCACAATTTCAAAGGTTTTTCACATCGACTTCGGCAAAGTGAAAATTGCCTTTGATGTGTTTTTGGTAACGGTGGCTGTGATTTGCTGTTACATCGCATTCGGTCGCTGGCGGTGGGATCTGGTAGGAGTAGGCACCCTGTTTTCCATGTTTTATGTAGGAATGGTAGTCAGAGCCGTTTCGCCGCACATGAATTGGCTTGACCGTTGGCTGACAGGTGCCAGGCCGACAGAGGCACTCCCTGTTGCCTCCGGTAATAACCAATTGGTCATTACCATATCACGACAATACGGTAGCGGAGGTCATCAGATTGGAGAGATTCTTGCCAAAGAACTTGACATCCCACTATATGATAAGAGCATAATTGACAGGACAGCCGATGATTTGGGATATTCTCAGACAAAAGTAAAGGAACAGGAACAAACAACTACTCCAATGTAACTTTTGGAAATGGTTTTTGCTGACAGTGGCGGTGTTCTTCCTGATATGGAACTTTCGGAGGATGATGCCATATTTGTTACCGAGAGCAGGATTATCAGGGATTTGGCGGCAAAAGGTTCCTGTATTATCATAGGAAGATGCGCTGATTTCGTGTTGCGAGACAGGCCAAACTGTTTCCGTGTGTTTGTACGTTCAGATGTCGAGCAGGCAAAGAATCGAGTGGTGGAAGAATATCGGGTCCCTTCGGAAAAAGCAGTGGCGGAAATTGAAAAGGTTGACAAAGAACGTGCCGCGCATTACTGGCGATATACAGGAAAGCGATGGGCTGATTCAGAAAATTATGATTTGGTGCTGAACAGTTCTAAAACAGGAATTACAAAAGCGGTGAAAATGATAAGGGAAGCCGCGTTGTAAAACATTAAATCATAGTAGCAGAATGACATCTAAAGAGATATGGATTCTTGTACTCGCTCTGTTCAGCTATCTTGTGATAGCCATTGATGGCTCAATAGTCTTTACAGGGCTAACCGACATCGCCCACACCTTAGGTCTGAACCAAGTGCAATTATCTTGGGTTCAGAACGCATATGTGATAGCCTTCGGAGGCTTTCTGTTATTGGGTGGAAAACTGGGGGATGCTTACGGCAGGAAGATAATTCTCAATGTTTCACTTATCGTTTTCGGATTAGGCTCAGTTGGAACAGGTTTGGCTTTCGAGAAATTTTCAATCATTATTTCACGCTTCATTCAAGGCGTGGGAGCGGCACTGATGGCTCCGGCTGCGCTTGCACTCATAATGGATTATTTCACCGGACCTAAACTCGTTAAAGCTGTCGCATGGTATAGTTCGGTATCAGGAATAGGAATGTGTTTCGGATTGCTTGTCGGAGGTGCCGTGACAGATTTCCTTTCGTGGAGATACGGGTTCTTCTTGAATGTGCCGCTTGTAATTCTAATGCTATGGATTACATGGCGTTATGTTGACAGGATACCCCACGAAAAGAGTAAATTTGATTTTGTTGGCGCCGTGGTTTCAGTCTTGGCTATTTTTTCGTTGAGTTATGCCATTGACGGAGCAAAGGATGTGGCGCTATGGCTTGTCATAGGATTTGTGCTCTTGTCAATGTTCACATTGATTGAGAAGCGGGTGGCAAATCCTGTAATGCCTTTAAGTCTCTTTGCCTCTGCTGTCAGGAGCAGAGCATATCTGACACGAGCTTTCTTCATCGGGTCTATGATGGGCTTTAATTTTTTTATCTCCGAATTTATGCAGATAGTTCTGCATTATTCCCCTTTCCAGACCGGGATGGGATTCATACCCATGACTTTGCTTACATTCGTGGCGGCACTGTTGGTGCCGAAGGCTGTAACACGATTTGGAAATCGGCGCACATTGGTGAGTGGTTTAATATTTCTATTGATTGGATTCGGTGGCACTCTCTTCATTCAAGAAAACAGTATATACATAATCCATGTGGCTATACCTATGGTTTTTATCGGTTTCGGATGTGGCCTTGCCATGAGTCCGACGACTAATATGGGTATAGAAAATGTATCGCCTGAAGATTCGGGCGCAGCATCCGGAGTTGTCAACGCGGCACATCAGATAGGTGGAGCAATAGGGCTCGCAGTAATGATTTTCGCAGGAAAACATATGCCTGAATTTACAGAAAAATTGCATATGGCTATGATTGTAGCATTTGGATGTGTCTTACTTGCCCTTTGTATATCCATAATAAAAAAGGTATGACATTAATTATTTGGAATAGGAAAAGTTTTGATTTACATTGAGATTCCACCTCGTCCTCTCTCAATCTTCCAATCATACCGACCTTCTGCGACATCGCCAACCTCATTGAGTGTATGGCGATGTTTTATCTTCTGCCTTTGGACTTCGGTCGTTGGTATTTGTCCTTGTCATCATCGTTCCAAGGTAAATCCGAGGATGAACCACCCGAGCCGGTGCCGACATGCAGTGTCGGGATTCCTCCGGCTGCAGTCTGTAGGGCGACGGCGAGAAGACTATGCTGAGATTCATCGACCTGCTCCCACGGCTCAAACAGTTCGTTGACCAACTCATGTAGAGTCATCGCCCCACTGTTGTACTTGTCAAGAAGATTCTGGGGAAGATTATAAGAAGTGTTCTTGAACTCGTTCCCATGAAACAGCGTCGTGATCGTCAGACTGGGATACATATGGTTGGGAATCCAGCCGCTGACAAGTTCCGCTCCTGATGACAGACGGTACCGTTCGGGATATGCCATGCGGTGCAGCTCCTCCGCCCGGTTGTGTTCGGCATTATAACGGCTCTCCCATTCGGCAGCCCGTTTGGTCGCCGCATTGATTTCCTTTTGGTAGGAGTTGTGTTCACGAAGCGAATCAGCTTTCAAACTGTCATATCGCTTCTGCATGTCGGTGAGTCGCTTTTGCAATGCGGCGATCTGTCTGTCCCTGTCGGCAACTTCCTTCTCCAGTTTCGGCAGTTCCCCGGTGCCAAGCCATGAGAGGATGCGGTTCTTACCGTCCTTCGCGGGCGAATATGAATATGTGAGTTTTCAGGGATTTCCGGAGCCGCGATTCGTCGGGAATGAAAGGAATGTCGTATCTTTGCAAATTAATATGCAAGGATACGACATTATCATTACCCGAACATGACTGAGGATATTTTCGATAAAGATGCTCTGCTTTCGCTCGACGAACTCATGACAACAGCACGTAATATAGTGATTACGTGTCATCTGTCGCCCGATGGCGATGCCATGGGCTCGTCGCTCGGATTGCGGCGCGCATTGTGGAATATGGGCAAGAAAGCCCGTGTGATAACTCCCGACACCCCTCCGAAATATCTTCAGTTTCTTCCCGGAGCCGAGGATATTGTGATATTCTCACGCTCAGAGGCTTTTGCGACCAAGTCGCTCGCCGAGGCCGACCTGATATTCTGTCTCGACTACAACGAGCCCAAACGCATCGACCGTGTTGCACAGGCCATGCTCGATTCGCAGGCTCCCAAGGTGATGATCGACCACCATCTGCATCCGTCGGATTTCCCGGAAGTGGTGATATCTCATCCCGAACAGAGTTCCACCTCATTGCTCGTCTACAGGGTACTCAACGCACTTGGCCGTGCCGACAGCATTGATGCTACGGTTGCCGAATGTCTTTACACAGGCATGATGACCGACACCGGTAATTTCTCATACAATTCCAATGATGCTGCGATATATCTCGCAGTGGCCGACCTCATCAGCCGCGGTATCGATAAAGATGCCATCTACCGTCAGGTGTATTATTCCGATTCGTTGAACCGTCTGCGGCTCAATGCCTATGCGATGCTCAACAATCTCGAGGTTTTCCCTGAGCATCATGCCGCCATAATCACACTCTCTCGTAAGGAGCTAAATGAGTTCCAGTACCAGAAAGGCGACACAGAGAATCTCGTTAACCGTCCGCTCACCATTCCCGAGATTACATATTCGTTGTTCCTCCGTGAGGAATCGAACTATGTGAAGGTGTCTACGCGCAGCAAAGGCGATTTTCCGGTGAATCTCATGTGTCAGGAGCATTTCAATGGCGGAGGGCATCTCAACGCCGCCGGAGGTGAATTTTACGGCACTATGGAAGAGTGCCTGAACGAAGCCAAAAGGGCCATGGAGCTTTTCGACAAATATCTTTCCAAGTGATCAAAAAAGTTGCTTATACATATATCAAACATGAAATTTAATATCAATAAAAGCTGCATCCGTGCCACCGCGCTTGTGGCTTTGGCAGCGGTTATTATAGGTTGTAACGACGGCAAGAGCTATGCTGAGCTCCTTACTGACGAGACTCATGCCGTGAATTCGTTTTTGGCAAACAATAAAGTTGAGCTTACTTTACCGTCGTACGACGATATTCTCATCGGCGAAGATGCCCCGTTCTATATGTTAGATGAGGAGGGCAATATATATATGCAGGTGCTCGACAAAGGCAATCGCGATATGATGGCTGAGGATGACGATTTAGTGTATTTCCGTTTCACCCGCAACAGTCTGTACAACTATAATTCCAATACAGGCGAATTTAGTGGCGAAGGATGGGGTAACTCTCAGGACCTGAGCGTTGGCTCTGCGTCATTCCGCTACAACAATTTCACCCTCTCCAGCTCGTCGCAGTGGGGATCAGGCATTCAGCAGCCGCTTGCCACACTCGGACTCGGATGCCGTGTAAATCTCATCATCAAGTCGCAGTATGGCCTAAACACCGAGATATCACAGGTAGTGCCTTATTATTACTATGATGTGCGCTATTTTCCGCCGGCCCAGTCGGGGGAGTTCACTCCGGAGGAGGATGACTCTGTAGAGTGATGCGGCACACTTGCCACACATTGAGAATCCAATCAAAACTAACAATACTCTTAATCTTATCACATGTCTTTGATAAAATCCATATCCGGTATACGCGGCACCATAGGTGGCCGTCCCAGAGAGGGCCTCAGCCCGCTTGATGTTGTGAAGTTCACTGCTGCTTATGCAACCTTTATCCGTCGCAATTATCCCGAGGGCCGCAATCTGATTGTGGTGGGCCGCGATGCCCGTGTCTCGGGCGAAATGGTACGCTCGCTTGTCTGCGCCACACTCTGCTCACTTGGCTTCGATGTGGCTGATATAGGTCTGGCTTCCACTCCCACCACCGAGGTGGCTGTGACAGGACTGGGTGCGTCGGGTGGCATCATCCTCACCGCCTCGCACAATCCGGCCCAGTGGAACGCACTGAAGCTGCTCAACTCCGACGGCGAGTTTCTCAACGACGCGCAGGGCAAGGAGGTGCTTGCCATTGCTGCCGCCGAGGATTTCAACTTTGTGGAGTACAACAACCTTGGAACGGTGCTTACCGACCAGACATGGAACATGCGTCACATCGACAATGTGCTCGCGCTTCCGCTGGTTGACCGCAAGGCTATTGCCAACGCCAATTTCACAGTGGCTGTAGATGCAGTGAATTCAGTCGGTGGTGTCGTGATTCCGCAACTGCTTCGTGCTTTGGGTGTGAAAAATATCATCGAGCTCAACTGTGAGCCTACCGGCCGATTTGCACACACTCCCGAGCCGATTCCTGAAAACCTAACACAGATTTCCGACCTGCTTGCCGATGGCCGTGCAGATGTTGGTTTTGTGGTGGACCCCGATGTGGACCGTCTCGCCATCGTGACTGAAAAGGGTGAGATGTTTGTCGAGGAATATACCCTTGTGGCTGTGGCTGACTATGTGCTCTCGCACACTCCCGGTGCCACGGTGTCAAATCTCAGCAGTTCGCGCGCACTGGCCGATGTGACCCGCGCACATGGATGCTCCTATACTGCTTCGGCCGTGGGAGAAGTGAATGTGGTCACCGAGATGAAGCGCACCGGCGCAATCATAGGTGGCGAGGGCAATGGCGGTGTTATCTACCCCGAAGCCCACTATGGCCGCGATGCCCTTGTGGGTGTGGCTCTCTTCCTTTCGCTTCTTGCACATAGTGGCAAGACTGTGAGTGAGCTTAAAGCCACATATCCCCCTTATGCGATTGCAAAAAACAAGGTGCAGCTTACTCCCGAGATAAATGTCGACGCCATCTTGGCTGCCATGAAGGAGAAATACGCCTCGGAGCGCATAACCGACATCGATGGCGTGAAGATCGATTTTCCCGACTCGTGGGTTCATCTGCGTAAGTCAAATACGGAGCCGATTATCCGCATTTACGCCGAAGCATCCACAATGGAAAAGGCTGAGGCACTTGCCAACGACATCAAACAGGTAATCGCATCTCTGGCATAAACATGCCGATGAATAAAATTCTGCTTAATCTCGCGTTTTTGTTGCTACCGCTCACGGCTCTTGGGCTCGAACCGTGGGCTCTGGTGCGTGTGGCGGTGGCAAACGTGCGCGAGAAGCCTTCTCATGCGGCCGAAATGGGCACGCAGGTTGTCATGGGCACCCCCCTTAAGGTCGATGAGCAGGTCGGGGACAGCTGGCTGAAAATCACCACTCCCGATGGATATAAAGGTTATGTTGCACGCAATACGCTTACTCCGCTTTCGGAAAACGGCATGCAGCGCTGGCGCAAATCAGACAGGGCAGTGGTGACATCCTTCGACCAGACATATCTTTACTCTCCTGAGGTGCTTAAACTTGGCGAATTGCCGGATTCTGACCTCAGTGATTACCGTGTGAGCGATGTGGTGAACGGATGCATTCTTAACATTTCAGGCTCCGGTGCCGGTGCGCAGGGATATGTGGCTGTCATTTTGCCCGATGGCCGCAAGGCTCTGGTAGATTCAACAGATATAATGCCACTTAGCGAATGGGCGGATGAAAAATGCTATATTGATGAGGTGCTGAAATTCGCACGCGCCATGATGGGAACGGCCTATCTTTGGGGTGGTACTTCTTCAAAAGGGGTAGATTGCTCTGGCCTCACCAAAACCGCATTCCTTTCACAGGGCATCATCTTGCCTCGCAATGCAAGCGCCCAGGCGAAAGTAGGTGCGCCGCTCCCTCTCGACGACTGCAATACATTCCAACTTGGCGATCTGATGTTTTTCGGCAACGCATCCACGGGTCGTATTAATCATGTGGGGATGGCACTCGGGGGATGCCGGTTCATTCACTGCTCGGGCCGGGTGCGCATATCTTCGCTTAATCCAAATGACAGTGATTTTGAATCACTGAGTCTTCTCGCCGCACGGCGCCTCACTTCCGATGCGCTCGCCAAGCTGACTGTGGCGCGTCATCCCTGGTATTTCTGATTATTACATTTCCGATTAATGAATCGACGAGATTTTATCCGCAATGCCGCCATGGCGGCTGCCGCGGTTGCCATACCTCCTGTTGCCGCTTTCGGCGAGGAACCACGAAAGACCGTGTTCCCGAAACTTTATACCGGTAAGGGAATGAAACTTTCATTTCAGCCCTATGAGTTGCAGTTGCGTCATTCGTTCAATCTTGCCAAAAGCAGTCGCACTGTCACTCCCGGAGTGCAGGTGCAGATTGACTTCGATGGCCTCCGCGGATATGGCGAAGCCTCGATGCCTCCTTACCTCGGTGAAAGCGTGGAATCTGTCTGTGCGTTTCTCTCGGAGGTCAATCTTGAGCAATTCTCCAACCCTATGAGAATGGATGAGATACTCGGGTATGTCGATTCGCTGTCTCCGGCCGACAATGCTGCTAAAGCGAGTGTCGACATCGCTCTTCACGATCTTGTAGGCCGCATTATGGGACAGCCATGGCATGCCATATGGGGATTTTCGGCCGAAAAGGCTCCCGCTACATCTTATACTATCGGCATCGACACTGAAGATGTGGTTCGTCAGAAAGTCGAGGAGGCCGCTCCCTATAGCGTGCTGAAAGTCAAGATGGGACTTGACAACGACAGAGAGACCGTGGAGGTGATTCGCTCCATGACCGACCGCCCCATCTGTGTGGATGTGAATCAGGGTTGGCAGTCCAAGGAGCAGGCGCTTGAGATGTGCCACTGGCTTAAGGAACGTGGCTGCCTTTTCGTGGAGCAGCCTTTGCCAAAGGAGAATATTGATGATACCGCATGGCTCACAGAGCGCTCGCCTCTGCCGATTATAGCGGATGAAGCGGTGAAACGCCTGCCCGATGTGTTGCCCCTTAAGGGTGTTTACAGCGGAATAAACATTAAGCTGATGAAAAGTACCGGCATGCGTGAGGCACACCGCATGATTGAGCTTGCGCGCAGCCTCGGCATGGATGTGATGCTTGGCTGCATGACGGAGACATCGTGTGCCGTTTCGGCGGCCGCTCAGCTCGCTCCTGCGGCCCGCTGGGCCGACCTTGATGGCAATCTGCTAATCTGTAACGATCTTTTCGACGGTATGCACATTGTCAAGGGCAAGGTCACTCTTTCATCTCTTCCCGGTATCGGCGTGACACCGCTGTGACTGAGAGCTGAACTGACAGCATAAGAGAAAGAGTGGCACCTTCCTTCGCTGGGAGATGCCACTTTTTAGTAGTATGGTGTTATGAAAAGCTGTCGTTGGGGATATCAGATATGGTTGTTCTGATAGAATGCGAGAATGCGGGCCCGGAGGAGATATTCATAATGTGCCTGGATTGATGAGATTTCGGTGCGTGAAAGCTGTGTCTTGGCCTGTTCGAATTCATATGGTGTAGCACGCCCGAGTGAGTATTTTTCCTGCGTGGCGGCGAAACTGAGGCGGGTTTTCTCCAGAGTCTCGAGAGATGTGAAATAGCGGTCGCGTGCTCCGCGTGCCTGGTAATAGGCGAGCTGCACGTTTGTGAATAGCTCGGTCTGTTTGCGGTCGAGCTCCAGCTCTGCCGATAGACGCTGCAGGCGTGCGCGGCGCACTCTGTTGCGGGTTGAGAACGCGTCGAAGATAGGCACCGACAGTGAGAATCCGAGATATGTCGAGTAGTTATGACGCATCTGTTCGCCGAAAGGCTCATGAGGCATGCCGCCCAAGGTGTAGTAGCTTGAGCCGAGGCCGGCGTTGAAGCTGATGCGGGGTATATAGCCGCTCTTTGCAAGCGAGATGTTTTTGTCGGCTACGGTGATAGCCTGTCGCGATGCGAGAATGCTGTTGTTGTGGAACATCGCGGCATTGAATACTGCGTCGGCGGTCGGAATCACAGGTTCGCCCTCTGTAAGCGGCATCACATCGAAACCGTTGGTCATAGGCAGTTGCATAAGGTTGGCGAGATTCACAAGCGCTGTCTGCACATCGTCTTCGGCAGTGACCACCTGTAGCTTGTCCTGGGCTTCCTGTGCCTCGGCATCGTGCAGGTCGGCCTCGGCTACTTTGCCCTCGGCTACCAGAGCACGCTGCCTTCCGGTCTCGTAACTGCTGTGGGAAAGTGTGTTGCGGGCCGATTGCAGCACCTCCTTGGCATAGAGCACCTGCAGATAGTAGGAGATTACATTGAGCGACACATCATCTTTAGCAGCCTCGTGGTTAAGAAGCATGGCCTGCAGATTGGCCTTGGCTACATCCATTTGTCTGTATTCGCTCAGTCCCTGGAAGAGGGGCAGCGATAGCGATGCTCCCCATTGAAACGAAGTGGTGTTGCGGTTGGCATAAGTGTTCTGTGCCGTCAGGCCTCGGCCGAAGTTGAGGCTTTCTGAAGCATTGGCGCTGAGCGAAGGCAGAAAGTTGTCTTTTGCTTCGGTTATTGTCTGTTCTCCGTCGGCTATGTTAAGTTCGGCGTTGCGCACCGATATGCTGTGCGAGATAGCATATGCCACACAACGTTCGAGGCTCCATGTTTCCTGTGCTCCGGCTTCCGGTGTGCTGCATACGAGCAGTGCGGCTACCGGAATCAGTCGGGTGATATGTTTAAATTTCATTTTGCAGTTTACTTGTCGTTTGTGATTTCGTTGCCGCGCAACTGTGTCTTCTCGTTGATGCCGTCGGCATTAAGAAGCTGCACCTGCAGACCGTCGCTCACACCCGTTTTGATGGGTGTGCGGGTAAATTCCTGAGGCTTGGCGTCAGCTGCCGATTTGAGTACATACACGAAAGTTGAATCGCCTGAATATTCCACCACGCGTTCGGGAACCGAGAGAGTTGAGTCGGTGCGCTCGAGAATCACCGTGGCATTTGCGCTGTAACCGGCGCGGAGCCGGGTGGTGAGTGTATCGGTATTGAGGGCGGCTTTCACTTCGAAGGTGTTGGTGCCGGCGTCGGATGTTGCTATAGGAGCTATCTTTTCAATCAGCGCTTCTATCGAAGATCCAGCCACGGCGCCGACTGATATGCGCACCGGCATGCCCTCGGAGAGGAGGTCTACTTCTGTCTCATCCACTTTGCCTTTGAAAATAAGGTCGGTCATGTCTGCAACCTTTGCGATGGTGGTGCCGTCGTTGAATGTGTTGGCTTGAATGACAGATGAACCTACTTTTACCGGTACTTCAAGCACAATGCCCGTGACGGTGGAGCGAACGAGTGTGTTCGAGCCCTGGGCGTTTGAGGCGGATACACCGTCGCGCACTATGGCGAGCTGGTCGTTGGCCTGGTCGAGTTCGGCCTTGGCTTGGTTGAAAGCGGCGAGGTCGGTCTCGTATTTCTCGCGGCTTTCATACTTCTTGTCATACAGTTTTTTTGTGCGCTCGAACAGCAGTTTCTGCTGTTCGAGATTTATCTCGGCCACACGCACTCGGTTTTGAGCCGAAGATAGCTGTGTCTCGTCGGGTATCACCTTGATTTTCGCGATGATGTCACCCTCTTTCACCTGATCGCCGGCCTCCACCGTCACTTCGCTGATTATGCCGGAAATCTGAGGTTTTATTTCAATTTCGTCGCGGGGCTCGATGTTGCCGGTAAGCACGGTGGTACGCTCTATCACGGCTTTTGTAGGATTCACAAGCTCGTATTCGGCGGTCTTACCGCGGGAGTTCATGATTAAGTGGGCGAATGTAGCGATGAATATCGCCGCTACCAGTACCCAGAGCAGGATTTTGAAGATTTTTTTCATTATAGTGAGTCTTTTATTTGTCGTTTATTGCTTCCACCGGTTTTATGTTCATTGCTTTGCGGGCGGGTATAAGGCCTGCCAGGGTGCCGAGTGTTACAAATGTGAGCATTATTATCAGGGCTTGCCCGGGCTGCATCTGGAAGCGGGGAGTGCCCAGATTGTCAGTAGTGAGGTATTGGGCTATTCCGAGCGCTATCGCGGCGAAGCATATACCAGCCAGACCTGCCACAGTGGTAAGCATCATGCCTTCGGAAAGTATCTGTGCGGTGATGTCGCGCGGCTTGGCACCGATTGCGCGGCGTATGCCTATTTCCTGGGTGCGTTCCTTCACGATCACCCACATTATGTTGCCTATGCCTATTATGCCGGCGAGCAGTGTGCTCAGGCCTATGAAACCTGCGAGAAACGACACGCCTTTGAACAGATTGTCGACCATCTTGAAATTTTCGGAGATGTCAATCACCTCTATGGCATATTTGTCATCAGGTGAGATGTTGTGATGCTGTGCCACAAGATGGCGGAGTTTTTGCTCGATGTCGGAAATCTTCTTGCCGTCGCGGGCCACCATCATTATCATGTCCACGTTGTTGCCTCGGTTGAAAGCTCTGCGGAACACTGAGGAGGGGATAATCACACTTTCGTCGATGCGACTGCTGAGTGTTACTTCACTTGTCTGGCCGGCTACACCGATTATAGTGTAGGTGATTCCGTTTATCTGTATGTCACGGCCTAATGGCGCCGGATCGTTGGGAAATATCTCGTTTACTATCTTCTGTCCCACAACGGCCACTCTGCGCCCCTGGCTCACATCCTTCTGATTGACGAATCGTCCGCTGTATATGACGGGGGTCATCACATCGGCAAACTGTGGAGTGGCGCCTATCACTGAGCCGGAATAGGAGAATTTACCGCTGCTGAAGCTCACGCCGCTATTGTTGTACTGCTCTGTGACTGTGCGAAGCTCGGGTATGGCCTGCCGCAAGCGCTCCACATCGGTGATGTCCAAATCCCAGTTACGCCCTTTCTGATGTCCTTTGTAGGGTATCGTGGTCCAGTTGGCGTAAGTGAACGCGCTGTTTGTGGCGAAACCGGCGAAATTGCGCATGAGCATGTCCTTGGCTCCGCTTGCTCCTCCCAGCAGAATGGCGAGCATCGCCACGCCCCAGAATATACCGAATCCGGTAAGGAAGGTGCGGGTCTTGTTTCTTGCAAGCGTGGAGCCTATCTCTTTCCAGTTTTCTATGTCGAAAATATGTGTTTTCACTGTGCTGTGGTTTTATTCGTCGCGGAGAGCCTCCACCGGTTTAATCTTCAATGCCTTGAGTGCGGGAAACAGTCCGGCCATGGCTCCCGCTATGATTAGCACGGCCGTCACCTGAAGTGCCACTGAGAGTTTAACTGTGGCATTGCTCAGGAAGTCCTGGTCGCCCATAACGGCGTTGAGGCCTTGCATGGCGGCAGTGCCGAGCACTATGCCTATGTAGCCGAAAAGGGTGGTGATGGCCACACTCTCGGCTATCACCTGCGTGAGCACCGAGCGCGGTTTTGCCCCGATGGCGCGGCGTATACCTATCTCATGAGTGCGCTCCTTCACCGATACAAACATGATGTTGCTGATGCCCACCACTCCGCTGAGCAGGGTGAGGAGGCCGAGAATCCATATTGATGCATGGAGTATATTCATGGCCTTGAGGCCGCGCATGTGGTTGGAGAACTGGTTCCATAACCATACTGCGCTTTCGTCGTCGGGATTGAAGTCGTGGGCCGTGGCCAGTGTCTGGCGCACCTGCTGTTCGGCGTTGTCGCCTTCGACCTCGGTATGGAGGTCCTTGAGTATCACGTTCATGCTTCCGAGGTTGTCCTCGTTGCCCGACAGCATGCGAGCTGTGGTGTATGGTATGAAGATGTCGCGCATCCAGCGGGAATCATAGATACCTACTATCCTGAAAGCCACCTGCCCGGCATTGATGTAGCTGCCGAGAGCTCCGCCGTCGGGAAATAGGTTTTCGGCTGTGCGCTGGCTGATTACAGTTACCTTAGCTTTCTCGGCCATGTCCTTGTCGTTTATGAACCGGCCTTCGGTCATTTTCATGTTGCCGCTCTCCGATTCAAGCTGAGAGGGGAATGCTCCGGTATAACTGCCTGAAATGCTGTGGGTGCCGGCGGTTATGTAGCCTGAATTGCCGTAAATGCGCGAATTGACTTCCGACACGAAGCCGCTGTGTTCTTTCGCTATTTTCTCTATATCGGTGTTTTTGAGCCTTATGGTTCTGCCTTCACGGTAGCCGTGGTATGGCTTGCTGGTGCGTCCGCCCCATATCACTATTTTCTGTGAGCCGGGCCGCATGGCGTTCTCCTCGAAGGAGTTCGTCACTCCGTTGCCCACTCCTAGCAGCACGATGAGCATGAACACACCCCATGCCACGGCCAGACCGGTTAGGGCTGTGCGCAGCTTGTTGTGCTGCAGTGTCTGCCATATCTCGCGGAAAAGATCTGTCATTTTCTTGCTCTGATTTATCCTTGTACAATCACTCCGTCGGAGATGCGGATTATGCGGTCGGTCTGTTTCCCTACGCCGGGGTCGTGTGTCACAATCACCGTAGTCATTCCGTCGCGGCGGTTCAGCTCCTTGAAAAGTGCCATCACTTCAAGTGAGGTCTTGCTGTCGAGAGCACCTGTGGGCTCGTCGGCCAGGATTATGGAGGGATTGGTGATGAGGGCACGGGCTATGGCCACGCGCTGTTTCTGTCCGCCTGAAAGTTCTCCAGGCAGATGATGTGCACGGTCGGCGAGCCCGAGTTTCTCAAGTTGCTCCATGGCCAGCATATTTCGTTTGCGGCGTCCCACGCCTTGGTAAAAAAGTGGCAGTGCCACATTCTCCACAGCGTTCTTGTAGTTGATGAGGTTGAACGACTGAAACACGAATCCAATCATGCGGTTGCGGTATTCGGCCGCGCGGTTTTCGCTCAGATTCTTTATGAGCGTGCCGTCGAGGTAGTAGTCGCCCGAATCATAGTTGTCGAGTATCCCGAGTATGTTGAGGAGGGTGCTTTTGCCTGACCCTGAGGCTCCCATCACCGACACCAGCTCTCCTTTGGCTATTTCGAGATTGATGCCCTTGAGCACATGCAGAGGCACGGCGCCCTGATAGGTCTTGTTCACATCCCTGAGTGAGATCATTGCTTTATGTGATGTTTTATGCGTTGCTTGTTTTGCTTGGTTTCCGATTAATAGACGCAGCAATGTGGCATATAGTTGCACCAGCCTGAAAAAAATAATTCGGCGGCACTTGCAAGTCAGAACAGAAATGCATAAATTTGCGTTATAAAATCAAAGGGTAGGGCAGAGGCCCCGACCTTTCCGAAGCATCTTAGATGACAAAAGATTTTGCCACACCAAAGTTGATTGGGAAACTCATCAAATATATATGAAATACCGAGAACAATCTCTGTCGGCCGATGGCGGGCCCCATTCTCCTTCGGGAGAAGCTCCCCGGAGAATTCCGGGACGACCAGGCGGATTACAAAGGACGGCAAGACCTCAAATCCTGTCTTTCGGAGTTTCATCGCATCCTTTGATGTGGCACCCTATAGCCGAGCGGCCGCGCATCTTCCACTGCTGGAAGGCACGCGGCCGCTCTCGGCTTTCAATGGCAGAATACTTTATCCCGGGTATTTAGGGAGGGACAGCGCGTATATGGTATCCTGCTTTAATTCGACTATATTAACAGGAACGCCGGCCTTGCGTACTATTTCCGACAGTTTCTTGGTGGAAAGTGAACTGACGGGAATCTTTATCGCTTCCTCATTGTTGGAGAGATCCATGAAATACTTTTCATTAATGAAAGTGTAAGGGCGGTTGCCAAGCATCAATAGAATAATGTCCTCTTTTTCTTCCGGGGGCAGATTCTGCACTGCTTCGCGGCTGCGCAACAAGTCTTTTACGTAAATTCGGCTGTCGGAGGGATAAGTTGAAAAATCATCGATTACGATATCTGATGTAGCGGGGATCGATGAGTTTTTGTTTTCATTGAACCACTCTTCATCATTTTCTAAAAACTCTTTATAGGCTGGATTTGAATCATCCACATCATTGCGCACCTCTAATGAGATTTTTTTACCACCGTCTATCCCCTTTGCAGTCAATATCAGAGATGCCGGGATGCGGTCGAAGTCGGCTTTGGTTACATTTTCGCCGTTGACTTCAAATTTGTCGGCTTTGGGAAACAGCAGATTGATATACTCTTTCTTACATGCGATATATGTGTCGTCGGCATAGAGCGCCGCCATGCAATATTCGCTGTCGGACATTCCAAGAGCGTACAATCTGTCCAAAGTGGTGAACAGCCCGCTGTCAAGCATCTCCGGTGTCGTCTTGGCGTCGGAAATCACAAATACATTATGCAGTCCGGACTCCGTCACCGTGTCGCCCGCAGCAATCAGTTCATCAATATGCTGCATGCCGGAGGACCTCTGGGTGCAGCTGCTGACAGGCACTACGGCAATCATTGCGGCTGCGATAAAAATAGATGAAATTTTCATGGTCTCGTTTTTTAAGTTAGATATATCTGAATTTGTTTATCTGCTGATTTTGTTGAGGAGCTCGGTGTATCGGTTTAAACCGGGAAAGGCTGTCTGTGCATGCACCAGGCGATGGTTGCTGTCGAAAAATAGGTAGGAGGGGAAGCCGGTGAGGTTGTAGCTGTTTTGCAACGCCTCGGATGCATCCTCACTGATGCGCACTTGCTCGCCTCCGATGTGTTTTGCACGCCGTTTCCACTCCTCAAGGCCTGATGATTCGTCGCTGATGTAGAGAAACACAAGGTCGGTGTTGGCAAAACTGTGTTTTATATCTTCGGTCTGATAAATGGCATTGAGGCATGGGGCACACCATGTGTTCCACATGTCCACCGCTACCGGTCGTCCGGCATAATTCTCGTCGATATATTTCTGAAGGGCGAACGGCTCCGTGGTTATGTCGTGGAGCGATACAATGTCGTTTTTCATGCCAAGCATACGGTCGTTCTTTGCCAGCACAATCTTGCCGATATCATCGGTAAATCCTTTGGCGATGTTTCTTTTCTGCTTGTCGGTAAGAGGGAGGTTATCCTCTATCTGTTGGATGTACGACATGCCTGCAAGTAGGTCAAGCAGCAGTTTGGGCCGCTCTTTCATGGCAGGTTGCAGTTTGCGGCTCACCATATTCTGCCACCGGTCCACAGGCATCTCTCCGATTGACTCCATGCCTCCGCAGGGATATTTTAGAATCTGTTGCAGGAAGTTTCTGGGAGAGATAAGCATGTTTGTTTTCAGAAACACATCGGGAGAGTAGTCGATGCTGTCGAGAAAAGCATATGTCTCCATAGGCGGTTCTTCCACAGCAATGCCGGAAAGCTCTTTCGCGTTTCTGACATATGGCAAGATACAATAGGTGGCGAATGTGATTTTCAGATTGTTCATTAGCCAGTCTGCCACCTCTTCCGGAACGGAATTTGTGCCAATTGACTCCTTCTGATAGCGAGGCCATATGGAATCTATCTGGTATGCTCTCACATCCTTCCATGAATTATACATCTCCTTTGGTGGCATAAACATGGATGGATGCCTGGAGATAGAGCCTTCTCCTATTCCTGCTATGCTTTCCAGATCTTTCAATTCTAAGCCGGATGCATTCGCATCTATTACATTTCCATCAGTATCCATGCTTAGTCTGACAACCACCGGTTTATTCTGATTAAGAACCACGGTAGCGCCGCCTAAAAAATGCCCGTCGGCATACAGTCTTATTCCTCCGATTCCCTCCCGGCAATCAACTGGTATATCACCCGAATATAGGTTGAAATCACGCTTGAGAGGGGTTGTCAGTTCCTCATCTTCATGGGAGAAAACAGATTTTGTGGTGCCATAAATCTCAATCATGTCAAGCATGCTGTCGACATTGAATGTGTTGTCGTGGCTATGCCCGGGAGCGTCGAATATAAGTACTTCCGTCGATAGTTTTGCGGTGCCGAGTTTTATGAAATTTTCATCTGATGTTTTATCATTGATTCCACATGCTCCAAGTATTATGGCACTGAATACTACAAGAAATAGAGGAAGTTTTTTCATGTCATTAAAGGGAGTGGGGTATCCGCTGATTCCGTTAAGGAGCTCGGTGTAGTGGTTTCTCCGGTGCAGAGTGCAAGGTATTTTACCGAATTGCGTTGGGGGAAAAAAGAATCATCTATGCTCCTCATTGTTGAGCTTATCCATTTGTTCCATAAGCTGTTGTATGGAATGCATCTGGGAAGCTTCTGCAGCGTTCTCCACTATCTTGCGTGAAGGAGCCGGGAATGCATAGACTGTGTCACCTTCAAGAACTATGCGGTCGACTTTGACAGCTGCACGCTTTATGATTTCAGAAACGCTGAGGGAGGGAAGGCTATTTACAGGAATACGTTTCACCTCTTCTCCCAGATATTGCGTGTTATTATTGTCATTAATTGTAAGATAGGGACATTTGATATAATATAGGGCAAGCGATGAAATTTTGTCGGGAGCGAGTGATTCTGCATCATTTACGCTCTTGAGCATGTCGTCAATTATTATCCGGGTGTCGGTAGGATAGGTGGAGAATTTATCAAGAATAATCTTTGAATCGGCCGGAATGGGCTTGAATCCGTCAGAAAAATTCCGGTTTTCGGTTTCAACCATCTTATTAAAAGCCGGATTGTCAGCATCAGGGTTGTCACGTGTTTCCACTACAAGTTTCTTGCCGTTGTCTTCGCCAGTGACAGTCATTAACAAAGACGCAGGGATGCGGTCGAACTCAGCTCGAGTGGCCGGCTCTCCGTCGATTATAAATTTATCGGCTTTGGGGAACAACAGATAAATGTATTTTTTCTTGGCTGCAAAAAATTTGTCGTTTGCATAGTTTACTCCTACACAGCATTCGCTTTCCGGTGCCCCGGTGACTGACATTTTCTCGTAAGTGGTGAACAGTCCGCTGTCAAGCATCTCAGGTGTCGGCTTGGCGCCTGAAATCACAAATACGTTATAAAGTCCCGATTTTGTTACTGTGTCGCCTGCGGCAATCAGTTTATCGATATGTTGCATACCGGATGGTCTTTGGGCGCAGCTGCCTGTCATACTGACAGCCATCATAGCGATTGTTAAATGTATTATGGAGCTTTTCATGATTATATTGTTAGTTTATTTCGTTTAAACGATTGTACGGTGATTTCTTTTAATAGCCCTGGGTGTATCGCCAGTTCAGTTCTATTTGATAAGCCTTTCGGACTCTACAAAGATACAAAATGTAAATTACATTTATTGTATAAAATGTCTGTTTCTTGAACTGATTTTTAGGCGTGTTTATGATTTATAATAGAATTGAGGGGTGGAAGGTTCGCTTTTATTCGTTTTGAGGTGAAAATCGGTGGAGAGAGCGGAAATTTGCCGCGAAAACGTTAACTTTGCATCCGATATGAAATTTGAACTTCAAGCCACGGCGTCGGGCACAGCAGCCCGGGCCGGTGTGATACATACTGACCACGGCAACGTGGAAACTCCTATATTCATGCCTGTCGGCACTGCCGGGGCGATGAAGGGGGTGCATATGCGTGAGATGAGGGAGGATGTGAAGGCGCAGATTATTCTGGGCAACACCTATCATCTTTATCTGCGACCCGGCACAGATATCATTACCCGTGCCGGAGGCCTTCACAAATTCGGAGGTTGGACAGGCCCTATACTCACCGATAGCGGCGGTTTTCAGGTGTTTTCGCTCACCGGCATACGCAAGCTGCGTGAAGAGGGTGTGACCTTCCAAAGTCATATCGACGGCTCGCGGCATCTATTCACCCCCGAAAAGACAGTAGATATACAGCGCGCGCTCGGCAGCGACATCATGATGGCTCTTGACGAGTGTACGCCCGGTACAGCCGAGCGGACCTATGCCCGCAAGTCACTCGACCTCACCATGAGGTGGCTTAAGCGAGGCTGGGAACATTTCAATGCCACTGAATCCCTCTACGGCCATTCACAGAGTTTTTTCCCGATAGTTCAGGGGTGCACTTATCCCGACCTGCGTCGAGAGGCTGCCGAAAGGGTGGCTGAACTCGGAGCCGATGGCAACGCCATCGGTGGTCTGGCAGTGGGAGAACCCGCTGAAACCATGTATGAGATGATTGAGGTGGTTAACGAGGTGCTCCCGACCGACCGTCCGCGTTATCTGATGGGGGTGGGCACTCCGGCCAATATCCTCGAGGCCATTGATCGTGGTGTAGACATGATGGACTGCGTGATGCCCACCCGCAACGGCCGTAATGGCATGCTATTTACCCCCGACGGCATAATGAACATGCGCAACCGCAAATGGGCTGACGATTTCTCGCCTATTCAGGCCGACAGCGAATGCTTTGTCGACACGCAATATTCCAAGGCTTTCTTGAGGCATCTGTTCATTTCGCAGGAACTGCTTGCCATGCAGATAGCTTCGATTCATAATCTTGCATTCTATCTGTGGCTTGTGAAGGAGGCCCGCAAGCACATCCTGGCCGGTGATTTCGCACAGTGGAAGCCATTGATGGTGGAGCGTGTCACGCGACGGTTGTGACGCGAATCCGTGTGATGTCCCCAACACATTATCAGTTTCTATAACGATATGAATTTTCCCAAGATAAGGATGCCGTATTTCCGGTACAGACTTCCGGTGAGCCTGCTTGACCGATATATCATAGGCAAGTTTCTCGGCACATATATCTTTGCCATCATCCTGATACTGGCCATCACGGTGATGTTCGACATCAACGAGAAACTCGATGCCTTCCTGCAGGCGCCGCTTCGCGCCACGGTGTTTCAGTATTTTGTGAACTTCCTGCCATATTTCGCCAACCAGTTCTCGCCCCTGTTCACCTTTATTGCCGTTATTTTTTTCACCTCGAAGCTTGCCGACAACTCCGAAATCATCGCCATGCTATCGTCGGGCATGAGTTTCAGGAGATTGTTGAGACCCTACATGATTTCGGCTGCAATCATCGCCGTGGGCACATTCGTGCTCGGTGCCTATATCATTCCCCCGGCCAATGTGAAGCGTATCGATTACACCAATACCTATGTGAAGAACCGCCGTGTGGACTACGGCGACAATATCATGATGCAGGTGGCGCCCGGCACCATTGCATTCATGAGCCGTTACGACAACATCTCCAAGACAGGTTACCGCTTCTCGCTCGAGAAATTTCAGGATAAGAAACTTGTGTCGCGCCTCACATCGCTTACCGTAAAGTGGGATACACTTTATCAGTGGCAGGTGCGCGACTATGTGATACGCGATTTCAAGGATAACCGCGAGTTCATTACCAAAGGGCAGCGCCTCGACACTGTGATACCGTTCGAGCCACGCGACTTCCTCATATCGCGCAATGACCAGGAGATGCTCACCTCGCCCGAACTGCGACAGTATATATCCCGTCAGAAAGAGAGGGGAGTGGCCAACATCAAGGCTTTCGAGATAGAATATGAGAAGCGTATAGCCATGTGCGCCGCGGCATTCATCCTTACCGTAATAGGAATGAGTTTGAGTTCCAAGAAGGTGAAGGGCGGCATGGGTGTGAACATCGGTCTTGGGCTGGTGCTGAGTTTCAGCTACATATTGTTTATGACCGTCACTTCGTCGTTTGCAGTGTCGGGCCTCACATCTCCTATGATAGCCATGTGGATTCCTAATTTTATCTATACGATCATAGCCGTGGTGCTCTATATCAAGGCCTCGCGATAAAATATACTCATCAAAATATGCACGACGATGCACCGTAGCCAGGCCGATAGACATAAAGAACAGCAGTTTGAGCAGCTGATTGCCGCCAACAAGGGGGTAATCACCAAAGTATGCTACATGTATGCCATGGGGCAGTCGCATTTCAAGGACCTTTACCAGGAGGTGCTCATTAATCTGTGGCAGTCATTCGACAGTTTCAGAGGCGAAAGCGCTGTGAGCACGTGGATTTACCGCGTGTGCATCAACACATGCATCAGCTGTTTCCGCCACTCGCGGCACGACCGCGATAATCTGTCGATGAGCGATCCGGAGATGTTTGCACTCGCAGATTTTGCGACCGACGATCAGGAACATGCGGCGTGTCTCAAAGAGATGTACACGCTCATCAACCGTCTGCCGGCTCTCGACAAAGCAATAATACTGATGTGGCTTGATGAGAAAAGCTACGTGGAAATAAGCGAAGTGACGGGCCTTCACCGCAACAATGTGGCGGCCCGCATACACCGCTGTAAGCTCAAACTTATGAAGATGAGCGACAGCTGATACGCTTTCTCTTCTCTTTCTCCAACCTTAAAGTTTAACCTAAGCATCTAATCATACACAATTGGAAGATAACGAAAACAAGATAGAGCAACTCCGAAAAAGCTGGCGGAGCCTCCACGTGGAGGCTCCGGCCGGGGCCAAAGACCCCGGCCGGAGCAATGTGCGTTTGCCGCACACATTGAAGCAGCGTATCGTTTTGCGCCTGCGCGTCATGATAGCCGTGCTCGTCGTGGCGATGCTTTATTATGTAGCTTTCATGCAGGAATTTAATCCGCCCTTGTGGCTGAGCATTTATTACGAGGCTTTTATGGCGCTGTCGCTGGTCATACAGGTTGTGCAGATAGAGGTTATGAGCGATATCCGGCTTTCCGAGGCTACTACAGTGCAGACAATCGCAACAGTGAAGCGTATACTCAAGCTGCGTCTGAAAGCTAAGGTTCTGCTCATTTCGCTTGGCATTCCGCTTGTGGTGCTTCTGATATGGGTGCTTGGCAACGATCTTGATCCTGACATTTTCCACAACATGATTCTCGGCGCAGTGGTTGGCGCTTTCATCGGTGGTATAATCGGCTGGATGATCGACCGGCGGTTCCGCTCAGATTTCAGGGGCATGATCGAGATGCTGGAAAGCCCTGACAGTGAAGATTTCGATTCAGATTCCAGTTCTGAATAAGTGGTGCTTATCCGGAATGATTGTTAAAAAGGAGTTTTTATTTGCTGATTTTATGCTTTTTGTATAATTTTGCAGCAGATTTAAATATTAGGTTTGTGCTACGTTGAGTGGCGATTCCAATATGATCGTGCTTGGATAAAATTTATCATACATTGAGAAAAATCACGCAATCATTCAAGAATATAAACCTGTATAGAACAGCTCTGCTGATACTATGCTTCTGGTGCTTTTTCGTGACATTGCATGCCGCGACCGTCACTGTCAAGGTATCGGATGCCGATACCCGCGAGCCGGTGGAATTTGCAGCCGTGGCCTTTACCAAGGGCACAGTAAATGCGGGTGGTCTCACAGATATATCAGGACAATATGTGTTGAACACGCTGATGCCAGGCAAATGGCACCTTACCATAACGGCTATAGGCTACACGAAGCACACAGCCGACATCATGGTTTCAAAAAACGATTCTGAAGTGAAGGTGGCGCTTCATCCCTCTTACAGGCAGATAGGCGAGGTGGTGGTCACGGCCCGTGAAGGGCGTGGCATAGCAAGTGCGTCGCTCATCGACCGCCAGGCGATGGAACACCTCCAACCGTCAAGTTTTACAGACCTCATGGAAATGCTCCCAGGTGCGGTGAGCAAAGATCCCGAGATGGGAAAAGCCAATCTGGCTAATTTGCGACAGGCCGGCAACGCATCCAACGACGGTTACGAAACATCTTCGCTCGGCACCTCGTTTGTAGTCGACGGCGTGCCGATGAACACCAATGCACAGATGCAGACCACCTCCGATAGCGAGAAATCGGGGCGCCTCACAGTGGGCAAAGGTGTCGACATGCGAGCCATTTCCACCGACGATATCGAGAGCGTGGAGGTGGTGCGAGGCATAGCCTCGGCTGAATATGGCGAGGTAACATCCGGTTTGGTGAATATCAAGCGTAAGGCAGGTGCCTCGCGTCTGCATGCCCGCTTCAAGGCCGATATGCAGAGTCAGCTTTTCTTTGTGGGCAAAGGTATCAGGATGCCGGGCGACGATTGGATTGTAAATGTGTCGGCCGACTATCTCGACAGTAAGATTGACCCGCGCAACACCCGCGAGAATTTCAAGCGCGTCACAGGATCTGTGCGTTCCTCCAAAAAATGGACACATGACAATGTGATAACCAACTGGAACACCTCGCTCAACTACACCGGTACCTTTGAGCGCGATGACAACGACCCTGATCTCACGATCAACGGCACAATTGACTACTATTTGTCGGAGGTGCACATGATGTCGTGGGACAATACCCTGACTTTCACAGCGCCGCTTAAGAAATTTTTCGAGTCGGCCACACTCACCACCGGGCTGAACTACAGTATTGAAAGCCTGCATCAGGACAAAACAGTGGCTCCCACGCGAGTATATCCCATGCCGGTGTCGACTGTGGCCGGCCCCAACTATGTAGGTTATCTTCCCATGCGTTATGAGGCGGTACTCGATGTAGACGGTCGTCCTCTCACCGCCTTTGTCAAGGCCGCGGCACGTTTCCGTTATACGTTCCCACTGGCCGAAAATACTCTAAAGGTTGGCGCGGAATACAATTTCAGCAAAAACTTCGGCGACGGCCAGAAATATGACATTACTCGCCCGATTGTGGCCGAGAACACTTCGCGTCCGCGTCCCTTCAACGATGTGCCTGCCATGAACCAGCTTTCGGCGTACATAGAAAATAATACGCAGCTACATCTTGGCAATCACCGAGTAGACTTTCAGCTCGGTCTTCGCGAGACACAGCTGCTTGGACTCGACAGCCGGTATTATTTAAGCAACCGGCCCTATCTTGACCCTCGTGTGAATGTGAAATGGGTGCTTCCCCAGCTCTTTGCCGACGGTTATCCTATAGGCTGGGAGATTGCCGGAGGCGTGGGCTGGCACACTAAAATGCCTGTAGCCTCATATCTATTCCCCGACCTCCGCTATACCGATTATGTGCAACTCAACTACTATCACAATGATGAGCGCTACCGCACAATGAATGTATGTACTTTCGTGGAGGATATCACCAACTATTCGCTCAAGGCAGCCCGCAATTTCAAGTGGGAGGTGAGGGGAGATGTCACCTACCGGAACAATCGTCTTTCGGTGACATATTTCAGGGAGGATATGAAAGATGCTTTCCGCATGGCTCCGGTCGTTCACCGTTATTTCTACCGTCAGTATGATGCCTCACAATATAATCCTGAAGCAACCGGTCATGCACCCACGGTCGACGAACTGCCATGGCAGCAAGAGGGTCGAATGGCCACTGTGAGTCATGCCGCGAATAGCTCACGGGTAAAGAAAGAGGGTGTGGAGTTCACATTTTCGTCGTGCCGCATACCGGTGATACGCACACGTGCAACAGTGAGCGGCGCATGGTTCCGCACTACGCTTTCCAACAGCGAAGGACTTTGGTATAAGCCAGGTTCCATTGTCAATGGCAAGGAACTTTGTTTCGCAGGTTTTTATGATGATCGTGACGGAAGTGAGTATCAAAGTTTTAACACCAATTTCACTTTCGATACGGATGTACCGAGGCTCGGGCTCAACTTTTCGGTGGCCGTGCAGAACATGTGGTTCACATCACGCCGAACCTTGTATAAGAGCGGAGTGCCGGTGAGTTACATGGATATCGATGGAAATGTGGCCCCGTTCACGCCAGAGATGACTTCCGACCCCTATCTGAGGCAGTTGCTCAGAGAGTACTCGCCGGCTGCTTTCGATCGTCTGACAGTGCCGGTAGCCACAACTTTTAATATCAAGGCCACAAAAAAACTCTGGCACGACCGCGTGGGAATTGCCATATATGTGAACCGCCTGCTCAGCATTACTCCTGATTATTACCGGTATGGAGCGTTGCAACGCCGTTACACATCGCCGTATTTCGGTATGGAGCTGAATCTCACGCTTTGACGACAAATGAATTATAATATTTTAAGTTCTGATAAAATCCAATTATATGAAGGCAATGAATAAGATTGTGATACTTCTTGGCACTTTGCCGCTGATGTGGTGCGCTACAGCCTGTGTCGATGATTCCGACGATGATATGGCCAACGATTCCATAGCTGTGGCTTTCAGCAACAGCTGGCCCGAGGGTTTCAGTGCGGATGCAGTGGAGTCGGCTGAGGTCAATTTCCATGAACTTAACACCGGAGCTACATATACGCTCAATCCATTGTCGAACGAGCTCGGCACAGTCCCTGCCGGCGTATATGACTACGATGGAACCGTAGTGATGACCGTATCATCCGGCAGTTCTGATGGTGTTCAGGCTCCGGCCTCGATTAAAAAAACGCTGCGTGTGAGCGGCACTTCGATAACAGTCACTGGGCCTACATCAGTTCCTCTCGCATGGTTTTTCGCCAATCCTGAGGGCTCGCTGGTGTTCTCTGAGCTCTACGCTGCCGGTTCGCTCAATGCTTCAGGCACAAATGGATTGAACGACAGCTATTTTCTTATTTACAATAATACGGACCAAACCATATATGCCGACGGTCTCGGAATTGCGGAATCGGCTTTTGTAAATGCACGCAACAGCACCTTCGAAATCCTTACCGAGGCCAACGACAGGCAGGTCAATTTCACTGCTGGCACAATATGGGTCATTCCCGGTAACGGTACCGATGTGCCCATCGCTCCCGGTAAGTCTCTTAAAATTGTTGACCAGGCCATAGATTGGAGCGCACAGGTGCCAGGAGCGCTTGACCATACCGATGCCGACTTCGAATGGTATGACAACAATGAGCGTGACACTGATAATCCCTCAGTACCAAACCTTGACAAGTGGTATTGCTATACCAATACCATTTGGGTTATGTCGAAGATGTGCAACCGCTCTTATGCACTTGTCCGCTTCCCTGTTGGTACAACTGCTGAAACTTATCTTGCGAACTATCATGGCGGATACGATTATATCTCGCTTATAAACACACCGATGCACAACGACAAAGCATATCTTATTCCCAACGGGTGGATTGTCGACGGGGTGAACCTCGGCAACGGAGAGACATATGTATATGGGGCTCTTGGCTCATCGGTGGATATCAGTTATGCAAGTGTGTCTAATGTTGACCGCGATCCTAATCGTTATGGCAAGAAATTCCTGCGTAAAATTGCCACAAAAGCTGCTGACGGCCGTGTGATATATCAGGATACCAATGATTCGGCCGCAGATTTCACACTGGTTCCCGCTCGTTGATCACCCCAAAATGAGGATAAACCATCTCATAATACCGTTAGCTTCGTCGATGCTGTGGCTCGGCACTGCTGATTCTTTCGGTGCTGCTGTTTCCGACAGTGTCGCCGGGGCGCTTTTAGACCATGTGGTACAATGGAATTCGGCAGAGGCAGTTCTTCGCAGAGCTACTGCAGAACAGAGTTCTGCGTCAATGTTTTACGCTTCGCCTTTCTCTCTTTCTGCAGCTTGTGTGACGGGTGATTACCGGCATTCCGACGAGGCGGAGGTTGTGCAGCAGGGACGCGGCCATACATTGGCCGGTGTGGAGGCTGAGTCGTACATGCGGCTGAGCCGAAACACTGTGGTATGGGGAGATGCTTGCTTCCATATTGGGACGCGCCGAAATATCCTTTGGAACAACGCCGACGATTACGATCTGGTTGGCCCCTATGTGATTGCCGATTCGGTGGGTGGAAACCTCTCGGTGCGCAGCTATGATTTCGGTGGCGGTTATGCAGGTTTTTCCCGTGGGTGGACCTGGGGAGCCCAGGCTGGCTATACGGCGCGCATCTCATATCGCAACCGCGACCCACGCGATAAAATCGTAGTGTCGGATCTCCGTGTCAGTGCCGGAGCGTCGCGACAGTTCGGCGGCAGATATTCTTTGGCTGTCGATGGTTCGCTGAGGGTTTACAATCAGGAGAGCGATATTGAGTTCTATCGTCCCAACAACGATATTCGACTTTATGCCCTTACCGGTCTCGGCAACTATTATCCGCGTTTCAGCGGCAACACTGCCAAATCGGTTGCTTATACCGGGGTGGGATTCGGTGGTGCACTTACTCTTATGCCGGTTACAGCAACATTGCCTGTGTTTGCTTCGCTCAATTTTACCTTTCAGCCGGTGAAACAGATATTGCGAGACTTCAACAATCTCGAACTGACCCGCTCCAGACATTATATGCTTGCAGTAAGAACCGGAATAAATGTACACTGCAGCAAATCGGTGCAGGTTACACCGCGCATAGATGCATTGCTTCACCGACAGCTAGGTTTTGAGAATTTTTTCGGAACCTCGACAGGCAACAACTATGTCCAGATAGGCACGCGCCGCAACTATTATCATGACTGCGCCGAGGGCAATGTGAGTGTTCCTGTGGAGTTGAACTGCTCGCAAACCTTGGATCTCGATATCACGCCTGCAGCCACAGTGCGTTATGGGCATGAAGATTATCGGCGCCCTAAACGGACGCTTGAATCCTCGGCTATAACTCCCTTGCTGAAAATGTCGGTAAAATGGACGCTATCATCGGCAATGCGCCTGAGGCTTGGTGCAGGCGGAGCCTATACATTTGCCCGCGCCAACCGCGAAAATCTCGCCGGCATCAATCTTGCATCAATTATGGGAACAAGTGTAACTCACAATTTTGCCATGCTCACCTGCGATGCATCCACTGTCGGCGGGGAGCTCGGGCTGTTATGGGCCTTCTCCCCGTCTATGGCGCTTGATGTAGGGCTCAATGCCTCGTCTACCGATTATCGCGGCCACGGCAAGGCACTCGCCGCCGTCATTTCGGCTGGACTTAAATTCTGAAATTTGCAATAATTTACAAAATATATTACTTTTGTAACACCATAAGCTCTTATAATATCAAATGGCTAACAACGATAATCAACCGGTGATTTCCGTAAAAAATCTTACCCAGCGCTACGGTAAGGGAAGGATTATTTACGAAAACCTTTCGTTCGAGGTGCCGCGAGGCCGCATTCTCGGACTATTGGGTAAGAATGGCACGGGTAAAACCACTACTATCAACATTCTTATGGGCTTCCTGCGTCCGCAGGCCGGTGAGTGCCGTATATTCGGAGAAGATATAACCCATATGTCGGCCGAGACCCGCAGCCGCATTGCCCTGTTGCTTGAGGGGCATGTGCAGTATGCCTTTATGACTATCGGCGAGATAGAGCGTTTCTTTTCGAAATTCTATCCGAAGTGGAACAGCGACGCTTACTATGGTCTGATGAAAAAGCTCAAGGTCACTCCAGAACAGAAAATTTCATCAATGAGTAACGGCCAGCGTTCGCAGGTGGCTCTCGGACTGATACTGGCTCAGAACGCCGACCTTCTTGTGCTCGATGATTTCTCGCTCGGTCTTGACCCTGGTTACCGCAGGCTTTTCATAGAGTATCTGCGCGACTTCATAAAGAGTGAAGGCAAAACAGTGTTCATGACCTCTCACATAATTCAGGATCTGGAGCGTCTTGTCGACGACTGTATCATAATGGACTACGGCCGGATATTGACTCAGATGCCAGTGCAGGAGCTTATGACCACGTTGCGACGCTATCATTACGCCGGTGGCGACCTTCCCGAAGGCGAGGGCATATATAGTCCCTGGCATACCGCAGACGGCAATGAATTCTATTCATTTCTGCCCGAGGATGAGGTGCGCAAACTATTGAAAAGGCAGAATATTGAGGCCGCAGACCTCGCATGGGAGGTCCCCGCCTCGTTAGAAGATGCGTTCATCGGTCTGACAGGCCGCTATTGATTCATTATATAAGTGATATCCCGATAATGACACACGCAATATTTTATAAGGAATGGCTTAAAACCAGGCGTGCATTCTGGGTTTGCATGCTCCTTTCGGCAATTATGGCCGTGTATGCCATTATGTGTATTCGCCGTGTGGGAGCCTCCCACGGCGTTGAGCACATATGGCTCATCATGCTGATGAAGGACCAGACTTTCATAGATTCCATCAAATTTTTCCCACCGTTGGTAGGGCTCGCCTTAGGTGTGGCACAGATGAGCCCGGAAATGCAGCAGAAGCGCCTCAAGTTAACGCTTCATCTGCCCTATCCTCAGGGGCGCCTTGTCACTGCTATGGTTGGTGCCGGTTTGCTTGAATGTCTGGCGGTTTTTCTGCTTCAGGCTCTTGTGATAGGCATCTATTACAGCACAGTGGTAACGCCTGAGATGACCTGGCATGTGATGCTCACCACATTTCCCTGGTACCTGGCGGGCTTCAATACCTATCTATTTACAGCAGCAGTTTGCCTCGAAGGGCGTTGGCGCCGCCGCATAGCTGTCGGCCTCATTGGCGTGGGAGTAGTCTGTGTGTTTTACATGCAGGCAGTACCTCAGGCCTACAACGGCATGCTTTTCGGAGCAGTGCTTTTCACTTTGCTTCTGATGTTGCTTTCGGTAAACTCTGTAAACCGCTTTAAGGAGGGGCTGATTGACTGAAAATGAAACGTTTTCCACGCATACTTCTTTTTATCGTAGCTGTGGCCGTGCTCAGCTGGTTCCTTCCGTGGCTTTATGCACTTTGTTTCCCCGGACCATCTGGTGAGCCGTTCTGTTCATTTTCTCCTGTCAGTGGAAAATGGGTGGTAACCAAGTCGCAGCCCGGCGCTCCGGCCGTAATCACCGAAGTGGAACGTGCCGATTCACTTGGCAATATTGTCGAAGGTTCTGTGCTCACCCGTGAGCAGCGTGATTCTTTAGTACCACAGCTGTTCTATAAGGAACTTCTTGCCCACGACCGTCTGCCCGACACAATCGCCGGCATGGAGGTCAATGCGCACACGCTGCGCACCCACGAACTTATGCTTCAGGCATCGCCCCGCGACTATCTCAAGCGAACGGCCGGAGTGTGGATGATGATGGAGTCGATGCCTGAGCGTGTGGAGCTCAGCGACCCTAAAGAAGTGTTTCGGTTTACTCCCGACGGCGGCATTGAGTTTGTTGACATGGCTACCAATTCTGTGGTTCCTGGCCGTTCCCGCCGTTTTACAGAGCATCTGCGTTCGCGACATTTCGCATTCCCTGCAACCGATCTTTCCGCCAACATAACCTCTCGCAAGTCTTACGATGAGGGTTATCTTATGATTGATTCAGATGGTAAGCTTTTCCATGTGAAACAGCGTGCGGGGCGCCCCTATGCCGAACCTATCCTTCTTCCTTCTGGCAAAAAAGCGCTAAAGGCTTATATAACTGAGGAGGCCGATCGCTCAGTGCTCGGTTTTGTAGTAGATACAGACGGAGGTTTCTATCTCATTGACCGCACCGAAGGCTATCGACCCATAAATGTGCCGCTCGATTTTAAAGTCGACCCTTCAAAGCATACTATTTTATGCATGGGCTCGCTGTTCGGATTCACTTTCCGTTTCTCCGATCCCGATGGTGTGTCGAAGTGGAGAGCAGTACGCCGTTCACCTGTCGGTTATGGTCTCGACCTGCTTGGCAGCTACGATTTTGTGCGCCCGCGCACTGCGGCATCGAAGGTGGCTGACTACATATTCCCGTATGTGCTCTCTTTCACATCTACTAACGATTCGCTTGCATATCCTCGCATTACACGGTTGAGCGCATATGCTCTTTGGCTTAATGCAGTCATGGCACTTATTGTGTTCTTCCTACCCGTAGGCGACCCCAAGGCATCGAAGCCATGGTGTGTCTCGATACTGACACTGATATGTGGCATTTATGCCTTCATACCGGCTCTCATACTGAGAAAATAATCATTAACAAAATCAATAAATCAACCAACACAGATGAAAAAATCTTTTATTATTTCTGCAATGGCTTTCATCGGCATGATGATTGTCACTGCCTGTGGCAACAAGGCCGCAACTGAAGCCGAAGTTACCGACAATACCGTAAGCGTGGATTCTTTACTGGTTAACCCGGAAGCCTATCTTGGTGATACCATCTCTATAGAGGGTGTCGTGAGCCATCTTTGCGCACATGGCGGCCGCAAGGCTTTCGTGCTTGGCAGTTCCGACTCAGTGATGATTCGCTGCGACGCTACTCCCGAAATGGGCGGTGCTTTCCCTCAGGACTGCATCCACCATCCTATTATGGTGAAAGGTGTGCTTGTTGAAAGCCGTCTTACTGAAGACGATGTAAAACAGCTTGAGGCTCAGCATGCCGAGCAGGTGAAGATGATTGCTGAACAGGCCGGCGCCGAGCAGGCAGCTGCAGTTGAAAAGGCTGCAACAGGTTGCGAAACAGAGCGCAAGGCTCAGGGTCAGGGTGAAATTGAGACTTTTGAGGCTCAGATGGCCGACTATCGCGCCCGTATCGCCGCCCGTGCCGAGAAAGAGGGCAAGCCTTACCTCTCTTCATATTACATCGAGGCCGTTTCTTACGAAATCCTCCCCGAATAAACAGCGATACTTAAACTGATAAACAGAGGCATGTTACCCATTGGGTGGGCGTGCCTCTGTTGTTTTATGCGGTTATTTCAGATTGCTTCGAGTTCGTGATTAAGGAAAAGGGCCATGAACTGTCGGCGTGTTTCCGCATCTGGAAACACATTGAGCGGAACTATCAGCATTTCGTTATCCTCTGAGAGTGTAATTATGGCCGTTGAACCATTTAATGACGAGGATTTTACATCCTCGGATGTGACGGTAATGGCAGGAGGCACGTGAGTGTCTTCATCGTTTAACGGAAGATACTCCACTCTGATTCCTTCCGGGAGAATTTCAACCGTGCGTGGACGAAGAGCCGTAGGTGAAGAGGGGAGCGCTTTCAGCCATGCCAGCGCAAGAATAATGGGAATGACTATGAATACGATAGCAAGTGCCACGACAAGCCATCGCCAGTCGGAAGTGACAATTCCAACAGCGAGAGGGATAGCCACAGGAATACCCCAAAGCATCATATGCTTTGATACGATACTCTTGGCGCGGATAGATGCTATGCGCGACGGGGCGATGGAATATGGCTTGGATTTAGTGTCGTAACTCATGCATCTCCTCCTGAAAATGGCTATCTTTTTCTGCTTATGATTACTGTTATGCAATTTTTTTACAAAGTTAATCTTTGTTCAGGAAAGATTTCTTACTTTTGTTGAAATATTGGCTGCAATATTTCCGTTTTATCGCTAAAGTTGTTTGGCATTGCTCAGTTCCTGATATTCTAATTGAATAATTGTGCTTATATCTGACTCTAAACGAGTTTGAAAATCGATATGGTAAAGAAATCTAAGGAAAAAAGAGGACAGTTCACCACTCGGCTTGGAGTGGTGGCAGTAACTGTAGGTTCGGCAGTAGGACTTGGCAACATATGGCGATTTCCGTATGAGGCTGGTGAGGGAGGTGGCGGTGCTTTCCTTATCGTGAATATACTTATGGTGCTGATTGTTGGTTTGCCTGTAGTATGTGCCGAGTTTGTTATAGGGCGTCACACTGGCGCCAATGTGCGCAGCGCCTTCCGCCAGTTAGTCGGCGAGCGTAGCGGTCGTCTGTGGGGTGTGATAGGGTTCGGAGGACTCCTTTCCTCGATTTTGATTCTTGGTTTCTATTCGGTGGTAGCGGGCTGGACCATGGAGTATGCATTCGATGCTGCCTTTCAGGGGTTCGACGGTTGCAGTGCCGAGGACCTTCATGCCCGTTTTGACAGCATGAGCGCAAGCAACTGGCGTCCGGCATTATGGACTGTGATATTTCTACTGATTAATTATATAGTGCTTCGCTGCGGGGTGGATAAAGGCATTGAGCGTATGTCGAACGTGTTGATGCCGTGTCTGTTTGTAATCATATTGGCTTTCTGCGTCAATTCACTGATGTTGCCGGGGGCGGCCGAAGGATTACGCTTCCTTTTCAAACCTGATTTCTCCAAGCTCACATCTGATGTGGTGCTCAGCGCCATGGGACAGGCTTTTTTCTCGCTCAGTCTTGGCCTCGGATGCCTCATTACATATTCGAGTTATTTTTCGAAAGATGTCCCGCTTGTGCGCACCGCGTCCATGACTGCTTTTCTTGATTTGCTCGTGGCGATACTTGCCGGCGTGATGATTTTCCCTGCGGTATTCACCTTCGGTCAGGAACCTGCAGCTGGTCCGCGTCTTGTCTATGAAGTGCTTCCGTCGATATTCGGAAGCATGGCGGGCGGTCGCATCTGGGGAGTGCTCTTCTTTGTTTTGCTTTTCATGGCGTCACTCACATCCACAGTGTCGATGAGTGAGATTTCTATTGCATGGCTGACAGAGGAGAAAGGCATGAGCCGCAAAAAGGCTGTGAATGTCAACATGGCAGTCGCCGTGTTTTTGGGAGTGCTTTGTGCGCTTTCGTTCGGATGCCTCAACGACATCCGCATCTTCGGCCTTACGTTTTTCGACCTCTTCGATTTCGTGTCATCCAATGTATTGCTGCCGCTCGGCGGCATGCTGATAAGCATTTTCGTAGGATGGGTGCTCAAACGATCGCTGGTGCGGTCGGAGCTCCTTATGGGTGTGAACCGTCCGGGGCGATTCCTGAAGATAATAGTCAGTGTGATGATATTCTGCCTGCGTTATGTAGCTCCGGTGTGTATCGCACTTGTGTTCCTGTCGGGCCTTATCCACTGATTGGGGAGATTGCCGAACGTTACTGAGGATCTACATCGTAATATAGCGTGACTCCTTTCATCTGCGGATGAGCATGGAGGCTGATATAAGTCTGACGCAATAGCTCCTTTACTTTCGGCATAGAAGCGGAGACCTCCACTTTCAGCATTATCTTGCGAATGTAAAGGCCCTGCACGCGACTTACAGTGGGTTCCTCCGGTCCGAAAACACGGTTACCTAACAGTTGCCGCAGGTGACTGGCATACGCTTCGGCAATAAACCGCAACGCGGCCGGGTCGCGATGTTTTAGATAGATGTAGATGATGCGCGAGAAAGGTGGATATGTGAATCGACGGCGCTCGTCTATCTCATATGCGAAATATGCCGCATAGTTGTGATCGCTTACAAAGCGGAGCACAGGGTGAGTCGGCTGATAGGTCTGGACCACGACATTTCCAGGTGCTCCGGCACGCCTTCCGGCTCTTCCGGCTACCTGCTCGAGCATGCAGAAAGCACGTTCTGCCGAGCGAAAATCAGGATAATTTATTATTGAGTCGGCATTGAGTACAGCCACCATTTCAACCCCTCCGAAATCGAGACCTTTGGTAACCATCTGTGTGCCGACAAGAATGGAGGCCCGGCGTTCCGAAAAATCGTCGATTATCTGTGAATATGAGTTTTTGTTGCGGGTGGTGTCGAGGTCCATCCTAAGCATTTTGTGGCCTTGGAACAGTTGTTCTACCTCCTCTTCAATGCGCTCGGTTCCGTAACCTAAAGTGTCTATTGACGGCTCATGACACTGTGGGCAAACTGTGGGTAAAGGATAAACAGCTCCGCAGTAGTGGCACTGAAGTTGCCGGAGATGACTGTGGTAAGTGAGCGCCACATCGCACTGCTCGCATCGAGGAACCCAGGCGCATTGGCGGCATCGGGTTAGCGGTGCATAGCCGCGTCTGTTTTGAAACATTATCACCTGGGCTCCGCGTCCGAGCGCTTCGAGTGCCATGGTGCGGGTTTGTATGGCGAATGTTCCGCTGACGGCTTTTGCCCTCTGCGCGGCCTTCATGTCGACTATATTTATGGTCGGCAGCTCTACCGCTCCATAGCGTTCGGTGAGTTCCACAAGCCCGAATTTACCCTCTTTTGCCTTATAATAAGTGTCGATTGCCGGTGTCGCCGAGCCGAGCAGAGTGCGGGCACCGTGCATTGAGGCGAGCACCGTGGCTACATCGCGCCCGTGATAACGCGGAGCCGGGTCAAACTGCTTATAACTCTGCTCATGCTCCTCGTCGACAATCACGAGTCCGAGTTTGGCAAACGGCAGAAATACCGCCGAGCGTGGACCGAGCACTACAGCTGGCGAGGAGTCGTGTAGCAGGCGTTTCCAGATATCCACGCGCTCATTGTCGGTGAAACGGGAGTGGTAGATTATCACGCGGTCGCCGAAAACGCTCTGAAGTCTTCGTGTGAGCTGTGTGGTGAGCGCTATTTCCGGCACTAGCATCAATGCCTGTTCGCCACGCCGTAGCACGAAATCTATGAGATGAATATATATTTCGGTTTTGCCGCTTGAGGTCACGCCATGGAGCAGAGTCACCTGTTTGGTGAGCCATGAACGGTGTATCTCGTCGAGAGCCTTGCTCTGTGCCGCACTCAGCTGAGGAAGTTCGCGGGTGGGAGTGCCGGTGAAGCGGAATCGGTTAATCTCTTTTTTGAAAAGTCGAAGAACACCTTTTTTTGCCACTGCCTGCAGTATGGCCGGTGTGACGGCGGCTTTCTCCATGAGCGCTTCACGGCTGATTTCTGAGGCACCTCCGCGTGCATAGCCGGTCAACTGTAGCATAGCTAAAAGGAGCTGTTCCTGTTTGGGTGCTCCTTTTAGCTTTGCAAATGCCTCCTGAGTGGCATCGGGCGGAAAAGCGAAGCTAACGAAGGCTTCATGCTTTACGCGATAGCGTTCGACGAGTTTTTCAGAGATGATGAGCACTCCACTCTCTATGAGACGATGAATAGATGTGGCTACACCGCGCCGTCCTTCAAGTCTGGAAGTGATGGTGTTGACGCTCAATCCCTTGTTTTCGTGTTGCAGCAGCTGCACAATCTCTGCTTCCACTTCCGTGAAATCGGGCATATCGGTTGGGGGCATGTCGGGATTGAACTCCACGAATGTCTCGCTCTCAATTTTCATGCCGGCAGGGAGGGCGGCTTTAAGAACATCTCCTTCTGCGCAGAGATAGTAGTCGGCTATCCATTTCCATAGTTTCAGTTGTGGATGTCGTACTACGGGATGGCTGTCGAGAACCATGGCCACATCTTTCAGTTCCATACCCTCCGGTGCTTTAGACGGAAGTCCCGTTACGATGCCGGTATAGAATTTTTTGCGGCCGAAAGGCACAATCACCCGATAACCCACATCCACTCGGGCACCTGTTTCCGGTGGTATCCTATATGTGAATGTAGCCTCAAGCGGCAATGGCAAAAGCACCTCCACAAGTTGCGGCGGTCCTGCCTGAAATAGACTGTAGCTGTTATCCGATGTCTGCATCACCACAAATTTACGCAAAAACGCCGAGATTTCACATCGTAAGATTAAAATCAAATCGGTCAAAGTGTGAAATTGGACTAAAAGGTGAATATTTATACACTTGCCGCAAAACATAATCGAAAGTTTGCGGCTTTAACAGATTATGCCTAATTTTGTGTTTGCGCGTATGGAATCGATATGGCACATAGTCAGCTCAGGCCTTCTGATAGGCATCTTCATCTCTGCACCGATGGGGCCGGTGGGGATGCTGGTGATACAGCGCACTCTCAACAAAGGGCGCCATGCAGCACTGTTTACCGGTGTGGGTGCGGCGATATCTGATTTTACTTACTGCCTGCTGGCGGGGCTTGGCATCTCGTTTGTCACTGATTTCATAGAGTCGAAAGAGATGCTTCTGCAGATTGTAGGCAGCATCGTGCTTATAGTTTTCGCATTCTACTTGTTTCGCAAGAATCCGGCAACAGAGCTTAAGAAACCTGATGAGACTCCGAATACATTCTGGAAAGACTTGGGAACCGGCTTTTTGTTTACTGTAGCCAATCCGTTGATATTATTCTTTATAATTGGTCTTTTCGCCCGATTCAACTTTGTAGTGCCAGAGTTCAGATATTATCATTACATACTCGGTTACGCAAGTATTTTTGGAGGAGCGCTTCTCTGGTGGTGGCTCATCACTTTTTTTGTAGACAAAGTGCGTGCACATTTCAATATGCGCTCGCTCTGGATATTTAACCGCATCATCGGCACATTACTTACCATTATGGCCATCGTGGGCCTTTACAAGGGCATCACGGGGCTGCTTTTTCATTGATTTGACAACTTCACAACATTGACTATGACAGCAAACGCGATCGTTCCCCTGCATATTCCCTATAATCCGACCCTTGATTCGCTGCCAATGGAGCAGGTAGCCAATGCGCTTGAAGAGATAGGAGCGCGTTTCTCGGTGGAATCGCTCAACTGGCCTGACAAATTCCCTTATAGACCACTGACGGTGGTAACGGCAGCGCATTCCAACCGTTTTCTTTATATAGATTTTCTGGTGCGATGCAACTATCTGCGTGCTGTGAACTTCCATGATAATTCGCCTGTGAGCGAAGATTCGTGTGTGGAATTTTATGTTGCTCCCGACAAGAACAGCGATGCATACTGGACTTTTGAGCTTAATTGTGTGGGCACCATGAATGTAGCCCGATGTACAGCCGACGGTGCATGCGAGCCTCTTGATGAGGTGGGACTTAAAAAGATAAAACGTTATACATCGGTTGGCACAAGGCCTTTCGAAGAGGTGGAGGGTTCTTTCATATGGAGTGTGGCGATGGCAATTTCTCTTGAGCTGCTTGGATATGAATATGAGGGGAAGCCTCTGCATATGCGCGGTAACTTCAATAAGTGCGCTTCAGCCACATCACAGCCTCATTATCTCAGCTGGGTGCCCATTCACACGCCAGACCCCGATTTCCATCGCCCGGAATATTTCGGTGAGATAGTGCTTGATTGAATAAAAGAGTCTGACAAAATACACCGGAAGGGCTGTCACAAGGATTAGTGGCAGCCCTTCCGGTATATTTATGTCTGTTCGTAAATCCGCTTACTCGAAAATGTGTTTGAGTTTAGAGAAGAGACGGTGTTTCGTGGCTTCAGAGGGCTCCATTTCCGGTTTACCTTTCATCGACTCGAATGCCTGTTTCTCTTCAGAGGTGATAGTTTCAGGTATGTAGACCATCACATTGATAAGTTCGTCGCCTGTGGCACGGCTATTGTATTCCGGCAGCCCTTTGCCGCGCAGACGCAGAACCTTGCCGGGCTGTGTGCCGGGAGTAATATTGAGCCTTGCTCGTCCGGTGATTGTGGGCACTTCCACACTTCCGCCCAACACTGCGGTAGGAACATCGAGCATGAGGTTGTAAATCACATCGTTGCCGTCGCGTATAAGCTCAGGATGCTTTATCTCTTGAATTACAACAAGGAGGTCGCCGTTTACTCCGCCGTGACGCGGGGCATTGCCTTTGCCACGTACGGTGAGTGTCATACCGTCAGTTACGCCGGCCGGTATATGGAACGACACGAGTTCATCTTTCTTCTCAATGCCTTCGCCGTGACAGTACTGGCACTGCTGCTGTATAACCTTGCCGTCGCCTTCGCACTGCGGGCAAACACCGACCGCTTCCTGCGGGCCGAAGATACCGTTCACTACCTGAGTCACTGTACCTGAACCGTGGCAAGTGGGGCAGGTGACGAACGCTGTGCCGTCTTTAGCTCCGGTGCCGTTGCAATGTGAGCATTTCACATTGGTAGGTATCTTGAGGGTCTTGTCGGCACCGCTCAGAATTTCCTGAAGGCTGAGTTTTACGGTAATGCGGAGGTCGGAACCTCTGCGCTGCTGCTTCTGACGGCGTGCCCGGCCGCCTGTAGCTCCGCCGAAACCGCCGAAACCACCGCCGAAATGGCCACCGAAGATGTCGCCGAACTGAGCGAAAATATCTTCCATCGACATGCCTCCGGCGCTGAAACCGCCATAACCTCCGGCACCTCCTCCGAATCCCTGAGGACCCATTGAATGACCGAACTGGTCGTACTTCTGGCGCTTTTCCTCGTTGGAGAGCACTTCATATGCCTCGGCGGCTTCTTTGAATTTCTCCTCGGCCTCCTTGTCTCCCGGGTTTTTGTCGGGATGGTATTTTATGGCGAGCTTGCGGTAGGCTTTCTTTATTTCGTCGGGTGTGGCGGTTTTGCTTACCCCAAGCACTTCATAATAGTCTCTCTTATTATCCATCGTGATTGTGTTTTTTGGATTGTGAAAGAGTTTACTTTACTGGGCCACTACCACTTTGGCATGGCGGAGCACTTTGTCGTTGATGGTATAACCCTTCTGTACAGTGTCTTTCACAATACCTTTTTCTTCTTCGGAGGCAGCGGGTATCATTGCCACAGCCTCGTGTATTTCAGTATCGAACGGCTTGCCGGTCGACTCAATTTCCTTGACACCGTTGTCGGCGAGATATTTTACAAATTTATTGTATATAAGTCTCATACCCTCTTTAACGGCATCGGCATCGGAACTTTCGCTGATGGCGTCGAGGCCACGCTCGAAGTCATCGACTATAGGAAGAAGACCCTGAAGGGCTTTCTCAGAAGCGTTTTTGATGAGGTCGGCGCGCTCGCGCACCGTGCGTTTGCGGAAGTTGTCAAACTCTGCCATAAGGAAAAGATATTCCTTCTTCTCCTTGGCTACTTCCTGTTCCTTTTGCTCAAGCAGTGTCTTGAGTGCTTCAAGATCGGAGCCTTCCTCTGTTACAGCCTCAGCTTGCTCTTCAGGCTGCACATCGTTGATTTCAACGCCATTGTCTTCCATTACAGGCTTTTTGCCCTCTTCGGGGGCGTTATTGGCGGTTTTGTTGTTCTTGTGACTCATTTATGTTGTTGTTTTTTATTCGTTTTTCCGTATGCTGGATGCATGCAAAAACTTTGCCAAAAGGTTCTTTCTGCCGACTTTGAGCAAAAAGTGTGTTTTAAGGCATTATTCATAGAAATAACAACATCAGGGCTTGTTAGGTTTACTGCATGAGACTGACGCGGATGTCGCATTCCGGGAAGCTTTCTGCCAGGCGGTCCGACAGTGCGGATTCATCGGTGCTCCCTGACTTGAAAAGACCGAAAAGTGCCGAGCCGCTACCGCTCATGGATGCATAGAAAGCACCGGCTTCGAGCAGATATTGCTTAATCTGTGGCAGTAAAGGATGTGCCGGAAAAACCGACGCTTCAAAATCGTTGACAATTTTACCCTGCCAGCACTCCGGTTTTAGCTCTTTCAGGAGGCTTGAGAGGGGAGTGGCGGGCTCAGCCGGAAGTACATGTGCATATGCTTCTTTGGTACTTACACTTACAGGCGGTTTTACAATCGCCACTATGGTGCCCTTGGGGATGGGGTTGTCAATTGTGGAAAGGATGGTGCCTGTGCCAGTGCAGTGTGATGCCCGGTTTGTCACGAACATCGGACAGTCGGCACCGAGTGTAGCCGCAATATCCGACAGCTCTACATCGCTGAGCGGCAGATTGAAGAGCTGCCTGAGCGTAGTAAGGGTAAAGGCGGCATCGGCCGAACCGCCGCCAAGCCCGGCACCATCTGGTATGATTTTATGGAGATGGATTTCTACAGCAGGGAAGTCGCATTTAGTCCGCAGAGCCTTGACAGCTTTCATTACGAGATTTTTTTCAGGTTCGCAGTCAACCACTCTTCCTGTCACGGTAAGAGAGTCGCAGAGGCCGTCGGCGGGCACGATTTCGAGAATGTCGGTCCAGTTCACCGGAATCATCACAGTATCGAGATTATGATAGCCGTCGGGGCGACGGTTTAGAATATTCAGTCCTAAGTTTATTTTAGCGTTGGGAAAGCAGATCATTTTTAGCGTAGTTTGTAGTGCAAAGTTAGCGATAAATAGTGAGATACGGAAATATTAGGTAAAACCTTTGATAGATAGACAAAACGGAGAAGTTG
>CAKTFH010000019.1 GCA_934555895.1 uncultured Muribaculaceae bacterium | reverse complement strand
TCAAATCCGCGCCTCCACACGGCAATCACAATCCATTTTCGGATTGTGAAAGCGGGCCATTAACTGAATTTCCCTAAGATAAACCTTTACTCCATATAAAATACCCCGAAACCATATATGAATACAAATAAAATCATTGCTGCTGCAGCCATAGGATTATGCTCTTTGACCGCACTTTCTGCATGGGCGCAGACAGAAAAATATGTAGAAATTTCCACCAAAGGAGAATATATCACATGCCCGGCATCGGATATAAACTACATAAATATTTTCGACCAACTTACACCACCTGCCAATGTAACCACATCTTACAGCGACCGCAAAATTTACCTGAGTTGGGACGAAGTGGAGGGAGCCACCTCATACAATATATACTATTCACACGATAGATATAATTCTTCATACCTCGAGAGTAACAAAATTCCATATGAATATAATGTAACGGGCACCACATACACCTTTAATAACGTGTCCTCTTTTTTAAACCCCAGAGTGGGGGGCATAATTTATTTCTACATCAGCGCTAATGGCGAAGGTCGCAGAAGTGAGTTCAGCGACATTGCTCGCGTTACCATAGGAGAAGGCCCAATCACAGTAGGGACTCTCTGCGGTTACAAATCGGCTGATGACAGCCAGGGAGAGGTTTTCGGACCGTTCGAAACAACGAGCGGTTTCCGTTATGAAGGAAGCATGACCTTCGACCCGCTCTATCCCAACCGTCTCTATATAGCTTATGACGGCTATCCAAGTTATGGTGAGATTGTCCAGCTCGATCTCGAAGCAAAAACCCATACATTGCTGATGTCAAAAAGCAAGTTCGAAAACAAACGTGTGCGTAATTGTGCGTTCACTAAAGACGGACAATATATGCTTGTTTCAACCGACAGGGATGATAACGGCATTAAGTCACCAAGCGTATGGATTGTAAAACGCAATGACGACGGCACTTTCAACGACGAAAGCCCCATGAAACTACTCGCTGCGTATAAGCAATGCAACAGTGTAGCAGTTCATCCGGTTAACGGCGAAGTCTATTTCAGTTCATATTCCGATGGCTATATTTACCGTATTGATATCGACAAATATTTCAACACCATAAGTGCGGACAAAGAATGGACAGGTTACTCATACGACGATTGCTTTGAAGGACTCTTCTACGTAATGGACCCTTCTTGGGAAATCAGCATATCAATTCATCCGTCAGGCAATTACGCATATCTGAACTGCATAAATCGCGGATGCATCTATCGCACTGACTATGACTGGAACAAAAAGAAATTCACCACACCATATCGTGTAATCGGTGGCGCTCTGCCAGGATTTACGGATGGTGAATCATACGAAGCTATGTTAGGGCGTCCCTATCAGGGTGTATTTGTAAAGAACTCAGACTACTACGGCGAGCCTGACCAATATGACTATTATTTCACAGATACACAAAATTTCTGTGTGCGTGCCCTCAGCCCCATGCGAAAGACATTGCGCACCATCACGGGCCGCGCTCCTTATGACGACGGCAATTTATGGGGAACCGAAGACGGCAGTGGCTTCGAGGCTCGTTTTCGTGATATAACCGGTCTCGCCTACGATGAAAACACAAAAACATTCTACGTGCTTGACCATAACAACCGCTGTATCCGCACCATCAAAAATAAATAAACAATTTTGACTGACTATCAGGCGCTGTGCCGGAGACTTACCGGCACAGCGTCTTTGTTTTTTAGCCGAAGAAGATGTAGGCGGCGAAGATGCCGGCAAGGGTGCCAGAAAGGTCGGCGAGGAGGGCATAGGGCACCGCATAGCGGGTGCGGCGTATGCCTACAGAGCCGAAATACACGGCCAGCACGTAGAACATGGTGTCGGTGCTCCCCTGGATGGCGGCGCTCACACGGCTTACGAAAGCATCGGGACCGTAGGTGGACATGAGGTCGACCATCATGCCACGCGAGCCTGAACCGCTCAAGGGTTTCATCAGCGCCGTGGGAAGGGCCTCCACCCAGCCGGTGTCGATGCCGAGCGCAGCGACGCCCTGCCTTGTGGCGTCGGTGAGGAAATCCATGGCTCCGGAGGCGCGAAACATACCTATGGCAACGAGAATGGCCACCAGATAAGGAATGATCTTCACAGCGGTGTTGAAGCCGTCCTTAGCCCCCTCGATGAAGGTCTCATACATGTTCACGCGCTTGCGCAGACCGGCCAGTATGAAGGTGATGATTACCGAAAAAAGTATGAGATTGGCGATGAAGCCCGAGAGCCGCTCCACTCTCGCGCCGTCCATGCCTGAGAAAAACCACACCGTCACGGCTATTATACCACCCATGCAAAGCAGCCACGCCAGAAGCACGGGGTCGGTAAGGCGTATGCGCTGACGCAGACACAGGGCCACGATGCCAACGAGGGTGGAAATGAAGGTGGCGAGGAGTATGGGAAGAAATATATCGGTGGGATTGGCCGCGCCAGCCTGCGCACGGTACATCATTATGGAGATAGGGATGAAACAGAGACCCGAAGCATTAAGAATCAGAAACATAATCATGGCGTCGGTGGCAGTATCCTTCTTCGGGTTGAGGGTCTGGAGCTCATGCATGGCCTTGAGGCCAAGCGGCGTGGCGGCATTGTCGAGGCCGAGCATATTGGCCGACACATTCATGAAAATCGACCCCATGGCGGGATGGTCCTTTGGCACTCCAGGAAAAAGACGGGTGAACAGCGGCGAAATCAGACGACCGAAAAAGCCTATCACACCAGCGCGCTCGCCTATCTTCATCAGTCCGAGCCACAGCGAGAGAACGCCCGTTAGCCCCAGTGCTATCTCAAAAGCCGTGGCCGCCGAGGTGAACGACGCGCCCACGATGTCGGACCACACCTGAAAGTCGCCCATGAAAATGGTGCGTATCACAGCCGCAATGAATGCGAGAATAAAAAAAGCTATCCAGATATAATTTAGTGCCACTGTAATATAAGCGTTTAATTGTTAGGTGATTGTGAATAACGAGGGTCATCAGCCACCACAGCTGTGCCGGTGAGCACCCGGGTGGTGGCAGGTGTAAGGGCATAAGACGGCGAGCAGAGGTTAAGTTCCGGCGGCAGCACACGCGGCACGCCACTGTCGGTCACCTGCAGGAGGCCGCACAACAGATTGAAGAGCAAATCGTTGGAGAACGAGCGTGAAGCATTCCTTTTCAGGCTGGAAAGCACTTCGGCCGATTCCTTCTCGAAAGCGGGAGCGGTGACCAGCGCCATGGGGATGCGCAGCTTGCCGAAATCGTCGAAAACCGGTGTGCGCCGACGGTCGGGGATATCGGAGTGGTCGGAGCAATAGAGCATGAACTGCAGATTAAGATGCTGCGAGGCGTAATCGTAGATGTCGCGGAGCACCTTGTCGGTGTAGCGCAATGAGTTGCGGTAAGCGCTCAGATACGATTCCGAGGCACTTGCAGGCTTGAAGAAAGCCTCCTCCTGCGGATAACGGTTGGAGTAGGTGAAATGCGAACCTATGAGATGAAACACCACGAGCTTGTCGGCCGCCGGATCCACCTCCTCGAGAAAGCGCGGCAGAGCACCGTCGTAGGAGTGTCGGTTAACGCTCTGTGAGGTCCATGCCGCACGGTCGGCGGTTTCGGCCACAAGTGTCACAGCCGTGTCGTTTGCGCCGATATGTCCCTGGTTCGAGAACCAGTAGGTCCTGAGGCCGAGTGCGTTAGCCACATCTATCACCGACGGTGACGAGGGAAACGACCCCGGGGCATACTGGCTGAGCGAGGTGAGTGCCCGCGTGAGTGTGGGCACCGTCTGGAAGTGGCATGAATAGGCATTTGGAAAAAGCATAGCACTCCCCTGCGCGGCCATGGAGTCGAGCCAAGGAGTAGTGCCCTCGTTGGCCTTGACGGGATTGAAGGCATGCATATAGTCGCGTGAGGCCGACTCCCCTATCACCAGTATATAGGTGCGTCCACCCGATGTGGTGAGCGGCGGAAACAGCGGCGAGGAAACATTGAGCGCTCCCCTGCGGGCCGATGTTCCAGCCGAATATCCTTCGATGAGACGAGCGTGCTCACGGTCCTCATAATAGAGGTTGGGCAAGCCGGAGCGGCGGAAAGGGGAGCGCTTCCCATGGAAGGTTATCACCCACATGGCCACGGAGTAGCACCCCAAAAGAGCCGTGCGCCACCAGGGCAGATTGCCGGCGAAAGGAATCGAATCGTTGAAGTTGAGCCAGAACCACGTACAGATGAATGCTATCATAACCACCACTCCCGGAATCATGAGCCACGGCGAGAAAGAACGCAGAAATTCAAGCACCTCGTTGACATCGGTGTCGAGCACAAGCTTAAGCCCGTCATGGTCTACAGCCGCATGATAGATTATAAAATAGACTATCTGAAATGCCGCGAGAATAATCAGCGGCAACTCCAGCGCTGCCAATACGGTGGTAATAAGGTTATGCGAGGATGGCAGAAGGGATGTGAAGGTGAAGTAACCGCCTGTGAGGAAGCCGAAAAGATAGAGGCCGAAGGCAAAGTCCATGCGGTTGTCGATTTCGGCCACCCTGCGGTGGTCGGCCACGAACTGAAGCACTGGGAAAGTGAGCATGGTGAGGGCGCTCACCGCCACAATAAGGGTCAGAGGCAGCTTCCACACCACATTGCCGGCGATGGCCAGCGGAGCTACAGCCAGCACCGAGGCCACGGCATATCGCGAGAGCTGCTGATGCACAGCGCTTGCCGACAGCCCCTTCGACAGAATGAAATAGAGCGCTGTCACCGCTATGAACAGTCCGGCGGCAATCAGGGCATATGTGATATATGTCATTTCAATGCATGTTTTAATAAATGCAAAGTTAGGCAATTAATAAAAATAATTGAGTAAATTTGCGATGTATTCATTATGTCAGAACCCTTACAAATGCGATATTTACTGATATTTCTGATAATTTTCGCCGGGAATGTCGGGATGCAGGGCCAGCCGGCCGCTCCCCTTCCCGAAGCCGACGGCACCATATACACCGAAGAGACTATGGCGGTTGAGGAGACCACACTGCTCCCCGACACTCTGGCACCCCTCACTACCCCGGTTGCCGATGAGAGCCTTGTGAAACAGCTTGCGCACCTCGGCGACACAAGCTGTGATGTGCACTGGGGAGAATTTGCCGTAGGCGCGGGGGTGTTCGCTGCCTCGGCGCTGTTCGTGCGCACTCCCTGGCTCGTGCACTGGCGCGAGGAAGTGCAGCATGCATTGTCGCACCACGGCAAGGACAAAACCGAAGTCGACAACTGGATTCAATACGCTCCTATGATAGTGGGCTGGGCACTCCCCTTCACAGGCTACAAAAGCCAGCACAATCTGCTCGACCGCACTATCCTGCTGGCCATGAGCTACGCCACCTTCCGCATAGTGAATTTCGCAATGAAACAGAGCTTCAAGGAGCAGCGGCCTGACACAGGTGCCCGCAACTCGTTTCCGAGCGGCCACACCGGCACGGTGTTCATGGGCGCCGAATACCTGCGCCGCGAATACTGGGACAAGAACAAATGGGTGGCCATGTCGGGCTATGCCGTGGGCGTAGCCGTGGGTTATCTGCGCATACACAACGACCGCCACTGGATAAACGATGTGGCGGGCGGCGCGGCCCTGGGCTACCTCAGCACCACCTTCGCCTACTGGCTCTACCCCAAGATATTCCGCAAACGCGTACGAATGCACCGCGACGAGTTGCAGCAGTCGCTCTCGACCTCGCGACGGAGCGACCGGAGCGTGACATGGGCCCTGACGCCAGTAGCCTCAGGCGGTTTCTACGGTGTATCGGGCGGCATAGTATTTTAACAGGCACCATCTATGGCAACCAGAGTGAAAACCGTGATTGGAGATGCATGCGGCCACTGCGGCGCAACCATGGTGGCACGTGTCAGCGCGGGCGAAGTGGCTCCCGAAGCCGTGGAGGTGTATCGCGGGCGGCGCAATCGGCTGTTTTATCTTCCGCCCGGCACCGGAGGCAACGACCTCGGCATGCCGGTGAATGTGAAAGCTTTCCGCGTGCCTCCGTTTCCCAACGGATATGTGTACCGCACTTTCCGGCACAGCAAGGCGCGCCGGTCGTTTGACAACGCTATGGAACTGCGCCGTCTTGGATTCGGTACTCCCCTGCCGCTCGCCTACAGCGAGGTACACTGCGGTCCTTGGCCCGGCGCCTGGATAAAGATGACACACAGCTATTACTTCTGCGAACAGCTCCCCTATCCCAACGTACGCAACTGCGAGACCCGTGACGACAGCCACGAGCTCACCCGCGCCCTCGGATGCGAGATGGCACGGCTGCACCGTGCCGGAGTGTGGTTCCACGACTTCTCTCCCGGCAACATACTGGTGAACCGAACCGCCGGGGATGAATACGAGTTTTTCTATGTTGATCTCAACCGCATGGAATTCGGCGTCACCGACGAGAAACTGCTCATGCTCAATTTCAAGTCCATATCATGGGATATACCCTGGATAGGGCGCCTCGCACGTGAATATGCCGTCGCCGCAGGCCTCGACCCCGAAGCCACCTCCACGGAAGCCATGGCCATAGCCCGCGAATGGCAACAGAAACACGAACGCAAGGAGCATTTCAAACATATGATAGGCAAATGAGCCGGCCATGAAAACCTAACCCAAAAACCTGAATTTATGAGCAACAGTCTGAAAATATACTGCAAGAATCTCAACGAATACATTGATGTGGAAGGCGGTGACACCCTCGGCGAGATAGCCGCACGCATCGGCAAGCCGCTCACAGGCGATCTTGCCCCCATCTGCGCTCTGGTAAACAACAAGAACGAGCCGCTGCAATATCAGGTATACGGCCCAAAGATGGTGGAATTTCTCAATGTGAAAAGTCCCCAAGGCGGCCGCGTGTATGTGCGCTCGCTCTGCATGATGCTCTACTGCGCCGTGTCGCAGATTTTCGGCAAAACCATGCGGCTCCGCATCGAGCATTCCATATCGGGAGGCTACTACTGCCTGCTTATAAGCGACGGCAAGTTCATGGAGCCGGATGCCGTGAAAGATGCCCTGCCGCTGCTTGAGAAGCGCATGCGCGAGCTTGTGAAGCGCGACATACCGTTTGTGCGCGAGGAATGCCTCACATCCGACATGCTGAAGCGCTTCAGCGAGGAGGGTCTCAACGACAAAGTGCAGCTTCTGGAAAGTATACATGAACTTTATACCACCAGCTATACTCTCGACGGTGTCACCGACAGCTATTACGGCGCACTCGCGCCCCGCACGGGATGTCTCGGAGTGTTCGCCCTGTTGCCTTACAAAAAGGGATTCCTGCTCATGGGACCGTCGAAATGCACACCCTCGAAGGTCAATGAATTTGTGCCGCAGGAGAAGATGTACAACGCCTATCTTGATTATCTGCACTTCAACGAAGTGCTTGGCATACGCAATGTGGGCCAACTCAACAAAGCCGTGGACCAGAACCTGTCAGCCGACCTCATCAATGTGGCCGAAGCACTGCACGACAAGAAGATAGCGGCCATAGCCGACGAGATAACCCGGCGTTACCGCGACGGCGGAGCCCGCATAGTGCTGGTGGCAGGCCCGTCGTCGTCGGGCAAGACCACCACCACAAAGCGCCTCGGCATCTATCTGATGGCCAATCTACTGAAACCGCGCATCATATCGCTCGACAATTATTTTGTAAACCGAGAACACACCCCGCTCGATGCCGACGGCGACTATGACTACGAATCGATCTACGCTCTCGACCTGCAACAGTTCAACACCGACCTGCGCGCACTGATTCGCGGCGAGGAAGTGAGCCTACCCACCTACAATTTCGAGCTGGGCAAACGCATCTATAAAGGTGATAAAATACGCCTCGACGAAGGATCGATTCTGTTAATAGAGGGTATCCACGGCCTCAATCCCGAACTCACCGGCGAAATAGAGGAGCGTATGAAATATCGTGTGTATGTGTCGGCTCTCACCACACTCTCAATCGACGACCACAACTGGATTCCCACGACCGACAACCGCCTGCTACGCCGCATTATACGCGATTACAAGTATCGCGGCACATCGGCCACGGATACCATCAGGCGCTGGCCGAGCGTGCGCCGCGGCGAAGAAAAATGGATTTTCCCTTTCCAGGAAAATGCCGACAGCATGTTCAACTCATCGCTGATTTTCGAGCTCGGAGTGATGAAAGACTATGGTGAAGCCATTCTGCGCGATGTGCCCAATGATGTTCCTGAATACGCCGAAGCACACCGTCTGCGCCGCTTTCTTGGTTACTTCCGCCAGATAGGCGAGCGGAGCATACCGCCCACGAGTCTCCTCCGGGAATTCCTCGGTGGCTCGAGCTTCAAATATTGACAAGACTATACACAATTATTCCGGTAATGGCCGTGGTCTCACGGAGCATTACCGGAATTAACTTATTATATTTTCCTAAAATTCTGAAAAGAGAATAAGTGCTGAAGCCATCAGATGTGACGGCGAAGCACAGAGCGTACACGCACCGAAAGCTCACGGAGCGAGAACGGTTTGATAAGATAGTCGTCGGCGCCCGCATTAAGGGCACTGATGATATTGGAAGGCGACATATTGAGTGAGCATACTATAATGCCGAGATTAGCTGTCTCGCGATGCTGCTTGAGCTGTTCCACAAGCGAAAGCCCAAAATTGTCGTCAGCACTTATGTCGATTATCATCAGCACATATTGCGAGAGATCGATATTGAAAATATCTTCGAAAGACGAACATATCTCCACATCGAAATCCGGAAGATTCAGTTGCGACCTGACAAGGTCGCACACTTCCGGATCAGTATCGACCATTAGTATGCGTCTACGAAAACGGCTATTACTGTCAAGGCTTGTCTGCATAAAAATGTAACTTATTCAGAACATTCCGTATCAGCCCCGGCAAACAGTCTTCAAGCCATATACGCGGATGTTGCTATTGTCAAAATTAAGATAAACAAAGCATTGAAGCAATAGAATAATGATATTGTAGTGGATTTGTCTAGGCAATATTTAATTATAGAGGCATATGTTACACTCTGTAACTCTGTTGTCGTATGCATTAAATATGCATGTTACTTCCGTAATACAGGCCAGCTATAGCGGCGCAACTGTTTCACCAACGCCTCCTCACGCCCTCCGAGATAAGAATCGAGCAGTGCATGGAAGCGCGGCGAGTGATTCATTTCCGACAGATGCGCCAGTTCGTGATATATCACATAGTCGGAAAGGTCTTTCGGCAAAAACACGAGCACATAACTTAGCGAAATCACCCCTTGAGCAGTGCAGCGTCCCAGAATGCGGTGCCCTCGGGATATGCTCCACCCCACGGGATGACGACCTACAATATCGGCAAGCTCCTTGGCCCTCGGGATGAGTATCTGAGGTGCTATGCGCAGCGCGAGCGAGCACAATGTGTCGCTTATAGCGCGTGTGGTCGATGAGTGTTCGAAATTCCAGTCGGAACCCACCTCTATATAACTAACCGGCACAGAAGCCTTTGCTAATATCTTCGATGGTAGCAGACACTGAGTACGAATCACAAAATCGGCATAAGGAAAAAACAGCTCCTGCCCCGGATAATAGGCGAGTTCAGGGCGATTGGCGAGCAATCGTGGTGAAAGTTCGTTTAGAATGCGGTGAATATCCGACACACGCACCCCATAGGGTACATTGAGGCTGACCTGCCCGTTTTTCCACCGGGCAGATACATGGCGTGAGTTCGATCTCATCACCACATGCACGTTGCCGAGAGAAGGATGTTGGAGTTCGCCTGTCATATCTCTGTCACGAGTCATACAAGGGTGTTGCCCAAACCGAGTTTCAGCCGCAGAGTGTCGGTGAAAGTGTGCCGTGGCTGCTGCACCAACAGCAGCGAACTCGGGGCACGACGCACCGTGAGCGTGGCTCCGATAGGAAGATTCCACGACTTGCCGTCAGCGGCTATGCGGTATGTGTCGGCCCGCGAACCAACGGCGATGCCGATTACAGCCGAATCGTTCACTACCAGCGGGCGCATGGTGAGCGAATGCGCCGCGATAGGCGAGAGCACCCATCCTTGCAGTTCGGGATCGAGAATCGGGCCGCCCACAGAAAGGTTGTAGGCCGATGAACCAGTGGGGGTAGATATTATGAGACCGTCGCCCATATAGTCGAGCGGATCCGCACCATTGACCGAAGCCTCCACATGCAGCATAGTGGCATTGTCGGCACGTGTGACGGCCAGCTCGTTGAGAGCCGTAATAATATGCGGAAAACGCTGATAAATCTCCGTGTCGGGAGCCTTTACCTCAATCTGAAGCATGGAACGATGCTCAATGCGGTAGTTACCTGCAAACAGATGATTGTAAATATCATCAGGATTACTGAATGAGTAGGCCGACAGAAAACCCAGATGTCCCGTGTTGATACCTGCCACCGGTATCTCCTTGCCACCGAGCCACCGTGCTGTCTTAAGCAATGCCCCGTCGCCGCCTATGCTCAGCACAAGGTCGGCCCGCGGCGGCACATTGAGCGGCAGCGAGTCGATGCCCAGAGCAAAGCGCTCCCCTATCTTATCGGTGAGATACTCGAAGAAAGGCTGTGCCAGCACAAGAGTGTGATCTGCTGCAAGCAGGAAATCGGTAAGCTTTTTAATAGCCTTAATATGGGGCGGTTGCTGATGGCGGTTGCCGTTGATGGCTATAATCATTGCAGAAATGGTGTTTTGAGGTTCGGCAGATTTTTATGTATAACTACATCACATCTCAAGATAGTGCAGAAGTTCGTTCACACGGTCTATATCGCGCGAGCGATGCGGTGAGTCGCCTTGTGATACAACATTAATCACCTCATATCCGTAGCGTTCAAGCGAACGAGCCACACCGTCGGCCGATGAAGCGCCCACAGTAACAGCCACCACCGTACGCTCCAGAGAGTCGCGCATGGCTGTTACAGAGAGAGCCAGCAACTGCACATCACAGTCTTCCACAGCTTTGGCAATAGATGAGGCGCTGTAGTCGTGTGGCTTGCATGCCAACAACAGACTGCTTGTGTCAGGTTGCTGAGGCAGGAGAGCCTCAAGCCTTGCTGCGGGTGAAAGCTCTCCAACGATAAATTTTTTCAGTATATCGTGAGGTTGATTTGTCACTTTTCTTTTAACTTTCTCTTTGAGGAATAAGATTCCGCGATAATCGCATGGCTGAAATTAACCGACGCATCACAAATAATCGGATAAAATTGGCTTGCTTGTAGAAAATTCTGAGTAAATTTGTAGCCGAATATCCGTGAACTCTCCCGGCGGGGGTTTCCAAATCACAAAGATACGCAATAATCCGTTTCTGTAAAAGCAAAATGACTTGTTACAACAGTTTTAACGTGATTATTAAACATTTTTAGACAAGTGTAGATATTCGGAAAAGGCAAATATATGACTACCAATCTTAGTGTAAATATCAACAAAGTGGCTACCCTGCGCAATGCACGCGGTGAAAACACCCCAAATGTGAGTCAGGTGGCTGTAGACTGCGAAAGTTACGGAGCCGACGGCATAACGGTGCATCCCCGTCCCGACGAGCGCCATATACGCCGTGAAGATGTGTTTAACCTGCGCCCGCTCATAAAGACAGAATTCAACATCGAAGGGTATCCGACCGATGATTTCATGGATCTTGTTCTTAAAGTAAAACCAGCACAGGTGACACTGGTGCCCGATGCAGCCGATCAGCTTACATCCAACTCAGGCTGGGATGTGGAGCCTAATCTGGAATTCCTCACCGGTATCATCGACAAACTCCGCGACGCAGGCATCCGCAGCTCAATTTTCGTGGGCACCGACTGCGACAACATACGCATGGCCGCCCGCACAGGCGCCGACCGTGTGGAGCTCTACACCAAGCCCTATGCCGACAACTACGACCGCAACCGCGAGGAAGCCGTAGCACCATATGTGGAAGCATCACGTGCCGCCCGCAAGGCAGGTCTCGGAGTAAACGCCGGTCATGACCTCAACCTTGATAATCTGCGCTACTTCAAAGAGCAGGTACCATACCTCAATGAAGTATCGATAGGCCACGCTCTCATATCCGACGCCCTCTATCTGGGGCTCCCAGAAACTATCAGACGCTATAAAGCCTGCCTAAAATAAGGCGCAGCACACTGCGCAATACACCCTTATTAAGCAATCTAACATTTTTTGAATAACTTATTTCATAATGACAATTCTCGACGCAGCCCTCACGGGCACACCGGCCGCAGCACAGACTGCAGGCACAGCTGTAAGTCACGAAGTGGAACTTTCGCTGTGGGACCTCTGCCTTCAGGGAGGGCCGCTCATGATAGTGATAGCATTGCTTTCGGTGATGTGTGTGTATATATTCATTGAGCGTGCCATCGTGGTGAACCGCGCCGCCAAGGAAGACGATACCTTCATGCGCCGCATACGCGACTACATCCACGAAGGAGAGATAGAGAGCGCTTTCAACCTCTGCCGCAAGACCAACACTCCCTACTCACGCCTGATAGCAAAAGGCATCAGTCGCATAGGGCGTCCTGTGAACGACATCCTCGCCACTGTGGAGAACAACGGCAACATAGAGATAGCAAATCTCTCGAAAGGACTCCCCTGGCTCGCCACCACAGCCGCAGGAGCCCCGATGCTCGGATTCCTCGGCACTGTGATAGGCATGGTACAGGCTTTCTATGCCATCGCTGCCGAAGGCACTTCGGCCAACATCGCCACATTCTCATCAGGCATATATACCGCGCTGGTTACCACAGTAGCCGGCCTTGTGGTGGGTGTGCTCGCACTGTTCGGCTACAACTATCTTGTGGCCCGCATCAATTCGGTGATGAATCTTCTTGAAAGCAAGAGCATGGAGTTCATGGACCTACTCAACGAACCCGCTCTCTGATAATTTAACTTATAAACACCAACACCCATACTGCCGTGCTGAAGAGACAAAACGAGATGATGGCGGCATTCTCCATGGCGTCGATGACCGATGTCATCTTTCTGCTGCTTATATTTTTTATGGTTACCTCAACCTTTGTGTTTCCCACTGGTCTTGAGGTAAGCCTCCCGCAAAGCACCGAACAAAGTGCCGTGAAACCCGTAACAAGAGTATATATCGACGAGGAGGAGCATCTGTTCGCATCAACCGGCGACGAGCAACCTCAGCCACTTGAAATGGATGCTCTGGTACCCTTCCTCACACTTGCCCAGCAACAGGACACCACAGGCTTCATAGCCCTTTATGCCGACGAAAAAGTGGCTTATGGCAAAATAGTGGAAGTGCTGTCGGCATCCGCCGCCAACAATCTGAAAATGGTGCTCGCTACAAAACCCGTGGCCTCACACGACATAACTCAGGCTGCTCAGGCGCCACAGACCACTGAAGAAACCCCTCTTAAGACCAACTGACTTGAATAAAGAACGCATATACGGAATTGCCGGCACAGTGGCAGTGCATCTTGTGGTGCTGCTGGTGTTTCTTTACACCTTTCTGACATATCCTCCGAAGGGATGGCAGGATATGCCACAGATCGACGAACAAGAAATAGTATTCGAACCGCTTGAAGAATTATATGCCGCCGGCGATTTCGTTCGCACCGGTGATGTGCCCGATCAGGTGATTCAGCCCGACGAACCGGCTCCCAGCAACGTGACCAACAACGAGCCCACACAGGTGTCGCGCGATGCAGTCAATGCCGGCCAGGCTGCCAGGCAGCCCAAGGTGACCACCGCCAAACATGAATCGCCGGCTAAGGTGAAGGAAGAGCCCAAAGGTCCTACCAAAGAAGAACTGGAACAGGAGCGAAAGCGTCAGGAAGCCAAACAGCAGCAACAAACCCGCAAAAATGTAGCCGAAGCCACAGCAAAAGCATTCGGCGGAGGCAAAGGTAAAGGCACCTCTGGCGATGTGGCAGGTAACAGCAAAGACGGCAATGTGACCGGTACTCCAGGCAACGGACTCTCAGGACGCTCACTTGAACACTGGACCTCGGTGAAAGGAAAAAAACTCGGTACTATCGCCGTGAGAGTGCGTGTCGACTCAAACGGAAATGTAGTGTCGGCATCGTACAGTGCCGCGGGCAGCTCGGGCACAGTGGCAGGCGACCAGGCTATGCGCAACGCATGCGTGCAGCGCTCCCGCGAATGCCGATTCTCAGTGCTCGAAGGTAGCCCGGTACAGTCAGGCACCATCACTTGGGTATTCAAATAACCACCAACCACTCCCCCGTCGAAATCAAAATTAAGATATGAAAAACGACCCATGACCGATATGGTCACGGGTCGTTTTTTATGAAGGAAACAGAGAAAAAAGGGATGTTGACATCTGTTGATAAGTGTGTGGAAAGTGTTGAAAACGGCGTTCAATATTATTTTATAAATATATCGGAAGAAATTTGCAGACTGTGTATCAAGTCCTGTATAATCGTAATCGGGTGAAAAGCAAATTGCGGAATATCGATGTTTCAACGGTTTATGAATATGGTTTTCAACAGAAATGCATTGTGGATGAAATAGAAATTTATTAACTTTGCACATTATAAACACTATGTTGATAACTGCATCAATAGTCTGGTTTTCAGATATTATGTATGTTCATAACATGATGATAACCATGCCTTCGGTGTTGATATACCAAATTTGCAAGTTTTCGATGTAAAAGTTATCGTAACTTTCAACAGGCATTGTTATTATAAGAGAAGAATCGAAAAATTTTAAATTTTTTTCAATAGATTTTATTTAGAATAAAATGGATGTTGAAAACCGTGATGCCTCCCGACAGCCGGTGAAGGGAACCGAGCTGAAAAAAGAGATAGAGCTCTTGAAAAAGGAGAAGGATGCCGTGGTGCTGGCACACTACTACACACGGGGCGAAATACAGGATGTGGCCGACTTCATCGGCGACTCGCTCGCCCTGGCGCAGATTGCCCGGAAACTCACAAACAAGGTGATTGTGCTCTGTGGTGTGCATTTCATGGGAGAGACCGCCAAAATACTCTGTCCCGACAAGAAAGTGCTGGTGCCCGATCTGGAGGCCGGGTGTTCTCTCGCCGACTCGTGCCAGGCCGATGCCTTCGCTGATTTCATAAAACAACATCCCGGCCATAAGGTGGTGAGCTATGTGAATACTTCAGCTGCCGTGAAGGCTCTCACCGATGTGGTGGTGACTTCGTCGAACGCCCGCAAAATAGTGGAGCAGCTTCCGGAAGACGAGAAGATAATATTCGGCCCCGACCGCAATCTGGGTAGTTATATAAGTGCCGTAACAGGACGCGAGATGGTGATATGGGATGGTGCATGCCATGTGCATGAGCAGTTCTCGCTTCCTGCACTGGTGGCTCTCAAGAAGCAGTATCCCGATGCGAAAGTGCTTGCACACCCCGAATGCCGCAAACCGCTCATCATGATGGCCGATGTGGTGGGAAGCACCGCCGCCCTGCTGAAGTACGCGCAGGAGAATGAAGCCACACAGTTTATAGTGGTCACCGAGAGCGGCATCCTGCATGAGATGCGTAAAAACTGCCCCGACAAGAAGTTCATCACTGTGCCTCCCGAATCGAAGGAAGACGGCACACCGGCATGCGGCTGCAACGACTGCGCCTACATGAAGCTCAACACACTTGAAAAGCTTTACAACGCCCTCAACAACGAGCAGCCTGAAATAATCGTCGACGAGGAGATAGCCAGAAAGGCTGTGAAACCCATCGAGCGCATGCTCGCCATGAGCTGAAGCATATTAAAGTAATCAAAGCATAATAAACCAAAGCATATACACATATCCAATGGAATACAGACATAAAGAAATAGAGGGTAAATGGCAGCAGTGGTGGAAAGACAATTCCACCTACAAGACTGAAATCAATCCTGAGAAGCCGAAATATTATGTTCTCGACATGTTTCCCTATCCTTCGGGAGCCGGACTGCATGTGGGGCATCCGCTCGGCTATATAGCCTCCGATATTTTAGCCCGCTATAAGCGCCTATGCGGCTTCAATGTGCTTCATCCCATGGGATATGATGCATATGGACTGCCTGCGGAACAGTATGCTATCCAGACAGGGCAGCATCCCGAGGTGACCACACGCGAGAATATAGCCCGCTACCGCAGCCAGCTTGACCATATAGGCTTCTGCTATGACTGGGATCGTGAGATACGCACCTGTGATCCGGAGTATTACAAATGGACACAGTGGGCCTTCATTGAGATGTTCAACCACTATTACGACACACGCGAAGACAAGGCTATGCCCGTGAGCTCTCTCGTGAAGCATTTCGAAGAGAAAGGTACCGAAGGCATCCATGCCGCCGCCACAAAGGCACTTTCATTTACAGCAGATGAGTGGAAGGCCATGAGCGACAAGGAGAAGAGTGATGTACTCATGAACTACCGCATAGCCTACCTCGGCAACACCATGGTGAACTGGTGCCCGAAACTCGGCACCGTGCTCGCCAACGACGAGGTGAGCGAGGGTCTTTCGATCCGTGGTGGTTATCCAGTGGAGCAGAAGCTGATGTATCAGTGGTGTCTGCGCGTGAGCGCCTACGCCGACCGTCTGCTGCGCGACCTCGAGGACCTGCAGTGGAGCGACAGTATCAAGGAGACACAGCGCAACTGGATAGGCCGTTCGGAAGGTGCCGAACTGCAGTTCCGTATAAAAGAAAGCGATGTGGAGATGACAGTGTTCACCACACGTGCCGACACGGTGTTTGGCGTAACATTCATGGTGCTCGCGCCTGAAAGCAAATATGTGGATATGATCACCACTCCCGCGCATAAAGAAGCCGTTAAGACCTATCGCGAGGAGATAAAGCATAAGACCGAGCGCGAGCGCATGATCGATAAGAAAGTGAGCGGAGTATTCACCGGAGCGTATGCCATCAATCCGCTATCGGGTAAGGAGATTCCCGTGTATGTGAGTGATTATGTGCTGGCCGGATACGGCACAGGCGCTATCATGGCTGTGCCCGCCCACGACAGCCGCGACTATGCTTTCGCACGCCATTTCAATCTGCCGGTAATACCTCTTATCGAGGGTGCCGATGTGAGTGAGGAGAGCTTCGACGCCAAAGAAGGCAAGATGATAAACTCGGCTTCCGACGAGCTCAACCTCAACGGCATGGAAGTGAAAGACGCAATAGCCGCCACAAAGCGCTTTATAGAGGAAAAAGGTATAGGCAAAGTGAAGGTGAACTTCCGTCTGCGCGATGCTATTTTCAGCCGCCAACGCTATTGGGGCGAGCCTTTCCCTGTATATTACAAAGATGGCATTCCTCATATGCTAGATATAAAGGATTTGCCTCTGCAGCTGCCCGAAATCGACAAATATCTGCCTACCGAGACAGGCGAGCCCCCTCTGGGACGAGCCAAGGAATGGCATACAGCCGATGGTTATCCTCTTGAACTCAACACCATGCCCGGATTCGCCGGTTCGTCGGCATATTATCTCCGCTACATGGACCCCCACAACAGCGAGTGCCTCGTAAGCCCGGAAGCCAACGGCTACTGGCGCAATGTCGACCTTTATGTTGGCGGCACTGAGCATGCCACAGGCCACCTTATCTATTCACGTTTCTGGAACAAATTCCTTTACGACATGGGCAAGGTGGTTGAGAAAGAGCCATTTGCGAAGCTTGTGAACCAGGGCATGATCCAGGGCCGAAGCAATTTCGTGTATCGTGTTAAAGACACCAATACTTTTGTGTCGTCAGGCCTGAAAGGCGACTACGAGGTGACTCCAATTCATGTGGATGTGAACATAGTTAGCAACGACATACTCGACACCGAGGCGTTCCGCAAATGGCGTCCGGAGTATGCTTCGGCCGAATTCATCCTCGAGGATGGAAAATATGTGTGCGGCTGGGCTGTTGAAAAGATGTCGAAATCGATGTTCAATGTAGTTAACCCCGACTATATAGTGGAGCGCTACGGTGCCGACACACTCAGGCTCTACGAGATGTTCCTCGGTCCGGTAGAGCAGAGCAAACCGTGGGATACTAACGGCATCGACGGTGTGAACCGCTTCATCAAGAAATTGTGGAACCTTTTCTATAAAGGCGATGAGCTGCTTGTGGACGATAGCAAGCCCTCAGCCGAGGCTCTGCGTAGCATACACAAGCTGATAAAGAAAGTTACCTCTGATGTAGAAAACTTCTCATACAATACTTCTGTGAGCGCCTTTATGATATGTGTCAACGAGCTTACATCCCTGAAATGCCACAGCCGCGAGCTGCTTGAGCCTCTGGTAGTGCTTCTGGCACCTTTCGCACCGCATGTGAGTGAAGAATTGTGGCACAACGCTCTTGGACATGACACTACTGTATGCGACGCCAAATGGCCCGCATGGGACGAGGAATATATCCGCGAATCGGCCGTGACATATCCTGTAAGTTTCAACGGCAAGGCACGCTTCAATATCAGTGTGCCCGCCGACATGCCTGCCGCCGAAGTGCAGCGCATAGCCATTGAGCATGAAAATGCCGCCAAGTGGATTGAAGGAAAGCAGGTGGTGAAGGTGATTGTGGTGCCCGGAAAGATCGTGAACATTGTGGTGCGCTGAGCCCGGTGCAATACTGGTAGCCGGGTGATAAAAGGCAATAAATCATCCGGGTGCAGCGTTAATGAAATAAATATCTTATGAAACTGCCAGGCGAAATAGTATTTGCCACAAACAATGCCCATAAACTTAAGGAGGTAAGAGAAATTCTCGGTTCGGGGCACGTGGTGAAATCTCTCGGTGAAATAGGTTGTACGGACGATATTCCCGAGACCGCTTCCACGCTCGAGGGCAATGCCATGTTGAAAGCCCGCTGGGTGAAGGAACGCTATGGATGCGACTGTTTCGCCGACGACACTGGTCTGGAAGTAGACGCCCTCGGTGGCGAGCCGGGAGTGAAATCGGCCCGCTATGCTGCCGAAATGTCGGGCAAAGCGGCTGCTGATCACGATTCGGCGGCAAATATGCGCCTGCTCCTTGAGCGGATGGATGGCAAAGAAAACCGCAGCGCGCGTTTCCGCACTGTCATAGCCCTTATTGTCGGCGACGAGGAGTACCTCTACGAAGGCAAGGTGGAGGGGAGCATAGCCTGTGCTCCGCGCGGCAACGACGGTTTCGGCTACGACCCCGTGTTTGTGCCCGAAGGCCAGGACCGCAGTTTCGCCGAGATGTCGGCTGACGAGAAAAATTCGCTCAGCCATCGGCGCCGGGCCCTCGACGCCATGCTCGGCGATATCGACAGATGACGGCAGCTGCATTCATAAGATGTTGATTTCATGAAATAAAACGCGACCGCGAATGCCAGCGGCAGTCTGCCGGTTGAAAAATATAGAATATCATAATGCTTAAAAAACTAATACTGTTTGTCATAGCAGTGCTGCCGGTGACCATGCAGGCCCAGCTTGCAGTGGGATCATGGAACCTTTACTCACCCTATCGTAATGTGGACCGCATGGTGGAGACCGGCGATTATGTATATTACATGTCGGAAGGGGCCCTCACTCGTGTGGATAAGGAGTATGGCGAGGTGCAGGTGCTCAATACGGCCACTCTGCTTAACGATAGCGATGTAAAAAACATCTATGTGGATACCGACGGCCGCAGTGTGCTTGTGACCTATGGCAGCTCTAACATGGACCGTCTGTACGATGACGGCCGTGTAGTGAATATGTCGGACATAAAGGATGCTGTGATGACGCAGACCCGCGAAATCAACGGTGTGGATTTCAGCGATAAGTTTTTTGTTGTCGGTACCGATTTCGGTGTAGTAATCTACAATTCTGACCGCAACGAGGTAGAGCGCACTGTCTACAGTTCGTATAAAGTGACCGATGTAGTGGCTGTAGGCGACTATGTGGGCGCCACTTTCGGCAACCAGATAATGTTTGCGAAAAACGACAGAGACCTCACAGCATGGAGCGGTTTCAAGTCGATGCCTCAGGATACCGGCAAATTCGGCTGGAAATCGCTCAAGGGTCTTGGCGACAAGTATGTGCTGGCCGTGAACGGTTCGGCACAGCTCTATAAGATCACGCTTGATTTCGATAACCGCGTATTCACTCCCGAGGTTGTGAAGGATGCAGCCGGTGCTGCAGCTACAGCATTTAATACATCGATAGATGTGTGCTCCACCGGTGCATATGCCTGCAACGATAAGGGTGCCTATGTGTTTGCGAAAGATGGTAGCCAGAGCTTCCGCTCCGGTGTTGTGCGCACCTCGGAAAAATTAATGAGCCATTTTACCAACGGCGCTTCGGCATGGCGCGGCGATGCTTCGGGTGTGGCTCTCGTAAACGTATCGTCGGGTGCTGTGGAGATGACCACAGCCAAACCCTCCACGCTCACTGTGAGCACGGCTTCGGCTATGCATGTGGGCGCTTCCGGCAAAGTGTATGTGTATAACCTCGGTGAGAAGATAGGCCTCAATCTCGACAGGTCTAACCGAAGCAAGACATATGTGAATGTAGTAAGTTCAGGCGGTAAATTCACTGATGTCACTCCCGTGGATGTGGAAATAAACAACAATAACAGCAGCAATAACCTCTATACCCCCACCGCTCCTCATCATGTGAGCTACGGATATTATATATATGAAGACCCCACCGATGCCGACGCATATTATATCGGTTCGCTTTTCGAAGGCTGCTATCGCATAAAGAACGGCAAACAGACAAACAAATACGACCAGACAAACACGCCCATCGTAGACTTCTCCACCAACTGGGGAAAGCCTGTGGCAGTGCCGTTGGTCGACCGCACAGGCAACCTGTGGTTATTTCAGTTTGCAAATGAAAGTGACTTCAATGCCAATCGTATCCATTATCTGCCGGCTTCGAAAAGGGGAAAAACAGATGTGAAAATCACCGACTGGGTATCGAAGCCGGTGCCCAACATGAAGAAAGACTACCGCGACCCGGTGGGTCTGGCATGCAAGACAAGAGACTATGTGGTGTTATGCCCCGGACAATGGAACAACACTATAGTGATTATAAACTATAAGGGCACTGAATCGGCTGCCGACGACAGAATAATCACAGTGACTGACTATGTGGACCAGGACAACAAATCGCTCTCCACATATCATGTGCGCTGCATAGCCGAGGATAACGATGGAAAGATATGGGTAGGTACCGAAAGCGGTGTGTTTGAGATAACCGACATATCGAAGGTCACCAGCTCCACTGCAGTGATAAATCATCTGAAAGTGCCGCGCAACGACGGCACCGGCCTTGCCGACTATCTGCTCGATGGCCTGGAGGTCTACGCCATATCGGTAGACAGCACCAACCGCAAGTGGATTGCTACCAATTCGGGAGTCTATTATGTGAGTGCCGACGGCTCGGAGATTCTGGAACACTACACATCGAACAACTCTATGCTTCCTTCGGATGTTGTATATTCAGTGGCTGCCGATCCCAAATCGAACAGCGTGTATTTCGGCACATCGCAAGGTGTGGTGGAATATAACTCGACTACCTCGCCAGGCAGTGAAAGCTATGAGAATGTTGTGGCATACCCCAATCCTGTGCGGCCTGACTACACCGGATGGATTACCATCAAGGGACTCATGGACGACAGCCTCGTGAAGATAGCCGACGCTTACGGCAACGTGTTCCACCAGGGCCGCAGCAACGGCGGCATGTATGTGTGGGACGGCTGCATGAGCAACGGCGAGCGTGTGCGCACAGGAGTGTATTATGTGCTTGCATCGTCGGGCTCGGCAGAGGTCAGCGGCGAGGCTGTGGTCACAAAGATCATGGTGGTGAACTGACACCGCCGATTTTTGTCACACACATGTAGATAAAAACTAAAGACAAACTCCAAGTGATAACTCTAAAATATAAGGATGAGGAAGACCGTGCCTACGGACTGTCGGGCATGGCGGTGAGCATGTATCTGCTCGACCACGAAAAATATATTGACGAACTTTCACTCGATGCCGAAGCCGACAAGGGGCTGCGCTTCACAGCCGATTTTTTCCATCTGGCAAGCCCTTCACTTTCGGCAAAGGCAGTGTGGGCCGACAATCTGTCGCGCTTCAATCTGCTCAACGGCCTGATTATCTCCAACCTGCTTTCCAGAGCCAAGGTACGCTCTGACGAGCGGGTGAACTCGCAGCTCTACCGTGTGCTCGGCCACATGCTCGCCGAAGAGGGAAAAGAGATGTGCTCGCTCGACGAAGACGAGGCATCGGCTCTCTACAACAAGAATTTCAGCTATTTCGAGGATGTGTTCGACAATACCGCGGTTGTGGCCACGGTGCGCGATATGGCCTCGCAGCTCATGCAGCGCCGTACACTCAATGCCGACGAGGTGTATGTGTGCATGCGGCCTCTGCGTCGCTGGTGATGTTTACGCGCAGGCAGTGACCCTGCATTCTGTACCGAAAATCTATTACACATTTCTGTAAATGAGAAAAATATTTTTGAGTGTGGGCGTGGCTCTCGCCATGGTTGTGGCCGGATGCCGCGGTGACAGGCAGAAAGAATCTGCCGAAAAGCATCCCAACGTGATAGTGATACTGGCCGATGACCTCGGCTACGGCGATGTAAGCTTCTACGGCTCGAAGAGTATAAATACACCGAATATCGATTCGCTGGCCCGTGGAGGTGTGTGCTTCACCAATGCTTATGCATCGTCGTCGACATCCACTCCGAGCCGCTATGCCCTGCTTACAGGCATGTATCCCTGGCGTGACGATATAAAGATACTGCCAGGCGACGCCCCTCTTGTGATAGACCCAGCGCAAGAGACTCTTCCGAAGATGATGCGTAGGGCCGGATACACCACCGGTGCTATCGGAAAATGGCATCTGGGCATGGGAAGCGGTAATGTGGACTGGAACGACACCATCCGTCCGGGTGCCCGTGAGGTGGGATTTGATTACTCATGTATAATAGCCGCCACCAACGACCGTGTGCCCACGGTATTCGTTGAAAACGGGGGAGTGGTGAATCTCGACCCTTCCGACCCTCTGTATGTCGATTATGAGAAGAATTTCGAAGGAGAGCCATGTGCGCTTGAAAATCCAGAAATGCTTAAGATGCATTGGGCCCACGGGCACCAGAACGCCATTGTCAACGGCATACCGCGTATAGGCTACATGAAGGGCGGCGCCGCTGCCCGCTGGGTCGACGAGGATATGGCCGACTATTTCGTGGGAAAGGTGAAGGAATTCGTGAAGGAGAACCGCGACAGGCCTTTCTTTCTGTACTATGGCCTGCATGAGCCTCATGTGCCCCGTGCTCCGCATCAGCGCTTTGCCGGCACTACCGGTCTCGGACCGCGTGGCGATGCCATAGCCGAGGCCGACTGGTGTGTGGGCGAGCTCATGGCAGAGCTTGAGCGTCAGGGACTGCTTGAGAACACCATAGTGATATTCTCGAGCGACAACGGTCCGGTGCTCAACGACGGATATCTCGACAACGCCCGCGAACTGGCCGAAGCTGTGGAACACAAGCCCGCCGGAGGCCTCCGAGGCGGCAAATACAGTCTTTACGACGGCGGCACGCATGTGCCGATGTGCCTTTACTGGAAGGGACATGTGACCCCCGTGGTGAGCGATGCTCTCGTGTGTCAGATGGATCTCCTAGCCTCGCTTGCCGACATGGTGGGCGTGGAGCCTGCCGAGGGTCTCGATAGCCGTGCGATGATGCCTGTATGGCTTGGAGAAAGCCGCGAGGGGCGCCATGATATCGTGATAGAGAATCAGGGCAAACTTGGTCTGCGTAGCGGCGACTTCGTGTATATGCCCCCTTATACCGGGCCGGAGACCAATCTTACCGGCAATGAACTCGGCAATTTAGGTGTGGACGGTCTGTTTAACCTGAAAAATGATTTTGCGCAACAGACCAACCTCGCCGAGACCGACACTGCTACTCTGCGCACCATGAAGGAACTTTTCGCCGAGCGCACCGAAGGATTCTATCGTCCGTTCGTCGAGGAGGTCACACTCAAATAAATCGGCTTAAGCAAGCTATGGATGAAGAACTGAATGTAAGCTCGCCTTTTGAGGCGCCCCTATATATGATGGCTAAACCGGCAGGGCCGCAGTGCAACCTGCATTGCGCCTACTGCTATTATCTTGAGAAAAAAGCCCTTTATGACCGCAAGAACCGTCCGTGGATGAGCGATGCCACCCTTGAGCGCTATGTGCGCGACTACATAGGTGTGCAGACCACACGCGGCGTGGAGTTTGTGTGGCACGGTGGAGAGGCTACCCTGCGATCCCTCGATTTCTTCAAGCGGGCCATGCATCTGCAGAAACAGTATGCCGGCGGCCACGAGATAGCCAATGTGCTTCAGACCAACGGCACCCTGCTTACCGACGAGTGGTGCCGGTTTCTGCGCGACAATGGCTGGCTGGTGGGCATATCAATCGACGGACCGCAGGAATTTCACGACGAATACCGCCGCAATCCGGCCGGTAAGCCTACATTTCAGAGTGTGATGAAGGGCATAAGACTGCTTCAGAAATATGGTGTGGAGTGGAACGCCATGGCTGTGGTGAACGACTACAATGCCGACCATCCGATTGAGTTCTATAATTTCTTCAAGGAGATAGGCTGCAGGTATATTCAGTTTACACCTATAGTGGAGCGTGTGCTGCCCGACGGACGCCTGGCATCTCCGCTCGACGGCGAGGCGGGCGAAATCACCGACATGTCGGTCACTCCCGAACAGTGGGGCAACTTCCTGTGCACTATGTTCGACGAGTGGATAAAGGAGGATGTGGGGAAGGTGTACGTGCAGATTTTCGACAGCACGCTGGCCAACTGGGCCGGGATGCCTCCGGGCGTGTGCTCGCTCGATACTTGCTGCGGTCATGCCGCCGTGATGGAGCATAATGGAGATGTGTACAGCTGCGACCATTTTGTATTCCCCGGTTATAAGCTTGGAAACATACACACAGACAGCCTGATAGAGATGATGGGCTCCGACCGCCAGCTCGCTTTCGGGCGCGCCAAGGCCGAAAGCCTGCCGGGGCAGTGCCGCGTGTGCCGCTGGCAGTTCGCATGTCACGGTGAATGCCCGAAAAACCGCTTTGCGCGCACTTCTGATGGTGAAAAGGGTCTTAACTATCTATGTGAAGGATACAGGAAGTTTTTCGCCCATACGGCTCCTTATATGGAGTATATGCGCGATGAGCTGAAGGCGCGTCGTCCGCCGGCCAATGTGATGCGCTGGGCGAAAGAAAACAGGAACAAGCTCTAAATAGCGGGAGTCAGAGCTGTCCTTGCTCCACGGCCACGCATACGCGCTCTATTATGGCGTCGTTGTGGTCTTTGTCGGGCTGGTATTTGCCCTTGAGCGACACACCGAACAGTTTGCCGAATCCTTGCCAGAACGTGGCTCTGAACGAGCCGAGAAATGCTTTGAGGATGTCGTAACCGCTCTGGTTGGTCTCACGCTGGATGAGCTTCACGAGCATGCGCGCCTGACTGCGTGTGAATTTCCTTAGCACAGGTTTGTATTCATTGAAAACCGACGATTCCATTTCCTTTAGATAGCGTTCGCGCTCCTGCTGGGTGGGAAAGGTCTCGATGTACTCATATGTCTCGAGCAGTGTCTCGCATATCAGTTTGGCGTAGGGGAGTGCCTTTTTCACATCGCGCACGGTTTTCCAGAAAAATTCCTTCTCTTTTTTGTTCTTGAATTTCAGCTCCGGAAATACGGTGATTTCATTGAAAACCACCACGAGCACAGTGTCGCCGTTCTCGTCTATTTTATGGTATCTTCCTCTGAATACGGGCTGACGGCCTGTGCCGGGCGACTGCAGGGTGTGTGCACCCTCTTCAATAGCCTCGAACTCAACAGGCATATCCTGCTGGGCCCATGCCGAGTGCGCGGCCGCGATGATGAGAATCATGGCGGCCACGACACGCAGGTAAGCAGGGGTATGTATTTTAGGGTAGGTCAAAAAATTCATCTGATATCGCTCCTTCCTTCATATAACGCACACCTATAGCGTGTTATTGTGCGTTATGCGGCACTGGAGGATAGTCGAGCGTGTAGTGCAGGCCGCGGCTTTCATGGCGCTCCTTTGCCTGGCGCATGATGAGGTAGCCTACGTTGATGATGTTACGGAGCTCGCAGATTTCGCGCGACGCCTTGGAGCACTTGAAGAGCTTCTCGGTCTCCTCGTAGAGGATGTCGAGGCGGTTCCATGCGCGGTCGAGTCGTAGGTTGGAGCGCACGATACCCACGTAGGTGCCCATGATCTGGTTCACCTCGCGTATGCTCTGTGTGATGAGCACCATCTCCTCGGGATGGCGTGTGCCCTCGTCGTTCCACTCGGGCACATCGTTGCGCAGCGAGATATGGCCTATGGCTTCCGATGCGTGGCGTGCAGCGGCGTCGGCATAAACCACAGCCTCGATGAGCGAGTTGGAGGCCAGACGGTTTCCGCCATGCAGGCCGGTGCATGAGCATTCGCCCACGGCGTAAAGATGTTTAATCGATGACTCGGCGTTGGTGTCGACCTTGATGCCGCCGCAGAGATAGTGGGCGGCAGGCGCTACAGGTATATAGTCTTTGGTGATGTCGATGCCGAGCGAGAGACATTTCTTGTAGATGTTTGGGAAATGGCGGCGGGTCTCTTCGGGGTCTTTATGGGTGACATCAAGGAACACATGGTCGTCGCCGTGGAGTTTCATCTCCGAATCGATGGCGCGGGCTACCACATCGCGCGGCGCGAGCTCGAGGCGGTCATCGTATTTCTCCATGAAGCGGTCGCCGCGCAGGTTACGCAGTATGGCTCCGTAGCCTCGCATGGCCTCGGTGATTAGGAAGCTGGGGCGGTCGCCAGGATGGAAGAGCGCCGTGGGATGGAACTGGATGAACTCCATATCCTTCACTGTTCCTTTGGCGCGGTATACCATTGCTATGCCGTCGCCAGTAGCTACCAGAGGATTGGTAGTGGTCTGGTAAACAGCTCCTACACCTCCGGTGGCCATAAGGGTGGTCTTGGCCAGGAAAGTGTCGACCGTGCCCTCGGGGGTTAGCACATAGGCACCGTAGCAGGTTATGTCGGGAGTGCGCCGTGTGACTATTTTTCCAAGATGGTGCTGCGTGATGATTTCGATGGCGAAATGATTTTCATAGACATCTATGCCGGGGCATTCGCGCACGGCCTTGATGAGGCTCTGCTGTATCTCAAATCCGGTGTTGTCGGCATGATGTAAGATGCGGAATTCCGAGTGTCCGCCTTCGCGGTGAAGGTCGAATGAGCCGTCCTCTTTCTTATCGAAATCCACGCCCCACTCTATGAGCTGGCGAATCTGGGCAGGAGCCTCGGTCACCACCTTCTCTACAGCCACTGGGTCTGACAGAAAGTCGCCGGCCACCATGGTGTCGTGGATGTGTTTTGAAAAATCGTCTACTTCGAGATTGGTTACGGATGCCACACCTCCCTGTGCAAGTGCCGTATTGGCTTCTTCGAGTGTGGTTTTGCATATGAGCGCCACTTTGCCTTTTCCGGCAACTTTAAGGGCAAAACTCATTCCGGCGATGCCGGAGCCTATAACGAGAAAATCATATTTCTTTGTCATGGCGTTAATTTTTGTTTTCTGAGAGGCAAAGGTAGTGTTTTCGACTTTAAAAGGCAAAAAAATTGCTATCTTTGCACACTACTACAGGGATGGCGGCGCGTTGCGTGCCGCCGCAGAAAAAGAAAGCCCAAACATGAGAGTCAATGACAACATACACGGTGTGTGGGCCTGGTGCCGCCGTTACATCACATTTCCGCTTGTGGTGATAGTGGCGTATGTGGTGTTTCTGGTGTTCTTCAACGAGAATTCTTATGCGCACAGCGCCGATCTACAGGCCGAAATCGATGGTCTCAAGGCTGAGATTCGCGAAAATCGCGACACAATGGAATATTACCGTGCGCTCAATGCGAGCCTTGACACCGACCCCGCTACTCTGGAGCGCATAGTGCGCGAGAACTATCACTTCCAGCGCATCAACGAGGATGTGTATGTGATAGAATGAAAATAAAAGAACCGACATTATGAAAGACGAAAAACAATATACACGCGAAGAGGTGCTCGGCAAGGCTCCGCGCACATGGTGTGTGGTGCTTGCCACTGTGGGGTTACTCGCCATCGCGGTGGGCACGCTGCTGCCCATCCTGAATGTGACCGTAGAGCCCGGCACGGCCGGGAGCTGGTGGAAATATGTCTACGCCGGAGGCGCTGTGGCATTTTTGGCCGGCAAGTTGCTGAGCCCTTACACCGGCAGCCATCCTCGTATCAAGCGACTATACAGGATAGAGAGCTGGAGCGCCATATTTTTCTGTGTGGCGGCCTTTTTCCTGTTCTACAACGGCAATGTGTCGCGCGATAGCTGGGCGTTCACCCTCGCCGGGGGAGTGCTTCTGGTGATGACCACCATCATGATACCGCGTGTGGCTAAAAAAGCTTTGAAACAACAATGAAAATAGCACTTATAGGCTACGGCAAGATGGGCAAAGCCATAGAGCGCATTGCTCTCGGACGCGGCCATGAGGTGGTGTGCCGTGTCGATTCCGGTATGGACAGCATAGACAGTGACAGTTTCCGCAGTGCTGATGTGGCCATAGAGTTCACAGTACCTGCGGCTGCGGTCGGCAACTATGGCGCCGCGCTTGCACAGGGAGTGCCGGTGGTGTCGGGCACCACCGGATGGACATCCGCAATGCCGCAGGTGAAGGCCATGGTTGAGAGTACCGGAGGCACCCTGCTCTGGACCTCGAATTTCAGCATCGGCGTGAACCTCTTCAAGCGCATCAACGCCTATGCCGCGAAGCTTATGTCGAATTTCGGCCAGTATGCTCCGGCAATGAAGGAAATACACCATATCCACAAACTCGACCATCCGTCGGGCACCGCCATAATGCTCGCCGAGGAGATAATGGCCAACGATCCGGCCGTGACGGCATGGGCTGAGCCTGAGGAGGGGAAGGCATATGATGCGGGCACACTGCCCATCACACACGAAAGGGAAGGCGAGGTGCCCGGCACACACATAGTGACATGGACTTCACCGGTAGACTGTATCACTATGGAGCACCGCGCTTTCTCGCGCGACGGTTTTGCTCTTGGGGCGGTGGTGGCTGCCGAGTGGGTGGCATCACACCCGGCGGCGAAAGGCATGCTCACTCTCGATGAAACCGTTTTTAAAGGAATAGACTGATTATTACCATCATGGCAGAAGCTACGAATACTACAGATACAGAGAAAAAAGTCGACCTCTCGTTTATGGGCAGGGTCCGCGCCAACAAGACCACACGCTGGGTGCGTTTCAGCATCGTGATATTACTTTACCTGCTGTGGACAGCATGGATGGGTGAGTGGTGGCTGCTCCTCGGAGTTGTGTTGCTTTTCGACATTTATATCACGGGCTATATACCATTCACCTGGTGGAAAAACTCAAAGAGCGGCACTGTGAGGAGTGTGATGTCGTGGGTCGACGCTATTGTCTACGCTCTGGTGCTGGTGTATTTCATCTTCGCTTTCTTAGGGCAAAACTATCAGATACCGTCATCATCACTCGAGAAGACGCTTTACACTGGCGACTACCTGTTTGTGAACAAGGCGGTCTACGGACCCCGTGTGCCTATGACTCCGGTATATTTCCCGCTGGTGCACAACGAACTCCCCTTCGGCCTCGGCAAAAGCTATCTCGATTCGCCGTCGGTGGGCTACAAGCGCCTGAAAGGCATGCGCGATGTGGAGGCCGGCGACATAGTAGTGTTCAACTTCCCGGCCGGCGACACTGTGATGAGCCGTGTGTCGAATCCCGATTACTATACACTGCTGAAAATACATGGCCGCGACCGTCTGGAGGCCGACAAGGCCACGTTCGGTGAAAAAATATACCGTCCGGTCGACCGCCGCGAGAATTATGTGAAGCGAGTGGTTGGTCTGCCGGGACAGCGCCTGCGCATAGCCGGCGGCGATATCTATGTGGACGGGGAGAAATTTCCTGCTCCTGAAAACGTGCAGTACAACTACTTCTATCAGCCTGCCACGCAGCTGACCGAGGAGGATTTCGAGAGCTTCGGCATACCCCGCGACGACCGCTTCGGCGTGGATATCGTGGCGGCCGACATCCCTTCGCTGCGCGAGCTCGGTTTCAAGGTGAACGACGACGGCTCCGTGCCTCCCATCATGGTGTCGCCCCTCACGGCCAAGATGGTGGAGCAGATGGAGGCAAGTCCGCTCATCGGCCGTGTGATGAAGCAGGAGGCTTCTCCCGAGACTATGGTGAATCTCTTCCCCGAGGCTCTGTCGGGCAACTGGACCCGCGCCGACTGGGGAGGTGACAACGGCATATGGATTCCAAAGAAGGGCACCGCCCTGAAGATGAACCAAAAGGCCTGGGACATCTACGGACGCACCATAAAGGTGTATGAGAACAATCCGACAGCCGAGTGGCGCGACGGCAAGCTGTGGATCGACGGCGAGCCCCGCGACTATTATACCTTCAAGATGGACTACTACTTCATGATGGGTGACAACCGCGACAATTCGCTCGACTCGCGCTACTGGGGCTTCGTGCCCGAGGACCACATAGTGGGCACACCCTGGAGGGTGATAATCAGTTTCGACAAGGACAAGAGCCTGCTAAACGGCGGCATACGCTGGAACCGTGTGTTTAAAGACGCCAATCCTGACAAGGACTGAGTGTAAAATAAGCAAACCTACATTAAGCGACGCTTGTGTATCATCTGGTGAAATGGCCGCACAGGCATGCCGATATGCCGCTGCGATATTACGGTAGCGTGGCATATTATGCTGCCATGGCCCGCTACGGCAGTGTGAGTATCGGAGCTGAGGCACTCTTCGACAAGCGCCACAAGAGCGCTCACCGCTGTGTGATAGCCGATGTGAACGGTCCGCTGCAGCTCACGGTGCCTGTGACCAAGCCTCACGGGGTGGCGCATGCCCGCTGGAGCGATGTGAAACTGTCGGACCACGGGGCATGGTGGAATGTGCACCGTGTGAGCCTGGAGTCGGCTTACGGCCGCACACCGTTTTTTGAGTTCTATATAGACCGTTTTCTGCCGTTTCTCACCCCGGGTGTCACCGAGCGGTGTCGCACCGTGGCCGAACTTGATGTGGCTATAGACAAGGTGATAAGGGAAATATTACTGATTGAAGGGAGCGTGGATGCCGCTGGCATCGCTCCTGCTGCCGCGATGCCATTTGAGGCTGTGGAACTGCCCCCCTACTATCAGGTGAGGGCCGACAGGCAGGGATTCATGCCCGGGATGTCGGTGCTCGACCTCATATTCAATCTCGGGCCGGAGGCGCCGCTCTATCTGGCCTCTCTGTCTGATGATGCGGCATTGTGAACTGTGAACGACCAATCATAACCAAACATAAACTATGAATATAATCAAAATCAGGAATGCCGCAATGGCATTGTGCGGAGTGCTCGCGCTCGGATGCGCGGTGCCCGCCTCGGCCTGGCACCACACCCTGCAGGGCAACGACATGGGCGTGTTCGACCAGTCGACCGGCAACCCCGTGATTCCGGCCTACCTCGCCGATGCTACCATTATCTACGACGCCAAGACCGATATGTTTTACGCCTACGGAACCAACGACGGCGCCGGCGGCGGTAATGTATATCCCACCCAGATGTGGGCGTCGAAAGACTGTCGTCGCTGGAAAAACTATCCGCTGACCCTTCCCAAAGAGTGGACCGATTATGCCGGTACCACGGCGCTGTGGGCTCCAAGCATCATCTACAACCCGTCGACCGGCAAATATTATCTCATGTACGGCATCGACTGCAAAACTTTCGTGGCCATGGCTGACTCGCCCATGGGCCCATGGACCGACGCCAACGCCGTGGCTCCGGGCAAAATGCTCTATCGCGGCTACGATGCGCAGTTTTTCCTCGACGATGACAAGACTATGTACATAGTCACCGACAACGGCTTCTTCAAGATAATGAAGCTGAAGTTCGACCCGCAGGGGCGCGTAGCCATCGACAACGACGACCCGCGCTTCACCCAGAGCGATAGCAACGAGTTCATTGGAACATACAAGTATAAGAACGCCGAGGGGATACGCAATATGTTCGAGGCTTCGTTCATCTACAAGCGCAACGGGCTGTATTATCTCATGTGGTCATTCAACGGCAGCGAGAACTACAACGTGCGTTATGCTGTGGCCGACGAGATAACCGGTCCCTACCGCGAGTTGGGCACCTCGATGACCAATCCCATACTGGAGCGCGACGATCTCAACCATATCCTCGGTCCGGGCCATCACTCGATGTTCGACTACGACGGACGCACATTCATGGCCTACCACCGCCAGCACTTCCCGTTTGTCGACAGTAAGCGCCAGACATGCATAGACGAGGTGTTTTTTGCGCCCGACGGCAGCATAAAGGAGATAATGCCCACCCACAGGGGTGTGGAGGTGGTGCGTGGTGCCACACGTTACGACGGCCGCAACCTCGCGCTCGGCAAGCCGGTGAAAGTTTCGGCCGCCCGTGTGTACGACGCGTCGCCCTACGACCGTCGTTACCGCACGCCTAACGCGAAATTCACGTTCGACGGCAATTATGCAGTCGACGAGAACTACGGTACGCACTGGGATCCCGGAGTAGGCGCGGTTGACCCGTGGATAATCATCGACCTGGAGAAAAACCACAAGATAAGCAAGGTGGAGACTCTCTTTGAGTTCACCAACCGCAATTACCGTTATAAGATAGAATATCTGCCCGCTTCAGCTGCGGCCGACATTGACAAGGCTGCCGCCTCCATCGCCTGGAGTATGTTTGCCGACAAAAGCGCAGCGGGCGCTCCGCAGTCGCCCGTCACCGACACCACGGCCGACGGCCGCCCCGTGAAGGCTCGTTATGTGCGCCTCACGCTTCTCGGGGCCGATGTGCCCGAGACAGCCGACGGCGCCGACATGGTGAACGCCACCAACGCCTGGAGCATCTTCGAAATCAGAGTCTTCTGATTCTCCTCCCCCGAAACTTCCGCCGGCGCACCGACAGCAAGTGTAATCCACTACCTTCACTGCCGGTGCGCCGGCTTTCATGCATTTGCCCTTGGACTCTACACTTCGGTGTTGGGCATATAGTTTATACCGACATTTTTGTAGACAACGACAATCGTAACGGAAACAAGGAGGAAATTAGTAGAGGCGGGAGGCGATGCATGCGGCGGTGGCGGCGGGGTCGTCGGTGCCGAGGAGGTATTTGTCGCCGTTTTTCAGACGCACGAGGATACAGCGCGAGGCTTTGCCGTAATAGCCGGTATAGAGGCCTATGTCGCCTTCACGGAATATGCCCCAGTATCCGAAATATCCGCCGCTCGCCGCGATGCGGATGGCGCCGAGGGTGGGAGCGATGGTTTCGATTCCCGCCACATCGGACAGAAGAATTGAGTGGTTCTTAAACAGTGAATGCACTACTATGCGCCTGTCGGTCACCTCAAGGTAGCGCGGTGCATAGAGGGCGCTGAAAACAAGGAGTGTCACTAGCACGGCGAGTACCAGGATGAATGCCGGGAGGTTTTCGCCATAAGTGTAGGCCGATAATCCTGCAAGCACTGCCGTGAGCACCGTGGTGAGGATTATGCTGTATGTGCTCAGACTGATTTTTGATTTCATAAATCGTGTTGTTTATCAGATGATGGTGTTTCAACGGATGAGGACGCGGCGGGTGAAGTCGCGCACGGTCACGAGGTAGAGGCCGGCGGGAAGAGGCAGGGAGAGCGAGCCTCCGGCCGGGATGGCTCCGCTGAAACGGAGGGTGCCGTCGGTGGAGTAGACGGTGGCCACATCGGGTGTGGCGAAGCGGCCGTCGCTCTCTAGCACGAGTTCACCGTGGCGGGCATAGGCGTCCCATGAGTGGTATTCGGCTGCCGAGACTTCGGAGATTGACGACTGCGTGCAGGGAGTGAGCGAAATGTCGTCGATGAGGCAGCGGCCTCCGGCGGTCTGCCTCAGACGCAGTCGCACGGCTCCCTTTCGGTTGATGTCGAGGGTAAAGAGCGCGTATTCATTGGCGCCTGCGGTGGCCACGGTAGATGGAATGTCTATGGTACAGGCTTCCTGCCATGTGGCGCCGCCGTCGCCGCTGACCTCAACGGCGAATGTGGCCGTGGCGGTATCGTCGCTCCAGAGGCGTGCCCAGAACGAGAGCCGGCCTATGCCGTTGGGACGGCTTTCGGCCATGGTGAGGTGGCGGTTGGCCATTGATGCCTTGCCTGTGCGCGCGGCGAGTGTGCCCGAGTGGGAGTTGTTTTTATCACCGGTGTTGAAGGAGGCATTGGTGAGCCATGTGCAGCGGTCGGTGACGGCTGTTTTCTCAGAGTAGCTGTTCTGGGGGTTCTTCATTGTCTCGAAATCCTCGAGGAAGTCGGGCCGGGTGGTGTCGGAGACGGTGCCCGTGATGTCTACATCGTCGTTGATGTAGTTGCCTGCGGTGAGGATAACGGATGTGGAGAATGTGCCCTCCACCTCCGAGAGGAGCTGCATGTAGAAGCGGTCTTCCTCGGGCGAGATGGTTATCGCTGTGCTCCATGTGCTCTTGTCGGTAGAGATGCGGAAGGGCGTCTGCACGGTCACATGGATGTCGTCGGCTATGTTGTCGATGTCGAGCAGTATCTCGGCGATTTCGGATGGTTCGCCGGGCATGGCGGTGAACTCGAGGTCACCGTCGTAAAGCAGCTGTATGGAGGGCTGCGGCGCGAGGGTGGTGACTGTGACTGCGTGCGAGGTGAGCGTGGGCGATTTTACCACGCAGGTGTATTCGGTTTCCGGGTCGAGGCTCTCCACAAGGAGGCTTTCGTCGGAGGCCTTCACTATCATAGGAAATTCGTCGAGCATGGTGCCGTGGTTGGTCACTTCGACGGTGTAGTAGGTGTCAGGGCCGTCGATGTTGCTCCAGTGGAGCACGAACGAGCTCTCGGTGATGTCGGTGGGTTCGGAGAGGGGTAGGCCGTCGACTGCGGCTGCGTGCAGGGTGTAGGTGGCGTTGACCTCATCAGAGGAGAGGGTGAGGGTGCCGGTGGCGGTGGCCGGCGCGGCCGAAGAGTAGGTGACGGTGAGCGGAGCTCCCGAAGCGTTGACCTGCGAGGTCTGCAGGGTGGTGGCAGAGACGGTGAAGCCTGTGCCGGCTACGCTCACGCGCAGGTTCTCCTTAAGGCCGTTGCCCTGCACATTGAGCGTGACGGAGCGTGGCACGCCCACGGCGGCCGTGCCGAGGTCGATGACCGATGAGGGCACCGGGGAGATGACGGCGGGATTGAGGTCGGCGCCGACATACCACGCCTGCCCCTTGCGGTCGCCCCAGATGTATTCCACCAGTTCGGGATGGTCGATGAAGGGGTTGCGGTTCCGCTGATGGGCATAGATGGCGTCGTTGCGGTCGGTTTCCTTATCGGACACGGGGTCCTGACGCGACCATTTGAGCAGCAGATTGACTGCCCAGGTGTTGAAGACGGGGTATGAGTTGCCGGCAAGCATCTCCTTGCCGTTGCCTTGCGTCCAGGAGGAAATCGACGAGTTGTAGGCCGTGGCCATGTAGAAATAAGAGCGGGCGAGGTCACCCTTGTACATGTCGTCGGGCTCAAACACCGTGCCGGAATATCCGGCGAAAGTGGATGTGCCGAGGCGGCCGAGAGCCTGCACTGAGCCGTTGTTGGGGAGGCGCTTGCCTCCGGAGCATTCGCCGTAGGGGTAGTTGCTTCGCTGCCCGTTGACCTTTCCGTCGGTGGGATAGAGGTGGAAGGCATCGCTGTACTGGGTGGCCTTGCCCCCACCCCACCACGATTTCGGCATGGAGTGCTCGCGGTTCACGCAGTCGCCGATGAGCTTGTAGTTGCCGCATTTGGTGAAATTGGAGTTCCAGTGCTTTGTAGTGTAGATATCCCATAGTGTGCCGTCGGGGCGCACATCGGAGGTACGGTACACATCCCAAAGGCCGTCGTAGCCCACGTTGGTGTGCGACGACACCACTGAGGCGAGGGCCTTGAGGAGGGCTTCGCCGGTTTTTCCTTCACATGACGAATAATATCCGTCGGGCGCCTCGGCCACGGCGGAGAAAGTGAGCGACATGGCGGAAGCCAGTGCAAGCATCAGTCGGTATAATCTCTTCATGACAGTACGGTTTCGATTGCAGTTTCAAATGTGTGTGAGACCCAATGGGTCAGATATTTGATGCAAAGTTAAGACAAATCGGGGATTTTCGCTATTTTTGTGTCCATGAAACCGATAATTGCATTCTGTGCTGCCGCCGTTGTGGCGGTGACAGCTCTTGCGGCAGAGGAGTGGGAAAGGAAAGCCGCCATAGCCGCTAAAATAGACAGGTATCTGACAGCCGATTACACATCGAAGGTGGAGCGCGTGACGGTCGACGCCGATAGTGTGACAGTGAGCGGATTCGCTCCCGAATCGGAGGTCATGATAGCAGAGCTGATGCCTTGCGACGAGATATACGCCAGCCGCCTTTATGACATCGGTGCGACAGGGGAGCGGGGCGCTTTCCGCATGTCGTTCCCGCGATATTCGGTGACCGACGGAGTAGTCTATGACCGTGCGCTCTCGAGATGGGCCGTGGCGGGGCTCGACCACGCGGGGAGGGCAGAGCTGCGGTCGCACGCGCGCTATGCCGACACCATAGCGGCCCTGCGGCATCCGGCTCCGCTCTATCCGAAGACAAAGAAAGGAATAGCCGCCGGCTTCGGGCCCACATATTACGGCGATTTCAAGACCCTCGGGGCGCACAGCATCACGATGAACACGGTGCTCGACGCTCTGATAATGCCCGCTAAGGACGCTCCAGAGGGTTGGGAGGAATACACTTATCTCGGTAGGCGCTACGGCATAAATCCCGGCGAGAGGGGCTCCCTCGATGCCACGACTCTTGCCGCGCAGCGTGACAGCGTGGTAGTGTCGGCCATACTGCTGACGAGGCCGAACACGGCTTTCCGTGACCCGGAGAACACCGGAGGCAACTATACGATGCCCAACATGACCACTCCCGAGGCAGTGGCCCTCTATGCCGCTGCGCTCAACTACATGGCCGACCGCTACAGCACCGCCGACAGCGTGCACGGGCGTGTGCACCACTGGATAATGCACAACGAGGTGGACATGCCTCTGGAGTGGACCAACATGGGTCCGCAGCCTGTGGAGCGCTACCTCGACCGGTATATGAAGTCGATGCGTATGTGCTACAACATAGTGCGCCAGTACGACCCTGAGGCGTGGGTGCTCGCGAGCTACACCCATAACTGGAACTGTGGCGCCGACGGCTACAGGCCGCTGCGCATGCTCGAGCGCCAGCTGCTCTATTCGGCGAAAGAGGGCGATTTCCGCTGGGGAGTGGCCTATCATCCTTATCCGATTGACTTAGGCAGACCGCAGTTCTGGGATGATGACCTCGGCAAGGCTACGTTGAGCGACAGCGCCATGTATGTGACCTTCATGAACCCCGAGGTGATAGACCGCTGGGTGCTCGACCGGAGCCATTTTTATTGCGGCTACACAAAGCGGCTGCTTTTCTTCAGCGAACAGGGCACAAATTCACCCGACTACAGCGAGGAGTCGCTGAGGCGGCAGGCAGCAGGAGCGGCATGGATATGGAAGAAGCTGCAGCGGCTCGAGGGCGTGGACGCCATGCAGTGGCACGCCTGGGCCGACAACCGCCAGGAGTACGGGCTGCGGATAGGCCTGCGTTCGTTCGCCGACGGTGATTTCGGCGATTTCGACACCAAACCGGCCTGGGAAGTGTGGAAAGCCGCGGGCACTCCGGAGGAAGACATGGTGTTCCGGGAATATCTTCCCGTGATAGGCATCGCATCGTGGGAAGAGGTGTTCACATTGCCAGCAAGAGCATCCGGAGATATCCGGTAAAGCCTGAATAAAAGATAAAAGGGGCTGAAAATTTGGTGGGGCGAGCGGGATGGAGTAATTTTGCAATTGCTTTAACCGAGGCCTCCGGAGGAGGCTTTTCAACGAAGAAATGAAAAAATACAATCTGATAAACGATGTGCTGGGCTGGGTGTGCTTCCTTGTCGCAGCGATTACCTATCTGCTGACGGTGGAGCCGACAGCGAGTTTCTGGGATTGCCCCGAGTTTATCTCTCAGGGCGTGAAACTTGAGGTGGGACACCCGCCGGGCAACCCCATCTTCATGCTCGCCGCGAGGTTTTTCGTGAATTTCGCCGGAGGCGACATGAGCCGTGCGGCCCTGATGGTCAACTCGATGTCGGCGCTTCTTTCGGCCGGCACGATACTGCTGCTGTTCTGGACCATCACCCATCTGGTGAAGCGTCTGATAGTCAAGGACGACGCTACCGGCGTGAGCCTGATGCAGATGCTGGTGATATTCGGCAGCGGCCTGTGCGGCGCGCTGATGTACTGCTGGAGCGACACATTCTGGTTCTCGGCAGTCGAGGGTGAGGTATATGCCTTCTCGTCGTTCTGCACGGCTCTGGTGTTCTGGCTTATCCTCAAATGGGAAAACCGCGCCGACGAGCCTCATGCCGACCGCTATCTGGTGCTCATAGCCTATGTGATAGGTGTGAGCATAGCGGTGCACCTGCTCAACCTGCTCTGTATTCCGGCCATCGTGCTGGTGATATATTACCGCAAGTTCTCCAACACCACGGCCAAGGGTTCGCTGATAGCGCTGTGTGTGTCGGCAGCGATAGTGGCGCTGATACTTTACGGCCTTGTGCCGGGCTTCATTGAGGTAGCCCAGTATTTCGAGCTATTCTTCGTGAACACCCTCGGCATGAGCTACAACACCGGCGTGCTGATATATGCCCTGATATTCGTGGCCGTGGCCATATGGTGCATAGTGTCGCTCTATAAGCAGAAGAGCGCTCTGAAGGTGAAACTACTGTTCCTGGCCACCGTGGTGCTCTCGGGCATCCCCTTCATAGGCAGCTCGCTGTGGATTCCGGTGATACTTACTCTGGCGTTGTCTTGCTATCTGTTCATGGCGAAGAAGGTGCCCGTGCGCTATCTCACCATCGCCGCGCTGAGCGTGCTTGTGATATTCATAGGCTACTCGAGCTATGCGCTGCTGCTGATACGTTCGCATGCCAATCCTCCGATGAACCAGAACGCTCCCGACAATGTGTTCGCTCTCAGTTCCTATCTGAGCCGCGAGCAGTATGGCGAGACTCCGCTGCTCTACGGGCAGTCGTTCAAGTCGGCCCCTCTCTATGAGCTTGACAATGCCGGCAACTACAATGTGAAGCGCCGTCCGGCCACCACGGTCTATGAGAAGACGGTGAAGAGCTCACCCGATGACAAGGACCGCTATGAGTCGTATGAGAACGATGTGCGCTATGTGATGACTCCCAACATGCTTTTCCCTCGCATGTACAGTTCGGCAGGACAGCATCCGCAGGGCTATATGGAGTGGACCAACATGGCCGAGAGCGATATTCCGCTCGTGGAGGCCCCGGTGCTTGTGGACCAAGAGGGCAACACGCTGCAGAAAGCTAATCTGCCACGCCCGTCGCAGGCGCAGAACCTCAGATATTTCTTCAACTACCAGCTTAACTACATGTACTGGCGATATTTCCTGTGGAATTTCGCAGGCCGCCAGAACGACCTTGCCGGCAATGGCGAGGCCAACCGAGGCAACTGGATTTCGGGCATTTCCTTCATTGACAATCCCCGCCTGGGCGACCAGAGCCTTTTGCCTGACGATATCGGCAAAAACAACAAGGGGCATAATGTGTTCTTCATGCTGCCTCTGCTGATGGGCATCATCGGTCTCACATGGCAAGCGTTCTGCTCGAAGAGAGGCATAGAGCAGTTCTGGGTGATATTCTTCTTCTTCTTCATGACAGGCATAGCCATTGTGCTTTACCTCAACCAGCCGCCGTTGCAGCCCCGAGAGAGGGATTACGCTTTCGCAGGCTCGTTCTATGCGTTCGCCATCTGGGTGGGCATGGGAGTGGCGGCCCTGTGGGCGCTCATCAACCATCTCATGAAGAATCCGGAAGGAGAGAAGGAGCCGAAAAAGGGCCTCATCGCCGCCGGCTGCACACTGGCCGTGGGACTGTTCGTGCCCATCCAAGTGGTGAGTCAGACATGGGACGACCACGACCGCTCGGGCCGTTATACTACCCGCGATTTCGGCATGAACTATCTGTCGAGTGTGGATGAGAACGGCATAATATTCACCAACGGCGACAACGATACCTTCCCCTTGTGGTATGCACAGGAGGTGGAGGGCTACCGCACCGATGTGCGCGTGGTGAACCTCTCGTATCTCACCACCGACTGGTATGCCAATCAGATGCGTGTGGCCACCGACGGCGCCAGGGCCATAGATATGATGGCCGAGCCGAAGGACTATGTGTTCGACCGCATGCAGTATAACTACTTCGACCCCGACAACATGAAAAAGGAGCGTGTGAACGCGTTCACGGCTCTCGACGACCTGTACCATAATCCGCAGGCTTCATGGAAGAATTCGAGGGTATGGCGCTATCCGACCATGTTCATCCCCTCGAACGTGGAGGGCGCCGTGAAGAGCGGTGTCATCAGTGCAGAGGAGGCTGCCGCAGCCGAAGACGCCCTGGAGCTTGACCTCGCCAAAGACCCGGCCAATCCGGCATCGGGCGCCACCCTCAGCCAGGCCCTGAGTCTCGACATGCTTGCAACCTCGGCCAAGAACGGCTGGAACCGTCCGGTATATTTCGCCATGACGGTCCCCGACGAATACTATCTGTCGCTTTCGCCCTATATGCGCAACACCGGTCTGGCTTACCAGGTGTCGCCGCTCTACAACCCCGACGGCGAGCGTGCTACTTGGACCGCTACCGACAAGATGTACAAGAACGTGACGGAGAAATTCCGCTGGGGCGGTCTCGACAAGCTCGGCGAGAACGATGATGTATATCTCGACGAAACCGTGCGCCGCATGGTGACCACCCACCGCAGTGCCATGGCCGACCTTGCCTATGCTCTCTTTGTGGAGGGATATAACGCGGCTCATCCGCTGACCGACTCGGTATCGCACATCACTCCCGAGGCTGACCTCGTGTATGCCGCCGACCGCTACGCCAAGAGCGCTCATGTGCTCGACCTCATCGGCGAGAAGCTGCCCACACGTGTGTCGCCCTACAGCATCCAGATTGGCTATCAGATTGCCGACAACTACATCCGCCTCGGAAACGAGACCGGCGACAAGAAGTTAACAGAGAAGGGTCTGGCCATTCTCAACGATGAGATTGAGCGCTACGGCAAGTATCTGCCTTACTTCATGGAACTGAGGCGCACGTTGCCCGGAAGCGGTTTCAGTGGGCTGCAGGCTTCGGACCGTTACGTTCCCACCTACATCTATGTGCTTCTGCAGGCTTTTGCCGATGCCGGCGGTGACACCAATGAGCTCGCCCGGCGTCTGGCCGAAAAGGGCATCGACTTGAATCTGCTCGAGAACTTCCTGCAGGCCAAACAGTAAGCGCAGTCATCAAAAGCTCTGAAAATTATGCTCATCGAACAGCCGCCTCTGTTTTACCGCCTACTGTTTCCCGAAGCTATATGGCGCATAAAGAAAAGCGGTGAGAAACGGGTGTATCTCACCTTCGACGACGGCCCTGTGCCGGAGGTGACACCGTGGGTACTCGACACGCTCGACCGCTACGGCATAAAGGCGACATTCTTCATGGTGGGTGATAATGTGGCGCGCCACCGCGAGCTCTATGAGGAGGTGAAGCGCCGCGGCCACAGCTATGGTAACCACACCATGCACCATCTGCAGGGCATGAAGGTGACATCGTACCGCTATATGCACGACATCACCGAAGCCAACGACCTGATAGGGAGCTGCCTTTTCAGGCCTCCCCACGGGCTGTTGCGGTGGCGTCAGGCGCGGGCCATAAAGGACCGCTACAATATAGTGATGTATGACCTCGTGACGCGTGATTACAGCAAAAAGCTGAACCCGGAGCAGGTGATGGCCAATGTGAAGAGGTATGCACGGAATGGATCGATAATAGTGTTCCACGACTCGCTGAAGGCTGAAAAAAACATGAAGGCTGTGCTCCCGCAGGCCATAGAATGGCTGCTTGAGCGTGGCTACAGCTTCGCTCCGATTCCGATGTGACCATGAGCCCGGAAGAGCTGAGGGAGGCGGTGAGGAGTGCAGCGCTCGAGTGTGGCGCCGTGAAGGTGGGTTTCGCCCGCTGCGAGCCGGTGGAAGATGATGCCTGGAGTGCATATGAGCGGTTTGTGGGCGAAGGGCGCCACGGTGCCATGGGATACATGGCAAATCATATGGAAATCAGGCGTGACCCCGCACTGCTGCTTGAAGGGGCCGAGGCGCAGGCTATCGTGGTATGTGCTTTTCCGTATTTTACCGCCGGTGAGGAGCCTGAGACCGATGCCCGATTTGCTCTTTACGCAAGAGGAAAGGATTATCACCATGTTTTGAAAAGCAGATTGTCGGCGGTGACTGCGCTGCTTGAAAGCGCGGGTTATGCTTCTCGTGTGTGTGTTGACTCAGCGCCGCTGATGGAGCGCTACTGGGCTGTGAAAGCCGGTGTGGGTTTCAGGGGTGTGAATTCCCAGCTGATAGTTGACGGTGCGGGGTCATATGTGTTTCTTGGTAGCATTGTGACTTCGGCACCGCTTGAACCCGATGCGCCTTGCACGGAAAGGTGCATCGGATGCGGAAGGTGTGTGAAGGCGTGCCCTACAGGGGCGATAGGAGCCGACGGAAGCTTTGACGCACGCAAGTGCCTGTCGTATCTTACGATAGAATATAGAGGAGAACTGCCAGACAGATTGCCGTTGGGTAAGAGGGTCTACGGTTGCGACAGTTGCCAGTTATGCTGCCCCCACAATGTCGATGCCAAGCCCACATCCATCGATGAATTTCACCCGGATGAGGAAATTGTGGCGCTGACCCGGGCACAGATAGCATCGCTCACGCGGCCTGAGTTCGCGGCGCTGTTCGCCCGCTCGGCCGTGAAGCGCCTGCGCCTCGACGGTCTGAAGCGCAATGCCGCCTATGGGGCGGGCGAGGTGGATTAACGGATGTAATGGGGCATCTCCGCGGGGGTGACCATGGAGATTTCCACCATTCCGGCGATGTTGCCGTCGGCGTCGCGCCAGGGCGACTGGTAGATGACCTTGTGCACGCCGTTTTTCTCAATGGTGTAGGCATTGCTTTCGCCGGTGGCAAGCATATGGCGGATTTTCGCTATCGAGGCTTCGGAATGGCACTCGAAGAGGTTTTTGCCGATGAGATTGCCGTGGGAGGCGAATGTGTCACGTGATTTGCGGTTCATATAGAGTATGATGCCGTTGGCATCGCATACAGTGACGGCGCAGTTGAGGGCTTCGGCCCATTGCATATTTTCCATATCGCGATAGATGTGAGGGGAGAGGAGGGGCATTTGATGGTGCAAAGATAGCGATTTTCGCTAAAGCTCAAAGCCGGAACAAAATTTTTCGATGACACTCTAAACGTATTGTTGCAAGATTGTCAGCAGAAATCAGATTTTGTATTTATTCAGAATAAAGTCCTGTGGTTTGCTGGAAATCACTTTTGCCGGCACGCCCGCGACGGTGGTTCCCTCCGGCACATCCTTAACTACTACCGCTCCGGCTGCGATTGTTGAATTATCGCCGATATGCACATTCTCCACAAGACACACTTTCGGGCCAATCCACACATTGTCGCCTATCACCGCAGGCGTTGAGTTATTGGAGCCTATATTAAGGAACTGACTTAAATTAACATTGTTGCCAATTACTGTTCTGGGATGGATTACCATGCATATTCCGTGACCGATATAGAGTCCGTAACCTATTCTGCATTGACGGGGTATCTGCATGCAGTATTTCACTGAAAGTCTTTTGTGCATGAATATGGCAAGAGGCCAAAGCCAGTTCTTTTCATGGGAAAGGCGAAGCCAGAAACTGTAATTAAAGCAGTGGTTGCCCTTGAACATCAGATATAGCACGATTTTATAAAATGGACTGTTGCCTTTGCCGGTGTATCTGTGATAATCTGATTTTATTTTCCTATAGACCTCTTTCATCTTTTGAAATGCTAAATCTGTCTGAGAACAGATGCAAATATAGTGACTTTTCGGCTTGTCCCCAAATATTTTATCGTGCCTTATCATGCAAAAAAGCAGCCTTCAAGGCTGCTTTTTTTTGCGGAAAGACAGGGATTCTTTGGGCGCATGGTAATAAACCTGTGTAAGCAGAATAAAAATCTTACCTTTGCAGATATAAACAAACTGCAATGGAA
>CAKTFH010000018.1 GCA_934555895.1 uncultured Muribaculaceae bacterium | reverse complement strand
AAACTAAATTTTGACTCTCCCAAGAATGTTTTCTTCCGACAAATCGATAATTTTGCACTTGCCAGTTGAGAGTAGGGTGTTAAGTTGTTTTAACACACTTTAACGATTGGGGGGGGTAATTTGTGAATTAATCTTTATCTTTGCCACGGGATTATGTGCCCTATTGTAGCCATACCCATGCCTCAACCGCACCTGATCCCGTTAAACCACACATTTCAAACCTCTAAAACCGCTTAAACACAGTCATTTGGCAATCTCACAGCTCTAAACAACCAACAACACGACTTAACAAAAAATCACAATATAAATCATCACTTAAAAACCTATCAAATGCAAAAGAAAGTACTTGCTTGTTTATTGGTGACACCCGTGGCAGCAACTGCCTTGGCGAATGTCAATATAGAGGGGAGCAAATTCCCTGCAGATGCAGCACAAAGCGTGTCAGGTACCGATGAAGGCTTCAGATTCAACTTCAACGCAGATGGAGAAGGACTTGTAGCTCCTATCGGTGCAGGCATAGTGAAATTCAAAACCATTGAAAACTTGTGTCCCGGAACATATTCCGTAACAATAACTAACGCAAAGAACCTTAAAGTTACAGCTAATGGCAAGAGTGTAGATATTGTAGCGGGCGATGGCACTCTTGAATTTGAGTTAAAAGCAAACACTGATGTAACCGTCGAAATGTCGGCCATCGACCTTGAGAAAGATTTTGGTTGCACCGGAGCTTCACTTGAAATTCTCATCAATGAAAGCGAGATGAATGCGGCTCTTCAGGGTCTTCTCAACGATGTGCCTGGAATTGCCATACTGCGCGAAGATGTAACAGATGACGTTCTTAAAGCCCTAAGCGCTACCCTCACTACCGATAAAGGAAATATAGAAGGCAACATAGCAAAGATTACAGCTCCTTTAAGCTATGATGATTACGCGAATTTCGAACTTTGGAAAGGCGCTAATGACTGCACCATCGGTCAGGCAATAGCAAAATTTAAGACAGCTGTTGAAGAATTCAATACTAAAGCGGATGCTGCTAATGCAGAAGCCGAAAAACTTGCTAATCATGAGTTAGCCTACATACGACTGACGAATCTTGCACAAGGCTTTGAAAATTCACTCAAAGAGGTAAAAGAAAAAGCTGAAGCCGCCGACAAAGATGCGCCTGAGATTCAGAAAGACTTCGTTCAAAAAACGATATCTGCCGATGTAAAAGCTTTTGAAGCGAAAATTACAACCCTTAAGAATGCAATTGAAGCTGCAAATAAAGAGGGCAATCTCGGAATTGTCGATAACGATATAACCGGCTTCACGTTTCCTGAAGGAACTGACTACAACGCTATGTCAGCCGACTTGAAAGCACTTAAAGCCGCATGCGATGCTGCTATTGCCAACAAGACTGCATGGAACGAATATCAGAAAGCAATTGCTGAACTTACCGCCGACTACGACCAGACCTATACCTCTGTAAATGCATTACAGGATGTAGACAATAAAGAAGGCGATGTATTCGGTGTGAAGCGTGCAGAATGTCTGCAGAAGATAACAGATGTGCTCAACAAAAACAATAACTCCGATGGAGCACTTGAACTTGGCGCTCCTGCCGATAAAATCAATACTGCAAAAGATAAGACTGTTGCTGCCAAGACAGAGATACAGAATCTTTATGATACCTTCAAGGCTCTGGTTGATGCTCAGAACAAAGCATATACTGACGCTCAGACCGCCGCTACGAAATATCAGGAGGAGATTACAGCAGCAACCGCAGATGTTAAGGTACCAGCATCAGAGAAAGAGAATTATGATGCGCTTGTTAATGCCGCTAACACTGCCCTCGCTACATTTAACAAATATGTAGACGATCAGTATGCGGCCAACACACTTCCCGGTGAAGAGTATACTGCAAAAGAGCAGGCTGTAAAAGATGCTATAGAGGCTCTCACAACAGCTATTGAAGGCTATGCTCCGATCTTAAATCTGGAAACAGCTCTCCAGACTGAAATAGACAAAGTCAAAAAAATCAGTGACGCCCTTAATAAATGGAACACCGACAATAAGACAGAACTCACTTACGGTTTGTACGCCAAGTTCGAAGGACAGATAAGCGGTCTTTATGATGCTATCGGTGCACTTGTGCCCGGCACATCTACCGACGCCGAGGTTAAAGCTGTCACAGCTGCCATCGAATCGTTGACAGCTACAGCGACAATTCTCTCCAAAGCTTATCAGGATGCTGCTACCAGCTATCTCAAGTTCAAGACCGATCTTGAAGCATATGAGACATTTATTAAGAATAAGCTCATTATCGAAGGAGCTGACTATGACAAGTCCGATGCCAAAACCGGCATGGACAAGCTCGAGGCGCTCCGTGTTAGCTACTCAACAGAATTCGCCAACGCAAACAATCTTGAAGCTCAGTTAAGCTATAATGCAATTGTAGCCCTGAAAGAAGAAATTGACCAGACCGGCGATGAAAGCTGGGGTGCACAGCTTGCAGCTGCAAAAACCGCATTTGCAACCGATGCAACGGCTGCAAACCTTACATATGTTCAGGGACTTGTAGGAGAAGCCGCAAAACTCATTGAAGATAATAAGGAAGTTGGCAAACTTGCAGAAAAAGCTCCTTTGGCAGCACTTCAAACCGCTCTTACCACCGCAAAAGGCAATGTTACAGCTGCAGGAGAAGACTTTGTTAAACTCGGTGCATGTGATACAGAGCTGAATGAGCTTGCTGGTGACTGCGCTAAATTTACCGGTGATGTGAATGCTTACATCGCATTTATCAACCAGCTTAAGGGTATTCCTGAAAAAATCACAAGCGCTGATGAAGCCAATCAGAAAACTCTTGATCCTGCCAAGACCTATTTCGACGCATTGGTTGATCCTGAGACAGGCAAATATATCACTGATTACAACAACCTTCTTTCAGCACTCGACAAAGCTCTCAGTGAAGGCAACCTGAAAGATGGTATGTCTGGAGAAGAAGGCTTCACCGCAAGAGCCAATGCACTTAAGACTGCTGTTGATGGTGTCGAGGAAATTATCGTTACAAATCAAGAGGCTTATAACGAGCTTTTAGCTAAGTCTAAGAATGTCATGACTCATATCGACGAAGTAATCGCTTATGTCGAAGCAAATTGTAAGAATGACGATGCTCGTACAAGGAATCTCGAGGCTCTTAACGCTCTCAAGGCTACTGACCTGGCAAACGTTGATGTCGCAATGACCGGTGATTTTGGTAAGGGTGCTCTCAATGATGCCAAGAAGACTGATTACATCACCAAGTACGACGCAATCAAGGCACAGGCAGATAAGATTCAATCCGACTTCAAAGATGGTGTCAACAACCTCAATGCAGCTACATCACAAGGATGGGAAAATCAGATTGCTGCTCTGCGCACACTCAAAGACAACGCAGTAAAAGCATACAATGCATTCTTCTATGACATTAAGAACGCAGGATATCGCGCATTCATAAATGCAGACCTGCTCAACCACTCGTATCTGTACAGCTATACTCAGAAGATTACCACACTCGAAGGTAAAATCCAGAAATATATAGATGACAGCAACGCAGCAGATTTCGCATTCTCAGCCGCTGATTTCAAAAAGGAGGCAACTGACGAAATCGATAAACTGAAGACTGAGATTACCAATGCTCAGGAAGGTCTTATCAACAATATGAATACCCTCGGTAGCACATACTGGACTGACCAGAGCGAATATCGCGATGGCGTATATGCTACACTCGTTCAGAGCATGACTGCCGCAGGAATGTTTGAAACTGATGAGAATGGAGTAGTAGTGTACGATGAAAAGACCGGTGCTCCTGTGCTTAATGCAACTCTTTTCGGCAAATGCCCGGAACTTCAGGAGGCTATCAATTCTCACTTCACCGCTAATACCCAACATCAGGCCGTTGTTGATCTTGCAAATCAGGATCCCAAACCCGAGAACTATGGTTATAAAGACCAGATTGGCTTTGCGATGGATAAAATTGCAGACACTCTCGACAAGGTTGTTTACGATGAAAAAGCACTCGAGAGTGCAGCCGACATTCTCTGGAATGCAATCTACAAAGAATTCAGCGATAATGCTGCTACAAGTCTCGCCTCTGTTGAAACAGATGAGGCTTATTCCTTCGCAACTAAAGAACAGAAAAAAGATGCCAAGGATAAGATTGATGAACAGATCGATACAGCAGCTGGCTACAACACAGAAATTACCGCTGAAGACGCCAACACACTCTCCGCTCTTCAGGACGGCGCCGCTGCAGAACTTGACAAAATCTCCGAGGAAATCAAGAACATTCTTGACACACTCAAGGGTCAGAGCGAGGCCAATGCGAAATCTGATGAACTCTACAAGGAGTACACTGGTGAAGACGGAATTATTCCCAATCTGAAGACCGGTCTCCAGGAACTCATTGACTATGCTGCATCGCTCGCCGCTGACAGTGCTCCCGAAACAGTAAGTGCCATCGCTGTTGCTCAGACCGCAGTCAAAGCACTTGAAACATTCGTTGAGGAAAACAAGGGTTCACTTTCCGAGAATGGTCCCAGCACTCGTGCAGAGGGACTCAAGGGCGACGCAGATACTGCTATTGCTGACGCTTATACTGCAATCCGCAAAGCCGAGACAGCACAGCTTAACAGCATAATGACTGATGTCCGCGAGGCATTTAACAATGCCAAGGCCGAAACCAGCTGGAGTCAGTCTAATGCTGCTGAAATGCAGAAAAAGATTGATGAAGCCATCAACGCTATCGCAGGCCTTAAAGATCTCACTAATGAGAAATTCCAGACCACAGCTCAGACTCTTGAGAACAATCTGTGCGACTATCTCGCTGAACTGGAAGCCGTCTATACTCACGATGGCACCAATACATCGGCTGTCGATGCCCAGGCACGTCTCGCTGCTCAGTATGAGGTTGTAGAAGAGGCTCTCAACGCTGCCAAGACAGAACTCGCTAACTCCGAGACTTCTGTACAGGAAGAATTTGCCGATGCTTATTCTCAGATTGAAGCCGATCTTGCTGCAGTTAACCAGAAATTAGAAACTGCCGGCAACAAGATTGTAGCGCTTGAAAGCAATTATGCAGCCGATATGGATGCTATTCAGAAGGCAATTGACAGCAAGAAAGCTGAAATCGAAGCTGCTAATAAAGCAGCTCTCGAGCAGAAGGCTATCGCTGAAAATGCCGTGGTACTTCAGAATGAGATTGACGGCCTGACTCAGAAACTTGAGGAAATCCGTACCTATCTCAGCACCTATCAGCTTGATAAGCCTGAACAGCTCGGTGGCGACATCACTATGATTGAGCATCAGATTGCATCGCTGCAGTCGACACTCGACACTATGATTGAGGATAAGACTCTCACAGCCGACACCACAATCGACACAACCAACATCGAGTCTCAGCTCACCAGCCTTGATTACAATGGCCATATCGCAGCTGTAGAATATGTAGCCGGTCTTGCAAACACTGCTATTACAGACGCTGAAAATAATTTGAGCCGTGCTCACCTCCTCTCTGAGACACGTAGTGAACTTCAGGGTCAGCTCAATACTGTTAAGGTATCCAAAGATCAGGCACTGCAGGATTTCGTAGATGCAATTTCAGCTTACGAAAGCTCTGAAAGAACTGATGCAAACCTTGCAACATTCTTCGAAGCTGCCGAAACAGCAATTACAAGCCTCACCGCTATTGAGTCTCAGGCTCGCACCGTAAGCGAAGGTGTTTACGACAATGAGTTCACTCCCGGTGATGTTGACCTTGAGCCTAACGGTGAAGTAACTGTAGCTGATGTTCAGCAAGTTATTGTATGGGTTGGCGAAGGCGTAACCTATAAAGATCTTGTAGAGACCAGCCCGCGTCAGGCATACGCTGCCGATGTCAACAACGATAAGACCATCAATATCGCTGATGTTGTGGCTATCCTTAACATCGCCATCGACGACCTCAATAATCCTTCGCAGGCACCCCGTCTCCTTGCCAAGGGAATCCAGCAGGCCACCGACAACCACATGGCTGTTGCGCTCAACGGCACAGAAAACGGCATCCGCGAATACGCCGTGCTCGTAAGCAACACTACTTCATTTGTTGCCGGTCAGCTCGACATCAAAGTCGGAGCCGGCATGGAAATTGTTGACATCGAGCTCAGCAACCGTGCTGCTGACCATGAACTCCAGCGCTTCGACAACAGCAATGGAGCACGCGTGGTAATTGCTTCTATGACCAATGCAGAACTTCAGGGCAACGACGGTGCCCTCCTCATAATCCGCACCCGCGGTGCTGGCAATCTTGAGGTTGAAGGCGCTGTATTCGCTGACTCGAACGCAACCGCTTACGAAGTCAAGAATACTGGTCTCTCTGGTATCGACAGCATTACTGAGGGCTGCCATAATGTCAAGGACCGTATCTACGATGCAGCCGGTCGCGCTTATAACAAGCTCCAGCGTGGTATCAACATCATCCGTCACGCCGACGGCACTACCACCAAAGAGATGCATTGATATAGGTAAAGAGGTACACGTAAGCGCGTATACGTTTACGTGTACCTTTACCCCACAAACATATTATAAATTATACAATGAAATTAATCAACAAAATATCCGGTTTAAAGCTCGTAGCTCTTCTTGTCGCTATAACCGCAAGCTTTGCGGCTGCTGCCGAAAACAAGATCTATGTCGAGCCGTTCAGTATAACGGACTACGAGCCTGTTGAAGTACCTGTATACATGGACAACGATGTCGATGTATATGGAGTACAGTTCAGATTTGACTTGCCCGATGAATTGGAAATCGTCGGTACTCCTCAGATGAACCCAGTACGTACAAGCAATGGTCAGGAACTTACCTTTAAGGGTGTTGCCGCAATAATCACTTCTTGGGAAAGCAAGCCCATTGCCGAGAACTCAGGTGCTCTTATGACAGTGAAACTCCGCATAAAAGATGGAATGCTGTCAAACAATAAAGTGGAGTTCGGTCTTTCAAGAATCGGAATTTCCGGTAAAGACAATAAGCTTGTCAACCTGAACGATTGCACAGTTGATGTCACACTCGGTGTGGAGGAAGAAGCTCCCAAATATGAGTTCACCACTACTGCTTCAGATGTGGTCGTAGCCCCGGGCCAGAAATTCCCCATTGAAGTAAACATGACAAACGACGCACCTCTTGGCGGTCTTGAATTTCTCGTAAAACTTCCAGAGGGTTTTGACATTGCAGCCTCAGATATCAAACTGAGTAGCCGTCTCACACCTGGAAGCCGTTTCCGCAAGACTACACGTCCTGATGGAACAATCTCACTCATTCTGCTGGATATGAGCACCACCAAAATTGCTGAATCCGGCGAAGGAACGCTCTTTACTCTGAATGTTTCCGTACCTGAGACATTCGAATCTACTGAAGGTACTGTAAATCTTAACGACATAATCGTATCTACAGTTCCTGATGCAGCTGGTATGACCAAAAGCATCAACTGCGGAAATCTTGCTGTTAATATTATTAATGGTGGTAAATATCTTTCAGATGCCCAAACTGTAATCGCTGGTCTGCGCACTGCTCTGGCCGAAGCACTTGCTGAAATCGCCGAGAAATATCCAGATGTGAAAGACAGCTTCACCGGCGAAAGCATCACAACAGCTATCGATGCTATTGAAACTGCAGCAAATACTGCATTTGCTGATGCCACCCTACCTTCAAAATACGATACCATCGTCACTGAGCCCGCTGCCGAAGTTGAAACTTCTATCAAAAAGCTGGTAGAAGACGCACAGGCTGAACAGGCTGAGCTCGACCGCGCTACTGCCAACGCCAAGGCTTATCAGGAGACTCAGGCTGCCCTCGAGGCTCTCATGGAGCAGCTCGGAGCCGCCGAGGCCGAGGCAAAGGAGCAGTATCCCGACGCTGATGTAACCGAGCCCATCGCCGCAGCTCAGGCCGCTATCGAGAAAGCTACAGTTGACGCCGAGGCTGCTTACAACGCTGTTGCCACCGAAGGCACCTACAACTATACCGTAGACACCGAAGCTATCGAGGCCCTCATCAACGCAATCCTCCCCGACGCCAAGGCACAGCAGGAGGAGATAGAGCGCACCGTAGCCAACGCCAAGGCTTATCAGGAGACTCAGACCGCTATCCAGACTCTCATCGAGAAACTCGAGGGTGTGGAGGCTCAGGTCAAGGAGCAGTATCCCGACGCTGATGTAACCGAGGCTGTTGCCGCTGCCAACGCCGCCATCGAGAAAGCTACCCTCGACGCCGAGGAGGCTTACGCAGCTGTTGCCACCGAAGGCACCTACAGCTTCACAGTAGACACCGACGCTATCGACGCTCTTATCGATACCATCCTGCCCGACGCCAAGGCACAGCAGGAGGAGATAGAGCGCACATCTGCAAACGCCAAGGCTTATCAGGAGACTCAGGCTGCCCTCCAGGCCCTCATCGAGCAACTCGAAGCCGTCCAGAACGAGGCCAAAGAGCAGTATCCCGACGCTAACACTGAGGCTACCGTAGCCGCCGCTCAGGCCGCTATCGAGAAAGCTACCGTTGACGCCGAGGCCGCTTACGCAGCTGTTGCCACCGAAGGCACCTACAACTACACAGTAGACACCGCTGCCATCGAGGCACTCATCAACGCAATCCTCCCCGACGCCAAGGCACAGCAGGAGGAGATAGAGCGCACCGTAGCCAACGCCAAGGCTTATCAGGAGACTCAGGCTGCCCTCCAGGCTCTCATCGAGAAACTCGAGGGTGTGGAGGCTCAGGTCAAGGAGCAGTATCCCGACGCTGATGTAACCGAAGCTATCGCCGCCGCCAACGCCGCTATCGAGAAAGCTACCCTCGACGCCGAGGCCGCTTACGCAGCTGTTGCCACCGAAGGCACCTACAGCTATACGGTTCCCACCGCTGAAATCAACACCCTCATCGACGCCATCATCGCCAAGGCTGTTGCTGACAACGAGGCCAACCGCAAGGAGCACAACAAAGCCGCTTACGACCAGGCTATCGCAACCCTCAACGCCCTCCAGGCTGAGCTCGACGCCGCTGTAGAGGCTGCTGAGAAAGATTGCCCCCACGCTAACATCACCTCTGTGCTCAACAAGGCACAGACCGCCATCACCAACGCCCGCAACGATGCAAACCTCGCTTATCTCGCAGTTGACAAGGAAGGCGTATACAACTACACTGTAGACGAGGCCGGCATCTGCGCCCTCATCGAGGCCATCACCAAGTCGGCTACCGAGCAGGAAGCAGCTTACCAGGAGACACAGCGCGTAGCCGCCAACCAGGCAGCCTACGACAAGACCGTTCAGGATATCGCAGCTCTCCAGGCCAAGCTCGACGCCGCCAAGGCAGAGGTTGACGAGAAATATCCTGAAGTAGATGTTGAGGAATCGGTAGAAGCCGCTCAGGCCGCCATCAACAAACTCACCGCCGACGCACAGGCCGCATTCGAGGCCGTAGCTGAGGAAGGCATCTACAGCTTCACCATCGACACCGAGGCCATCGATGCTCTCATCGCCGCAGTCGTAACCGACGCCGAGGCTCAGCAGGCCGAGCTCGAGCGCACCACAGCCAACGCCAAGGCTTACATGGAGACTCAGACAGCTATCCAGGCCCTCATCGAGAAACTCGAGGCTGCCGAGGCCGAAGCCAACGAGCTCTATCCCGAAGCTGATGTAACCGAGGCTGTTGCTGCCGCCAACGCCGCTATCGAGAAAGCTACTCTCGACGCCGAGGAGGCTTACTCAGCTGTTACCACCGAAGGCACCTTCGAATACACCGTCGACACCGAGGCCATCGAAGCCCTCATCGCCGCAGTCGTAACCGACGCCAAGGCACAGCAGGATGAGTTCAACCGTCAGGCCGCCAACAAGGCTGCTTACGACGCCGACATCGAGACTATCGACGGTCTCCAGCTCAAGCTCGACGAAATGAAGACTACCGTCGCTACTCTTTATGACGATGTTGATGTGACCGAAGTTGTTGCCACCGCCCAGCAGGCTATCGACGCAGCCCGTCAGGCTGCCGACGACGCTCTCGCAGCTGTAGCCGAGGAAGGTGAATACAGCAACGTGGTTCCCGTAGAGGAGATCGAAGATCTTATCAAGTACATCGAGACCTACGCCAAGGAGAACGGCATCGACTCCATCGAGGCCGACGCCATCAGCTCTGATGTCAAGATTTACACACTCTCCGGAACCCGTGTAAATCGCGCAATCAAGGGTGCAGTCAACATCCTCGTCAAGAGCGACGGCACTGCATCGAAAGTGTATGTAAAATAATAATCACCTCATCAAGTGCGGTTATTGCAATTAATTAACCTTTGCATAACCATCTAATATTTAGACGAGAGCGGCCAGCTTTCCTGTGAAGGAAGGCTGGTCGCATTTTTATGTCCTCACCTGCCCTGCCCTCGTGCACCGCAACAGGTTAAAACAATACAGGCTGCGCCGATTCACACGACGCAGCCTGTATTGCTTTCCGTTACCCGCCTGTCAGAGGGCAAGAAGCTCCTCTATTTTGGCGCGGAAAGTCTCGCGGCTCTGCGAGCCTGCGAGGCGGATGGCTGTCTTCTCGCCGTTCTTGAAGAAAAGGAATGTGGGAATCGACATGATGCGATATTCGGTGCTGAGGTCGGTCTCCTCGTCAACGTTGTATTTGCCGATTACCACCTTGCCTTCATACTCCTTGGCAAGTTCGTCTACAATGGGGCCCATAGCCATGCACGGGCCGCACCATGTGGCCCAGAAATCGATTACCACAGGCTTTCCTGAGGCGATAAGTTCTTTCGCGTTTGCGTCGGTGATAGTAAGTGCCATTTTTCTGTTTTTATAAGATTTTAATTGAGTGTGTTGGAATGTTCTGTTACAAATCGGCATCCACCAGCTCGGCCACCTCGGCGGTCTCGGCCGCGTCGGATGTGCGGGCAAGGTCGTCGAAATGTGTATCGCCCGTTATGTCGCGGTTGCGCGACAGCTCATAGCGGATGTTGAATGATTCTATCATATTCATCAGGTCGCGGTTGATTGGTATGCCGGTTTTCGAGGCGAGGTGCACCTTGCGGCCTATCGCCGGGTCGACGAGCACCACGTTGAGGCGCCCTTTGCCCGAGGTGGCCGATGAGGCATGTTCGGCGATCGACGATATCAGCGCCGACTTCACCTCATCGGGGTCGAGCACGAGGGTGATACCATCTATGGTGCGTCCCTGAGCATCCTCGAGCAGACGCAGGCGGTCAATCTCCATCATCAGTTCGTCGCCGCGGAACGACATCTGGTAGTGCGCATTGATGAATATGTCGGTGCCGGGGCGGCAAAAACGCTCGAAATCGTAGAATTTGTTGCCGAATATGCGCACAGTGATACTCGACAGGAAATCTTCAAGAGTGAGCACACCGTAGGGCTTCCCCTTCTGGGTGAGCTTCGACTCGAACTTCGTGACCATGCCGCCGAAGCATATCTCGAGATTCTCGCGGGGTGTGAGCTCGTTCACCTGCTTTATCGACATCATGCCGTAGTTGAGCTCCATGTCGTAAGGCTTGAGCGGATGTGACGAAAGATACATGCCCAGAAGCTCCTTCTCCTTCTCGAGCTTCTCGGCCTCTGAGATGGGAACCGCCGACTTGGGCACGGGACGCCCCTGTATCTTCATCTCCTGGTCGAACTCGCCGAAGAGCGACATCTCTCTCGACTGCTCGGCGGCCTGATAGGCGGCTCCGTAGCGCAGGAGCTGCTCGATGAATGTCTCGTCGCGGTTGTTTTTCTCCATATAGTCCTCGCGCTTAAGCTCGGTATACCAGTCGAAAGCGCCCGAAAGCACAAGGTTCTCGAATGTACGGCGGTTCAGAATGCCGGTAGGCACACGCTCCACAAAGTCGTAAGGACTCTCGAAACGGCCGCCCTCGTTGCGTGCCTTGATTATGGAGGCCACCACATTGTCGCCCACGCCCTTTATGGCCGTGAGACCGAACCGGATATCGCCCTGGCGGTTCACACCGAAGCAGGCATACGACTCGTTCACATCGGGGCCCTTCACAGTGATGCGCATCGATTTGCATTCGTCCATGAAGTTGGTGAGTTTGGTAATGTCGGAGCTGTTTCGCGACAGCACAGCCGCCATATATTCGGCCGGATAGTTAGCCTTGAGGTATGCTGTCTGGAAAGCCACCCACGAGTAGCATGTGGCGTGACTCTTATTGAAGGCATAGGAGGCGAACTTTTCCCAGTCTTTCCATATCTTTTCAAGCACCTCTGGGTCGTGACCGTTGGCCTGACCCCCGGCAAGGAACTTGCCTTTGAGGTGATTCATCTTGTCGATGAGTTTCTTACCCATGGCCTTGCGCAGTGTATCACTCTCGCCGCGGGTGAAGTTGGCCAGCAGGCGCGACAGAAGCATCACCTGCTCCTGATACACCGTCACTCCGTAGGTATCCTTGAGATATTTCTCCATCACCGGGATATCGTAGACTATAGGTGTCTTGCCATGCTTGCGCGAGATGAAATCGGGGATATAATCCATAGGGCCCGGTCGGTAGAGGGCGTTCATGGCTATGAGGTCTTCAAAGGTCGAGGGCTGCAGCTCGCGTAGATATTTCTGCATGCCGGCGCTTTCAAACTGAAAAGTACCTATGGTCTTTCCATCACAATAAAGCTTATAGGTGGCCGGGTCGTCGATCGGTATCTTCTCCATATCGATGTCGATGCCGCGGGTCTGCTTGATGTTGTTCACGGCCTCCATGATGATCGAGAGCGTCTTGAGTCCGAGGAAGTCCATCTTTATCAGTCCGGTCTCCTCTATCACACGGCCCTCATACTGTGTCACGAGCAACTTTCCCTCGAGCTTGTCGACGGCGGTGCTCACCGGCACCCAGTCGGAAATCTTATCTCGGCAGATAATCACGCCGCAGGCATGCACGCCGGTGCCGCGCACAGTGCCCTCAAGCTGCTCGGCATATTTGAGTGTCTGGCGCACCACCGGATTGGGGCTGTTGGCCTCGTCGCGGAACGAATCCACAAGCTTCAGGCAGTTCTTGAGGTTTAGCTTGACCTCCTTGCCGTTCACCTCAGGCATGTGGCGCGGTATCAGCTTCACCAGTCGGTCACTCTCCGGGATAGGCAGGCCCTCCACACGGGCCACATCCTTGATAGCCATCTTCGTGGCCATGGTGCCGTAGGTAATGATGTGGGCCACATTTTCGGCGCCATATTTTTCGGTCACATACTGCAGCACGCGGGCTCGGCCGTCATCATCGAAGTCCACATCGATATCGGGCAGCGATATACGGTCGGGATTCAGGAAACGTTCGAACAGCAAGTCGTAGCGTATGGGGTCGATCTGAGTGATACCGAGGCAATATGCCACACACGAGCCTGCCGCCGAACCACGGCCGGGTCCCACGCTCACGCCCAGGCGCTCACGCGACACATTTATGAAGTCCTGCACTATGAGGAAGTAGCCGGGGAAGCCCATGGTCTTCATGATATGGAGCTCGAATTTTATGCGCTCCTTCACATCGTCGGCCAGCGGCGAGCCATAGCGGCGCTCGGCTCCCTCATAGGCGAGTTTGGCCAGATAGTCGGCCTCGAATTTTATACGGTATAGTTTGTCATAGCCGCCGAGTTTCTTGATTTTCTTCTCGGCTTCCTCCTGCGAGAGCACCACATTGCCGTTCTCGTCGCGGGTAAACTCGTCGAAAAGCTCCTGCTCCGAAATACGCGAGCGATATTCCGCCTCGGTACCAAACGATTCAGGGATGGCGAAAAACGGCATGATCGGAGCATGGTCTATGTCGTAGAACTCCACTTTGTCGGCTATCTCCACTGTGTTGGCGAGTGCCTGGGGTATATCGCTGAACACGGCGGCCATCTCGTCGGTAGTCTTGAGCCACTCCTGCTTGCTGTAGAGCATGCGGTTCTCGTCGGAGATTTTTTTACCGGTAGAAAGGCATATCAGGCGTTCGTGGGCCTCGGCGTCCTCTTCGTTCACAAAGTGCGAGTCGTTGGTGCATATCACCTTTATACCCTTCTCGGCCGCCATGCGCAGTAGCTCGGCATTGACCTTCTGCTGCAGCGGAAAAGTCTCATGGTTGGCGCGAGGCACGGTGGCCTTGTGGCGCTGGAGTTCCAGATAATAGTCGTCGCCGAACTGCTCCTTCCACCAGTCAACGGCCTTTTCGGCCTCGTCGATTTTCCCTTGCAGGATGAGTTTGGGTATCTCGCCTCCCAGACACGCCGAGCATACTATCAGCCCCTCCTTGTGGGCCACTATGTCGGCCTTGTCGGTTCGTGGATGCGAATAAAAACCGTCGGTCCAAGCCTTCGACACAATCTTTACCAGATTGTGGTAACCCTTCTCGTTTTTGGCCAGAATTATTAGGTGTCGACCGGTATCGTGCTTGTCGATATGAGTGTCGAGACTCTGCTCTGCCACATACACCTCACAGCCAAGAATTGGCTTGAAGATTTTGGCCTTAAGCTCTTCGGCCTCGGCCTTGCGTGCCTCGGCCTCCTGCGTGTTTCCCTCCTCCTCGGCCTTTTTGGCAGCCTCGAGAGCATCCTTTATCGCACCCTTGGTCTTGGAGTTTTTCTTGGCTACATAGTTGTAGAACTCTTTGATGCCGAACATGTTGCCATGGTCGGTTATGGCGAGGGCCGGCATACCGTCGGCCATGGCCTTGTCGACAAGAGCCTCCACTGGCGCCTGTCCGTCAAGCACTGAATATTGGGTGTGTACGTGAAGATGTACGAATTTGCTCATGAGAGAATCAATGAAGATGGGAAGTAGGTTTGAGAGCAACAAATGTAGGAATAATTTTGTGATTTCACACACCAAAACCTTCGCCATTTTCGGTGCCCTTTCCGCCTTCCGTCCATAACCCGATAGGCCTCACTTCCTTGCATCGCCACCGCTCCACTATCATAATTCCGGCACCGATATATATGCAGTATTATACCGTGATGCCGAAGTCCGGTTTCTCAAAAAAGCAGTAAATTTGTCAGTCAATAGTAAGTACATTTAACCATCAGTCATGAAAAAGATACTCTTCCTGCACGGTTTCACTTCAAGTGGCGCATGTGCGATTGCCGAGACACTTAAAGCTGAGTTGTCCGGAGTCGCCGAAATTGTCGCACCCGACCTTCCGCTCCATCCCTATGAGGCGCTGGATATGCTTCAAGATATGTGCGGAAGCAACTGCTTCGACCTGATAGTGGGTTCGAGCTGCGGGTCGTTCTATGGTCAGCAGCTTGTCCGATTCACCGGAGTGCCGGCTATTCTTGTCAGCCCTTTCTTCAGGATGACTGAATTTCTGAAGCCACGACTCGGCGTCCACGCGTACAAATCGCCGCGTGCCGACGGCCGTCAGGAATTTGAGATAACCCCGGAGCTTATCGATGAGTTCGCCTCCATGGAGGAGCATCAGTTCGATTGTTACGATGAGTTCAACCGCGACAGAGTGTGGGGGATGTTCGGCTCCCTGGATAACCTCGCGCATTTCCGCGATGTTTTTCTGAAATATTACGACACCGCTCTTGATTATGATGGTCCCCATACGATGACAGCTGAAAATGTGCGCCGCGAGCTTGTGCCTGCAATACAACGGATGCTCCATGAAGTGAAGCCGATAAGAGAGCGCTATTTCCGTCATTTTAAAGGAGGCCAATACCGGCTGTGGCATATCGCCAAGGATTCCGAGACACAGCGGCGCATGGTGGTCTATCAGGCCCTTTACGGTGAATGCGGCTATTGGATTCGCCCGGAAAAGATGTTCTTTGAAAGAGTGACACGCGACGGCAAAGTCTTCCCCCGCTTCGCCGAAATTCCCCCTCTCCACCCATAGCACCATCACGATTTCACCATTCCGGCAGCACCGATTGGCCGTTTTTTCTGATTTGCGCATTTTCTTTGGCTGTGTTGGAAATAATGGCTAACTTTGCAGCGGAAAGCGGCCATGCGGCAAAGCCGCGACACACGCCGCCTCATGGTCCACACAAACAAGCCAGTATTACACATTTTTCTATGCGACAGACCCGACAGGCCGTTCTGATGCTCGAAGACGGCACATGCTTCACAGGGAAATCTTTCGGCTACGAAGCTCCCACAGCCGGCGAAGTGGTGTTCAACACCGCCATGACCGGCTATCCGGAAAGTCTTACCGACCCCTCCTACGAGGGACAGATACTTGTCACCACCTATCCCATTCTCGGCAACTACGGCGTGCCGCCGGAAACGATAAAAGACGATGTGAGCGAGTACCTCGAAAGCTCACGCATCCACTGCCGCGCCATCATCGCCCAGGACTATTCCTGGGAGCCGAGTCACTGGCTTTCAACCCGCTCGCTGCACCAATGGCTCAGGGATGAAAAAATCACCGGCCTCTACGGCATCGACACCCGCGCTCTCACCAAGCATCTGCGCGACAAGGGCTCGATGCTCGGAAAAATCTATTTTGAGTCGCCCGACGAAGTGGAGTTCAGCGACCCCAACAGCGAGAACCTCATAGCACAGGTCAGCTGTCCTGCGCCCGAGGAGCACGGCGACGGCGACAAGACCGTGGTGCTGGTCGACTGCGGCACCAAGTTCAACATCATCCGATGCCTCACGCGCCGTGGAGTGAAGGTGGTGCGTGTTCCCTGGAACTACGATTTCAACACCATCCAGTGCGACGGCCTCTTCATCTCCAACGGCCCCGGTAACCCCGACTTCGCCGAAGAAACAGTAGAGAACATACGCAAATTCATGGCCACCGGCAAGCCCATCTGCGGCATCTGCATGGGCAACCAGCTCCTTGCAAAAGCTGCCGGAGCCAACACCTACAAACTGAAATACGGCCACCGCAGCCACAATCAGCCCGTGCGCATGGTCGGTACCAACACCTGCTACATCACCTCGCAGAACCACGGCTTCGCAGTAGACGATTCGAAGCTCCCCTCCGACTGGGAGCCTCTGTTCATCAACATGAACGACGGCACCAACGAGGGCATCCGCCACAAGGAGAAACCCTGGTTCTCGGCACAGTTCCACCCCGAGGCTTCGTCGGGTCCGAGAGACACCGAGTTCATCTTCGACAAATTTATTGCGATGCTCTGAAACTCACCCGCCCTCTCCTCCCGCCACATCTCATACTAATCCACACCTTCATTCACACCATATTCCCGCATGGAAAAGATACAGAAAGTTCTTCTTCTAGGTAGCGGCGCACTGAAAATCGGTGAGGCCGGCGAATTCGATTATTCCGGTTCACAGGCCCTTAAGGCCATGAAAGAGGAAGGAATCGAGACCATCCTCATCAACCCCAACATCGCCACAGTGCAAACCTCCGAAGGGTTTGCCGACAAGATTTATTTTCTCCCCGTCACACCCTATTTCGTGGAAAGGGTCATCGAGAAAGAGCGACCCGACGGCATCCTCCTCTCGTTCGGCGGACAGACCGCCCTCAACTGCGGAGTGGAACTTTATGAAGGAGGTGTGCTCGAAAAATACAACGTGCGTGTGCTGGGCACACCGGTGCAGGCCATCAAGGATACCGAAGACCGCGAACTCTTCGTGCACAAGCTCGATGAAATCGAAGTGAAAACTATCAAGAGCCAGGCCGTGGAGAGTATCGACGAGGCCCTTCAGGCTGCCGAGCGCCTCGGATATCCCGTGATTGTGCGTGCGGCTTATGCATTGGGCGGACTCGGAAGCGGCTTCTGCGACAACGCCGAGGAGCTGCGGGCACTCACAGAGAAGGCATTCTCATTCTCGCCTCAGGTACTGGTGGAAAAATCGCTCAAGGGCTGGAAAGAGGTGGAATATGAAGTAGTACGCGACTGCTACGACAACTGTATCACAGTGTGTAACATGGAGAACTTCGACCCCCTCGGCATCCACACCGGCGAGAGCATCGTGGTGGCTCCCTCACAGACACTGTCGAACGACGACTACCACTACCTACGCGAGCTCGCCATCAAGATTATACGCCACATCGGCATCGTGGGCGAGTGCAACGTACAGTATGCCTACGACCCCGATTCGATGGACTACCGCGTGATTGAAGTCAACGCCCGCCTCAGCCGCTCGTCGGCTCTCGCATCAAAAGCCACCGGCTATCCACTGGCATTCGTGGCTGCAAAGCTCGGTCTGGGATACGGCCTGTTCGAACTCAAGAATTCTGTAACAAAAGACACCTCGGCATTCTTCGAGCCTGCGCTCGACTACATAGTGTGCAAGATACCGCGCTGGGACCTCGGAAAATTCCACGGCGTACGCCGCGAGATAGGTTCCTCTATGAAATCTGTAGGCGAAGTCATGGCCATCGGCCGCACCTTCGAGGAAGTAATACAGAAAGGCCTGCGCATGATAGGCCAGGGCATGCACGGATTTGTGGGCAACAGAGAACTTAAAATCGACGATATGGACAAGGCCCTTAAAGAGCCCACCGACAAGCGCATCTTCGTGCTTGCGGAGGCCCTTCACAAAGGCTATACCGTAGACCGTCTGCATGAGCTCACACGCATTGACCGCTGGTTTCTCGAAAAACTCAAGCATATCATCGACACCGAGAGCGAGCTCAAGACATTCAACGAAATCGAGGCTCTCCCCGAAGACCTTCTCCGCCTGGCCAAGCAGCAGGGATTCAGCGATTTCCAGATTGCACGTGCCGTGCGTCGTGAAAAGCTCGACATCACCGGCCGCGACAACGACCGCGTGCGTGCCCGCCGAAAGAGCTTCGGCATCGTGCCTGTGGTGAAACAGATCGACACCCTTGCCGCCGAATATCCTGCGATGACCAACTACCTCTACCTCACCTACAACGGCTCGGTGAACGATGTGCAGTATCTCAACGACCGCCGTTCGGTGGTTGTGCTCGGTTCAGGCGCTTATCGCATCGGTAGCTCCGTGGAGTTCGACTGGTGCTCGGTCAATGCGTTGCTCACCGTCAAGGAACAGGGTTACCGATCGGTGATGATAAACTATAATCCCGAGACCGTGTCGACCGACTACGACATGTGCGACCGCCTCTACTTCGACGAGCTCACATTTGAGCGCGTGATGGATATTCTGGAACTTGAAAATCCCCACGGAGTCATTCTTTCGGTGGGCGGCCAGATACCTAACAACCTCGCCACACGCCTCGACGAATCAGGCATAAACATACTCGGCACATCGGCAAAATCAATCGACAACGCCGAAGACCGCCACAAATTCTCGGCCATGCTCGACCGTCTCGGCATAGACCAGCCGCGCTGGCGCGAGCTCACCAGCTTCGCCGACATCGATGAGTTCATCCGTGAGGTAGGCTTCCCGGTGCTTGTGCGTCCGAGCTACGTGCTCAGCGGCGCAGCCATGAATGTCTGCTCCAACGAAGAGGAGCTTCACCGCTTCCTCACTCTCGCAGCAAATGTGAGCAAACAGCACCCCGTGGTTGTGTCGGAATTCATACAGCACGCCAAGGAAATCGAAATGGACGCCGTGGCTCAGGACGGCGAAATAAAGCTTTACGCCATCTCGGAGCACATCGAGTTCGCCGGCGTGCACTCGGGCGATGCCACCATCCAGTTCCCGCCGCAGAAACTCTATGTGGAGACCATGCGCCGAATCAAGAAAGTGTCGGCACAGATTGCCAAAGCCCTCAACATCTCCGGCCCGTTCAACATACAGTATCTAGCCAAAAACAACGATATCAAGGTGATAGAGTGCAACCTACGTGCTTCGCGAAGCTTCCCCTTCGTGAGCAAGGTGCTCAAGATCAACTTCATCGACCTAGCCACACGCGTGATGCTCGGACAGAAAGTCGAGAAACCGTCAAAGACCCTCTTCGACCTCGATTACGTAGGCATCAAGGCATCACAGTTCAGCTTCTCGCGTCTGCAAGGCGCTGATCCTGTGCTTGGCGTCGACATGTCATCTACCGGTGAAGTGGGCTGCCTCGGCGACGACACCAACGAGGCTCTGCTCAAATCAATGCTTTCTGTAGGCCATCGCATTCCTCGCCGTGCAGTGCTCCTCAGCACAGGCACTCCCCGACAGAAAGCCGATATGCTCGAAGCCGCACAGCAGCTCCATGCAGCCGGACTGAAAATCTACGCCACCGCAGGCACCCACCGTTTCCTCACCGAGAACGGCATACCTGCAGTGCTCGCCCACTGGCCCAGCGACGGCCCCGACGCACATCCCCAGGCTCTCGACCTCCTGCACCACAAACTTGTGGATATGGTGGTGAATCTGCCCAAGAACCTCTCGTCGGCCGAACTCTCCAACGGCTACAAAGTGCGCCGCGCCGCCATCGACCTCAACATACCCCTGATTACCAACGCCCGTCTGGCATCCACATTCATCAAAGCCTTCACCTCGCTCCGCCTCGACGACATCGAAATAAAGGCATGGGATGAATACTGACACGCCTCCAAGCCATGGCTGAACACAACAAACTTGGCTCGTGGGGCGAGGATGTGGTGTGCGAGCACCTCATAAAGGAGGGCTATGCGATAGTGGAACGCAATTGGCGTATGGACCATCTGGAGCTCGACATCATAGCGCAGAAAGACGCATGGATAGCCTTTGTGGAGGTGAAGACACGCCGCACTCAGGGCGAAGACCTTAGCCGCATCATATCACCTTCGAAAATCAGACATCTGGTGGCGGCCGCCAACGGTTTCCTCACATCGCGCAATATCCGGCTGAAACCGCGCTTTGATGTGGCATTCGTCTATGGCACACCATCCGATTTCAAATTTGAATATATGCCTGACGCGTTCTACCCCGGGCTTCGCACATATCGCTGAAAACTACCTAAAATAAAAATCAACCGGCCTCCGATGCATAAAAGCGTTCGGAGGCCGGTTGCTGTTAGGGTGCGCTGACTTTCAGTCTGTCCGATTATCTGCGGGGAGCTTTCTTGTCACCACGCACGCGCATGTCCTTATCGCCGCGACGGGGAGCGCCCTGGCGGCCGAAGTCCTGCGAGGGAGCGTTCAGGAAACTGTTCTCAAGGAATTTCACATAATTCTCCTCGCCGAGGATGCTCTTGAGGCTGTTGAGATAATCCTGTCGCTCAGCCTTACGTGCAGCCATCATGGTTGAATCGCGGCGGCCGCGGTTGGCTTTCTCGTCCTGCTTCATCTCCTTGAACTGCTCCTTGTAGGCCTGCATTTTGGCCTTGCGCTGCTCACGCTGTTTCTCGCGGAGCTCTTTCAGCTGGTTCTTCTGGGTGTCGGTAAGATTAATGCCGTCGAATAGTGCGGCAGCGAAACCGGCCTCACCTCTCGGTGACATCTGGCGCTCTGTGCGCACTTCCTTCTTGGCCTTGGTATTGTTCTTCTGTGCGAAAGCGGGAGTTGCTACAAGGGCCATAGCCATAACCATTATTCCAAAAATTTTCTTTTTCATAGTCATAAAGTGTTTCTTTTATTTATTTGCTAATTTGATATACAGATTTATTTCAGATTTGACTGATCTCTTCATCTATGATTCTCTGTGGAGTCGCCTGTTATTTAGAGCTTTTAGGGCCGTTTTTCTTACCGTGACGGCGTGCCTGCTGCATCATGCGGTCGATCATCTGCTTTTCAAGCCTGTTGGCCTGGAGTATCTGTTTCTGAGTAAGGAACTTGCTGTACTCATGGTAATATTTTTTCCTAATCTCGAGAAAACGCTGGTCAGATTTCAGACGCCACTCATTCTGCTCTTTAGCCTGCGCCTCGGTCATATCTTCCTCCTTCATGCGCCTGTGGCGGGGATTGTCCATGCTCCATATCTCGCGCTGAAAGTCAAGGAAAGTCTCGGTATATTTCTGAGTAAGCTCGTCGTTGAGCTTCATCTCCTTGGCTATCTCGGCAGCCTGTGCCTTGGCCAGTGCTTCACGTTGGGCCGGGTCATGACGCCTCTCGCCCTTCTGAGCCGATGCCGCTGCGGGAAGAGCTATCATCAGCAACGCAATCATCAGTTTAACAATGCTTTTCATTGGCGATATGTTTAATAGGATGCTGTAAAAAAAATTATCAGTATAGGTAAGCCTCAAGCATGCGCTCGTTGTCATAACAGTCCATAAGGTGCTGCTGGTCAGCGGTCGACAGATTGGCAAAAGCCTGGTCGACACTCTGGGTCGGTTCCGAAGGCGACAGCGATATGTGCATGCCCACTCCCATGGCCACTGCCACTACGACAGCCGCGGCTGTCGAGGCAACCCAGCGCCAGAGACGCGGAGCCCTGGTGAGCTTTACATCTCCTATGGGAGCGGCGGCTTCGACCGTGGCCGCCAGAATACGCTGCTCAAGCGATGCTAAAGAGCCTTCGGGCACACGGTAAGGCGTGCGGCGGGTCGCTTTGTCAATATCGAACTGAGGCATATGGTAGAGTTTTTAATTTAGTTAATTTTTAGTGAAGTCATCTGGAGAGCCTTTCAGATGTCGGCGCTCAGCAGTTCCGTTATTTTCTTTTTGGCGAAGTGATAATTCACTTTTGCCGTCAGCGATGTGGTGCCCGTGATACGGCCTATCTCGTCATAAGGCAGGTCGTCGAAATATTTCAGGTTGAACACCGCCTGTTGCTTTGGAGGAAGCGTGTGGATGGCACGTTGCAGCTTCACCGCCTCCAGATCGGAGTAATCGAAATATTCATCAGCCTCAAGGCTGTCGGCCGCTTCGGGCTGAAGCATATCGGCCGCGGTACGCGCTTTCTCACTGCGCAGAAACAGCAGGGCCTCGTTGGTGGCGATTTTCATTATCCACGACGGAATGGTCTTGAGGTCGCGTAGAGAAGGCAAGGCATTGTACACTTTCACAAACGTATCCTGGACAACATCCTGCGCATCGTCGTGATTCACCACCAGTCGCCGTACATGATTGTAGACCGGCTCCATGAACGAATCCACCAGCATCCTGAACCCCTTTTCCGGTTCATTGCGCAGTTTTTCAGTGATTTGTGCGATGCTGTGTTTCATGTTTGCTTTAGACGGTGGCAGAGCGTTTTTTCATTGCCTTCAACTATAAGATACACCACACCCTCCAAAGTTAAATCCTCACTTGTTTTTTCTCTCCTCCCCCAACAGATTCCTATATAATAACAGAAAAGCCGAGACCGAAAAATCGGTCACCGGCTTACGAAAATGAATTGTGATGTAGCCATATTCCATGCTAAGGGCCATGGCTTGCGGCACTCCCACTTGCAGTGATGGTGTCGCGCTTGTAAAAAACCGTTCAATTCTCCTGAAGCTGCGGCTTTGAAAATCCGCAGACATTTTGAAATTCCGCGAAGAAATCGTGATCAAGGGCTACCGATATACGGCATAGAAGCTCGGTATCGATACTTCCCTTGCGGAGAATTTTGTAAACATTGGTGCGGTCGCAGCAGATTTCCTGCGCAAGCCACGCCGCCGGACGGCGCTGTCGGCGTAATTCATTGCCGATGAGTGAACCGATGTGAACCTTAATGCCACATTCTTCGGTTCGAGTTAGAACAGACTCACGATCCATGATAAAACGAAAAATGATGATGTGGTAGAAAGTGTTTAATACAACCGCAAAATTAATAATTTTCACCAAATTCTAAAAATATTCGCATTCGCTTTTCGATTTTTAACAATGTTTAGTGTATAAAATTCTCTCAGAGGCTTCTAAGACGCTTTGGAGGCAGTTTGTTTACATTTTGTCGACATTTCATATATTTTCTCCACAAAACGAAGCTAATAACTCTTCAAAACCGTTTTTTAACACATAAATGAGCCGCCCGAAACCGAGCGGCTCATCAGTTGTCACGGAGCATAGACCCCACCTTATAAAATCAATTTTGTCATTACATCAAAAGCCTTAAGAGAACACTGTTGCATCTCTTTATTTCAGACCGCGCTGACGCAGAAGGGCATCGGATGTGGGACGGTGTCCGCGCAAATTCTCATAGAGCACCATCGGGTCTTCAGAGCCCCCACTCTCAAGCACCTTCTTCATGCGTGCCGCGCACTCCTTGTCAAATATGCCTTTTTCCTGGAACATTTCGAAGGCATCGGCATCGAGCACCTCAGCCCAAAGATATGTGTAGTAACCCGAAGCATAACCCTCGTCGCCGAAGATATGCTTGAAGTAAGGCGAGCGGTAGCGGAATGTGAGTTCGGCAGGCATTCCGAGTTTCTCAGCCACAGAGTTCTCGAAAGCCATCACATCGATCGAACCTTCGGGATTGAGATAGCCCCAGTTGAGGTCGAGCAGGGCTGCACCCACGAGTTCTGCGGTCATGAAGCCCATGTTGTGCTTGGCTGCAGCCGAAATCTTCTGTACGAGCGAGTCAGGGATAAGCTCGCCGGTCTTGTAGTGGTGAGCGTACTCAGTGAGCATCTCGGGCTGGAAGGCCCAGTGCTCGTGGAACTGTGAGGGGAACTCCACAAAGTCGCGGTCTACCGAAGTGCCGCTCTGGCTCTTCAGACGGGCCTTTGTCAGCATGCCATGGAGTCCGTGGCCGAATTCATGAAACATAGTAAGCACCTCGTCGATGGTAAGCAGTGAAGGTGCATCAGCTGTAGGCTTCGAGAAATTACCCACATTGTAAACGATAGGACGCTCTTCGGTGCCGTCGGCATTTACATAAGAAGTCTTAATCGACTCCATCCATGCTCCCTGGCGCTTGGTGGCGCGTGTGAAATAATCGGTCATAAACACTGCCACATGATTGCCGGCAGAGTCTTTTACTTCGTATACCTTCACATCGGGGTGATATTTGGGAGCATCGGCGATCGGCTCGAAAGTCACGCCATAAAGCTTGCCGGCCATAGCGAATATGCCTTTAGCCACAGAATCAACAGCGAAATACGGACGAATCTCGCTCTCCTCGAGGTTGTATTTGTCCTTACGCACCTTCTCTGCGAAGTAATAGTAGTCCCACGGCTCGATTTTGAATGTGTTGCCCATCGAATCTGAAAGAGCCTGCATTTCGGCCACTTCCTGCGCTACCTTTGCTTTTGCAGGCTCCCAGATGCTGAGAAGCAGAGCCTCAGCTGCCTCAGGAGTACCGCTCATCTTGTCGGCGGTCATAAGCGAAGCAAAGTTCTTGAAGCCCATGATTGAGGCCTTCTCGGCACGGGCCTTCACAATCTCCTCTATTACAGGAAGGTTGTTGTTGTCGCCGCTCTGTGCGTTGCCGGTATAGCCTTTCCACATCTTTTCGCGAAGGTCGCGGTTGTCGGCATACTGGAGAACCGGCAGACGCGAAGGGGCATGCAATGTGAACACCCACTTGCCCTCTTTGCCTCTCTCCTTGGCTTCGGTGGCAGCATTCTCTACTGTGCTTGCAGGAATACCCGCGAGATCAGCCTCGTTGTCAACTACAATCTCGAAAGCGTTGTTGGCGTTCAGCAGGTTCTTGTTGAACTTTATGTATAGATTCGACAGACGGTTGTTCACCTCTTTCAGTCGTGCCTTGTCGGCATCGGAAAGAAGCGCTCCGTTGAGGGTGAAATCACGGTAGGTGTGCTCGAGGGCACGCATCTCGTCGTGAGCCAGCCCGAGCGAGTCGCGGCGGTCATAAAGCGCCTTCACACGCTGAAACAGGCCGTCGTTCATCATAAGTTCGTCGGAGAAGGCGCTGTACATAGGCAGGATGGAGTCCGAAACGGCTGTAAGCTCGTCGGTAGCGTCGGCCTCGGTGAGCGACATGAGCACCGACATCACCCGCTCAAGTGTGGGCGAGAGATTGTCCATTGCGAGGATGGTGTTGGCGAATGTTGGAGCCTCAGGGTTGTTGACGATAGAATCGATTGAGGCACGGGCCTCGGCCACTCCGGCCTCGAAGGCAGGCATGTAGTCGGAAATCTCGATTTCCTCAAAAGGAGGAATCTGGAAGGGTGTGTCATAAGGCTGCATGAAGGGGTTCTTCCTCTCCTGCTTGCTGCATGACACCACACTCAGGGCGGCGGCCGCCGTCAGTGCGCAAAATGCCATAGTGATTGGTTTCATAAATCTGTTTATATTGTGATTAAGTTTATAGTCGATGCTCACGAAAGCTATTGTTTTGCCGGAGTCTCCCAGCAGAACTCCACGGCCACCGGATAGTGGTCGGACCACCCTTTCTTGTCGCGCCGGTAGCCCACGGCCTTCATATTGCCCTTGTAGAGCACATGGTCGATATTGAACAGCAGTCGGCTCGAGTGATAGGTATAGACTGGCCCGCATCCCACCGAAGTGAATACACTGCGGAAATCGTCGCCTGCGATTGTACGGAGCGCATAGCTTCCGGCTATATCATTGAAGTCTCCTGCTATTATCACGTTTTCGTAACCGAGCGAATCAATCTGTTCACGCAGCTCTCGGGCCTGCACGGCGCGCTTGCGGAAGGCTCGCGCAAGCTTGCCGAGGAGCTGCTCTTTCACGGCTTTCACATTACGGGTCCCTTCTCCCTCTGTGAGCCGCACGAACAGCTGCTTGTCGTCGGAGTTGAGGCATATCGACTCCAGATGCACAGCCACGAGCAGTGTCTTGTGCCCGTCGATATTCACCTCGGCCGCTACATAACGGCCGGTGTCACTGTCGGGCTGCCGCAATGTCACCTCCTGCATGGAATAACGTGTGGCGATTCTCTCGCCTTTCATCGCAGCCTGATGAGGGAAAATACGTGTGATTGAATCCTCCATTTCCTGCGATATGGAGGTATAGATGTTTTTCTTGAGGTCAGGGCACTCGTGAAAGCAACCGATATCGGGAGCCATATGGAGGATGTACTCCATAGACTGGTTCACATAACCGCTGTCCATCAGCGCCTCGTATTCGCTGTTGGAGGCGGGGCGCGTCTCGTCGGTCCACGGATTGGCGTTATTGCCGAAACCCATCACATTGTAACTCAATAAAGTGAATCTGTTTTCCTGCTGACTGCGCGTGAGCGACGGCGTGCCGAGATTCACCGGACAGAAATCGAGTAGCGGCCCCATGCATATGGCCAGTGTGACCGCAGGCAGCACGGCCATTCTGCGGCAGAATATCAGACAGATTATTATAGCCGCAAATTCGGCCAGAATCCAGCCCGGAAACGTGAGCGTGAGCAACGCCGGAATCACAGTTTTCTCAGGATTGACCATTCCCCCGTATGCAGCCAACAGCGTTCCCGCCGACAGCAGCGACACTGCTATGTATCCGGCGATGCACAATTTGCTTTTTAACTGGGGTGACATGAGTAATTGTGATGATTATTAGTTGTCAGTATCAGTCGATTGAGCTTGTCGGTAAATCTGTTCAGAGCCGTTCGGTATCTGGGTGACCGGCGGAAAGGTTGAACAGGCGCAACCTTTCGTCATCTGTCAGCGATGCATATCCCGAACGCTTTGCCTTATCCATAAGTTCAATCCGGTCGAGCCTCCTGCGGGTTAGCTGCTGCATTACACGCATATTCTTGCGGGTGACAACCTTCCACAACAACGCCGAGAAAGCCCCGGCTGCTATGCCGCCTGCATGTGCCACGGTCTGCTGTGGCGCCATCTCCATCGAGGCGAGAAGAAACACCACGGCACCTGCCACAGCAAGCTTCCTAAGCGAGAAAGCGCCTATGAAGGCAAATTGCACCCTCTTGCCCGGCTCGGCTATGAGGGTTGCGGTCACCACCGCCAGAGTAGCGGCAGAGGCGCCGAGCAGGCATGCGTCGGTGCCGGGCCACAGCCATGCGCTCACGCACACATAGGCCACCGCCCCTGTCAGACCGCCTGCGAAATATGTGGCCGCCATCATCCTCATGCCAGCTATTTCGGCGAACATGCATCCGAACCATCCGAGCCACAGGCAATTGATAAGAAGGTGCCAGAAATCGATATGCGTGAACATATAGGTGACGGCAGTCCAAGGCACGAACGCTACTTCCGACGGCTGCGACGGTAAAGCGAGCCATGCCAGAGCCTGTTCCATCGCCGGATTACCCGCCGAGAGACACACCCACAGCAGTTTCAGCAGTGCGAAAACCGCCACGTTCGCTAATATCAGTCTGACAGTCGCTTTCAATCTCTTTTCAGGATGTAATGAATATCAATAATACGGTCCACCTATCACACGGTGCTTGCGCCAGTACCACAGTATCAGCAATCCGAAGAGCATTCCTCCCAAATGGGCGAAGTGCGCCACGGTGTCGGCCTCGTTGTTATACACGCCTAAGGCGAGCTCGATAAGCGCATATGCTATCACCATCACCTTGGCTCTGATGGGGATGGGGGGGAACAGCAGATAGATGCGCACATTCGGGAACATGAAGCCGAATGCCAGCAATATGCCGAAGATAGCGCCAGAGGCACCTATTGTCGGGGTATGATAGAGGTTAAACAACTGCTGCACCACAGGTTCGTTGGGCATCACGCCTATGTTCATGAGCTCCTGCCCCGTCACATAGGTATTGCGCAGAAGGGCTGCCACACTTCCCGGATTCTCAAACACAGATGCATAGTGGTTGATCATTATTGCGAACACGCCCTCCTGCACCAGAGCCGCACCCACGCCACACGATATATAATAAAACAGAAATTTCGGACCGCCAAGCACTCTCTCCATCGTCATTCCGAACATGAACAGGGCGAACATATTGAAGAACAGGTGCCAGAAGTTGGCATGCAGGAACATGTAGGTGAACAGCTGTGTGGGCAGAAACTCATCTGAAGTGACATAGTAAAGAGCGCCATATTGCTCAAGCACACCGCGAAGCGGTGCTATAAGCCACATGGCAAGCCATATGACCACATTGATTATCAGCAGATTTTTTGTTACCGCAGGCATATTGCGGAAACTATCGGCAAATCCCATAAATTTCTCTATTTAGTTAAGCTACAAAATTACACATTTTTCCCGTTTATACCTTTGTAAATCCTCACAAAAGGTGTTAAACATCGCTCAGCGGACAAGCTTGGGAAATCCTTCCGTAACAAGCGTGGCCACACTGTCGCCTCGTGCCACCACTATCATCGCCTCCACATCAGGTTGCCTGTCTATCATACTGATAGCCTTGCAGGCATCGCCTACAGCCATGCAGGCGGTGGCCCATGCATCGGCCTCTCCGCAGGTAGGCGCCACTATGGTAGAGGCAAGCACCTCGCCCTTGACCGGCATGCCTGTGATAGGGTCGATGGTGTGGCCCACACGACCATAACGCTTGGTGTCATGGAAGTTGCGGTAGTTGCCGGAAGAAGCCACAGCGCAGTCCTCAAGCGGAATCACGCTGAGAGCATCATGTACCGGTGCGTCGAGACTCTCCTCAGGGCTGTCAATCTGTATCATCCATGCAGTGCGGCGCAGGTTGTGCCCGTGAGCGGCCACCTCGCCTCCTATCTCGACCATATAGTCAGTCACCCCGTTGCGACGGAGCATCGACGCCACCATGTCGCACCCAAGGCCTTTAGTTATTGAGCTGAAATTAAATGTGGTACCCTCATGTTTTTTCTTTACGATGAAATGCTCGTTTATCGCACAGCTGTCGATTCCCACCAGAGCTAAGGCGCTGTCAATTTCGGCCTGAGTCACTACAAGAGCCGAGCCGTCGGCCACACTGTCGGCCAGCGCCCTACGGGTTTTGTCGGTGCCGAATCCCCAGAGGTTCACAAGCGGCGCCACAGTAGGGTCGAAGCGGCCCTCAGAAGCCTTGTTCACCCTTTCGGCTATTTCAAATGCCTTGGCTATCATTGCATTGGCCGTGTCGGTTTCATTCCGGTTGATGCGGGAGATACGCGAACCCTCCATAAAAGGCGAGAGCGATTCCTCAACCTCGGCCATCACCCTGACGATAGAATCCTCAAGCGGTCTGTCGCCATGATATACAATGCGGTAAGTGGTGTGCCACACTGCCCCTTCGACCGTGTGCCAGTCCTTGCCTCCGCATGCTGTCAGCGCGGCGCACATAAGGCACGCCATGCACCAAATCAGCAATCGGCCTTTGAACTTAGTGCGCATCATATCTCCTCCTCGTAGTCATCGTCGCTGTCGGCAGCCGAAGCCAGGGCATACATAGCATGGTATTCTTCCCATGAGGCATCTTCCTCGGCCGAAAATGTAAGCGGCAGCAAAGGAAACGGCTCCAGAATCTCATTGAATTTCCTCTGGAAGATATGGAGGCTGAGGGTGTAAAACACCAGATTGCGCTCGCCCTCGCCGGTGTATACCCCTGTCAGCACGGCCACAGGGTCTTTAGCGAGCACTGTCTCTATGGCTTCCTGCACCTTCTCCATCAGTTCGCCATCAGCCTCCGAAGGCATTCCGGCCGCTTCCGGAGTGTATTCCCATGTCACTTCCACACGATACTTGAAGCGCGGATTGGAGATGAAGCGCTCCACATCGCCCCTCACACTTGCCATCACGAGATTGCCGCTCCCGTTTTCTGTCTCAAGCGGCGTGGTAAGCCATTTAGCCATATGTCAGATTTTTATTTTTCTGTTTGTGTGTTTAGAGTTTCCGCAAGAGCCTCGGCGCAACGGCGCCCGTCGATAGCAGCCGACACAATGCCTCCGGCATATCCGGCCCCCTCGCCGCAGGGATAAAGTCCCGTCAGTTCCACATGTCTGAGCGACATAGGGTCGCGCGGAATGCGCACGGGCGATGATGTGCGTGTCTCGGCCCCGATGAGGCAGGCATCGTTGGTAAGGAATCCGCGGCTCTTACGGCCGAATTCCTCGAAACCTTTCCTCAGCCTGTCAGCGATGAACGGTGGCAGCAGGCGGTCGATGCGCGCCGCATGGATGCCGGGAGCATATGATGTCGACGGAAGCGATGTCGACGGCTTTCCGTTCACGAAGTCATGCATACGCTGGGCAGGAGCGTTCTGGCTACCTCCTGCGTCATCGTAAAAGGCACGCTCCACATCCTCCTGAAATCGCATCACCTTCAGCGGACCGTGGCTGTCGTATTGCGGAAGGTCTTCGGGGAGCACCTCCACCACCATACCCGAGTTGGCCCACTTTGTGCCTCGCGAAGCGGGCGACATGCCGTTGACCACAAGCTGGTCCGGCCCCGTGGCGGCCGGAATGATGAAACCACCCGGGCACATACAGAAACTGTACACGGCACGCCCGTCTACTCTCGTGAGCATCGAGTACTCGGCGGACGGCAGATACTTGCCGCGACCTCCGGGATTGTGGTACTGGATGCGGTCGATAAGCTGCTGCGGATGCTCAAGACGCACACCCACAGCTATTCCCTTCGGTTCAAGGACCACCGAACGCTCATGAAGCATATGGTATACATCGCGGGCCGAATGGCCTGTGGCAAGTATCACAGGGCCGGCCACCGTGGCGCCATCAGCCGTCACCACACCGCGCACCTCGCCGTCGGCGATGATCAGGTCCTCCACTCGGGTGCAGAATCTCACCTCGCCGCCACAGTTTATAATAGTCTCACGTATGGCCTTTATCACCTTGGGCAGGCGGTCGGTACCGATGTGCGGATGCGCATCCACCAGGATTTCCTCGCTCGCGCCATGACACACGAAGGTTTTCAGTATCTCGTCGACCGGACCGCGCTTCTTGCTGCGCGTGTAAAGCTTGCCGTCGGAATATGCGCCGGCGCCACCCTCGCCGAAACAATAGTTCGAATCGGGGTTCACTATGTTTTCACGTGCTATCAGTGCCATATCCTTTCCGCGCTCCTCAACGCTTTTTCCGCGCTCGAGCACCACGGGACGCACTCCGAGTTCTATCAGCCTCAGCGCGGCGAAAAGTCCGGCCGGCCCGGCTCCGACAACCACCGCCTGGGGGGCATCGGGGCCAAGATGTGGATATACTGCACATTCGGGCTTAAGTTCTTCGGGAGCGGGAGCCTCGTCGAGCCACACTTTCAGAGTCACGCCCACCATCACACGGCGCTGACGGGCATCTATGCTTCGGCGCACTGTGCGCACCTCGCGTATGCGGTTCACATCCACTCTTAAGTGAGTCGACACCGCCGCACGAAGTCTCATCGGCACATAGGCCACCTCGGGAGCGAGGCGCATTTCCACTTGTTCGGTCATTCTTCTGTATCGTTTTCGGCCGTCACAGGCCTTTGAGTATTTAATTTTTCAGCCATGCGGCGCTGCATCACGAGGAGGGTGATCAACGCGAGAAGGAAAGCCAGAAAGTCGCTTGCAGCCATGGAGTACCACACGCCCTTCACACCAAGCCATCGGGGCAGCAGGAAGAGGAACGGCAGCAGGAATATCAGCTGACGGGTAAGCGACAGGAATATCGATATCTGCGGCTTGCCTATCGACTGGAAGAAGTTCTGGATCACTATCTGAGTACCCACCACAGCATAGCAGATGAAGTAACAGCGGAATCCCTCGCGGGCTATCACGATCAAGCTTTCGTCAACGGTGAACAGGCGACTGAGCTCATCGGGAAATATCTCCGAAATCAGGCAACCCACCACAGTGATAGCTGTGCCCACCACGATGCCGCGCCACAGGGTGCTCTTCACTCGACCCCACTGGCGGGCTCCGTAGTTGAAGCCGAGGATAGGTTGCATGCCCTGCGTGACACCGAACACCACCATCACGAAAAACATCGTCACTCGGTTGATGATACCGAAGGCTCCCACCGCCAGATTGCCCTCAGAGCCACCGTAGTCGAGCAACGCCTTGTTGAGGAACACCACCACTACGCAGGCGCATACATTCATAAGAAAAGGCGACAGGCCGATGGCGTAGATTTCCTTGAGGATGCTCCATTTGCACCAGCTGTTGCGCGCCTCGAAATGCACGAAGCTCTTTTTGGAGAGGAAATGCCATATAACCCACAGGAAGGCCACAAACTGCCCTGCGTTGGTGGCCCAGGCCGCGCCGGCTATACCCCAGTGGAGCGTATAGATGAAAATGGGTGCTAGCACCACGTTGACTGCAACCGACAGAAGCGCCGACACCATGGCCTTGCGCGGATAGCCGGTGGCTCGCATGAGGTTGTTGAGTCCTATGAAAAGATACGACATGGGCAGGCAATATACAATCACCTGCATGAATTCACGCGCATAGGATATGGTTTCGTCCGTAGCCCCGAAAAACCTCAGTATCGGGTCGAGAAACAGCAGCGTGAGACCACCGAACACCACGGCATGTATCAGGCAGAACACCATCACGTTGTTCACCACATCGGTGGCCTTCGATATATTGCGCTGCCCTAAGAAAATGGAACTGATGGTGGCACCGCCTGCCGCTATCAGCGTGCAGAAAGCCATCATGAGATTCATCAGCGGAAGTGTGATGGCCAGACCCGCAATAGCCATAGCGCCCACGCCACGGCCTATGAAGATGCTGTCGACGATGTTATACACCGACACCGCCACGCTGGCGATGATTGCCGGTATGGAATATTCCACCAGAAGCTCTCCCACCGGCTTGGTGCCGAGAGTCATCGGGTCATTGCGCAGTTGCGACGGCCGCTCTTTAATAGCGCCTGTCGAAGCATCTGCCACATTTTTGTTTCTGCTGCCGGATAATATAGTCATATGAATCATGCAAAATTAACAAAAAGCCATGGTATGTCAGTGTTAAAAGTTGTAACTTTGCAACTCGCTACTTTTGGCAACGATTACGATTACAACAATTCTGACTATATGGCAATAAAAGCAGCCCTGTTTGACCTCGACGGAGTGCTTATCGACTCCGAAACCCTCTACACCGGCTTCTGGGAGCGTGTAGGCAAAGCTCATCATCTTCCCTCGCCAACTTTCGCATACGATATAAAAGGTACTACCCTCAGCGAGATACTGAGCACTCATTTCCCGGACCCGGAAGTGCGCGCCGATGTAGACCGCATGCTTCATGAGTTTGAAAATGCCATTGTCTACCCCATTTATCCCGGTGCGATGGAGTTCGTAGACCAATTGCGCGGCAGAGGGATAGCCACGGTCATCGTCACTTCGAGCGACAATAAGAAGATGGACTATCTTTTCGCCCAGCACCCCGACATCCCCTCGCATTTCGACCACATTATCACGGCGCTCGATGTAACCCACTCGAAACCTCACCCCGAGCCTTACCTCACCGGAGCGTCGCGCGCCGGAGTGCCGGCCGGGGAGTGCATTGTGTTCGAGGATTCTTTCCAGGGATTGCAGTCGGGCCGTGCGGCCGGATGCAAGGTCATAGGCATCAGCACCACCAACCCGGCAGAGGCAATAAAGCCTTTTGCCGATGTGGTGGCGCCGTCGCTTGCCTCCCTCGCCGACGACATTGACAGTCTCATCGACAGCTTGTCGTAATCCGAGGGATATAAGAGTTTATTTGCCTTTTCAGCAGGCCTTGAAGCTCATGTCGAGGCCTTTCACAGAATGAGTGAGCGCACCTACAGAGATGAAGTCTACGCCACATTCTCCATAGTCGCGCAGAGTGTCGATGGTGATACCTCCCGACGATTCAATCTCCACATCCACGCCGTTGTGGGTATGCGGGTCGGCCGCCATCTGAGCCTCCGGAGCCTTATAGGCGCGAATGCGGGCCACAGCCTCACGGGTGCGGGCCGGGGTGAAATTGTCGAGCATTATTCGGTCTACACCAGCTTTCAGAGCCTGGTCTATCTCCTCGGTATTGCGCACCTCGAGCTCAATCTGAAGATTTTTGCCGTTGGCAGTGCACCAGTCCTTGGCGGCCTGCACAGCCTGCGGGATGCCGCCGGCGAAATCCACATGGTTGTCCTTGATGAGAATCATGTCGAACAGCCCTATGCGATGATTGCTGCCTCCACCGATTTTCACGGCCTCTTTCTCAAGCATACGCATGCCGGGAGTGGTCTTGCGGGTATCAAGCACCTTGGTGTTCAGACCCTCCAGACGGCTCTGGTAGCGTTCAGTAGTTGTGGCAATGCCGCTCATACGCTGCATGATGTTGAGCATCACTCGCTCGGTCTGCAGTAGCGAGCGCACGGGACCCTCCACCACGAAGGCCACATCGCCGGGTTTCACCTTGGCGCCGTCACCAATGAATACGGTCATTTTCAGCGAGGGGTCGAATTTCTCGAATACCATGCGGGCCACATCCACGCCTGCGAGGATGCCCTCCTCCTTGACTATTAGTTGCTGACGGCCCTTTTCATCGGCCGTAATGGTTGAGAGAGTGGTGGCGTCGCCATCGCCGACATCCTCGGCAAAAGCCAGTGTGAGAAGGTCGTCGATAAGTTGTTCGCGGGTTTTCATACTTGTTGCTTGTTAGTTGATTGTCGCTGTTTTCAACCGCAAAGTTAGCCAACCCGCGGCTATTTTGCAAACCGCCGCCGGCTTCAAAAAAGGCCTGACTATCAAAATTAATTTTGAACAGTTGCCCCAAACTTCATAACTTTGCACAACCATGACCTGCCAATCGTCTCAAATACATATGCCCGCTGAAGGCAGCCGCGACAAGATGCCCGACATCGTGCCGGCTCTGACCGCACCCGATTGTCAAAACAAAGTGGTGATAGCGGGTCCATGCAGCGCCGAAAGCGAGCAGCAAACCCTGCGCACAGCCACGGAACTCAACAGCCTGGGCATGGTACACATGTTCCGTGCCGGACTCTGGAAACCGCGCACCCGTCCCGGATGCTTCGAGGGGTGCGGAGCCGAAGGACTGCCATGGCTGAAAAAGGTGAAAGAGCTCACAGGTCTGCCGGTGGCCACCGAGGTGGCTACATCAGCTCATGTGCAGGCAGCTGTCGAAGCCGGTATCGACGCCATATGGCTCGGTGCACGCACCACAGTCAATCCCTTTGCTGTGCAGGAAATAGCCGACACCCTCGCCCGTTGCGGCACGGATGTCGCCGTGTTTGTAAAAAATCCCGCCACTCCCGACCTCGAGCTCTGGATCGGCGCCATGCAGAGACTATACAATGCCGGAGTGCGACGCATGTCGGCAATACATCGCGGATTCAGCGTGTACGGCCCCAGCGAATACCGCAACCCGCCCCAATGGAGCGTGCCGATAGAACTGCACCGCCGCATGCCGCACCTGCAGCTCATATTCGACCCCAGCCATACAGGCGGTCGCAGAGATATGGTAGCCGTCCTCGCCCGCGAAGCCTACAATCTCGGTTTCGACGGCCTCATTGTCGAGAGTCACTGCGAACCCGACACAGCCCTCAGCGACGCAGCACAGCAGATTACCCCCGCACAGCTCGACGAAGTGCTCAGAAGCCTTGTGGCACCGCTCCCCGGCGAACCCGACATGCGCATCAAAGAACTACGCGCGGGCATCGACCGCCTCGACTCCGAACTGCTCGAAGTGATCGCGCGCCGCATGCAGCTTTCAGACGAAATAGGGCAACTGAAGATGCACAGCAACATCCCCGTGCTTCAGCCGTCGCGCTACGACGACCTGATGAAAACTCGCCTTATGCTCGCCGACAAGCTTGGCCTCGACAGCGCCATGGTCTCGGCCATCCTCCGCGCCATCCATGCCGCCTCTGTAAGTCGTCAGCTCCGCCAGCGCGACCCCGGCACCTAAGCCCCGCCTCCCCCCTCCCCTTCTTTTTCTTTCTCTTCCTTTTTTCTCTCCCCCCTCTTTTCCCATCAGAAAAGCTCCCACCATCCCACATAAGAAAAAATCCGCGCCCGCAGAAATTTTTTTGTTTTCTGCGGGCGCGATTTATCGCGTCCTATTAGTTCGTCCTGTGAGCGAGTGAGCCTCTTATCTCACCATCACCTTAGTGGAGAAAGGAGCGCCCGAGCCTGTCACGGCCTTCACCATATAGAGGCCGTAGCTGAGGTCTGCCATAGATATGACGCTGCTGTCGGAAGCTGCTTTCAGCTGCTGGCCGGAGAGGGAATAAACAGCCAGCGAACGGGCTGCTGATCCGTCGGCTGTGCGCACGGCACGGTTTACCGGGTCATAGACAATGCCAGAGAAATCCGGGTCGCTGTTCTCGGTGGAGATGCCTGACGGATTGTCGTTGTTCATCACACGCTGAATCTCCTCGGGAGTGAGGATGCCGCGATAGAGATACATCTCGTCGATTTTACCGTTCCAGTAATCTTTGTCTGCCTTGTGGCTGCCGATACGGAAACCGCCCATACATGCCTCAAAGCCAGAACCCATCACAGTCTGGTCGCGCTTCCCGTTTACATAAAAAGTAATTGACTGGTCAACCGGATTGCTCACCATGGCCACATGCTGCCACTTGCCGCGCTCGAAAGCGTGAGGCGACGAATAATTGTGCTTGTTTCCGAAAAAGTTCACATAATACTGGTTGAGGTCATCGGTTCCTTCCGGATTCTCAAGACGGGTATAGAGCAAGATTCGGCCTGTGCCGTTATTGTCGAGCTGTGCCATTATCACCTGATCGCGGAAATATGAGCCGTTCTGCAGATGGGCGGCATCGCGCACAGGTTCTGCGGTCTCGTCATCATACACCCACATGCAGAGTGTAAACTGCGTCTTCGGAGGCTCAATCACGCTCGGGGCACGCAGGTAAAGATTCTGTCGCTTAGAGCTATCGAGTTTCAGAGACTGATTGTATTTACCCTCGACAAATGAATAACCGCGACCATTTTCGTCTGTCAGATTTACGCCATTCATCAAGGTGTGCACCGGATCGTTGGCGAGATTGTCGAGGGTACCGTCAAAAGGGTAGTAAAACACGAACTCTTTCTCAGTATCCTCCACATTGGCAGTGGGCTTTAGACCACAAGAGGGTGCCCACTCATCCCACAGCTGCTTGAGTTCGCGGAATTTCGCGGGATTCTCAACTGTCACGTTGTTGGTCTCCGAATAGTCGTTGGCAAGGTTGAATAACTGCCAGCCGCCACCGTCGGTGAGGGCAGTGAGTTTCCAGTCGCCCTTGCGCACGGCTTTGCCACCCTCATGCTCCCAATAAAGCACGCGCTCCTCGTTGAAGTGGCCGCCGTTGATGATAGGCATAAGCGAGCGTCCCTCGGCGGGGAGAGCCTTGATGGTGTTGCCTGCGTATTCAGTGGGATATTCCGCTCCGGCGAGGTCGAGCACCGTAGGCATCACATCGATGAAGTGGCACGGGTCTTTCACGATGGTACCCTTGGCCGATTCACTCATACCCTCAGGCCAGCTGATGATGGTGGGAGCCGCGATACCGCCATGGAACGACTGGCGCTTCCAGTAACGGAAGGGGGTATTGACCGCTCCGGCCCATCCGGTGCCGAGATAGTTGTAGGTAGTTTCTGCGCCGGGCACAGGTGCGTTGTGCACTACAGGCTCAGTGCGGGTACGGTCGTGGCGGTCAAAGTCGCCGATAGTGTAATTTTCCGACGACGCGCCGTTGTCGGAAGTGAATATGATGATAGTGTTGTCGTACTGACCGTTTTTTTTCAGCTCGGCGATGATTTTGCCGATACCCTTGTCCACACAGTCGACCATGGCGGCATGTACCTCCATATTGGCTGCCTGGAAGGCCTTGTTACCCTCCTTCTCCCAGTCGCGATGGCTCTCATTGGGAGCCACAGGAGTCTCCTGAGGGTCTACCAGACCAAGCTCCACCATACGGTTGTAGCGGTCCTCGCGCAACTTGTCCCAGCCGCCGTCGTACACGCCTTTGTATTTGGCGATATCCTCGGGTTTGGCGTGCAGAGGCCAGTGAGGAGCGTTGTAGCTCACATACATGAAGAAAGGCTTGTCATCACCGTCGGTGGCATAGCCGTCGAGCATCTCTATCGCCTTAGTAGTGATGTAGTCGGTGGAATAGAAATTGGGATCCTCAGCTTTAGGATCGATAGGCTCCTCATTGTGCACAAGCGAGAAGAGGTCATAGTGGTTGCCCACGCCCCAGATGGTTCCCCAATGCTCCTCGAAACCACGGTTGCAAGGATAGGTCTCGATGTCGGAGAACGGACGGTTATTGAACGTATTACGGTGCGAGAGCCAGTTCATCTGGTCCTCACGGTTGCCGATGCCGGTAGTGCGCGAGAGATGCCATTTACCGCTCATCGAAGTGTGGTAGCCGGCGTTTACGAGAACCTCAGGCACTGTGACACACTGGCGGTTGAGGCTCACACCCATGGCGGTGATTCCTGCCTGATGGGGATAGAGACCGGTGAGAAGCGCGCCACGCGAGGGGCAACTGCGGCCCGAATTGAAAAACTGTGTGAAACGTATGCCCTGATTGGCAAGGGCATCGATGTTGGGAGTGTTCACCTCACCTCCAAAACAGCCGGGGTCGCTGTAGCCCATGTCGTCCATGAGGATGAGCATGATGTTGGGGCGCTTGGCCTCCTGCTGCTGCGCGGCTGCGCACACAGGCAGAAGAGCCGTGGCACCGAGCAACAGTTTGCGGGTAGTAGCTTTTTCCATGGAAATTTTATTATACAATTATAGTTGATATGATGGTATTTTGGTTATTCGCTGCAAAATTAATATTTCCGAACCTAACTGGCAACAACATAGCCGTAAAGATCGCCTATATTTCAGCCTACTCAATTACGCAAGTTTATCTATCACGGCAATCTATTGGTTCAGGAAGGTTTTCCAGACGCATCATTTTTGAGACTGGAGGTAGCGCTGCATGGCTTCCAGATAGTAGTAGTCGGCATAGGTGAGGGGCACATCCACTTCGCCTTTAGCCATTAGGTGACCTACACTGTGCTTCAACAGGAAACCACCGTTTGAGCCGTCGGATGCCTTGTATTCCGGAGACGAGAGGGTCCTCAGCGCCCTTTCGGCTGCGGCGAAATATCTGCGGGAATGCTCACGGTCGGCATAGCGGTACAACTCCAGCAGCGCCGAGGCCATGACCGCACCGGCCGATGCGTCGCGAAGGGCATGCGGTATGTCCGGGGCATTGAAGTCCCAGTAAGGAATCTTGTCAGCCGGCATGTTCGGATGGTTCAGCATATAGTCGGCTATGCGCTGTGCCTGCTCGAGATAGCGCAGGTCTTTGGTCTCGCGATACATCATTGTGAAACCGTAGAGGCCCCAGGCCTGCCCGCGGGCCCAGGCCGAATAATCGGCATAACCCTGCGCGGTGTGCTTCTTCAGCACTTTACCGGTGACGGCATCGTAGTCAAGCACATGATATGAGCTGAAATCCTTTCTGAAATGATTGCGCATGGTGGTGTCGGCATGCTTCACGGCTATATCGTAATATGTCGAGTCGCCGGTCATTTCGGTAGCCCGGAATAGCAGTTCCAGATTCATCATGTTGTCAATGATTACGGGATATTCCTTCGGGCCGCGGTCCCACGACTTGATGCAGCCTGTTGCAGGATTGAAACGACTGGCAAGCGATTTGGCGCTGTTAATCAATATTTCCTCATACGACTTCGAGAAACTCAGCCGGTTGGCATTGCCGAAGCTGCAGTTCATCATGAAGCCGAGGTCGTGGGTGGTCTTGTTGTGCTGCTCGCCCTCAAGAAGCTTCAGCATGCGCTGCGCCTCCTTATAGAAAGTCTTGTCGCCGGTCTGCTCATAAAGCAGCAGCAGGCTTCCGGGATAGAAACCGCTGCACCACCATCGGGAATCGCTCGTCTCCGACATGTCCTTCTCCGGATAATATGTCTTGGGAAATCTGCCGGGATACATCGCCATAGTATCAATCAGAGTCGTGTACTGCGTGACTGCGTCTTTAAGGTTCTCCTGAATCATCGGAGTGAGATCATCTTTCACATCAGGCAGATAGAAATCGAAATCTGGCGACTGGTCGGCTGTCATTTTGCCGTCCTTTACAAGCAGCTCGGCAACCTGTGCCGACGAGCGGCGCAAACGATAGGGGATGTTGCCTGACGCCTCTATGTCCCCTTCCACATGCGACTTCCTTTCCGGATGAGTGAAATAGAACACATAGGCCTTGTCGCCGGTGACCACCACATCGCCGTGAGCGCCGCTCGGGCCATCTTCGCATCTACCGCTCGGTTTCTCAAGTATGCGGTCCTGCATCTCCCAACGGTCGCAGTCATCCGACCTATATACACGCATGCCGCTCCACTCGTCGGTCAGCATCCAATAATAACCGGCGAATCGGAACACCTTGGGGCCCTCCTGCGCTCTGTCGGAAAGCACAGGTTCGGACTTCAGGTTCCAGTGATAGAGGTCGTCACTTTCGGCCATCATTATCATGGCACGGTTTGCATCGTCCTTGTACCATATGCGCCACTTTCCGTCGGGCATCTGAAAGAGTGTGGCGTCAATCACGTTTTCCGATGACAGACGCAAAAAGCCTTCGAAATCCCAGTCCCACAGGTTCTTGCTTGTATAATGTGCCATACGGGCTCTTCCGCCCCAGTTGGTACGCGCACCTTCGATGTAAGCCACAAACATGTGATATTCTCCGTTGAAATACACCACATCGGGCGCCCAGAAAGTGTTTTTACCGCGACTGATATCCAGGTCGAGCGCCCCGCGGTACGACCATGTGCGGCCGTTGTCATCGCTCGATGCTATACCTATGTCGGTACCGTAACAGTAGGCCACGTTGCCGCTTTCCATATTGGCACGGCGCTGCGTATATAGCATCCACCAGTTGCATTCCTCCCTGTTCCATACCACCACCGGATCGGCCACGCCGTCATATATCGGGTCGCGGTAGAGCGGAGCCGGAGCTGTCTGCTTTGGCCGCGGTTTTTCCTGCGCATCAGCGGGAACGCATGCCGCAAGCGCCAGCACAGCCATAAATAAAGTCCTGAATGACATAATGTTTCGGTTTATAAAGTTTCTCATGTCTGACAAAGTTAACGATTATAATCGGGATTCGCAACCAAGCCCGAGGTTTCATATCTCACCCGAAAGGAGTAACTTTGCATCCGCAAAACGAAAAAGAAAGAAAAAAGAATGAAAAAATTGGTAATAGCAGCGGCGATGGCAACCGCAGCTCTTGCAGCCGCGGCCGACACAACACAGATTTCAGCTCCGAAAGTTCACGGAGTGGTGCGCGGTCGTTGGGAGGGAGAATGGGCTGACGAAAGCCACGGTGGTTTCGGCAGCCGTTTTGAGGTGCGCAACGCGCGTGTGAATGTGAGCGGTGCATTACCCTGGAATATCGACTATTTCGTGCAGGCCGACCTCTGCAATCAAGGCAAGATGCAGTTTCTCGATGCATGGGGTAGATGGGAGTTCGTAGACCGATGGAAAGTGCAGGCAGGCCAGTTCCGCGTGCCTTTCGGCGTCGACTGTTTCCTCGCCCCCGGCACATATTACTTTGCCAACCGTTCTTTTCTTGCAAAGCAGATGATGAACCTCCGTCAGGTTGGCGTGAAACTCGGATATTACGGAGCAGGCACATCGTTTCCCGTCGACATAGAGGCCGGAGTGTTCAACACCGCATCCACTGCCGACCACAATGTATGGCAGAAATCATACACCTACTCAGCCAAGGCCATATGGCACGTGGGTCATGTGAATATCTCGGCGAGCTTCATCACCACCAAGCCCGGCGGTGTGAGGCTCAACATCGCCGACGGCTCCGTAACCTGGGCATGGCAACGATGGAGAGTTGAGGGCGAATATCAGCATGAATATTACGCCTCACACCGTTTCAAGGCAGTGAACGCATGGAACCTCTATGGCGTCTACACCCTTCCCGTAAACTGGCGTGCCGCAAATTTCTGGAGCTTCGAGGCACGCTTCGACGGCATGACCGACCACTCCTCGGGCAGCGCACATTCCGACGGACTTCTCGGCATCGACCATCAGTCACGCCGGCGCATCACTGCGGGCACAACCCTAGGCAAAACAGTGAAAGGGGTGAAAGCTGAAGTGCGTTTCGACTACGAGAAATACTTCTACAACGGCAACACCATTGCCCCCCGTGGTCAGGATGACAAGCTGGTGGCCGAATTCACCGTGAAATTCTAATCTCAGCTTTTCGACATAAGAACATTCATGCGGCAGTTCGCGCAGTCAAACTCCAGCCGCAGACGGGTACCCGCCGATGTGCGCAGAAACAGCTCCCGCGGCAGACTGCTGCCCTGCGGAGTGCGCAAGCAGGCGCCAAGTTCGCGGCGCAGGCAGTAACGGGTCTGCATCACACGGCGGTCACTGCCGGCTCCGGCAGTCTCTATAGCCCGTGGTATTGTGCCAATATCTGGCCTGAGCGAACGGTAAAACTTCTCGGCCATAGAGTTGGCCACATTGTCGTGTCGCGTTAAGGTGTCAGATGCAAGTTCCTCCAATGCCTTATAGTCGGGCTTACGGCGCAGTTCCATCTTCCGCGACGCAAGACGGCACTGTGTGAGTGTCTCGACACCGCGCCGACGCAGGTCGGCGAGTACCGACGCCGGCACAAACCTCATGCCAAGCCTGTCGGTGAGATTGCGCAACACATATATAGTGTCGCCGAGTTTGGCAAGTGTGCGCCGACGCGATTCCTCCTGCGGAGTGCGTGCCTCGGCCGGCTTGCATTCGGCAGTCACACTTATAACGGTGCCCTCGGTCGGTTCAACTATGTCGAACACAAGTCTGCCATCGGGTAGAAAATCGAGGATCATATCTACCCCTATGCGACGGCAACCCGTCGACCGGCCCAGAGTGCGCTTCCATTCGGCATCGGCATTGCGGTAAAGTTTCGTGCCGCGCCTCAGATTCACATCCGAAGCTGTCAGCAGCCTGTTGCCCTCCACACGGTTTATGCGGAAACCTGCGAAACGGCCCTCGGAATCGAAATATCCTATCCCGTCGCCGTTGTGCAGAGTTTCGGTAGTTTTTACCATTAGTGTGCGGCGGTCGGGCTGACCGGTCACCACACCTATCTCCTCCCCTACCCATTTGGGAGTGTCAAACGAGGCAAGTTCCCCCTTCTCGATTTTTCTGTTATCATGAAGGAAATATGATGTGAAGCCGCGGTTGAAACTCTTGGTGAGAAGAGGAGTGAATGCCGGAACTGACACGCCAACCGAACTCCTGCGGAAACGGCCATCCGAAGCCTTGCAAAGTCTGTCGAGCTCACGGCTGTAGGCCGCCACAACATTTTTCACATATCCTTCGTCTTTAAGGCGCCCCTCGATTTTGAACGATCTTACGCCAGCCTCCATCATCTCGCCGAGCGAGTCGAGGCGGTTCATGTCTCGCAGCGAAAGCAGGTGCTTGCCGGTCAGCAGCTTGCGTCCAGAGGCATCCTCGAGGTCGAAACTGTAGCGGCATATCTGAGCGCACTCGCCGCGATTGGCGCTACGGCCTGTGATAGCGAAACTCGCCTGACAGTCGCCGCTGTAGCTCACGCATAACGCTCCGTGTACAAAAGCCTCGAGCGGCACCGATGTGGCTGCCTTGAATTCAGCTATTTCACCCAGCGAAAGCTCGCGCGGAAGCACCAGCTGAGAGAACCCCGCGGCCTGGAGCATCGCAGCCTTGCGCGTGGTGCGTATGTCGCACTGTGTGGAGGCATGCAGGGGAATTGGCGGAAGATTCATGCCAAGCACAGCCATATCCTGCACAATGAGAGCGTCGACGCCTACACGCCACAGGTCATGCACAAGCCGCTCCACATCACTCAGCTCATCCTCATATATTATAGTGTTGACTGTCACATAAAGTCTTGCTCCAAAAAGATGGGCATAGGCAGCAACCTCGGCTATGTCGGCAAGCGAATTTGCCGCCTGACGGCGGGCTCCGTGAGTCATGGCTCCCATATACACAGCATCGGCGCCATGGTCGATGGCGGCCTTTGCTGTAGCAGCGTCGCGTGCCGGGGCCAATAGCTCAATCTCAACCGGGCGGGTATTTTTCGATGTATCGCTCATTTCATCGGTTTTCATATTTTCTGCAAAGTTAATGCTTTTTCGGTGGAGAGCTCCGGCCGTCACGCCATAGATTCAATAACGAAGTGCAAAAATCCTCGTTCTGAATAGCCCCATATTTTTTGAGACACGAGACTTAATGGCG
>CAKTFH010000017.1 GCA_934555895.1 uncultured Muribaculaceae bacterium | reverse complement strand
AATAATCAAGCACCGAGACGAAACAAATCGCCTCGGTGCTTAGATATTACGTCGTTTTATGGGATTTTATAGTTTAAGACGATAGCCCTCGCAATGCCTGCGAAAGCGGCACTGCGGCATGTAGGGTGGTACTCCGGTTCCCCTTTCATCTGCCATGACAATAATTCCCATAATACAGATTTATTTCATAGTATTTGCAGACAATAGACTTTAGATGACCCCTTCTGCCCGTGAGGGTAAGGAGCTGTCACCATTTGGATTTGGTTGAAATAGATAATTTATATTTGCAGTGAAAATGGGACTCGTCGCGATGACGCCAACCTGTTTGCCGGGCCATCTGGTGCTTGCACCTCATGGTCCGGATTTTTTTACATACTATTTTGGACTATAAGTGCAGGCGGATAGAGTGCGGTTTGAAAAAAATCAGTATATTTGGAAAAAATATTATGGCACCTTTTTTGTGCCGCGTACAACAACATTATCAAATACTTTGGAAAATGGAAATGTGGATGCTTTGGACTGCGCTGGTAGTGGTATTCCTGATTGTGGAAGTGTGCTCGCAGATATTGTGGACCCTTTGCCTTGCCGTGGGATGCCTCCTTGCTCTCGCGCTCAGCATGGCTGATGTGGCTCTCGAGTGGCAGCTTATCGCTGTGGGAGTGGCTTCGCTGCTTGCTTACGTGATTCTTGCTCCCTACGCCAAACGCTGGCATGAGCGAGCTGCGGCCAAAAACGCCCGTCAGGCCCGCACGGGCATGGATGCCCTGCTGGGGCGCCGCGCCACCGTCACAGAGCCTATCCGCCCCGGCGAGTTGGGCCGTGCCCGCATCGACGGCGACAACTGGCAGGTGAGCGCTCCCGCCATTCCCTATGCTGTGCCCGAGGGTGCAGAGGTGATTGTAACCGGCTACGATTCCATAATCCTCGAGGTAACACTCCCCAAAGAGTGAATCTGAATGGCAAATCTCTCTTCCCGCGTGCGCCCCGGTACGGCTGCATTTATATCCCGTCTGGAATTTCATTTAATACCATAACTTATCATGATTGCTACTTACATCCTTGCCGGAGCCATTATCATTCTGGCAATTTCAATCGTAATGCGCGGTGTGATTGTGGTGCCTCAGTCAGAGACACGCGTCATCGAGCGCCTGGGGCGTTTCCACAGCGTACTCAGTCCCGGTCTTAATTTCATCATTCCGTTTATCGACAGGCCCAAGACCATCTATACGCGCCGAGTGGAGAATGTCGGCGGCCGCCATGTGGTGCGCACCACTTCCACATCGGTCATAGACCTCCGAGAACAGGTTTATGACTTCCCCTCGCAGCAGGTTATCACCCGCGACAATGTGACCACCGAAATCAACGCTCTGCTATATTTTCAGATTACCGACCCGAAAAAGGCCGTTTATGAAATCGACAACCTTCCCAATGCTATTGAGAAACTTACGCAGACTTCGCTCCGGAATGTAATCGGAGAGCTTGAGCTTGACGAGACCCTTACTTCGCGTGACACCATCAACAGTCGTCTGCAGAACATACTCGATGACGCCACTAATAAATGGGGCGTGAAGGTGAACCGTGTGGAGCTGCAGGACATCACCCCGCCGCAGTCGGTGCGTGTGGCAATGGAGAAGCAGATGCAGGCCGAGCGTAATCGCCGTGCCGAGATTCTCAATGCCGAGGGCGAGAAACAGTCGCTCATACTCCGTTCTGAGGGTGAGAAGGCCTCAAAAATCAATCAGGCCGAGGCTACCAAGCAGACCGAGATACTTCGTGCGGAAGGCGAGGCCCAGGCAATCATACTCAACGCTCAGGCCGAGGCCGAGGCCATACTCCGCGTGGCCGAGGCCGTGCGTGCCAGCAACACCAATCCCGCCACCTATATGCTGGCGGTGAAATATATCGACACCCTCCGCGAGATGACCTCGGGTAAGGACAACAAAACAGTATATATCCCCTACGAGGCTTCGTCGGTACTCTCCTCCATAGGTTCGATAGAGACTCTGTTCAAAAAATAATCTTACATTATCATATCACATTAAAAAATAAAAAAAATGAACATGAAAAACTGCCTGAAGGCACTTGCATGTCTCGCTCTGAGCGTGGGTATGCTCTCGCAGGCTCCTGCCGCAGAGGCAAAGAAAAAACCGGTGATCGGCATTCAGCTCTATTCAGTGATGGACGCTATGAACAAAGACGCTAAAGGCTCGCTCGCACGCCTGGCCGATATGGGTTACAATACGCTCGAGCTGGTGCAGTGGGGTGGCGATCCCAAGGTATTCGGTATGCCGGCACCCGAATTCAAGGCCACTACCGACGCTCTCGGTCAGACTGTGCTCTCCACTCACTCGGGAATTCAGGAGGACCCCGCCAAGGAAGATGAGGTTATGAACCGCTGGCGTGAGCTCTTCAAGATTCAGAAGTCGCTGGGCGGCAAATATTTCGTGATTCCAAGTTATCAGGCCGATTACACCAAGGCCGGCATCAAGCAGATGGCCGACTATTTCAATCGCGTGGGTAAGCTCGCAAAGGAATATGGCCTGAAACTCGGTTACCACAATCACTCAGGTGAGTTCCAGAAACTCAAGGATGGCGACGAGCTCATGTGGGAGTATCTGCTGGCTAACACCGACCCCGACCTCGTGTGCTTCGAACTCGATGTATACTGGGCAAAGAAAGGCGGACAGTCGCCCGCAGAGCTTCTTAAGAAGCATCCAAAACGCATTCCCATCCTGCACATCAAAGATGAATTTGTGCTCGGCGACACTGGTGAAATCGATTTCGAAGGCATCTTCAAGCAGTTCCACAAAAATGGCATGAAAGATTATGTGGTGGAGATCGAGACCCCCGGTTTCATCCGTGACAAAACGAATGCCGACGGCAGCAAATACAGCCAGGAGCAGATCAACGAGGAGATGTTCATCGCCGCTAAAAAGAGTGCTGACTATCTCAAAAACTCCGGCTATCTGAAGAAATAAGCAACTGCGGATGCTTACTTAAACAAGCCGCAGCGACAAAAACGAGGCCGCGCACTCCATTCAGTGCGCGGCCTCGCTATTTGAGGGCTAGTGGCGGCTGTTTAGCCGCTGTGATTGTCTCAGCGGGGGAGGGCCAGCATCAGGGCGGGGATGGATGAGGCGGCATAGCTGCCTATCATGTTGCTGTCGGTGGTGAGATTCCACGATTCACCGTCGCAGATGTCGCGTTTGGGATCTCGGTTTTTCCAGCCTTCGGCAATGTTGTGGCGGATGAAAGGCAGATACTGCTTCTGGCCGCAGTCGGCGATGAGAATCTTCATGTATTCCACCCAGATGGCGGGATATACGCCCTGCTCGAGCGACCCCTGATTGTAGGGGTCGCGGTGGTTATGGGCCCAGGGAAGGAGGCCGTGCTCGGCCGACATTACGTTGATAGAGTAGTCGGCGCCGGCCTTGGCGTTTTCAAGATATCTATTGTCGCCGGTGGCCAGATAGAGCAGTGCCGAGGCGCCGATAAAGGTGCCCTGGTTGTAGATAAGCGGGTGTCCGCCGGGGTTGTCGCCGTGACGGCTGTCGAAAATTTTGCCGGGCTCTTTAGGGTCGCCAAGGTTGGGAAGGGCCCATGAATATATCTCCTTGGCCATCTCCAGATAGCGGTCTTTTGTCTCATAGCGGGGACGCACGAATGTGCCCCATTCGTTTTTCCATCGTGTAGGTTCGGGGTCGGCCTTGCGGTCGGCGGGAGCTATGTCGTGGAGCAGCATGGCTGCCACTACGGTGGGGAAATTGATGCACGACATCTTGCCGTGGCCGGGAAGGTTGGGTTTGGCCTTGTCGAGAGGCTGCCACTGCCAGAACATGCCTCCGCCGAGGCCCAGCGCCGGGTCGGCATATGATCCGGTGTCGCCCACACGCGGTGAGCCGTACCACACGCGGGCGAAGCTCTGCTCGGCCAGGGTGCGGTAGCGTTCGTTGCCGGTGGCCTTGTAGGCACGGGCGAGCGTGATGGTCCACCACTGTATATCGTCGTAGATAAACCACCCGCGGTTGGTGTCGGGGTTGTCGAAGTCAAAATTCAGATAGTGCTTGATGTTTCCTTCAAGCAGTTTCTCCACCAGTGCGGCATATTCCTTGGCACGGACTGTGTCACCCTCCTTGTGCGCCAGCGAGGCGGCGTTCATGGCCATATCCACATACATGGGCTGGCACCATATGGCGGCTGCGCCTTTGTCGCGGCCGCGTGCGTGGCGGTCGCGGTCGGTGTTCTTATAGATATATTTCTTGGTGTCGAGATACACATTGTTGAAGGCGTCGTAAGCCTTCCATACCTCTTCGATAGCCGGTGCCGGGGCGTCTTTTACGGCGTTTGCGGTTGTGGGAGCGCCGTGACAGGCTGTCGAGGCGATGGCTCCGGCGAGCAGTGCTGTAATAAGTTTCAGTCTCATTGTGTGGGGTGAGCGATGATATTATAATATTGGTGCGGAAGGGCTGCTGTGCCGGCTCCCGCACCAATATAATGTGATGGGATTACTTATTTACTATTTTCTCAGCTGTGCCGTCGGCACGGCGCACGATGTTGATGCCCTGACGGGGAGCGCTCAGGCGCACGCCCATGAGGTCGTAGTACTCAACAGGGCCTTCGGCGGTGCCGGCTGTCACGTTCTCTATGCCGTCATATTCGCCATAGACTTTCGTGAGTTTGTCGGCTGCTTCGCGGATGCGGGGCACATCAAATTTGTCCACTTCTCGGTCGTAGGTCATGATGCCGTTCACCTCGGTCTCCACATCGGTGGTCTGGGTATACACTGCGGCGCACCAGTTGATGGTGTTGTCGCCGCTCTTGTAGCCCTTGGCCATGCTTACGAGCTGGTCGACGAGCTTCACGTAGGCGTCGGTGATTGACTTTGTGCTGCCGTAGGTATTGTAGGTCTGCGAGTTGCGCTCATACCAGCGGTGTGCGGTGATGTTGCGGCCGAGACCGCCGTATTCGCCGATTACGAAGGGACGCGATGCGTCGAATATGCCTTCGAACACCTGGAGTGGCTGTGCGTAGCTGTGCTGGTCGACAAAGGTTCCTTCACCGGTGTGGTAGTGGTTGCCGCCGCTGGCGGGGTTGATGAGGCGTGTGGCGTCGAGCTGACGGGTGTATTCGGCAATCTTCTCGGTGTCAAACTGGCCCCATGCCTCGTTGAACGGTGTCCAAACCACGATGGATGGGTGTGAGTAGAGTTGGTCGATTATTTCCTTCCACTCGGCACGGTACATGCGCTCGATGCTACGGCTCTGGGTGCAGTTATGGTCCTCATAGTAGCGGTCTGTCACCCATCCCTCGTGGTTGTTGAACTGCGAGGGCATATCCTGCCATACCATCAGTCCGAGGCGGTCGCAGTGGTAATACCAGCGGTCGGGCTCGGTCTTCATGTGCTTGCGCACCATGTTGAATCCCCATTCCTTGGTCTTCTCGAGGTCGAAGGCGAGTGCCTCGTCGGTAGGAGCGGTATAGAGGCCGTCGGGCCAGTAACCCTGGTCGAGCGGGCCGAACTGATAGAGGTCCTGGTTGTTGAGCTGGAAGCGCCAGTCGCCCTCCTCGGTCTTGCGATAAGAGATTTTGCGAAGCGCTGCGTAGGAGTTGAAGGCATCGAGAGTGTTGTCGCCGTCGGCGAGTGTCACGTTCACATCATAGAGGAAGGGGCTTGCGGGGCTCCAGAGCTTGGGAGCGCTCACACTGAGCTCGATGCTGTTGGAGGCTGCGGCGTCTATGGTCTGCGAGGCCACTTCGTTGCCGTTGTCGGCGAGTGTCACTGTGATTTTGCCCGAGGGTGTGCCTTCAAGTGCTATGTCGAAGGTGAACTTAGAGGCGTCCACATCGGGAGTGATTTTCATTGTGGCGATATGGGTGGGTTCAACGGGCTCGAGCCATACGGTCTGCCAGATGCCCGACACGGAGGTGTAGAATATGCTTCCGTTGCCGTCGGGGTAGCGGCGCTGTTTGCCCAGAGGCTGTCCGTTGTCGGTAGTATTGTCGCGCACTTTTACATATATGGTGGCTTTGCCGTCGGTGATATAGTCGGTAATGTCGAACGAGAACGCCGAGTAGCCACCGCGGTGGTTGCCCACGAGGTTCTTCGACTCAGTGCCGTTTACATAGACCCAGGCCTCGTTGTCGACAGCACCGAAGTTTATCATCACACGCTTGCCTGCCCAATCATCGGGTATGGAGACTTCGCGGCGATACCAGAGTATCTTGCCTGGCTCAAGGGGCTTCATCACTCCCGAGAGGCTCGATTCGATAGCGAAGGGCACGAGTATCTTGCCGTTGTAGTCCTCGGGCACGCTGGTCACGCTGTTGGCGATGGCGTAGTCCCAGAGGCCGTTGAGGTTCATCCACTGCTCGCGTTCCATTTGCGGGCGGGGATATTCGGGAAGCGCGTTGTCGGGTGTCACATCCTCGGCCCAGCGGGTCTTGATGTGGTTGCCTTTGATTTCCCATCCGCCTTCGGGAGCGGGAATCTCCACTTTGTCGCGGTCCATGAGCACGCGGGCCCATACGCCGCCCATCACTGAGCGTGCGGTGAAGCCGAGAGCCTCGCCCGAGTCGGCATAGTACCAGTCGCCGGTCGGACGGCGTGAGCGGGTCTCGTTCATGTATTTATAGTGGTAATCGGAATATTTGAGGAAGTCGGCCTTCGACGGAGTCATGGCTGCTATCCACATCATCCAGTCGCTTTTGGTCTGGTTGTCGCGGTTGTCGAGCGGCAAACCGTAGCGTTTCATTTTTCCGTTATAGAAATTGAACTCGCGCTCCATCACCTCTTCGGGGAAGAGCTGAAGGCCCCACATCTTGTCCCATAGCATATTATATTTCATGCTCCATGTGCCGCCGCGGTTGAACATCATGCGGTAGTGGTCGCCGTCGCGGGCTTCTCCTTCCCAAATCAGGGCCATGTTTTTGGCCCATGTGCGGAACAGCTCGGGGTCGCGGGCCGAACCACCGATGTGCTCGGCTATCTCGGCATATGCGGCCACTGCGAGGATGGCTTTAACGGAGAGATTGGTGTTCTGCTCGCTCGGACCCTTGAAGTCGTCGGTGCAGAGCTGGTTGCCGGGGTTCTGGCCCTCTGTGTGGCAATAGGAAGCCCAGGAACGAAGGGTGGTGCGGTAGGGGCGTGCCCACTCCCAGTCGCCTGTGATTCGGCTGATGGCATTCACGAGAATCACGATGTTGGCGCTCTCTTCAAGAGGCATCGTGTCGCCGTAGACCTGGCCATTGGCATGGGGATATGTGCCGAGGTCGTGTGCGGCGCAGTTCTTATCCTTTCGGGCGTCGCTGAGAGCGTAGTCGAGTATAGAGAGCACCATACCCTTCTGCAGCTCGGGGTTGTAGAGCAGATAGAGGGGAGACTCGGGATAGGTGAGGTCCACGGTGTTCACACATCCGTTGCTTCGGTTCTCTTTCGAGAAATAAAGGGCTTTGCCGGTGTTGTCCTCGAAAAGCTTGTGAGCGGCCATCACGTGGCGGTAGAGGCCCGAAAGCTGTTCGGCGTATTTTGCGTCGCCTGCGGCTTCACCATCATCGTAGATGCGCTTGTCGAGGGCGCGGCAGCGCTCCATGAGGGTATCGTAGTTGTCGCGGAATTCGTTGAAGGCCTGGAAGATGGTTTTGCCGTTGCGGGCGTAGTAGGCTTTGTAGTTTTGGCGCATGTACTGGATGTCGTACACTTCGTCGTAGCCTACCATCATGTAGCTCATGGCCTCGTCCACGCTGCCCAGGTCGTTCATGAACATGAGGGTGGGCATGTTGCTGTGGTTGGTGGAGCGCACTGTCGAGGTGGCAGATGCGGGGAGCTTGCCGGTGGTGGCGAAGGTATTCTCAGCGGTCAGCTCGTCGCTGATCGAGAGTTTGCCGTTCACTTCGGGGATATAGAGGTAGCCCCAGTCGATGGCAATCACATCGCCTGCACGGCCGAGCACCGGCTGGGCCTCAGATCCCGATTTGATGTAGCGCACGCCCTCTTCGGTCACGAAATTGCTGAGGGTGGGCTGGCTCATCTCGTTCACAGTGAGCTGCGGGGTGGTGCCGAAATAGAACTGCACATCGTGCTTGGCTCCGTCGCGGCTCTTCACTTTATACGAGATATAGTTGATAGGTGTCGAGATGAGGTCGAGATCGTCGATGAGCATGGGTGCGGTAAACACCACTTCGAGGTCCACCGGGCCGCACTCGAAGGTGTAGTACGACGAAGTGGCCATCACATCCACATCTTTCTGCACGGCGTTGATTACATTCGAGCCCTCCTGCACCATATTCTCATACAGGCCGAAGTCTATGTATGCGCCGCCGCTGGTGTTGTGGCAGTGTGCGGCCAGCACGTTGCGGCCCTCTTTCAGTGCCAGGCGTGCCAGCACGGGGAGCGCTGCCTCTTCGCCCTGAAGCCATGTCTCGCCGGTAGAGGTGATTTTCACGCCGTTGATGTAGATTTCAAACACATCGTCGTGTGAGAACATCACCCAGAGGTCTTTCTTGATGTCGTCGGCGGTGAGGTTTATCTCGCGGCGCACATAGATGTCGCTGTGGGTCTCCTTCCATGGGTTCTGCACGTTGGGATATTCGCCGGGTGTGCCCCAGGCGGCTTTCTGTAGCGCCCACTCCGAGTCATTGAAGTCGAGAGTAGTCCATGCAGTGCCGTCCTGAGTGTCGCGGCTCACGCGTCCTTCCCACTGCACGCCGTCGACGGTCATGCCGAAGATGGGCTTGAGCACATGCTCGCGCTGCTTGCCAAGAAAACGGTAGGCCACGCCATCTACGCGTAATATGCCGTCTACGGCTTTCTCTTTTTCGCACCAGAGCTTGGTGGTGCTGTCGTAAAGGTTGTCGGTGTTCGACCATATTGAGAAATATGGGTCGTTGACCAGCAGCGGCACCGATGGCATGCGCAGCTGCGTCTCCTTGTAAGGAGTGAAATACTCGGCTTTCTGCGCTGTGGCCGGCCATGCCGAAGCGGCCATCAGGAGCAGAATGCCTGAAATTTTTCTGATTTTTTTCATTGCGTTTATGATTGGTATTTTGCGATTTCAGGATGATTTTTCATGGAGGGCGCCGCAGGGCGCTATGGGTCAAGTGCAAATTTACATAAAATGTGTTGCAGTAGGGGTTAAGCGTCGTTCAAAGTTAGAAATTTATTGTTCATTTACCCCATAAATCAGCGCGTTTTAACTTTTGAAAAATCCGTTTGACAAGATTTTCGTTTTTTTTGAACAGATTTTACCCCTTAAAAATACCCCTTTCTCCTACTTTTGCAACCGGATGGCGGCTGGCCCTCACAGTGTCCTTTCGCCACCTTAATCACTACATTGTTTGAAAAATCTTTTTGCTATCCCCTTAAGCTGATACCTCCCGCTACAGCCTCAATTCAAGTATCATATGCGCATTAATTCATGATGAAGTTTTTAACGAAGTAACCTTAAACAAATATCTTTAACCTAAATTACCTTTATGAGAAAAAGAGATTTACTCCTTGGTTTAGGAATTCTCGGCACCTTCTCGATGGCAAATGCCGCATCGCCTTACACCGGCGTGGCAATTCACACCGAGGGTACCCAGGATTTGTACCTCTATCAGGTAGAAAGTGGCAAGTTCCTCCAGAACAACCAGAGTGAAAAAGTGGATGCTGACTGGACCACTCGTGCCCAGCTCTACAAGTATGGTTTCGACTGGGGTGTTGAGGCCCTTATGGCTACCGACGCCGACGGAAATGAGTTCCTCAAAGGCTATCGCCTGAACCCGAAATTCGGTGCCAACCACTCCATGAACGGTGGCAACCATTACCTCGACACAGGTGGCGCGCTCACCTACTGGCAGTTTACTCCCGTTACTGTCGACGGTGTCAGCAACGCCTACACCATCACAGCCATCGAGGGTGATGGTGTTGGTGAGGAGCCTATACCCCTGGGTGAGCTCGACGGTATCCTCGCCGATGATGCCAATGTCGACGGCGACACATGGCAGCTCGTTACCCGTGCAGAGCGTATCGAGATGGCCAAGCAGCAGGTTGCCAACGGCCCCGTGGACATGACATGGCTTGTTCCCGGTCACGACTTCGCCAACATGGACGAGCGTCAGAACGACAACGGCGGATTCCGTACCCGTCGCTGGATCAACAATAATGGTGGTGCCATCGGCCACGGCGGCGACGACGGTGTTCGTGCCAATCGCGTGCGTGAGGCATGGCATCTTATCCAGAACTATCAGGACTACGTAGTGCTCGAGGGTCTGCCCAACGGTACTTACCGTTTCCGCATTCAGGGCTGGTATCGCGACGGTGATGCCGAGAACGCCGAGGAAGATGCAGAATTCTGGACCCGCTACGACAACGGCACAAGCGTTAAGCGTGCCGAGTATTTTGCAAACGCTTCCAAGGGTGCTGTGAAACTCGTCACCGACGAGGCTTTCACAGAGTTGCCATTTGATCAGAAGTTCTCGTTCAACGAGGAGCGCGGCCTCTATCTCCCCAACAGCATGGGTTGTGCCGCTAAGCTTTTCGTGGAAATGCCCGACGCCTACCAGAACGAGTGGATTGAGGCAGTTGTAACCGACGGCACTCTCGTGCTCGGTGTTCAGAAGAACGAAGGCGCTCACCACGACTGGTTCATCTACGACAACTGGGAACTCCAGTATGTAAGCACCTCCACCGATGGCGCTGCCACCGAACTTGCCGCCGAGCTCGCAGCCAAGGTTGAGGAGGCTAAGACTCTTCCCAGCACCGACGGTGTGAAGGCTCTCATTGCTTCTGCAGAGGAAGGTCTCGCCTCAGGCAATGCCGCTGTAATGCGTCAGGCCCTTCTCGGTCTTACCTCCAGCGTTGCCAGCATCAAGGACGCCGCTTCCGTTATTACAACGTACAACGCCGTGAAGGCTCTCTGCCATGGCTTTGATTACTCAGAGGCCGAGACCATTTTCAACAGCGCTGTCGACAAGGCTGCATTCCAAGACGCTCTCAACCACCTCCGCAATATCCGCCGCCGCGCCCTCGCAGAAAAGCAGACCGCTGAATTCAAGGGTGCTCAGGCTACCGCCGGCGACTTCTACATCTACAACGTGGGTCAGAAGCAGTTCCTCCAGGGCGGTTCCGACTGGGGTGCACACGCAGCCCTCGGCTTCGTTGGCCAGCTCATGACTCTCGAGACCGATGAGGACGCCGAAGCAGACATCGCAGCAGGCACATTCCACATCAACACTCACCTTGCAAACGGTGAAGGCAAGTACTACCTCAACTACCGCGGTTACTGCGACTGCGCAAAAGCAGGCAAGTGGCTCTTCACTCCCGTTGAAGGCAAGGAGAATGTCTACAACATTAGCCAGGCCGACTACGAAGGTGTTCACTGGGCATGGGATCCCTATGCTTCGACTGACCGCGACGGCCGTGACGAAACCAACGTAGGCACCGAGCATCGTTTCGTTGTTGACCCCGAAAACCTCGACGCACAGTGGATGCTTGTAACTCCCGAAGAGCGTCTCGCCCTTATCGAGAAAGCATCTATCGATAACCCCGTGGATGTATCCTTCCTTATTCAGAACCCCGGCTTCAACCAGCGTGCAAGCCTCGACACATGGGTGTTCGACGGTGGTAGCGTACCTAACCGCGGCGACTGCTACAGCGACTTCGTGGTTGAGTCATGGAACTCAGAGAGCACCAATATCACGACAACTATCGACGACGAGAATCTGCCTGTGGGCAACTTCATCTTCTCTGTTAACGCATTCTACCGTTACGGCGACCATGGCGATTGCGTAGACAACGGATTCCCCGAAGAAACTGAACTTCCCTATCTCATCGGCGGTACAAACTGGGATGACATGCAGCCCATCGGCAACATCCTCGACTCGCGTTTCAACAACTTCTGCCCGGGTGAGTTCGGCAGCGCCACAAACGAGGCCGGTGAAACCTTCTACTTCCCCCAGTGGCCCCGCGAGGCAGCTTTAGCCTTCCGTATGGGCGCTTACAAGACCTCTATGGCTGTTGAGAACAACGGTCAGGATTCTTTCGAGCTCGGTATCGCCAAAGACGCCAAGCTCGTGGACAAAGAGTGGATTGTAGCCGACAACTTCCGTCTGGTTTACTACGGTCCCGATGCAACCAAAGATCAGCTCAAGGCTATGGCTGAGGAGCTCAACAGCATCGACGAAATCATGATCAACACTCCGGCCGCTGCTGCAACCGACGGTCGCATCTACAACCTCCAGGGCATTCAGGTGGCTAACCCCACCGCTCCCGGCATCTACATCAGCAACGGCAAGAAGTTTGTGGTTAAGTAATCCTCAACCCCGCTTCATCAATTCAGGTCTACTGACTGACAAGTTCATTTAGTTCACCATATCCCGGGAGGGGCGCCATTTCGGCGCCCCTCCCTTTTACTTTTCAGCAAGATGTGCCCTACAGACTTTGTAGGGCTATTTTGCAAATATTAACACAAATATTAACAAAAATTATATAGTATTGACATTTATATATTGTTTTGTTCGTCTATTTTTGTAGGCGAAAATGGCGACGGCAGTGGCGTCTTCGCGATATACCGAATACCTGAAAAATTTTCATCATTCAAATTTTAACGCAAGCTTTTTATTTATCACAATATAAGTGCGTGTGTGCATTTGTTGCACATGGCGGCTTTAACCTTAAACTATATTTAACCAACCTACCTTTATGAGAAACAAAAATTTACTCCTTGGCTTAGGACTTCTCGGAGTGTGCTCGGCGGGGTATGCGGCTTCGCCCTACACCGGCGTGCCCATCCACACCGAAGGCACTCAGGACCTCTACCTCTATCAGGTGGAGAGCGGCATGTTCCTTCACAACAACGAGAACTCAAACCCCACCCTTGACTGGACCACCCGCGCCCATCTGCATCAGTACGGCCTCGACTGGGGCATCATCGCAGTGGCAGGGGAGGATGCCGACGGCAACGCTATTGTAAAATATCAGATCGACCCGAAGTTCGACCATAACAATTCGCTCAACATCGACAACCACTATCTCGATACCGGCAACCCCGTGAGCTACTGGAGCATCGCTCCGGTAACCGTGGAAGGTGTGCCCAACGCCTACACCATTACCGCACTTGAGGGCAGCGGCTTCGACGCCACAAAGCCCGGCAAATTGGGTGAGGTAGACGGAATGCTCGGCGACTACGGCGTGGAGGTCACAGGCGACACTTGGCAGTTCGTCACCCGCGAGGAGCGCATCAACATGGCCAAGCAGCAGGTAGCCAACGGTCCGGTGGATATGACATGGATCGTGCCAGGTCACGACTTCGCCACAGCCGACCGTCGTGCCGGTGACAACACCGAATACCGTACACGCCGCGCTGTCAAAAAAGAAACACGTAATCAGGTAGGCAACGTGACCAGCGGCGGCGACAGCGGTGACCCACGTTGTAACCGCGTGCGTGAGGCATGGCATATGATTGAAGACTATCAGGACTTTGTTGTCATCAAGGGGCTCCCCAACGGCACCTATCGTTTCCGCGTGCAGGGTTACTATCGCGACGGCGATGCCATTGATCCTGAGTGGGACGCCGATTTCTGGACCCGCTACGACGAGGGCACAGGCGCACGCCGCGCTGAATATTTCGCAAACGGCGAGACCAAGAAAATTAAGCTCATCACCGATGAGGCTTTCAAGGACGAGACTCCTTTCGACGGCAACTTCGCGTTTAACGAGGAGCGTGGCCTGTACATTCCCAATGGCTTGCTTTGCGCATCGCACCTCTTTTTCTACTTCCCCGATTCGTATCAGAACGAGTGGATTACCACAACCGTCACCGACGGCACTCTGGTGCTCGGCGTGGAGAAGAAAGAGGCTTCGGACCACGACTGGCTCGTGTATGACAACTGGCAGCTTGAGTATGTGAACACAGCAGTCGACACTCCCTCGTCGGCAGCCATCGCAGCCGAGCTTGCATCGCTCATCGAGGAGGCCAAGTCTATTCCCACCACCGACGGTGTGAAGGCTGTCATCGCACAGGCTGAAGAAGCTCTCGCAGGTGGTAACATCCCCGCAATGCGCGTGGCCGCACTCGACCTTGGTGCGAGCATCGCCAGCGTGAAGGACGCAGCTTCCATCATCACCACCTACAATGATGTTAAGGCCCGCTGTCACGATATGGACCTCTCGGAAGCTGAGGCTCTCTTCAACGCTTCATCCACCAAGGCCGGCTTCCAGGAGGCTCTTGACCACCTGCGCATTCTCCGTCGTCGTGCTTTGGCCGAGAAGCAGGAAGATGTATTCAAGGGCGCAAAGGCTACAACAGGCGACTTCTACATCTACAACGTTGGTCAGAAACAGTTCCTGCAGGGTGGCTCTGACTGGGGTGCTCACGCAGCTCTCGGCTATATCGGCCAGCTCATGACCCTTGAGACCGATGAAGACGCTGAAGCTGACATAGCGGCAGGCACCTTCCACATCAACACACACCTTCAGAACGGTGTGGACGGCAACGGTGAACCGAAATATTATCTCAACTATCGCGGTTATTGCGACTGCGCCAAGGCTGGCAAGTGGCTCTTCACTCCTGTAGAGGGCAAGGAGAATGTATACCACATCACCCAGGCCGACTATGAAGGCGTTTACTGGGCATGGGACCCCTATTCGTCGACCGACAACACCAAACGCGACGAGACCAACGTGGGCACCGAGCACCGCGGTGTGCTTGATCCCAACGACCTCAACGCACAGTGGAAGCTCGTCACTCTCGAGGAGCGCAAGGCACTGATCGAGAAGGCCTCGCTCGAGAACCCCGTGGATGTATCCTACCTCATCCAGAACCCCGGCTTCAACCAGCGTGCGCCCATCGACATGTGGACACTGGCACACGACGGCGGCGGTAACTCAGTGATTGCCAACCGTGGTGCCTGCGACAATGATTTTGTGTTCGAGTCGTGGAACAGCGGTTCGTGCACCGTCAGCACCATCCTTGAGGATATGCCTGTCGGCACCTATATGATGTCGGCCACCGCATTTTTCCGCTATGGCAGCCACACAACCTGTGTGGACAATGAATTCGCCCCCGGCCCTTACCTCTTCGGCGGTACGGACTTCGACGATGTACAGGATGTGCCCGATATCCTCGACAAACGTTACCTCAACTTCTGCCCCGGTGAGTTCGGCAATGCCACCAATGAGGCCGGCGAGACCTTCTACTTCCCGCAGTGGCCTGCTCAGGCCGCTATGGCTTTCCGCATGGGTGCCTACAAGACCTATCTTGCCATCGAGAACGACGGTGTAAGCGCCGACTTCGAGATCGGTATCATGAAGGACCAGAAGGGTGTGGACGACGAATGGCTGGTAGCCGACAACTTCCGTCTGCTCTATTACGGTGCCGATGCAAGCAAGGATGTGGTTAAAGCCGAGGCTGAGGCGCTTAACGGCATCGAAGAGGTCGTTATCAGCAATCCCGCTGCCGCTGCTACCGACGGTCGCGTCTACAACCTGCAGGGCATCCAGGTGGCCCAGCCCACCGCTCCCGGCATCTATATCAGCAACGGCAAGAAGTTCGTGGTCAAATAACCTGCGCTGCGACTTCGAAAAAACCGGTCGACTGACTGACAAGTTCATTTAGTTCACCATAACCTCGGGAGGGGCGCCACACAGGTGCTCCTCCCATTTTTTTGTATACACCCGAAACAGAGGCGTGTGAAGGCGAAATTTGCGTATCATGGAAGAAAATCGTATCTTTACCGCGCGAATGCAATTTTGCTGCCGGATTTTTCATCCATCTGCCTTTGATGCGAATAAGCCTTGAATTGAATTGGGAAAACGGTTTTGACCGTCTGATTGCCATCGTTCTGCTGTGGTGCATGACATTGTGTGCCGCGGCAGTGGAGAAGTCGTTCTCAAGCGAGTTTATCGGCGCAGACCTTGCCCACGGACGCACTCCTCAGTGCGCTCTGCGCGACCACATGGGTTTTCTGTGGGTAGGCACACATTCTGGTCTGGCATGTTACGACGGCAACGGGCAGAATGTATATGAACCTGTGGGCGGGGTAGTGCCCTCTACCGAAGGCATGAATGTGAGCGCGCTTTTCGAGCTCGGCGATGACATCCTTTTCGGTGGCACTCTCGGTCTGTGTGTGTTCCGCCGTAGGTCCAACACTTCGTCGGTTTTCCCTATGCGAACCCGCTACGGGGTGCCGGTGAGCTCGCCGGTGAGAAAAATACTCGATGCCGACGGCGGCGCCCATATATGGATTTTCACCCGTGGACAGGGATTCTTCGTTTATGACACAGCCGACTCGACTCTGACGCAGAACAGTCGCCACGGGGCATTCTTCAACGATGCCATTACCGATGGCGGCCGCGTGTATGCGGCCGGTATAGACGGCAAGCTGCAGATATTCGCCACCGACGGCAAATATATCCGAAGTATCGATATCCCAGGCTATGTGACTGATAAAAATCCCATCTCACTGGCCATCACAGGTCGTGATGTGTGGGTGGCATGCAACACGAGCCTTTACAGATATGACCCTCTCGAGCAGACCATGAATCTCGCCTCGGCCGATGAAATAGGCGGCGAGATAAGCGCGTTGCTGCCCGATGACAACGGAAATGTGCTCATCGGCACCGACGGAGGCATCTTGCTTTATGATATGCGCACCGCGAAAGTGGAGCGCATGCAGTCTGATGCCGAGGCCCTGCGCAAGGCCGGCCGCAGCGTTACGGCACTGACACGCGACAGCGATCTGTCGTTCCTGGTGGTGAGCCCCGCGGGCGTGGATGTAGAGAAACCCTTCGCTCCTGATTTCCGGCAGGTGAAGATGAACGACGATTTTGACGCCGACGGGCAGGTGAGCGCCATAGTGCCTGCTGCCGACGGTGTGCATGTGTGGGTAGGCACCGACCGCGGTCTGCTGTGGCTCGAACCCGACACCGGAGTGAAGGAGCGGCGACCGGTGCCCGGCCTCGACGATGTGGCGGTGACATCGCTCACCGTCGACGGCGACAACCTCTGGATTGGCACACGCCACCACGGTCTGCTGCGCTACAACACCGTGACACAAGCCGTGGAGAATTATATCTACGATGAAAGCATCCCGTATGCCGTGATATCGAATGATATCAACGATGTGTATCGCACATCGGGAGGCGAGATATTTGTGCTCACCACATGGGGCCTGACGAAATACAACGCCGAAAAAGACAATTTTGTCACACTTAAGGAGATAGGCAGCCATACGCCTTTCGTGGCCATGCAGGAAGACAGCCGCGGCCGTCTTTGGGCGGCCACAGCATCCGACGGTCTCTATTGCCGCGACATGGAGGGCGAAATGTTTCATGGCTTCGATTCGCCCGCACTGGGCCATCGCCCTTTGTCGGAGCTGTATCTCGACAGCCGCGGCATACTCTGGGCAGTGCAGGGCAACAAGGTGTATTTTCTCGATGAGAACAGCGATGACTTTGCTCCTCTGGCTATATCCATGAGCCGAGAGCATCCCGTGATGTTCCTGCAGGAGGGTAACAACGGCGACATGTGGATAGGCACATGCGAAAGTCTTATCAGGGTGACGACCGACGACCACACCCCCACCTATTTTGCATATCGCGCGGGCGAACATGTGAACTCGGCTCCCGCCGGGGCGGCATGCCGCCTTGACACGGGCGACATACTCTTCGGCTCGGCCGACGGCTTCTGGCGTTTCGACCCGCGTATCAAGAGAGGCACCAACCGCCACGTGAGAGCATATGTGCAGAGCATCAGTTTTCCATATCTCGACGACAGTCAGGCCGAGGTGGAGCGTCTGGGCCTCAATTCACTGCTCTATACCCGCGACGAGATAAAGATACCCTATGCCGACAATACCTTTACACTGCGTTTTTCGGCTTCAAGACAGGGCGACATGCCTCCGGTGCGCTTCGACTATCAGCTCGAGGGGGTAGATAAAGTCTGGATTCGTGACGCCGGTTCTCAGGTGACTTATACAGACCTCCGTCCCGGAACCTACATTTTCCGCCTGCGGCCCAATATCGTGACCGATGCTCCTATAGAGGAGCTCACCATAATAGTGCTACCGCCGTGGTATCTCACCACACCTGCTTATATCGCCTATGCTCTGTTCATAATGCTGATAGTGTTCGGCGCATTGCTGTTATACCGGCGCCGGATGAACCGTCACTACCAGTGGCGTATCAACGAACTGCAGACCCAGCGGGAACGTGAGACTTTCGAATCGAAGATGAGATTTTTCGTGAATCTCGTGCATGAAATCCGCACACCGCTCACGCTTATCAATATACCTCTCGAGCAGATGGCGGAGGAGATTGAGGAAACGCCAGACTCTCCGGCGCCAAAACCGGAGGCTACTAAAGCTCTGGGACGCCACATCACTTCGATGAGACGTAATGTAAGCTATCTGCTCGGCATCACCAACCAGTTGCTTGACTTCCGCAAGGCCGAGCACGACAGCGAGGTGCAGCTCAACTACCGCCGCTGTAATGTAAGCGAGCTGTTGCGCGACATTGTAGATCGCTTTGTGCATTCGATGAACGTGCGTGGCAAGGAGCTGACGCTCAACATGCCGCCGGAAGATATTTATGCCGTAATCGACATCGACAAGGTGGACCGAGTGGTGATGAACATCCTCGGCAACGCCATGAAATATTCGCGCCACAAGGTGGATGTGACACTTGATGTTTCGGCCGACGGAAAGTTCAACATCATAGTGGCCGATGACGGTCCCGGCATTCCCCAGAAAGAGCGTCCGCGCATCTTCGACACCTACTACCAGATCGACACCGAACGGGTATCGGCCTCGCTTGGCACTGGCCTCGGCCTGGCCTATGCAAAACTCATCGCCAACGCACATGGCGGCGATATAGGTGTGCGTGACAGCGGCGACGGGGAAGGTGCCTCGTTTGTCATCACCCTGCCCTTGGGCGACCCAGCTAAGGCAAAGGCCTCCGACGAGCTGATGATGCGGCCGGAGGCACGTATCGACACCGTGGCGTTGCCTGAAATCTCATCGCGGAACACGGAGGAGGGCGCCCATAAAGTGACACTGCTCATAGTCGACGACAATGCCGAACTGCTTCAGTCGCTCAGCGAAGCCCTTGGGAGATGGTATGGCATCGTGACCGCTACCGGAGGTCAGGAGGCGCTTCAGGCTCTCGTTGACCATCCGGAAATCGACATCATCGTCTCCGACTTCATGATGCCGTATATGGATGGCGCCGAGCTGGCTCGAAAGGTGAAAGCCAATCCCGAGACATCGTACATCCCCTTCATAATGCTTACGGCCAAGACTGGTCCCGACGCCAGGATGGAGGGTATAGAGAGCGGAGCCGATGTGTTTATCGAGAAACCTTTCTCAGTGCGGCAGCTCAGGAAGCAGATAGAGAATATACTGCGCACGCGCGAGCTCTTCCACCGCCGTATTCAGGAAGGCCGGCCGGTTCTTACTTCGTCGGAGGGGCTGAATTCTGCTGACGGCACTCCGTTGCTCAACAGAGTCGACGGTGAGTTTATAGAGCTGCTAAATTCGCTTATAGGCGAGAACATCAACGATGAGGAGTTTTCTATCGATGTGCTTGCCAAGCAGATGAACATGAGTCGCTCGAGTTTCTATCGGCGTATTAAGGCCATCACCGGCCTCACACCGGTGGACTATCTCAAGAATTATCGTCTTGATTATTCTGCACGCCTGCTGCGCGATGGCGTGAGGGTGACCGAGGTGGCCATTCAGGCCGGATTTACTTCATCGAGCTACTTCGCGAAGTGTTTCAAGGCCAAGTTCGGCATAATCCCCAAGGATTACGCCGCCAATCACTCCTCATGAATCCGTTAAACGCATCATGCAGGTCAGAAGCTAATACCGAATTACCAATCGCATATCACTTTACTTTATTTAATATCCATGACCAATCTCAAGTTTGTCGCACTTTCTGCGGCATTACTCTCGTCGCTTGCTGCCCAGGCGCTTACGGTGGGCACGTTGCGCACGCAGTATCTGAAGTCGCCCGTGGGTGTCGACTGTGCGTCTCCGTCGTTCAGCTGGCAGCTGACATCGGAGCGACGCGGCACCATGCAGCAGACCTACCGGGTGGAGCTGTCGACCGACCCCTCGATGGGTGCAATAGTTTATGACTCAGGCACAGTTAGCTCGCCTCAGAGCGCCAATGTGCAGCTCGAAGGGCTCAGCCTCGCTCCTGCTACCCGCTACTACTGGCGTGTGACAGTGGCCGACAACCATGGCGAGACCGCAACGGCCTCCGATATGTTTGAAACCGGCCTGATGGACACCGGCTGGAGTGGAGCGCAGTGGATACGCGTTTCCGATGGCTCACAGCCTGTGACGGATCCCGGCACACCCGCTGTGACCGATTATACCATCGAGACCGATTTTGAGGTTCAGCGTGTGGCCGCAGGCCTTATATGGGGCGCTACCGACCACAGCAACTACTATATGTGGCAGATAAATACTGAGAAGGAGAAACCTATGTTCCGCCCTCACAGCTGGACCAACGGTAATCCGCAGTGCCTTGAAGAGAAAGTGCTTCCGATGCCTCTGGCCAACGACGAGGTGCATCACATGACCATTGAGGTGACCGACGGTGGCACCCGTGCCAACACCTATATCGACGGCACTCTGATTGACAGCCGTCTGGGCTCGTTCCCCTATGGTCAGCTCGGCTTCCGTTCGGCCCAGGCCAATGTGCAGAAAAGTAATCCCGAAGTGGCATGGTTTGACGATTTCAAAGTGACAGCTTCTGACGGTCGCATACTTTTCGCCGATACCTTCGATGATAATGGCAATTTCGGCGTGGGGCACTGTGCCTACGGTCAGTTGCGTGTCGATGGTCCTGACACACTTCAGTTCCAGAATGAGTTTACAGCCGACGCCACCGTGGGCGACTATACTTTTGAGGGCAAATTCACCGTCGACCAGATTGCGGCCGGCATTGTGTTTGCCGCAAAAGACGCATCCAACTTCTACATGTGGCAGTTCAACCTCGAGGGCGACGCGCCCCGTCTGCGTCCTCATCGATGGCTCAACGGCGGCGGTGCATGCCTCGAAAATGTAGACCTATCGGGTATCTGTCCGCTGGAAATCGACAAGCAGTACAGTTTCCGTATCGAGGTGACCGAGAACGGCAAACGCGCCACCACCTTCATCAACAATATCCAGGTGGACACACGCACAGGTGATTTCGCCTACGGCAAGATCGGCTTCCGCCAGAACCACGGCGAGAAGCAGGCTCGCGAGTTGGAGCGTGCGTTCTTCGACAACCTGAAAGTGACTGCAGCCTCGGGCGAGACCCTCTTCGAGGAAGATTTCTCCGATCCCGACAACTATGCCTTCAACGGCGGCGCTGTGGTGAACGGACGCCTGCGCCAGGGCACCACGGCCGACTCCTACACATGGGCAGTCAGCGGCGACGCCGAGAGCACCCTCCGCTACGACATCGAGGCCGATATCACCCTTATCAAGGACGCAGCTTCGATAATATTCGGTTACAAAGGAGCAAGTAACTACTTCATGTGGGCCCTGAACACCAACGACCGCGACTATCCACTGGTGCGCCGCCATCAGTACGCCAACAGCAACGACCCCATTTTCTCCGACACACGCATCACAGCGTTCACCAAGGACCAGCTCCTGGGCCATGAGCATCATCTGCGTCTTGAGGTAAGCGGTCAGAAGGTTCTCACCTATATTGACAATATACTTGTCGATACCTATACCGACGCTTCCGGCAGTCTCTGCAACGGTCTGATAGGTTTCCGTGTATATCGAGGCGATGTCGACGAGCAGGCCTACTGGGACAATATCCGCGTGACTGTCTATGACGCCGAGGGTACGCCTTCGGTAACCATGCAGGAGAACTTCGAAGGCTCTGACCGCGACTTCTCCACAGCTGAAATTGTGACTGTCGACGGCAACCACAAACTCTACAGTCACTCATCGAACGGCCAGTCGATAGTGCTGCAGGATGCCGCCACTGCCGCACCGCGCTTCCGCACCGCGTTCAACCTCCCCGACAATGTGAAGAGCGCACGCATCTACAGCTCGGCTATGGGTGTGTATAACCTTTATGTCAACGGCGAGCGTGTTGGCGTGAAGGAGGCCGACGGCACCACTGTATACGATGAGCTTATGCCCGGCTGGACCGATTACCGCTCATCGGTATTCTATATGACCCACGATGTGACCTCAATGCTCCACAAGGGCGACAACGCCATAGGAGCTCTCGTGGCCAGCGGATGGTGGGGCGGCGAAGTGTCGCACGGCATCTACGGTTCGAAGGGTCTGGCTTTCATCGCCAAACTCGTGGTGGAGCTTGAAAACGGCGAGGTGCTCACCTTCGTGACCGACACCGACAACTGGCGCTCGTCGACCCGCGGACCCGTCATCAGCGGTGAAATCTATCACGGCGAGATATTCGACGCCCGCAAGAACGACAACTGGACAGCTCCCGACTATGACGCCTCGATGTGGGGTGCCGTGATGGTCGACCGTCAGGGCAAGGGCCAGCTCATGGCCAACGAAGGCCCTACAGTGCGCATCCAGAAGGAGCTTGTGCGCAAGCCTCTGAGCTACACCGTATATGAGGGCATCACCGCCAACGGCAGCACCTACGGCGAAATCAACACCGTGGCCACCACATCGGGTAACGCACCCATCGAGCTCAAGAAGGGGCAGACGCTCGTGGTTGATTTCGGCCAGAACGCTTCCGGCTGGTGCCGCTTCAAGGTGAAGGGCAACGCAGGCGCAAGCCTCACACTCCGCTACTCGGAGATTCTCAACGACTCGGGCGAGGCCGACCGCGGTAACGACGGTCCCAAGGGCTCGATCTACACCGTGGCTCTCCGCTCTGCCAAAGCCATGGGCCGCTACACTCTGCTTGGTGATACCGACGGCGAGACCTACAGCCCGACCACCACATTCTACGGCTTCCGTTACTGCGAAATCGTGCCCTCCGACGACATCACTCTCGAGGAACTCGTGGCCGAGACCGTCAGCTCCGACATAGAAGAGACCTCGACTATCTCGGTAAACAACGCCGATGTGAACAAGCTCTACAGCAACATCATGTGGGGTCAGCGAAGCAACTTCCTGAGTGTGCCCACCGACTGCCCGCAGCGCGACGAGCGCCTCGGCTGGACCGCAGACACACAGCTCTTCTCGCTCGCCGCAAGCTACAACTCGCAGGTGCAGGGCTTCTATCACAAATGGATGCGCGACATGCGCGACGGTCAGCTGCCCGACGGACAGTTCCCAAATGTGGCTCCCTTCTGCTGGGTTGAGCACGGTTCGGCCGCATGGGCCGACGCTGGTGTGATTCTGCCCTGGAACGTATATTCAATGTACGGCGACAAAGAAATCATCCGTGAGAACTACGATGCCATGGAGCGATATATGAAGTGGATATCCACGCGTACCGACGGCTCATATAAATATGTGGGTTCCGATGACCGCTACGGCGACTGGGTGGCTTTCGAGAACACCGACCGCAAGTATGTGTCTGTTTGTTATTACGGCTATATGGCCGACCTCATGAGCCGCATGTCGGCAGTGCTCAGCACTTCCGAAGGCGATGAATATGATGTGAAGGCGCAGGAATACGCCACACTTTTCGAAAATATAAAGAGTGAATTTGCTCGACGCTACATCTCGCGCGGCAAACTGCGTCAGAGCTCACAGTGCTCGCATCTGTTGGCGCTGAAGTTCAATCTCCTTCCCGACGAGAAGACAGCCGAGGCTTCACGCGAGGCACTCCGCACCCGCATCGTGAACAACGGTAACCGTCTTGCCACCGGCTTCCTCGGCACCTCTGTCATCAATCAGACTCTGTCAGAGAACGGCATGGTCGATCTGGCCTACACCCTGCTGCTGCAGCACGACTGCCCGTCGTGGCTCTATAGCGTAGACCAGGGCGCTACCACTATCTGGGAGCGTTGGAACAGTTACACTCTCGAGGGCGGCATCAGCAAGGAAATAGGCATGAACTCCTTCAACCACTACGCTTATGGCGCGGTAGGGGAGTGGATGTACCGCCACATGGCCGGTATCGCCCCCGATGACACCCATCCCGGTTTCGAGAAGATGGTGCTTAAACCGATGTTCGACCCCCAGTACCGTATCACCGAATGCTCGGCAACCTTCGGCTCGAACTACGGTCCCGTAAAGGCCGACTGGAACACCTCGAAGGGCGGTAAGTATTTCTACCGCGTGACCGTGCCCGCCAACACCACGGCTACCCTTGTGCTCCCCTCGGCACCCGAAGGTCTCTCGCTCTTTGAGGGCGACAACATTGCCTCCGAGACAGAGGGCGTGAGCGATTACACCGACGACGGCACCAACGTGACCATGACCCTCGGTTCGGGCAGCTACCTCTTCGGTACTTCCGACGCAGCCCTCGGTTCGGTGGCGCGCCCTGAGGCCGAAAACTCCGACATCACCCTCACCCCCAACCCCGCTACCGACATGGTGAAGGTGACAGCATCCGCCGCCGACCCGGTGGCTCAGGTGCGCATCACCTCGCTCTCGGGTGCGCTGATGGCCATGCACGAGGGAGTCGACTCGTTTTCGGTAGCCTCGCTTCCGTCGGCCATGTATATGGTGACGGTGACCACCGAGTCGGGTGCGAGCCGCGTGGTGAAACTGCTTAAACGATAACAAAAAATCAGATGGCGCCTGCCGGCATCTGCCGGGGCGCCATCTGAAATCCTTTAAAATCTTACGCTGGAGCGTCAGGGTTTGCCCAATTCAGGGAGACCCTCGTCGTTCCAGCTTATTTTTTTGAGCCTTACATCGTAGATGCGCTCGGTGGGGGTGTAATATTTTGCCTGGTATACCATCAGCTGGGTACCGTCGGGCTCCACGCGTGGCACAAGTGAGATGTTGGAGGTGCCGAACAGGCCACTCCCTTCCTCGGGCACGAACTGCGGCTCGGTGAGCTTGGTCCAGTTGCGTTTGTCGAGCAGGTCGCTGTCGGCGCGGGCGTAGAGCATGCCGAGGGCGTTGAATTCGGTCCAGATGCCGCTTGCCGAGTAGGCCACCACCACATAGCGTCCATCGGGCGAGATGAGCACCTCAGGATTTTCATTCACATATATGGGGTAAGCTGAGCGCGAGCCGTCGGGATTGATCCACTGCCGCTCCCACTCATACACCGGACTGCTTATCATTACCCTGTCTGAGCGCGGAGTCCAGGGATTCTCCATTTCGGCAATGTATATACACTGTGTCTCGCTTTCGGTGCGACGCTTAGGCCATCCGCTCCAGAGCAGGTACTGTCTGCCTCCCACGGTGAATGTGGTGGGGTGGATGCCGAAGTTCCACTCGGCGTTGGTTATGATGGGCCCGCGGAGGGTCCATTCGCCTTTCATGGGGTCGACATTAGGATTTTCGTAAGCGTATATCTGGTGATTGTCGGTGTTGAGGCCGTCGTCGGCCTCGAAATATATGTACCATTTGTCGTCGATGCGGTGCAATTCCGGCGACCATATATTGCACATGCCGCTTTGGGCCGAAGTGACTATGGTCTTGCATTCGCCGGCGGCGAGGTTACGCAGGTCAGGGGTGGCGTGCAGATTTATCGAGTCGCCCCGTGAGCTTTGGATTATGAAATAATAGGTATCGCCATACACTGTGGCAAAGGGGTACGAGCCCTGGCCCATGAGTATGGTGGAGGGCTGCCCGGCGCTGTCACGTTCCGAGCACGATGTCGCCAGAATGAGAGTCGCGGCGGCTGCGCCGATATGCAAAATATGTTTCATGCCGCTAAATTAGCAATTTTGAACGATATGAACAACTGCGCTCGGTCAAATATCAGATTTATAGTGAAATAACGATGTAAAAACCGCCTCGTTTGAAACAACTTGTGGCGAAAATGAACAAATAATTTAGTTATTTGAACAGCTATTTTCACTTCTTTGGCATGTTTTTGCGTTATTTTGCATCTTGAAAAGTGCGCCGTTCGGAAGCCGGCGCAGTGTAGCACACCTTGCCTCATAGAAAACCAAAACAATATCACATGAAGAACCTTTTGAAATTAGCCGCTGTGCTGTGTACATCAGTAGCGATGAATGCGCAGACAGCCGACCTCTTTCAGCCTTACAAGGCCACTGATCTGCGCATGCCGTCGGTGCCTTTGGTTGTATCGGACCCCTATTTCTCCATCTGGTCGCCTTACGACAAGCTCACCGATGGTTCGCCCCGTCACTGGACTAATGAAGAGAAGCCTCTTGAAGGCCTCCTCCGCGTCGACGGCAAGACCTACCGTTTCCTTGGCGTGAAGAACACCATCCTCGAGACAATCGTGCCCATGGCCGACGAAGGTCCCTGGACCGCTGCAATCTCGCGTGAGAAGCAGGCCGACGGCTGGCAGGCACCCTCGTTCGACGACTCCAAGTGGAAGCAGGAGAAAGGCGCATTCGGCAGCGATGGTCTCAGTTTCGTGCGCACCAAGTGGAGCAAAGAGAACAGCGACCTTTACGTGCGCCGCACTGTTGAGCTTACCCCCGCCGACCTCGAGGGCAATCTCTACCTCGTGTATTCACACGACGATGTGTTCCACATTTATATCAATGGCACCGAAGTTGCCAACGCCGGCGAGACATGGCGCGAAGGTGTCAAGGTGGAGCTCACCGACGACATGAAGAAACTCCTCAAGCCCGGCAAGAATGTAATCGCATCGCATTGCCACAACACCACCGGCGGTGCCTACACCGACTTCGGTCTCTACCGCAACAAGAGCGTTGAGGCCGCCGGCACAGAGAAAGCCGTGCAGAAGAGCTGCGATGTGATGGCCACATCTTCCTATTATAAGTTCGCCTGCGGTCCGGTTGACCTCGATGTGGTCTTCACCGCGCCGATGCTCATCGACAATTACGACCTCCTGTCGTCGCCCGTCAACTACATCTCCTATCAGGTGACCTCCACCGACGGCGCTCCCCACGATGTGCAGCTCATGCTCACCGCTCATCCCGCCATCGCTCAGAACAAGGCTTCGCAGCCCACACGCTCCGAGACCCTCACCCAGGGCGGCATCAAGTATGTGCGCACCGGCACAGTGGAGCAGCCCATCCTCGCCAAGAAGGGCGACCACATCTGCATCGACTGGGGCTATCTCTACCTCCCCGCTATCAACGGCGATGTATGCCTTGCTCCCGACGCCGATGTGAAGACCTCCTTTATTAATAAAGGTGTGCTCCCCGCAGGTTCCGACGAAATCGTGGCCAGCCGCGCCGCCGACCGTCCTCTCCTTGCTTATCTGCATAACTTCGGCAAGACCGACAAGGCCGCATCTTACGCCCTCATCGGCTACGACGAGGTGTATGACATCGAATACTTCTTCAAACGTTACAAAGGCTACTGGGCACACAACGGCAACGTGACCATCTTCGACATGTTCAACCGTCTCAACAGCTCCTATGCCTCGATCATGAACCGCTGCCGCGAGCTTGACCGCACCATCTACGACGACGCCGAGAAGGTGGGCGGAAAGAAATACGCCGAGCTCCTCGCTGCCAGCTACCGCCACGTGATCGCAGCCCACAAACTCTTCCAGGATGAGGACGGCAAGCTCCTCTTCTTCTCGAAGGAGAACGACTCCAACGGCTGTGTCAACACCGTCGACCTCACCTATCCCGAGGCTCCTCTCTTCCTCTGCTATAATCCCGAGCTCCAGAAGGCCATGATGACCTCCATCCTCGACTATAGCGCCAGCGGCCGCTGGACCAAACCTTTCGCCGCACACGACCTCGGCACATATCCTATCGCCAACGGTCAGGTATATGGTGGTGACATGCCTCTCGAGGAGGCCGGCAATATGCTTACCCTCATCGCCATGTGCTGCAAGCTCGACGGTAATGCCGGTTATGCCGAGCCCTACTGGGACATCCTCAAGACCTGGGCCGATTATCTGGCCGAGAACGGTCAGTACCCCGCCAACCAGCTATGCACCGACGACTTCGCCGGCCACTGGGCCAACAACTGCAACCTCTCTGTGAAAGCCATCATGGGTGTGGCTGCCTTCGCTGAGCTCGCAGCCCTCCGCGGCGACAACGAAACCCGCCTCGCCTACAACGAAAAGGCCAAGGCTATGGGCGCACAGTGGGCCAAGGATGCCCGCGAAGGCTCGAAGGGCGACGCACACTACCGTCTGGCCTTCGACCGCGAGGACACCTGGAGCCAGAAATACAACATGATCTGGGACAAGCTCTGGGGCACCAACATCTTCCCCGCCGACGCCATGCAGACCGAGGTGGCCTACTACCTGAAGAAACAGAACCAGTATGGTCTGCCCCTCGACTGCCGCAAGGATTACACCAAGAGCGACTGGGTCATGTGGACCGCAGCAATGTCGTCCGACCGCAAGACCCTCGACAAGTTCATCACTCCTCTCTACGACTACGTGAACGAGACCGAGACCCGCGTGCCCATCTCCGACTGGTACGACACTGTCACCGGCCGCAAGACCGGCTTCATGGCCCGCTCGGTTATCGGCGGCCACTGGATGCCTCTGCTCGCAGCCAAGCTCGGCAAGTGATAAACCTCGGCCGGATTGCTTAAGAAAAAACTTAGCGATTATTAACAAATTAACAATCGCTAAGTTAAATATTAAAAATTAGGGTAGTTGCAAAAAAAGGTGTTGCGCAATTGAATCTTTTGATTTATATTTGCAACCGATACCTGAAAAATCTTTGCCGTGCAAGCGTTTACACCTTGATGTCGGCATGTGGGAATTAAGCATATATAACATTCGCCACCAATTAATTAACCAAACTTAAGCAAACTGGAATTAAGAGTATTTCACATTCGCCGCAGCGGTAATGCGCCGCTATGTCTCGTGCAGTCTTTATGATTGCCGGGCAACTGACATCAAAATTTAAGACCAATCAAACAAATAATTTTGCCATGAAATTTAAAATGTTTACAAACACATTAGGCTTGAGCTTGCGTGTGGTTTGTGTAGGCATGGTGGCGGCCTTGACGGTAGCTTGTAGCGACGACAAGGTCGATGAAGCCGCCAACACACCTTACGACCCCAACAAAGCGGTGACCATCTCGCGGTTCACGCCTGAAGAAGGTGGACAGCAAGACCAGATTCTTGTCTACGGCTCTAACTTCGGTAATGACAAAGATTACGTGAAGATGACTATCGGCGGTAGGCCTGCCACCATCGTCAACGTGATGAACGACAAGCTCTACGGCTTCGTGCCAGCCGGTGCTTTCGAGGGCACCATAGAGCTTACCGTCACCAACGAGGCCGGTCAGGAGCAGACTGCTGTTGCTCCCCAAAAATTCGTTTACGAACGCAAGACCGTAGTAGGAACTCTCTGTGGTTATCGTAATGCTGAAGATTCTCAGGGCGTGGTTTATGGCCCGTTTGAGACAACGGCCGGTTTCCGCGATGAAGGTACCCTCTGCCTAGACCCATGGAATGAAGATCTGCTTTATGCTGTTTATGACCAAGGCCATCATGTGGTAGCCCTCGACCTCGAGAAGCGCGAGCACTATCGTCTTTTCGAGGCAAGTAAGTTCCAGGACAGACGTCTGCGTCAGATGGCGTTTAACATCGTTGTCCCCGGCAGCAAATATCAGACCGAGGCCGGCAAATATATGCTTATGTCCACCGACCGCGACGACAACCAGTTCCATACCACATCTCTTTGGATTGTGACCCGCAATGCCAACGGAACTTTCAACGCGTCCTCGAGCTCACAGGTGCTTGCTGCCTATAAGCAGTGCAATGGTGTGGCTGTTCACCCCGTCAACGGTGAGGTTTATTTCAACTCATACAGTGGCGGTCAGCTTTTCCGTCTCGACCTTGATGATTATTTCGCATCGAAAGACCCCGAGAACGAGAATGCAAAGGCCTGGACCGGTTATATTGAGAACGGATGCTTCCGTGAGCTTTTCAAGATTATGGACCCATCCTATGAGTTTAATGTTACTATCCACCCCTCCGGCAAATTTGCATACATAAATGTGATTAACCGCCATTATATCCTTCGCACCGACTATAACGAGGAAAAGAAGGAATTTACTGCGCCCTATACTGTTGCCGGATCTAATGGCCACGGTGGTTGGGTAGATGGTGCCGGTGGCCGTTCGCGTGTGCATCGTCCTTATCAGGGCATCTTCGTTAAGAACCCGGAGTATGTTGCAGAAGGCCGCGAGGATGTTTATGATTATTATTTCGCTGATAACCAGAACTACTGTATTCGCTACATCTCACCCGAAGGCATCGTGACAACATATGCAGGCCACTCGCCCTCCACCGACGGTAACATCTGGGGTACTGAAGACGGCGACCTCCGTCAGCAGGCACGATTCCGTGATGTATCCGGCATCGAGTACGACTACAAGCGTGAGAGATTCTATGTGCTCGACCACAACAACCGCAGCATCCGCACCATCGGTATGGAGGAGGATCCCGTTGTGGTTACTCCCGATCCCGAACCGACTCCCGATCCCGATGAAGGTGGCGAAGGTACCGAAGAGTGATAAGCAAGTGTATATGTAAGCTTGAATCTAATAACACAGTACAATATAATGAAACAACAGATAATAACACTGCTGGCAGCCGCGGCTCTTACCGCAGGCGTTGCCGAGGCTAAAGTCTATACCGGTACCGTGTATAGTGCGGCTGACGGTGAGCCTCTTATCGGCGCCACAGTGGCAGTGAAAAACGGTGGCATAGGCGTCTCCACCGACATCGACGGTGAATTCTCCATCGATATCCCTGAAAAGGCCAAGACCCTCGTGATACGCTATGTGGGCATGGAGCCCATCGAGGTAGCAGTGGGCCGACTCAAACCGAAAGGCAACGAGTTCCACCTCGAGGAGACCAAGACAGCTCTCAACGAGGTAGTGGTGACCGGTATGGGTACCCGTAAGAAAATCACAGTGACAGGTGCCGTGACCAATGTCGATGTCGACGACATGAAGCACTACTCCACCTCCAACCTCTCGAACGCCCTCGCCGGTAACGTGCCGGGCATCATCGCCCGTCAGACTTCCGGTCAGCCGGGCCGCAACAAGTCGGAGTTCTGGATCCGCGGTATCTCTACATTCGGTGCCGGTTCCTCAGCCTATATCCTTGTCGACGGTTTCGAGCGCGAGAGCATCGACGACCTCAACATCGAGGATATTGAGTCGTTCACCGTGCTGAAAGATGCATCTGCAACCGCCATCTACGGTTCGAAGGGCGCCAACGGCGTAGTGCTTATCACCACCAAGCGTGGTAAGGCCGGTGCCGTGAAGGTGAACGCCAAGTTCGAGGCTTCGTACAACAGCCGCACCAAGACCCCCGAGTTCGTCGACGGTGTGACATATGCAAAACTCCTCAATGAGGCCAGCATCACACGTTCGCGCGGCGAATACTATTCGCCTGCTGAAATCGAACTGTTCGGCAACGGCCTCGACCCAGACCTCTATCCTAACGTGGACTGGACCGACCTCCTCCTCAAGGATGGATCCATGAGCTATCGTGCCAACCTCAACCTTAGCGGCGGCGGCAACACCGCCCGCTACTATGCTTCGGTATCGTATGTCAACGACGAGGGTATGTACAAGACCGACAAGACCCTCCGCGACAAGTATGATACCAACGCCAACTACAGCCGCTGGAACTACCGTCTGAATGTCGATATCGACTTGACACCCACCACGCTTCTTCGTCTCGGCACCGCCGGTGACCTCTCGATGCGTAACGCTCCCGGTATGGGCGACGATCACATGTGGGCATCACTTTTCGGTTACAACTCAATCCTTACACCTGTGATGTACTCCAACGGTTATACGCCTATGATCAACCTTGCGCGTGATACATACCGTGCCAACCCGTGGGTGCAGAGCACTCAGACAGGTTATAGAACAGAGTGGAACAACAACCTTCAGAACAACGTATCGTTGGAGCAGGACCTCCGCTTCATCACCCAAGGTCTCCGCTTCGTGGGCCGTTTCGGTTACGATACCTATAACTACAACTCGATTACCCACCTGCAGTCGCCCGAACGCTGGTATGCCAACGGCCGCCGCAAGGACACAGGAGAGATTATCTTCGATAAAATCATGAACCGCGAGGATATGGTGCAGGGATCGAACAACAACGGTTCGCGCCGCTATTTCGCCGACCTGATGTTGAGCTACAACCGTGAGTTCAAGCACCACAACAATGTGGGCGCTACCTTGAAGTTCACCTATGACGACCTTATTTCTACTCAGAATATCGGCTCCGACATCAAAAACTCGGTGGCTCACAAGAACATCGCCCTTGCCGGTCAGGTAAGCTACAACTGGTATTACCGTTACTTCGTTGACGCCAACTTCGGTTACAATGGTTCGGAGAACTTCGCCGACGGTCACCGCTTCGGTTTCTTCCCCGCGGTTTCGGCAGCGTGGAACATTGCCCGCGAGCCTTTCATGCAGTTCGCCAAGAGTTGGTTAGATATGTTCAAGGTGCGTTGGTCATGGGGTAAAGTCGGTAGCGACACCATGAGGAAAGGGAATGATGTTATCCGTTTCCCCTATCTCTACTCCATCGATTATACGAGGCATACTGAACCAGATGGCAGCAAACCCATCACAGAAAATGTTTACAATTTCGGTAATCTCGAAAGCCCGGCTCACCCCTTATACCGTCGTGGTATAAAACTCACCGAGCTCGCCTCTAACAACGTGACATGGGAAACTGCCATCAAGCAGGATGTCGGCATCGATGTGACTCTGTTCAATAACCGCTTCTCGTTCACCGTTGACTACTTCCACGAGAGACGCAACAGCATCTTTATGGAGCGTGCCTATCTGCCTTTCATGATGGGTCTTGCCGGAAATAAGCCTTGGGCAAATGTTGGTTCCGTTACAAACGAGGGTTTCGACGGCCACTTCCGTTATGAAGACCGTTTCGGCGATGTAAGCTTCACTCTCCGCGGCAACATCACCTACTCGAAGAACACCATCGGCAACTACGATGTGGAGAATAATGTGTACCCTTACCAGTATAAGACCGGTCACCGTGTGAATCAGCTGCGCGGTCTCGTTTCCGACGGCCTCTTCACCTCTTATGAAGAGATCCGCAACCATCCGCAGTATCGTCTGGTTGAAAGCAATGGTGCTTTCGTTCAGCCTCAGCCGGGTGACATCAAGTATAAGGATGTGAACGGCGACGGCATCATCGATGGCAACGATGAATGTGCTATCGGTGCCACCAGCACTCCTAACCTTATCTATGGTGTGGGTGTGTCGGTTGCATGGAAGGGCTTCGACCTCAACCTTCACTTCCAGGGTGCAGGCAAGAGCCAGCAGGTTATCAACGGTATGACAGTATGGGCATTCCAGCGCGACCGTTGGGGAAATATTCTTAAGGATGTGGTCGATGACCGCTATATCGACGCAGGTACAGCTGCCGAGCTTGGTATCCCCGCAAACGAGGACGCAAACGCGGCCTTCCCCCGTCTGGCATTCTGCGAGAACACCGCTCCCCACAACAACTACCGTGCTTCGACCTACTGGCTGCGTGACTTCAGCTACATACGTCTGAAGAACCTCGAGGTGGGCTACAACCTCCCGAAGGATATATGCAACAAGATCCGTTTCGACAATATCCGCTTCTTCGTGCAGGCTGCTAACCTCGTGACATTCTCCGATTTCAAGCTTTGGGACCCCGAGATGGGCAGTGCTACAGGCGAGGCCTATCCTCTTACCAAGTCAATCACCGGTGGTATCCAGATCAACATCTAACCGCAAACTACAATCATGAAAAAATATATATTGATAACAACGTTGGCGCTCAGCGCGGGTGTGTCGGCACTGCTGACCTCCTGCGAGGACACACTCGACGCCGACAAATATTTCGATGACCGCCGCACCATCGAGTCGGTGTTCACCGACATCAATCAGACTAACGCTTGGCTTACAGAGGCGTACAAGTACTTAGGTGGCATCACAGCCGATGTTACCACCAAGGACGGCAACTCGGCCGGTTATCACAATTTCGCCGACGATATGTTCTGGGGTGACCGCGATAACTTCTATGATTCGGGCTATGCAGTGCAGGTAGGCTACAACGCCTTCAAGCAGGCCGATTATTCCGAGACCTACGGTCAGGGATTCTGGGAGAACTGCTACAACGGCATCCGTCAGGCTTCGCTTTTCATCCAGAACATCTGGATGTGCACTCCTCTGACTGAGGAGCAGCGTGCCGACCTCAAAGGACAGGCCCGCTTCGTGCGCGCATACTACTATTTCCTGCTTCTACGTCGTTATGGTCCGGTACCTATCATGCCAGACGAGGGTGCAGACTATACAAAAGACTATGAGTCGCTGTCTTATCCCCGCAACACCTACGACGAGGTGGTGAACTATATCGCTGACGAGATGATAACAGCCTGCAGCGAGCTTCAGGATTGGAGCCGCACCACCGGCAACATGTCGCCTGAGAATATGGTACGCCCTACCCGTGGTGCTGCTCTCGCAGTGCGTGCATATGCCTTGATGTTCGGAGCAAGCCCTCTGGCAAACGGTCAGCTTAAGAACGGCGAGCACCCCGGAAGCGTAAGCGACGGTTTCGTGCATAGCCTCCGCAATAATGACGGCAAGTATCTGCTCAACACTGAGTATGACGAAAGCAAGTGGGCCCGCGCTGCAGCAGCCCTCCGCGATGTGATGGAGTGCCCCGCAGGCTATGCTCTCTATAGCTATCCTCGCAATGAGACTAACAATGAGACAACCGGCTATCCCGTAACCGTGACACCCTATCAGGATGGCGACTTCTCCGAAAAGAACTGGCCCGAAGGCTATAAGGATATCGACCCGTATCTCTCGTACCGTGAATATTTCAACGGCAACGTGGCTCTCGACAATACCGAGATTATCTTCTCGCGTGGTTATAACACCGGTCTCGGCAGCCGTCACCAGTCAATCGACGGTCTGATCACACACGCTATGCCTACCTCGCTTAACGGCTGGAACTGCCATGCCATGACACAGAAGATGTGCGACGCATATTATATGAATGATGGTACAGACTGCCCCGGCAAGGACAGCGAGTATGGCGAAGGCGACGGTTCGGAGCGTCTGACCGGCTTCACAACCGCCAACCGCCGCGATCCCAACTACTTCAAGAACTTTGACTTCGTGAAGCAGAACGTGAGCATGCAGTATGTGAACCGTGAGCCCCGTTTCTATGCATCGGTAGGCTTCAACGGCGCCAACTGGTGGAACGCCCGTCCCAACTACGAGCCTTATCCTCAAGTCTTCTACTACCGCGGTACCGCCGCAAGTTCGTCGAGCGAAGAGGGTGGCACAACCACTACCAGCAACAACGGTTACTCGGCATCTTCGGGTTACTGGAACCGCACCGGTATCGGTATCAAGAAGTACATCAACCCCGCCGACTACCGCGAGCGTCTTGACGCCGGCGACTATGGCAACATCCATCAGCACTGGGAACCGGCCATCCGCTACGCCGACATCCTCCTGCTCTATGCAGAGGCTATCAACGAGCTTACCGGCAGCTACACTGTGCCAAACTGGAATAATACCGAAAGCTATGCCATCAGCCGTAGCGTCACAGAGCTCAAGAGAGGCATTCGCCCCGTGCGTTGCCGCGCCGGTGTGCCTGACCTTGACCACGTGACTGCTGAAGGCAAGGGCAACGCTGGCATCTACTCTGACCGCAACGCACTGCGCAAGGCCATCAAGCGTGAGCGTATGATCGAGCTCTTCGCCGAGAGCAAGCGCTACTATGACCTCCGCCGTTGGATGGACGCTCCGGTAGAGGAGGCCAAGACCATCTATGGCTGCAACGTGCTTATGACCGAGCAGCAGAAAGAAGAATTCCAGCAAATTGTGCCTGTCTACAGCCTCCCCACCATCTTTAACGACAAGATGTGGTTCTGGCCAATCTCGACCAATGAGCTCAAGCGCAACAAGAACCTTGTGCAGAACCCCGGATGGCAGTATTACGATTAATCCACAAAGTATTCAATAGCCTTAAATACTAAATAAAATGACTATCAAGAAAGCATTATCGCTCGGCTTGCTCGCTACCGTCGGCATGGTTGTCGCCACCTCGTGCAACGACGACTGGAAGGATGAGCAGTATGAGCACTACATAAGCTTCAAGGCACCTCTCGACACCAAGGGAGCATCTGTGGGCGTTACCACAGTGTATGTGCCTTTCACCCGCCTGGGCTCCGACCTCCAGCCTATGTACGGCCCCGGGCAGTCGCACTACGACCTGCCGGTGATCATCAGCGGCTCGTCGGAGAACGAAGACAACTTCACAGTGAACATCGCACACTCAGATACGCTGCCTATCCTCAACAAGGCACGTATGGGTGAGCGCACCGAGCTGTACTATCAGGATATGTGGGATTTCGCCGATGTACCCTCGACCATCCGTATGTACTCGGGCAGTGACATCGAGCTGCTCCGCATAAAGTTCGACTTCAACGGTCTCGACCTCACCGAACGCTATGTACTCCCTATCACCGTGGCTAACGGTGCCGGATACAAGCGCAATCCCCGCAAGAACTATGCCACCGCTATGCTCCGCATTCTGCCCTATACCACTTATTCAGGCTCGTATCAGGCACAGGGTACCCAGTTCTACATCCTTGATGCTAATGGCAACCGTGTAGGCGATCCGGGTGGCATGGACACCAAGATGTGCTATACCGTAGACGAGAACACCGTGTTCTTCTACGCAGGCCAGTTCGACGAGAAATCGCAGCTCCGCAAGCACTTCAAGGTTTATGCCAAGTTTGTTCCGGAAACTGCAACCACCGGTAAGGTGCAGATGTGGAGCGACATCGAGGACATGGAGTTCCAGCAGCTAGGTGAGGCTTCGTACACGATCTCTGAGAAAACTGATGCCGTGCAGACCCATATCATGCGCCGCTACGTTGTGATGAACGGTATCAACTACAACTTCGTGGACAACTACACCGCCCGTACTATCAAGTCTGATGGAACAGTCGAGATACATCCTATCCACTACAATGTGTCGGGTACCATGACTATGGAGCGCAAGCTCAACACTCAGATGCCTGAGGAAGACCAGGTGGTTTGGGACGAATAATGCAGCGTGACTGCAATTGAAGATTAGATTTCAGGAGTGTGTTCGCGGTCTCAAAAGCCGTGGGCACACTCTTTTCAAACTTAACACACGCTTATGAACAGAATAACTACGCTGTTTGCCGCTCTGACCATCGGCGCCTCCGCAATGCACGCCCAGGAACCGGTGCAGAACGAATATGTTGCCAAGGCCGTGGAAAACCTCTCCAATGCCGTGACCGTGATGGAAAGCACCTGGGACAAAGGAAAGGGGGGCAGTAGCCGAAGCCAGTGGGTGGCCGACACCTACAATCTCGAGACCGGCAAGAAGTCGGGGGCCTCGGATGTGTGGCCCTATACAGCTGCCATCGAGGGATGCAACGCCATCCTGGAGGCGCTCACCGAGCTCAAGGATGTGCAGCCCGAGGTGTACGAGGCCGGTTTCACGGGCAAAATAGAGCATTATACAACCATGCTGACACGCCTCATCGACTGTCTGGCATATTACCGCGGCACCTACACTCTGGCTTCGTATACCGGCAGCAGGGAGTGGAGCCCCTACGCTGTGCCCCGCGCAAGTGTCCGCAACAAGGCCAACGTGACCGGCATACTCAATGTGTATGACGACCAGATGTGGATATGCCGCGAACTGGTGCGCGCCTACAGGCTTACGGACAATACCGAATATCGCGATCTGGCGGCCTATCTGGCCGACTATGTGATAGACGGCTGGGACTGCTGGCACGACGCCGACGGCAAGGAGTATGGCGGCATAACGTGGGGGCCCGGCTACAACTCGAAGCACGCCTGCTCCAACGGCCCCATCATACAGCCGCTTGTGTGGCTCTCGGATATCTATAAAAACACGGGCGAGAAGGCCACCTACTCGACCCGCGACGCCGCCAACAACATTGTGTCGTCCGAGCGAGAGCGCTCGGAGGTGTACGCCGAGATGGCCGCCAAGGTGTATGCCTGGCAGCAGGAGCATCTGGCCGACGAGTCGGGTGTGTTCTGGGACATGATGGGTGCCGACAACAAGATTCTGACAGAAGATGGCGTGCGACAGCATGTGGACACCGGCAACCGTACCGGCAATTTCTACAGCTACAACACCGGCACCATGATTTCGGGCGCTGCAGAGCTCTACCGCATCACGGGCGAGCAGAGCTATCTGGCTGACATGGGCAGGATGGTTGACGGCGCATTCAAGCAGTTCCACCACCTGATGCGCACACACCGTCACTATCAGATGAATACCGACGCCACCGCCACACAGGGCTTCAACACGTGGTTCAACAATGTGCTTTTCCGCTCCTACATGGACGCCTCTGCCTATATCGGCTCAAACACCAATCTGCAGAACGCTATCGACGGGCAGCAGTATTGTCTGGACTATGCCATGGAGCACTATCTGAGACAGGACCTTCTCCCCATCAAGCTGCTGCAGGGGTGGGGATCGGACAAGGTTACAAAGCCTTTCCACCAGTTCAGCTTCGTGTCGGAGATGTCGTTGCTTGCGCTGAAAAATCTACGCGACGCCGACCTTGAGGGCATCTCGGGCGTGGCAGCCGACGGCGAGCCTACCGACATGAATCTCATGGAGGTTTACACGCTCTCAGGGGTGCGCCTGGGCCTCTATGGGGAGGTTGTAAGCCGCCTCGCGCCGGGCATATACATCTGCGGCGGCCATAAACTGGCTATCCGCTGAGGTATCGCTACTAATCATACAATTGCATCCGCCGCAAACCGAAAAATTTGCGGCGGATGATATCATAACCAAGAAATATTTATTATTTGTACCATGAAAAGATTAGCTGAAACTATTCTTTCGGGCGGCATCGTCGCCCTGACGGCCTTGGGTGCCGGGGCGCAGACGATGGAACTGAGCAGCGAGTTCAACGCTCAGAAGCCGATTCTGCCGTCATCGCAATACACCCCCGACGAGCCCTATACGGCCGCGGTGTGGGTGTTCAATGAAGGGAAACGCTATGACAGCGCTCTGTATAATAAAATTTTAGCTGCGCCGGCCATCGATGCCGAAGGACATGAGTGGTATGAGCCGGAATATACGCTCACCTCGGGCGAGGGCATCGACTGGCAGGAGGCTACTGCGCCGTTCAGCTCCGACGAATATTACAAAGGGCAGAAGTCGTTCCGCTGGGTCACTTCGGAGATTATGGGCGAGATGTACATGCGCCGCACATTCACCCTCGACGGCCTTACCGACGGCACTGTGTATCTGGCTTGCGGCCACGACGACGCTCCGTCGGAGTGGTATATCAACGGCGTGCAGGTGCATACCGTGGCCGACGGGTGGAACAACGACGAGGTGCTGCTTCTCACCGCCGACCAGAAGGAGCTGCTGCACACCGATGGCACCCCGAACCTGATTGCCGTGCATGTGCATCAGAACTGGGGCGGCGCTTTCGCCGACTGCGGCCTTTACGAGGCTGACATGTTCAGAAAAACCACACTGCTTCCCACGGTAGGGGAGGGCGGCGCGTGGCCGTGTTTTTACTATATGCTCAACTACAACGACGACATGGAGGCTGCCGTGAGCGCCGGCTGGGCTTCGTTCGACGAAGACGAATCTGACTGGATAAGCGGCGAGGGGCCTTTCAGTATCGATGACAACATGTTCTTCACCACTCAGTGGCCGAGCACGCTACGCCCGCTGCTTGTGCGCCGCCATTTCACCCTCACGGCCGACGAGCTTGAGACCGCCAAGTCGCCCGAGTCGAGCGTGACGGTGAGCTGCAGCTACGACGAGAATCCGGTGATGTATCTCAACGGCGAGCGCATCTGGAGCGCGTCGGGATGGAACGACAACAATTACGCCACCATCAACCTCAGCGCCGAGCAGCGTGCCCTGCTGCGCGATGGCGACAATGTGCTGGCCGTATCGCTGCTCTCGGGCAACGGTGGCGGCCATGTGGACTACGGCATTAAGGTGATGAGTCCTTATGAGGCGAGCGGCATCTCAGTTCCCTCGGCCGGGAAGAAGGCTGAGGCCGATAGCCGCATCTATAATCTATACGGACAGTACGTGGGCACCGACACCTCGCGCCTCGCCCGTGGCATATACATTGTGGGCGGCAGGAAAATGGTGATAGACAACCGATGAACTCACATAACCAATCATATCAAGGACAATGAATTTAATCAAGATATTGGCCGCCTCGGCCCTGGCACTCGGCATGACGATGAATGCCGGAGCTGCCGTGACAGTGGTTGACCGCCCCCTCGACGGCACAAGCAACAATTACACCAATTTCCGCGCCCCGCTGCGTCAGGCTCCGCTGCTGAAGCTGCCTGTGGGAAAGGTGCAGCCCAAAGGATGGCTGCGCAAGTACCTGGAGCTGCAGCGCGACGGCCTCAACGGCCATCTGGGCGAAATCAGCGCCTGGCTCGACAAGAAAAACAATCAGTGGCTGAGCGACAACGGCGACCATGGCTGGGAGGAGGTGCCCTACTGGTTGCGCGGCTACAGTTCGCTGGCATATATCCTCGACGACGAGGCCATGAAGCAGGAGGCCCAGGTGTGGTTCGAGGCTGTGCTCACCAATCTCAAGGCCGACGGCTTCCTGGGGCCGCGCAACTATGAGAACGGTAATCCTGAGCTCTGGGCGCAGATGGTGATGCTGTGGGCCCTGCAGACCTACTATGAGGCTACGGGCGACGAGAGGGTGATTCCTGCCATGACTAACTACATGAAGTGGGAGCTCACCGTGCCCGACTCGAAGTTCCTCAAGGGTCTCTGGCAGGAGAAGCGTGGCGGCGACAACCTCTGGAGCATGCTGTGGCTCTACAACCGCACCGGCGACGCCGACCTGCTGCCGCTTGCCGACAAACTACACAATAACACATCCGACTGGGCTATGGAGGGCACGCTGCCCAACTGGCACGGAGTGAATGTGGCTCAGGGCTTCCGCGAGCCCGCCACCTACTACATGTATTCGGGCGACGATGCGATGCTGAAAGCCACCTACAACGCCTTCGACGAGATGCGCAAGCGCTACGGCCAGATGCCCGGCGGTATGTATGCCGCCGACGAGAATGCCCGTCTGGGCTATTTCGACCCGCGTCAGGGTGCCGAGACCTGCGCCGTGGTGGAGCAGATGGCCAGTGACGAGATACTGATGGGCATCACCGGCGACCCCTTCTGGGCCGACCACTGCGAGAATGTGGCGCTTAACACTTTCACCGCCTCCATGACTCCCGACATGAAGGCGCTGCGCTATCTCACGGCGCCCAACATGGCCATAAGCGACGAGAAACTCCACGGACCGTCGATCGACAACAATCTGCGCGGCATGCTCTCGATGAGCCCGTTCAGCAGCCGTTGCTGCCAGCATAACCACGGCATGGGCTGGCCTTACTACGCCGAGCACCTTGTTATGGCCACTGCCGACAACGGCCTCGCCACCATGCTCTACGCCGCCAGCACTACCACCGCCAAGGTGGCCGACAATCAGGAAATCACGCTTACCGAGACCACCAACTATCCCTTCGACGAGACTGTGACCCTCACCGTAGGCACCGGGGCCGCTGTAGAGTTTCCGCTCTATCTGCGCATCCCCGCATGGGCCAAGGACTGCGCAGTGGTTGTGAACGGAGAAACTCAGGCTGTGGCCGATGCACAGGGCCGCTACGTGCGCATATCCCGCACATGGGCCGACGGTGATGTGGTGACCCTCACCCTCCCCATGACTGTGAGCTCGCAGGTGTGGCAGCAGAACAAGGCCAGCGTGAGCGTGAACTACGGTCCGCTGACCCTCTCGCTCGCTGTTGACGAAATTTCGGAGCAGCATGATAGCCGCGACACACAGTTTGTGCAGGACGACTCGCACTGGCAGGAGGGCGTGGATGCATCGCTGTGGCCCTGCTATGTGCTCCGCACTGATTCGCCCTGGAATTACGCACTGAAGGTCGACAAGGATAACCTCCCGCTCAATTTCAGCGTTGCCAAAAAGGCTTGGCCGGCCGACGATTTCCCCTTCACTCCCGAGAACGTGCCTCTGGAATTTACCGCTGTCGGCGTGCAGATTCCCTCATGGGGCCTCGATGCCACCGGCATGACCGACCTTCTCCCCACCCGTTATGCGCCCCGCGCCACCGATGAGACTCCGCTTAAGCTTCTCCCCATGGGTGCCGCTCGTCTGCGCATCGCCGCCTTCCCCCGCGAGGTGGTGAAGTGAGCATTAAGACATAAAACATCCACAATATGAAATCGGCTGTCTGACGAGCGAAAGTCAGGCAGTCGATTTTGTAGTAGCCGTTTTTATCTATTCAGGTGCGGCAATGCCGGATTTTGCAGCTGACCCCGATTTTTTTGGGTTGACATATCGTTGACGGAGATACAAAAGAAAAATCCCAAGCGATTGAAATTCAATTGCTTGGGATTTTCTGGAAGTGTCCGAAATGAGGACACTAATTTTAATCTGAAATTCCGTCTAATAAATGTATCCCCGATTACGGTGCTACCATTAATACATTGATATATAGGTATATATTCATAAATTAAGAACGCAATTTTGATTGAACTGAATTTACCTGATTTGAGCTAAATTTAGATTTGGGGGACAAAATGGGGACAAAAATATTGCAGGTGTGGAAACTTTGAGCTACCTTTGTATTGTTATTAGAATAAACCTCTCCAACAATGGCAATAATACGAAGAACTTTATCATCAAAGGTAGATGGCAATGGAAATGCCGAAATTCTACTACGCTTTAACATAAGACGTGATTTTAGGGTCCGCCTTAAAAGCGGTATATTCATTCCTCCGACAAGACTTCGAGATGAATCATTTGTTTTCCCAAGAGCAGATCAAAAGGAAGCTGCACGTTTGCGAGAACTTGAAAAACGACTCGTGGATATGGAGCATTTCTTGATTGGACTATGCGAGAAAACATCACAAGAAAACTTTACGGCTGACTTCATAAATGAACAGTTGGAGCTATATAAGCATCCACCAGTGGTAGAGGTGCCGAAAGAAAAGGAGATAAAATTCTTTGACATATTCGATACGTTCATTGAGAGCCGCAATCTTTCTGAATGGCGCATTAAGCATTACAGGGTGCTTAAACGTGCGCTTATGCGCTACGAACTGTACAAGCGGGCAACCGGACAAAAACGCTACCGCATCCGTCTTGACGGTTTTTCATTGCAAGATGTGAACGAATTTGAAAAATTCCTCCGTTCTGAACATATCTTCTATAAAGATTATCCCGAAATATACGACGCAGTACCGGCAGATACCCGTAGTGTTCGTAAGAAGCCTAAACCACTTCCGAAAGGCGACAATACTATTGTTTGCATGTTCAGCCGTCTAAGGGCGTTTTTCAACTGGTGTAACGAGCAGAAAATTTCTGAAAACAAGCCATTCCAAAACTATTGTGGTAATTCGGTTGAGAGATACGGAACGCCCTACTACCTCACAATCGCCGAGCGTGACCAGATTGCTGATTATGATTTGTCTGCAAATCCGGGGCTTGAAGCGCAAAGAGATATTTTCATATTTCAATGCCTCATAGGTTGCCGTGTGTCGGATTTGCTTGCAATGACTCCGGATAATATCATAAATGGAGCCATTGAGTATATGCCACAAAAGACCAAAGGTGAAAGACCTCAGGTTGTAAGAGTGCCGTTGAATAAACGTGCATTAGCCCTCATTGACAAATATAAGGACTGTGATTGTGGCGGCAAGTTGTTTCCCTTCATAAGTTCACAAAAATACAATGACGCTATAAAGAAAGCGTTTACCGTTTGTGATGTTAAGAGAATGGTAACAGTTCTCAATCCATCTACTGGCAGAGAGGAAAAACGACCGCTGAATGAATTAGCCAGCAGCCATCTTGCAAGACGAACTTTCGTAGGCAATCTTTATAAGAAAGTCAAAGATCCCAACCTTGTAGGTTCATTGTCCGGTCATGCCGAAGGGAGTAAGGCTTTTGCCAGATACCGTGAAATTGACGAGGATATGAAGAAAGAACTTGTCGATTTGCTGGAATAGCAATTTACAATTACAATATACAAATGCGTGTGTCATGTTTCAATATTGGCACACGCATTTTTACTAATATGATATAATGTACAAGTTTACGGATAATTCATAAACTATCCGTAGTTTTGTACATTAGACACATATTCGCATTGCAGAAAGATTACTTAGCACTTATAGGCCGATAATGTTAGATACTCAATAGTCATCTTAAAGGCCAAGAGGGGTATTGTAATCTATTTATCTTGTCCTAAAATAAAAGACACACCTGCATTTATTTTGAAAAGCACTGCGAAAACGGATTGTGGCGTGGCATGGCGGCTCACGGTGTTGGCGTCGGTTATGCCGTCAGATGGTGACGGTGATCCGGTGGGTCTCTGACACCATCTGACCGCACACCAACTATGGGAGACGGCTAAACCCCGATTGCCTCCAACGCCTTGTGCCGATGCTACCGTGTAGCCGGCACAAGACTTTATATCGGCAGTCCGGGTTCTTAACGCCTTCTCCTTATAATGAATTTGAGCCGTCACGCCACAATCCGTTTGTCAGACCCTCGGGAGCAAGAATGCGGTTTCCTCCGATCATTCCGCACGCTCCATGTACGGCGACAACCGCATACTTGCTCTTTCCGGGGATTGCATGGCTGTTTCTTGCAGAAATTCTATCATAGGTTTGCGCCGGAAAGAAAATCCATATAGAGGACAATACATTGTGTTAACGGTTGTCCACCGATGTAATTAAGCAATTACCATTTTCAGTATGTCGGTCGTTCAGTGTCACCCTGCGGGGCTTCGCCAGCTCTACGTTTCATGCAGGGTATAGTCACCGTTCAAAGTTTATTCGCTCGTGGTTGAAGAACACGCCGGTACGGGGTATTCTCTGGCATTCGCGCAAAAAAATCTCCACAGCTCCCGTTGGTCGGTAGTATTTTTTTGAGCGAGTGCCGAACACCCCTTTGCTCCCGTCGTGCCGCAGGGTCAACGAGCGAACAAACTTCAAACAGCGATTATACGCATTAAAAAAAATATCGCCTTATGACACTGAACGACAGACATATTAAAAATCCGAGCTTCACACCATCTCCAGCTCATACCGCATTAAAAAAGGCGGCTAAGGTGGTAGGGATAGTGATAATGGCGATTGTCGGTGTAATCCTTTGGGCGATACTCAAACCGATATTCCGAGGTGTAGGCTGGCTAATCTCTATCCTCACCGCAATAGTAATAATCTATTGGATTTTAACACTCTAAATATACGACTATGGCAACGAAAGAAAACAAAGGCACACGAGCCTTCAACGACACTATCAAGGTTTATCTTGAAGAGAGAGCCGAGAATGACGCACTATTTGCCGTCAAGTTTGCAAACCCCTCAAAGTCAGTGGAGGACTGCGTTACCTATATCATCAACCAAGTGCAGAAAAGCGGTTGCAACGGGTTTGAGGATGCGGAGATTTACGAAATGGCAATCCATTACTATGAAGAAAGCGAGATAGAGGTAGGCGCACTCCCCAACTGCCAAGTGGTGGTGAACCATACGGTTGAACTCACCGAGGAAGAAAGGGAACAGGCACGGCATGACGCCATCAACAAACTCCGTGACGAGGAAATGGCGAAAATGCGCAGCCCTATCCAACAGAGGAAAACCGCCGAAAAGAAAGCAACCAATGTCCAACCAAGTCTATTTGACTTCTAACATATTACGGCTATGAAACCCAAGACAGCGATGCAAAAGAAAGTGGCTCAACTTTCAGCTACCATACGCCCCCTCACTTCTATGCAGACAAAATGGGCTTACACCCACTGCATTGAGCATTTCGCCTACCGAGCCAAGAGCGGAACATTGACTTGCTCCGACTGCGGACACCAATGGAAAAGCGGGAACGGCAGTCTATGCGATACCGTAGCAGGTTGCAGATGCCCCAACTGCGGTGCGGAACTCAAAGTGAATGACACTCGCAAACGTACATACAAGGAAACACGCTATTTCAGCGTGATAACCACCTGCGGAGGTTTTCAGGTTATCCGTGTGGCTCAAATCCGATATATGAGCAAGAAGGGCGAGCCTATGACATTCTACTGTGACGAGGTTGTGCAAAGGTGGATTTCGCCAGACGGCAAAGTGACCACTATGGCGTTACTCCGTGCGTGTGCTTTCTTCTACTGCGACCTTTGGGCATTGGGGAGCGATATGGAGATAAGAGGTTATAACGACCTTTACGACAATGTGGTGATATGGAGTGATGTGTATCCGAGAATGAACATCATACCGCAACTCAAACGTAACGGATTTAAGGGCGATTTCCACGGCATATCACCCGTAACCTTTTTCAAAAGACTCTTGTCCGACCCTCGTATGGAAACATTGATGAAAGGTGGAGAGATTGAGGTAATGAAATACTATATGCTCAATCCACTTGATGCGGATAACTTTTGGGCATCATACTTAATCGCCCAACGCCACCATTACCAAATAAACAATATATCAATGTGGTGTGACTATCTCCGTATGCTGATGAATTTAGGGCAAGACATACGCAACCCCAAGAATATCTGCCCCGAAGATTTCATAGAGGCACACGACAAGGCGAACCGCAGGATTGAAGCCAAGTACCGAAAGGAACGTGCCGAAGCGGAAAGGCGCAGGGAGATTGAAAGGCGTGAGCGTGAACAGCAGAAATTGCTCCAAGAACAACAGCGTGAGGTTGATTTCAAGGCTCTAAAATCCAAATTCTTCGGACTGATAATCACCGACAACGAAATATCGGTAAAGGTGCTTGAAAGCATAGAGGAATATTACGAGGAAGGCAACGTGCAGAATATCTGCGTTTTCGGCTCTGAATACTACAAGAAAGCCGACACTCTCATACTTTCGGCAAGGATTGACGGAAAGATAGTTGAAACTGTGGAGGTTGACTTGCAGACACTCAAAGTCGTGCAGTGCCATGGCAGGAACAACGAGGACACCAAGTATCACAAGCGCATTATCGACCTTGTGAACTCAAACGCCAAACTTATCAGAGAGAGAATGACCGCCTAAATGTATAATCCGACCTGCGTCAGCAAGTACAACCGTCCGCGATAGCAGGTATAGCCTAAAAAGATAGCCGTCCAGATTTTGGGCGGCTATTTTTGTGAGGGTT
>CAKTFH010000016.1 GCA_934555895.1 uncultured Muribaculaceae bacterium | reverse complement strand
ATAATCAAGCACCGAGACGAAACAAATCGCCTCGGTGCTTAGATATTACGTCGTTTTATGGGATTTTATAGATTAACCTGACCGTTCAGCGAGTTGATGTAAGCCATATCCTTGCATGCATTGTATGCCTGATAGTTCACTCCACCGAGATTGAACGAGAAACCACCGGTGGTCTGGATGTTGATGTCGATAGGCTTGTCATATGCATAATTGTTGAAATTGTCGCCATAGAAGCTGCCACGAACTTCAGCGAAGAAATCAACATAACGGCATAGACGGAAACGGAGCTGGATGCCTGCCGAAACCGGGAGAGTCCATGAGGTTTTGCGTAGAGCACCATTTTTCCGCACGATATTGGAGGTATTACCTGAATAATCCCAAGTATATGTACCGCCGATACCCACGAACGGGATCACACTTACAGGACGTGATGCATTGACACCTCCGAGCGAGTTACACATATCCCACATGAAATCGAAGTTGAGATTTGCATACTGGGCTTTGCAATATACATCGTTGTCCCAATGCATTGCGCCATAGTAGGCACTGAAGCGGAAGCCCAGATAAGGCGAGAACCAACGGCCTGCACCAAGGTTATAGGCAGCGGTTATATGACGCTTGGCTTTGCCGTTATCAAGCTTGTTCTCAAGCATCGGAACATCAATGCCGGCGCCGAGCTGTATGAACCAGTTGTCGCCACGGTTCACATAATAATTTGTCTTGCAGTCAACAGCATCGGCCACAGTTATAGACTCTTCTTCTACCATTACTGCGTCCTGAGCGTTGGCTGATTGCGTGACTGTCAGACCAATGCCAAAAGCGGCCATGACTAATAACACATTTCTTTTCATCTCAATACAGAATTTAGTTTACAAATAGTATATAGTATAACTCTCATGAAATAGTGAAAGCGTGGGGGAGTCACTCATCTGACACTAATCATATTTTTATCTTTCAGATTATGCCGCCCCTCGGAGCACTCACTTTGCTTAAATAACGCGGATACGGAATTATTGGTTCAATCCGGCATTGTTAAAGAGGCCGCTGAAAACACCAGACGGCATTATAGAGTAAAAAACGGGAGCTTCTCCATCACGAAGGGCTCCCGATTTTTGCATGCCTGTTAAAAAAAGCAATGCAAGCAAACCTAACATAAACACGAATTATCTAAATCCTTTTCAATTTCATCCAAGTTTCATGTTCATGAATCTTTTTTCTTTTTTTAATGAATGTCTGAGAAACCGGGCCAAAACAAGCCGCTTCTCATTTCCAGTGGGTGTGAACATCCGATAAAACCACGGTGTGTTCAATTAAAATCATACAAATCTTTTTGCCTTTAATCCTTGCCTTTAATCCCGGCAATTGAACTTATACTCTAATTTTTCAATTGCCGCAATGCAAAATTAATTCAAGACATACCACTTGTCAATAGCATGAGAGTTCAATATGGTGCATATATAAATAAATATAGGGCTTAAAATTACGTATAAACTTACATTTCAACCTATTAACATGCATTTTAGCAAACATGAATATAGACAGTATTATGACAGAATATTGATAAAATCGCGTTGCATGTCATCTGTTTTCATCAAGAAAAGCCAGAAGAGTGCGCCTGTCGGTAGCGTGGATCGCCGTCTGATTATAAGTGATGATACCCTGCGAAGCAAGATTGTCAAGAGCGGCAAGAAGACTTTGCCTCTGCACCCCAAATACAGTGTACATATCCTTATGACGACACTCGAGGGTGATATCTCGGCCATTATTTTGGGTAAGCGCTACTATCCAATAGCAAATGCGCTTCTCAAGCGAACCTCCCGTGAGAGCCAATACCCCCTGAGCAGCAAGCTGAGCGTTCATAGATAGTATATTCAAATAATTGAACAGAAACACCGAATTACCGGCTATGATATTGAGATAATCGTTTTTTTCAATCTGAAGCACTCCAGTCTCGGTAATAGCATCTGCCTGTCCCGGATAACGTGTCACACGGCCAAAAAAGAAATCCGGGGCAATAACATCGGGCGACACTAAAGTCTGGCTCACTTTAAAGCGCTTAGTATCGTTTACTACCGAAAAATTCACAGACCCGTTTATGATGCACATCAGATGTGTGCACACTTCACCGGCCGACACTATCACATCGCCAGGAGAATATTTCAGGAAATTAAACTTATACTTGCCTACGATGTCGGAGAGGCTCTTGTGCGACGCCCCCGCAAACAGCGGAAGACGCATCAACTTATCATACATGCTGTCCATAAGGCTATTACAAAAAGCAGTTAAAACGCGACTTACAGGCTTAAATATTTAGCCCTTTAATTTATAACACCTCTGCACAGCAAAAGTTAACAAAATCAGGCTCCTTTGCCCGAATGCCTCTCGTGAAGATATATCTGATATGAATTTACGGTATTGTGCCAAGCCACATATGCCGCCGGAGCTATCGATACTACAGGATTAAGATAACTTAGAGCGAGCCAGATGGCAAGCACGGTATTTTTCTGACCAAGACTCTGCGCACCCGAAACACGGTCGTTATAGCGGGCACCTATCGCTCTGCCGACTGTAAACTGTGCCACGCATGTCACAGCCGACACAATGGCAAGCACCAGAATGGTGGGAATCATAGATGTCGGCTCACGCAGCATGAAGCTAACGGAATTCCCCACAACTATAATCAATGCGAAAGCCCAGATATAGAATGATAGTCCCTGATGATGTGCCAGCGCATCGTGTGCTTTTGGAGCAAACCGTTCCATCAGCAGTGCTATGGCAAGCGGTCCGAGTATAACGGGAGAGACTGTCGCCGCTATGTGGCGAAACGACTCACCAAACGGAACCGGTGCCACGAGTGCAGCATCTGCCGCAACCGTGGCGGTGAAATATCCGGCCATCACATCCGCGCTTGCCATCCATGACAGCAAAAAAGGACCAAGAAGAGCTACGGCAAGATTACTGAACAAAGAGTAAGTAGCCACACGCGGCACCGAACCTCCGAGCATCCCAGTAATAACCGGAGCGGCCGTAGCTGTCGGACAAAATATACATATGAATGCTCCCTGTGCCACAAGCTCATTTAACGGCCTCAACAACAAATATACGGCCACAGCACCCCCTACCTGCGCCACCAACAGCCACCCGATATATCCTCCGATATGAAAATCAGACAGCTTAAGACGGCAATATGTGATGAGAAGCATCACGAAAATGATATATTTCGAAAGGAATGCCACATAACCGATATAATTATGGAGCAGGATGCCCATAAACATCGCTATGGGAAGCATCCAGGGTTTGAGACGCCGGCGAATAGATGAAAAGTTCATTTAGCGTTATTACTTTTGATTTGCACACGAAGGCGTGCGGTGACATGAACTGTCGCGGCACGCCTTCGTGGTATTAGTAAGTTAAGATTGGAGTGATGTCAGAATATGTGGAACGGACTTTCCGGTCAGGTTCAGGCCATCTTAGAGAAATCCACATTGCGCATGTCTCCTGTCTCGGAGAACGCGGTGTGGAATGCGTAAGCGGCATTCAGCGTTGTCGGTGTCTGGCCACCTTTCGATAGTCTGAGGAAATCACGCAGCAACGGACGATAGTCGGGATGAGCGCAATGTTCGATAATCTCGTGTGCACGCTGCAGGGGATCCTTGGCGCGGAGGTCGGCAATACCCTGGTCGGTGATGAGGATATCCACCGAATGCTCGCTGTGGTCAGCATGCGACACCATAGGTACGATGTTGCTTATAAGCCCCTCTTTTGTCACCGAGGGACATGAGAATATCGAAATGTAGGCATTGCGGGTGAAGTCGCCCGAACCGCCGATACCGTTCATCATGCGTGTGCCGAGCACATGAGTTGAGTTGACTGCACCGAATATGTCTGCCTCGAGGGCCGTGTTCATGGCAATGACACCAAGTCGACGGATTACCTCCGGATTGTTAGAGATTTCGGCCGGGCGCATCAGAATCTTGTCATGGAAGAAATCGAGGTCGGCGAACAGCTGTGTCTCCACTTCATCTGAGAATGTCATCGAGCATGTGGAAGCGAACTTGCATTTGCCTGCGCGAAGCAGTTCGAGCACGGAGTCCTGCACGACTTCAGTGTACATCGAGAATGCTGGGAGCTCCTTATCCATGCAGAGATAATGCAGCACTGCGTTTGCCACATTGCCCACACCGCTCTGGAGCGGCAGGAATTCCTTAGGAATACGGCCTTTGCGGTATTCCGACACTAGGAAATCGACAACATTTGAACCAATCTTTTCCGAAACAGCATCGGGCTTTGTGAAAGGCTTCACACCGTCGAGCATATTTGTGCGCACAATTCCGCGTACCTTCGACGGGTCGATTTTAAGTGTGGGACGGCCGATGCGGTCACTTGGGGTAAAGATAGGAATCTCGCGGCGATAAGGCGGATCAGCCGGTAGATAGATGTCGTGCATGCCCAGAAGCGACTGAGGGAGCGCCTCGTTGAGCTCAATAAAGATATGTTTGGCGCGTGGCGCGTAGGTGGGGATATTGCCCAGACCACAACCGAGGAGCACCTCTCCGTCTTCCGAGATAGCGGCAGCCTCGATGATTGCCACATCGGTGTCGCCGTAAAAGCCGTAGCGGGTTTCCTGAGCCATCTCCGAAAGGTGACGGTCGAAATAATGTGTATCGTGCGCGTTGATGCGTTTGCGAAGGTCGGGAGTGTTCTGGTAAGGAGCGCGCATGTTGATGGCATTGTTGTTGGCAAGGATGCCGTCGACATGAGGACTTGTGGAAGCTCCGGTGAAGATGTTCACTTTGAAATCCCTGCCCTGTTCGTGCTCGCGGGCTGCCTTGTGGGCGATTTCCTCAGGGATGGATTTCGGCACACCGGGAGCGGTGAATCCAGAGAGACCTATGGTGTCGCCATGGTTGATCATCTCGGCAGCTTCCCGGGCGGTAATGAAGTTGTAAGCCATGAGTAATATCTAAGGTAATATAATTGGGAAGATGAGTGGCCTAATAATTACTGGAAGCACCTAAAAAAGCGCTCTCAGTTTTGTCTGTGAGGGCTCATTTTCGTAATTTTGCACAAAATTAGGGATTTTGTGCTCAATGGGCAAATTTTCACATGATGATTTTTATGCCACACAGCATGTTTCCAGGCTAAAACCAACTGAAAGATGAAGAAACTATATATCGAGACCTATGGATGCCAGATGAACGTAGCTGATAGCGAAGTGGTTGCATCGGTAATGGGCATAGCGGGCTATGAACCCACAGAAAATATAGACGAGGCCGATGCCGCTTTGCTCAACACCTGCTCGATACGCGACAATGCCGAACAGAAAATTTTTTCGCGCCTTCAGGCCCTCAATGCACTGCGCCGCCGCAAAGGCTCGCAACTCAAAATAATAGGTGTAATCGGATGTATGGCCGAAAGGGTGAAAGACACCCTGATAGCTGAACATGGCGTAGACCTAGTGGCCGGTCCCGACGCCTATCTCGATTTGCCGGATCTCGTGTCTGCGGTCGAAGCCGGTCAAAAAGCCATAAATGTGAATCTCAGCACTACCGAGACTTATCGCAATGTGATACCGCGACGGCTGTCCGGCAACCGGGTAAGCGGGTTTGTGAGCATAATGCGCGGATGCAACAACTTCTGCTCATACTGCATCGTGCCTTATACCCGCGGACGCGAACGCAGCCGCGAGCTCGACAGCATATTGCGTGAGGTAGCAGACCTTTGCGAGAAAGGATTCAAGGAAGTCACCCTATTAGGACAAAATGTAAACAGTTACCGCTATGAAGCGCCTGACGGCACCGTGACTGATTTCCCGGCTCTCCTTGCCGCCGTGGCCGAGTCAGCTCCAGAGATGCGTGTGCGATTCACCACTTCTCACCCGAAAGACATGAGCGACGCCACGATTGATGTGATTGCCTCGCATTCCAACATATGCAACCACATTCATCTGCCTGTGCAAAGCGGCAGCAACAGTGTGCTCAAGACCATGAACAGGAAATATACCCGCGAATGGTATCTCGACCGCATTACCGCCATACGCCGCCGCATACCAGACTGCGGCATCTCCACCGACCTTTTCACCGGCTTTCACAACGAGACAGAGGAAGATTTCCAGCAGACCCTCAGCCTTATGCGCGAAGCGGCATTCGACTCGGCATTCATGTTCAAATATTCAGAACGCCCGGGCACCCTTGCTGCCCGCACTATGCCCGATAATGTGCCGGAAGATGTGAAAATCGACCGCCTCAACCGCATGATAGCCTTGCAAAACGAGCTCTCGGCAGCTTCAAACCGTAAAGATGAAGGCAAGGAATTTGAAGTGCTTGTGGAAGGCCGCTCAAAACGCAGCGCCGACCAGTGGATGGGCCGCACACAGCAGAACAAGGCCGCAGTGTTTCCCTCCGGTGACTTTAAGGCAGGCGACACAATAAGGGTGCGTGTGACAGGAAGCTCGTCTGCAACCTTGCTTTGCGAGTTGGTGTAACAACCCACATGCGTAACGATGTGTCAAAACGCCGTGCATGCCGTGCAACGGATTTTTTCCTCACCACGCTAATTATTGTTAAAAAACTTGACATCGGGGTGTGCGGTTTCGTAATTTTGCATCCAAATTGGTGAGATATGTCCCGGCGACACATCCCGCTTCGGCCTGCAGTTCATCTAGGCATCCAATGCCTTCCAACACATTTCAAGGCCGTTAAAATAATTAGAGTACAATTTCTTTCATGAAAAATAAACAAAGGAACCGCCTTGCTGGATGGAGCGATTATGTGACATCCACCATCAGTGTGACGCTCGTGCTGTTCATTCTGGGGCTGGTGGGCGCCATCAACATAACATTTCACGGCATAAGCCGTCAGGTGAAAGAGAAAATGGGATTCACCGTGGTTCTCGCCGACAGTATCAGTTCAGAAGGCATAGAATCTCTGCGTACTCTGGCCAACCAGGCTCCCTATATTTCGGAATATAACTATCTGTCTTCGGAAGAAGTACTTGCCGAAGAGACTCAGGGCGAAGGCAACGACCTTGTGGAATTGTTGGGAGTGAACCCATACGCCCCGATGCTTGAGGTGAGAGTTAAAGAAGAATACGCTAACGCCGACAGCATCACAGCCATCACCGCACAGTGGAACGCAATGCCGGAAGTTGACGAGGCTACAGCCAACACTGAGATGATAGACAATCTCGACCGCAACGCACGGCTTCTCAATCTAATATTAATAATTATTGCTGCGGCGCTGCTGTTGATTTCATTCGTGCTGATTAACAACACGGTGCGTCTTACCGTCTACTCACGTCGTTTTCTCATTCACACAATGAAACTGGTTGGAGCCACAGGCGCATTCATCCGCAGGCCTTTCCTGCAGATAAACTTACTCCAGGGAGTGATATCCGGAGTGCTTGCATCGGGCATACTTGTGGGATTCACCGCATGGGCCGCAAGCCTTAAAGAGGTGCTCCTAACCGCTTTCCTGCCATGGGATGCCGTGGGGTTGCTGTGCCTTGGCATGATTGTTGCCGGAATGATAATCTGCACATTGGCCGCTCTTCTGGCAACCAACCGCTATCTGCGCAAAGACTACGACGCGATGTTCGACTGACATTGAAGTCAAGCATGATTTAACAATCAACTATCAGACTATGAACTCAAGACAAAATACCGGGCGCCCGACTCCCAATAAGGCCGAGGGACTCGAGAAAGAAACTGCTAATCAATTTCCTCTTGGAAAGAAAAACTTCAAATGGATGATTGTCTCTGCCGCACTGATTGTGGTAGGATTTCTGCTGATGCTCGGCGGCTCGTCGACTGAAGAATTCAATCCTGATATTTTCAGCACACGACGCATCGTCATCGGCCCGACAATAGCTTTCATAGGCTTCGTAGCCATGGGCGTAAGCATCATTATCAAGCCCGACAGCAAAAAAGAGAACTCTAAAAAAGAATCAAAAACATCATCCGAAGAAAAATAAGTAAAGCACAATGGAATGGATTGACGCACTCATTCTGGGAATAATACAGGGATTGGCAGAATATCTTCCCATCAGCTCAAGCGGACACCTTGAAATTTTCGGCAAGATACTGCATATAAACCTCAGCGGTGCCGACTCGCTGCAGTTCGACCTTGTGCTGCATGTGGCCACGGTATTGAGCACTATAGTTGTGCTCCGCAAGCGTTTCGTGCCCCTGTGCACATCGTTTTTCACCCTCAAGCGCGACGAGAACACCACCTATGTTCTAAAAATCCTGCTTTCCTGCATACCTGTAGCAATCGTAGGACTATGCTTCAAAGACTATGTCGAAGCATTTTTCGGCGGCAATCTCCTAACCGTTGGCATATGCCTGTGTGTGACAGCTGCTCTGCTCACCTTTGCCCATGTATTCCGCAATCGCGATTTCCGCACCGGAGCCAATGCAGGCCGAAATATTTCCTGGAGCGATGCATTCGTAATGGGCATCGGCCAAGCAGTGGCAGTGCTCCCCGGCCTCAGCCGCTCAGGCACCACCATCGCCACAGGTATCATCCTTGGCGACAAGCGCGACCAGGTGGCACAGTTTTCCTTCTTTATGGTGATAATACCTATTTTAGGAGAAGCCCTTCTCGATATAGTGAAAATAATGACCGAAGGCGGTTCCGACAGTCCGGTCGGTTTCCTGCCTATGGCCATAGGCTTCATGGCGTCGTTTATCGTTGGATGCCTCGCATGCAAATGGATGATTGAGCTGGTATCGAAAGGGCGTCTGGTATGGTTCGCCATATACTGCGTGATAGTGGGTGTGGTGTGCATCTGCTGGTAATACACACAGAATCAGAATAGAAGCTAATAACTGGTGATAGACAAGCATGCCTGACCAAATACTGAGGCCTGTCGACGGCGAAATACTGGTGATAGACAAACCCTACGGGTGGTCGTCGTTCCACGTGGTGAAGAAGATTCGCGGCGTCATCTCGTCGCGGCTCCGCAAAGCAGGAATCACCAAACTGAAAGTAGGACATGCCGGCACTCTCGACCCCCTCGCTACCGGAGTGATGATAATCTGCACCGGAAAAGCGACCAAACGGATTGATGAATTGCAAGCCGGCGTAAAGACCTATACCGCCACTATCAGGCTCGGAGCCACCACTCCAAGTTTCGACCTCGAGACACCGCCTGACGCAACTTTCCCGACGGCTCATATCACCCGCGAGCTTGTAGAAGAGGTTTTAGACCGTTTCAGAGGCAGCATCCAGCAGGTGCCACCGGTTTACTCGGCTGTGAAAGTCGACGGACACCGAGCATATAAAATGGCCCGTCGTGGCGAGGAGCCTGAACTCAAAGCCAAGACCCTTGTAATCGACAGCCTCGACCTGCTGAATTTCTCACCTGAAGAAATAAAAATCAGAGTCCGATGCTCAAAAGGCACCTACATCCGCGCTCTCGCCCGCGACATAGGAGTGGCGCTCAACAGCGGAGCGCATCTCACCGCTCTCAGGCGTGAAGCAGTTGGAGAAGCCAATTTAGAAAAAGCCACCGACATCCATGCATTGGCCGCCAGGCTGGCTACCGCACCCATGGCAGTGACCGGCGATGAAGGAAAGACGGTGGAAATCCCTCAACTGGATTCGGTACCGACCTCCACCCATAGTGAACGTGCCGACATACTGCCTTGGACAGAACGCCAATGTGCAGAACATAAATGCGTTAAAGAAGAAGCAAACGTACCTTCACACGAATAATCAAGACACAACTATCAATACATCTACGAAATGAAGCTATCGCAATTCAAATTCAAGTTGCCCGAAGAACTCATAGCACAGGACACACCGGAAAACCGCGACGAATGCAAACTCATGGTAGTGCACCGCAAAACCGGTGAAATAGAGCATAAAGTGTTCAAGGATATCATCAACTACTTCGACGAGGGTGATGTGATGGTGTTCAACGACACACAGGTGTTCCCTGCACGCCTCTTCGGCAACAAGGAGAAAACCGGCGCCAAGATCGAAGTGTTCCTGCTCCGCGAGCTCAATGAAGAGCATAAGCTTTGGGATGTGCTTGTGGAACCGGCACGCAAAATCCGCATCGGCAACAAGCTTTATTTCGGAGATGACGAGAGCATGGTGGCCGAGGTAATCGACAACACCACCTCGCGCGGCCGCACGCTCCGATTCCTTTACGACGGCAGTCACGAGGAGTTCAAGGAGAACCTATTCAAACTCGGTTCCACTCCCCTGCCCGAATACATCAAGCGCGAGCCCAACGAGGCCGATGCCGAGATGTATCAGACCATCTTTGCCCGCCATGAAGGCGCCGTGGTGGCTCCAGCCGCAGGCCTGCATTTCTCGCGCGAAGTGATGAAGCGCCTCGAGATTCGCGGTGTGGAGCAAGGATTCCTCACTGTGCACAGCGGTCTCGGCGCCTTCCGCGACATTGATGTGGAAGACCTCACCAAGCACCGTATGGACTCGGAAGACATGAGCGTAGACCAGACACTTGTTGACCTTGTGAACCGTGCCAAAGACAACGGCAAACAGGTTTGCGCAGTGGGCACATCCACAATGCGAGGCATCGAGAGCGCCGTGAGCATGGGGGGACATATGAAAACATATACCGGCTGGACAAACAAATTCATTTTCCCGCCCTATGATTTCACCGTAGCCACAGCTCTTGTAACAGGATTCCACCTTCCTTACTCCACAATGCTGATGATGGCTACCGCATTCGGCGGTTATCAGCTCATTATGAGCGCCTACGACGAGGCTATGGCCAACGGTTACAAATTCGGCGCCTACGGCGACGCCATGCTAATTATCGACTGATAGCACATGGTCACCAACGAACGTGAAAGCCGCGCCTTGCGGGTGAAAGAAGCGGGCCTGGCCATGCTCACAGCGGCACGCACAGCTCCCAAAGCCAAAGGTGTTGACATTATGGAATGCTGTCTGCTCGACGGCGACGACATAATCCGACTGTCGCAGGAGATGGCAAGCCTGCACGAACTCACAGGGCGTCCGGTATATGCCCGCGACTCGAAAAACATACTGCAGGCCGATGCCGTATTCGTGATAGCCACACGCAGTCAGCCTATGGGTCTCAACTGCGCACATTGCGGATTTGAGACCTGCGCATCAAAGCCTGCCGCAGTGCCCTGCGCCATGAACACCACCGACCTCGGCATAGCCATAGGTTCGGCCGCAGCCATTGCCGCCGACCACCGTATTGACTGCCGTGTAATGTTCTCGGCAGGTATGGCTGCCGAAAGGCTAAACCTGCTTCCCGGTTGCAAACAGTATTTCTGCATGCCGCTGAGCAGCTCCTCAAAGAATCCGTTTTTCGACAGAGGCTGAGAAAAAATTGATTTTCCCAGCCTCGCATAAAACAAAACTTTTATTTTCAAGCAATCAAATGCGCTCGAGCACCGTAGCTATGAGGTCGCTGATAGCGGTCTTGTAGTTGGGAGTGGCATCGTGGCGCATTCTGTTTGCTATGATTGAGCAAACGGTCATTGCGCGATGGCCCATCAGGCGGCTGAGGCCCTGCAGCGGAGCGCTTTCCATTTCATAGTTAGTAATCTTACGGTCATTGAAGCGGAACGACTCGATGCGGCTGTTGAGCAGAGGATTGGCAAGCGGCAGACGCAACTCACGACCCTGAGGTCCATAAAATCCTACAGCAGAGATAGTGTTGCCGCGAACCATATCATCGCCTCCGATACGTGCCACCAATTCCGCGTCGGCATCCACCACATAAGGTTTGGCCCAGAGAGGATTCCAGTCGGTATGCTCGCAAAGGGCATTCTCGAAAGGCAGGTCAGCAACGGAATTTCGTCCTGCATAATAATTGAGCACTCCATCAAAGCCGATGGCTTTTTCGGCAATCACTGGAGTGCCGAGTATCAGTTCAGGCTGGAGAGCGCCCGATGTACCGATGCGCACCATCGACAGGGTACGATGAGTGTCGTGCACCTCACGCGTCGCAAAATCGATATTGGCAAGGGCATCCAGCTCGTTGATGACGATATCTATATTGTCTGGACCTATGCCATGACTCAGACACATTATTGGTTTACCTTTGTAAGTACCTCCGATAGTATGGAATTCGCGACTCTGCACCTCAAAGGTGCGGGTATGGAAATGTTCAGCCACTATATTCACTCTCGCTGGGTCACCCACGAGAATAATGCGGTCGGTGAGCTGCTCAGGAAGCAGATGTAGATGAAACACCGAGCCGTCGGGGTTTATAATCAATTCTGATGGAGCTATTACTTTCTTATCCATAGGTATACTGTTTTAAGGTAACAACCACTATTTTAAATCAAAAACGCTTTCCGTCGGGCGTTTGTTCCCTATGCAAGGCGGTATCTTGCGCCGGGAAGAGCCATAACAAGCCCGCTGAATTCCATCTCGGTGAGCAGAGCCATGAGTTGCCCCACAGGAATATCGAGTTCTGCCGTAAGACAGTTTATCTGTCCCTCACCCTTTCGGCGGAGCACTTCGAGCACTCTCTGCTGCTCCGGAGTAACGACGGGGAAGAGTTCTTCCTGCGTGCCGGTCGACGGCTTCGGTGTCCAGCCCATAGTCGCGATAATGTCGTCAGCGCTCTCAGCGAGATGTGCCACATCGCTTTTTATCAATAGATTGCATCCCGCGCTGTAGGTATCGGAAGTGCGTCCCGGCAGAGCGAACACATCACGATTGTAAAGCTGCGCAAGCCGTGCCGTGTGAAGAGCGCCACCTTTCGGAGCACCGCTCTCGGCCACGACAACAGCATCGGACAAACCGGCAACAATGCGATTCCGAGCGAGGAAATTACCTCTGTGCGGCCGTGTGCCGTGAGGATAATCGGTGACGATGCCACCGCCCTCCCTTACCATACGCGCGGCATACCGCCGATGCTCCGCCGGATACAGTGTATCCAGTCCATGCGCCACCACACCGACTGTCGGAATGCCCTCGTCGAGAGCCTTGCGATGCGATGTTATGTCGCAACCCATCGCGAGACCGCTTATCACAAGCACATCATCGAGTTTTTTCCCTAAATCCTCTATAAGGTGATTGATAAAATTCACACCATAGACAGTTGCACTGCGCGTGCCAACCACGCTCACCACATATCTGGCGTTGAGGTTGGCATTTCCGAGCATGAAAAGCATCGAGGGAGCGTCTTCACACTCAAGAAGCCTTTGCGGATACTCACTGTCTGTGAAATACAGACACCGAATATGATTGGAAGTGCAGAAATCCTCCTCTTCCTTCGCAGCCTCAAGTATCTCGGAACGATATCCGCTCTCGAAGATTTTCAGACGCGAACCCATTATCCGCTTAAGTTCTGAGTCGGGTAATTCGAAAAACGCACGTTCAGAGCCAACACGCTCAAGCACCTCAGAGGCCACATGGGGATGCATGCCTTTGAGCTGCGAAAAAGCGAGTCTGTAGAGGAGGTCACTCATATGCTTCTGGGTTAAATAATTTGGCAACGGTCACAGTCCGAAGGCCGATGCTATTGTCTCTCCTCGCGAAATACGACCATTCTCAAGGCTCACGACAGTCACCTCGGCGGAAACAGCCTTGTTGCCTGACGGCGTGAAAATATCCTGATGGAAAATGAAACGTGCACCCCGGCGCTCAATCCATAATCGGCTTGTCATTGTTTCGCCAAGCCGCAGAGGCGACAGATAGTCAATCTCTATGCGGCTCACTACCGGGTCGATGCCCTGTTTCTGCATGTCACGGAATGTGAAACCGCGGCTTTCGCAAAATTCATGGCGCGTGTGCTCGAGATAATGAAGATAATTGGCATTGTTCACAATGCCCTGCGAATCCACCTCGTAATCGCGCACTTTCAGCCGAAGCTCAAACATATAGTTGGTATCCGATTCCATAAACAAAGTTGAAATGCATCGTAAAATTACACATTAGCATCGAAAAAAACAAATACCGGCGACTATGAGCCCCGCTTACGACAAATGAATCAACGAAAAACGTTAACTTTGCAAACTGAAATCATGACTACGAAAAAAGCACATATCATATCACACATCATTCTGTCTGCAACGGCTATGATTGCCTCAATACCTGTAGCGGAAGCATGCACATCAGCCATTGTGAGCAGGCAGAAAAGCGCCGATGGCCGCACACTGCTGTGGAAACACCGCGACTCAGGTCACCGGCACAATTTCGTCGACCGGGTGGAACGCACCGACAGCACTCTGGCCTATGTGGCGCTCTTCAACGCAGGTGACACCGCACGCGCCGAAGCATGGACAGGCTTCAACGAAGCCGGCTTTGCCGTGATGAATACCGCTTCGTATAATCTTGCTCCCGACACTGCCTCGGTACGCGACCGCGAGGGAATTATAATGAGCAGGGCATTATCCCTCTGCCGCTCGGTGGAGGATTTCACCAAAGTGCTTCGCGACGAGATGGCGAACGGCCGCAGCGCCGGCATCCAGGCCAATTTCGGAGTTACAGACGCAACCGGAGCCGGGGCATATGTCGAAGCCAGCGATCACGATTTCAAGGTATTCCCGCTTGAATATGAGCCGGACGGATGGGCGGTACGCTCAAACTACTCCTATAGCGGAGGCTCTGAAAAACGACTCGGCCAGGTGCGCCACGACAATGCCATGCACCTTATTACCAAGATGGGAAGAAGCAGCCGGAAGCCATCGCACACCACATTCACCGACACCCTTTCACGTAGTTTTTACCATGACGGCCACGGCAAAGATGACCTCAGCGGAACATACATAAGATTTCTTGCCGACCTGGGCGAATATATACCGCGAAGAAGCTCATGCTCCTCAGTTGTAATAGAGGGCCCAAAAGATGGCGAAGACCCGGCTAAAGCCACCACAATGTGGATAACCATAGGGTGGCCGGTGCTCGGAGAAGCCGTGTGCGTGACTCTCGACAGCATACCCGACGGTTTACTCCCTGACCCGGCTACGGGACGCTCTCCGCTCTGCGACGAGGCCAACCGCCTTCGCGACAAAGCATATCCCGGCAAAAACAGTGACGGCAAATGGCAGATTGACGCGGCATTTATCCGTAGACACCTTCACGAAATGAACAATAAACCAAAACTTAATAAAAATAATCATTACGGGAAATGACAGCAATTTTTAGTCCGGCGGTGCTTACCGTCGTATTGTTGGTGGTTTCTAACGTTTTTATGACTTTCGCCTGGTACGGCCATCTGAAACTGCAATCGACAGGCATCTCGGCCAACTGGCCACTTTATGCGGTGATACTTTTATCATGGGGCATAGCATTGGCGGAATACTGCTTTCAGGTGCCCGCCAACCGCATGGGGTTCGAGGGCAACGGAGGTCCCTACTCACTCATGCAACTGAAAGTGATGCAGGAAGTCATCACCCTGATAGTTTTCATCGTGTTCAGTGTGCTGGCATTCGACACCTTCACTCTGCGCTGGAACCACTACCTGGCCATGCTGCTGCTCGTGGGTGCAGTCTACCTGGTGTTCATGAAGTAATAAACCTACCGTTTTTCACGTTAAAATATAGAAATCATCAAAAGCAAAACACAGCCAAATTTTACAATGAATAAAAAAATCCTGTTAAGTGTAACTCTTGCATCAGCACTTATGACACAAGCCCAAAACATATTTGAAAGCGAATTCAATACGGTGCACAACACCGCTCCTTTCAACAAAATAACCAATGCCGACTATGAGCCGGCAATTGACCGCGGCATCAAACTCGCGCTCGCCGAAATTGACGCCATTACATCCAATCCCGAGGCTCCCACTTTCGAGAATACCATTGTGGCACTCGAGCGCAACGGACGCGACCTCAACCGTGTGCTCAATGTGTTCTTTCCGCTTCTTTCAGCCGACGCTGATGACGAGATGATGGAACTCTCCACTCGCATCAGCCCTAAGCTTAGCGATTTTTCTACATCAATCACTCTTAACGCCGACCTGTGGAAAAGAGTGAAATCCGTGTACGACAACCGCGCATCACTCACTCTCACGCCAGAGCAGCAGACCCTCCTACAGAAAACCTACGACTCGTTCGCCCTGCAGGGAGCAAATCTCGAGGGCGACGACCGCGAGACCTACCGGCGCCTGAGCTCGGAGCTCTCATCGCTTACCAATAAATTCGGCCAGAATGTGATGAAAGAGATGACCACATATGAGATATGGCTCACTGCCGACGACCTTGCCGGGCTGCCTAAAAATCTCGTAGACGAGGCCGCACAGATGGCCGAAGCCAAGGGCCGCAAGGGAGAGTTTCTATTCACCCTCGCCCAACCCACCTACATGGCTTTCATGAAATATTCCGAACGGCCTGACCTGCGCGAGCGTTTCTACCGCCTGTACACAGGCCGCAACACCAAGGGCGAATACTCCAATGTAGACAATATGAAACGCATTGCCGAACTTCGTCTGGAGCTGGCGAAACTTCTCGGTTCGAAGAACTACGCCACGCACTCGCTCCAGCGCACCATGGCCGAGAATCCCGAGAATGTATACAAGCTCCTAAATCAACTGCGCGAGGCCTACCGTCCGGCTCTTCAGAAGGAGATGAAGGAGATTGAGGATTTCGCCTCCGAAACTGAGGGGGAACCCACCAAAATCAATCCCTGGGACTATAGCTTCTGGGCCAACAAACTCAAAAACGCACGCTACAGTTACGACGAAGAGCAGCTTCGTCCTTACTTCGAGCTCGACAATGTAATAAACGGGGTGTTCGGGCTGGCGACCAAACTCTACGGCCTGCAGTTCACCCGCAACGACTCCATCGAGGTATATCATCCCGATGTAAAAGCCTTCGATGTGACCGACGACAAAGGCAATTTCATAGGTGTAATCTACACCGACTTCTTCCCGCGTGACAGCAAACGACCCGGAGCCTGGATGACCGGATTCCGCGACCAGAGCGTGAATGCCGACGGAGTTGACGAGCGTCCGCAGGTGAGCATAGTGATGAACTTCACAAAGCCTACAGCCGATACCCCCTCGCTTCTTACACCCTATGAAGTTGAGACATTCCTCCACGAGTTCGGTCACGCCCTTCACGGATTGCTCACACGCTGCAACTATGCATCCCTCTCGGGCACATCGGTTTACCGTGATTTTGTGGAACTCCCCTCGCAGTTCAACGAGAATTATCTGACAGAGAAGGAATTCCTCGATTCATTCGCGAAACACTATCAGACCGGTGAGAAACTTCCCCAGAACCTCATCGACAAAATCGTGCGCTCATCGCAGTTCGGAGCAGGCTATGCATGCATGCGTCAGCTCGGATTCGGCATGCTCGACATGGCATGGCACACTATCACCGAACCGGTGGCTGACCCGATTGCCTTCGAGCGCGAAGCGATGAAAAGCGTAGAGATCTTCCCTCCCGTCGACGGCTCGGTGACAGGCACCACTTTCAGCCACATCTTCTCGGGAGGATATGCCGCAGGATACTATTCATATAAATGGGCCGAAGTGCTCGATGCCGACGCATTCGCAGCATTCAAAGAGAACGGCATCTTCGACCGTGCCACTGCCGACCGCTTCCGCACATGCATACTCGAGCGCGGAGGCACACGCAATCCTGCCGACCTTTACCGTGACTTCCGCGGCAAGGACGCCACAATCGATGCCCTGCTCATACGTGACGGCATCAAGACAGCAGAGGCAGCTAAAGTGCCGGTTAAAAACGACTGATTTTCAGTAACCGTCATTGCGATTACACAAATAAAACAGGGGCGTCGGTTCACTCGCGAACCGACGCCCCTGCAATTTCTTTATTGTTTAACCAAATTACAGGAATTTATCTCCGAAAGTGAGATGCACATCGTTAACCATCTGCTTGATACGCTGTTCCTCAGCTTTCGGGCATATAAGCAACACATCTCCGGCATCGGCAATTATATAATCTGTAAGGCCGTCGACAACCACAAGCTTCTCACCATTGATAGCAAAGATATTGCCGGTAGAATTATATGACAGCACATTGCAGTTCTGAGTCACATTTGAGTGAAGGTTTTTGGGAGAATTGTCGTAGAGGGCGCTCCAGGTGCCAAGGTCGTTCCATCCGAACTCCACACACTCAACATATACGTTTTTAGCTTTCTCCATCACGGCGAAATCGATGGAAATACTCATGCAGCCGGGGAAGTTCTCGGTGATGAAGTCCATTTCGGCAGGAGTGCCGAAGAGGCCTGCGCCTTTGTCGAATATTCCGGCCACATCCGGTGCATAGGTGCGGAGGGCATTAATGATTGACTGCGCTTTCCAGAGAAAGATGCCGGAATTCCAGAAAAATTCGCCTGACTCAACGAATACCTGTGCCAGTTCCAAACGGGGCTTTTCGGTGAAGGTCTTCACTTTATAAATATCGTCTTTGATCAGTGAGCCAATCTGTATGTATCCGTATCCAGTCTCAGGACGAGTTGGTTTAATGCCAAGTGTGAGCAGCACATCATTAGCCTCAACAAATTCGAATCCGCTGCGAATCGAATCTATGAACAGATTTTCACGGGTGATAAGATGGTCGCTGGGAGCTACAATCACGCTTGCATCAGGATCAATAGAGGCGATATGATACATGGCCCATGCTATGCAGGGGGCAGTGTTCCTGCGGGCCGGCTCAAGCAAAATCTGTTCATCGGTAAGTTCAGGTAACTGTTCTCGTACAAGAGGAGCATACTGTTCGTTAGTAACGATGAGCACATGCTCTTTCGGCACAAGAGGGAGAATGCGGTCGTAGCTCATCTGCAAGAGGCTTCGGCCCGTGCCGAGAAAATCTATAAATTGTTTTGGACGTGACGAACGGCTATAAGGCCAAAAGCGGGAGCCGATGCCGCCACACATTATCACACAATATCGATGGTTTTGTGTCATGGATAGATGTTTCTGTTCAAATATATTATTTCATCCCGTCGGCTTATATTTCAGCATTATAATAGAAAATGCGTAAAAACTGTCCCGAGCAGGTGCTTTGCATAATCAATTTGTAGTTTGCTAAGTTATAATTATTAGCCGACATTTGCAACATTAGCATCTTGTTTTTTGTAAATATTTACGATATTTGCATAATAAAAATGCGAACTCATGCCGAAGGGCCTCTTTCAGGCTCTCTCAAACAGACTACAGACACATGCGAACCAAACTTCTGATTTCCGCTATAATCCTCGCCACAGGCACAATATGTGCCGCAACACCCTACAAGCAGATTGAAAGCAAGGCCCAAAGGGCTTTCAAGCATTCGGAATGGGCATCGGCCGCAGCGCTGTTCGATCTCATGCTTGAGCAGCAGCCCACAGTGACATCGACCTACGGGCAAGCTATCGTGGCAAATGCCATGCGCTCAGACACCATAGCGGAAACGCGGCTCATGCAGCAGGCACTCGACAATCACCTGCCGTTCGACTCGGTGTTCTCGCAAGTAAAGAAATGGAGTTTCAAGGTAGGTAAGACCCATCTTTACGAGCATTTTCTGAAAAACACCCAGAAGGGGCATCCATGGATGCGTCGCACCATCGACTCCTATCTGCTTAAATACTACACCTTCCGACGCAACGGAACCGAGATGATTGAATACAGCAAAAAGATGCTTGTCGGTGCGCCTGACAACACCGGATTTCTCGCCACGCTAGCCGACGGCTATATGCTCACAGGCGACGAGACATCGGCAATAGCCGTCTACCAACGCATTCTGGCTGCTGACAGCCGCAATTTCAATGCCCTCCTTCACCTTGGCTGCATCTATGCATCACGGCCCGACTATGAGTCGCACCTTCTTGCCCTAGATTATCTTGAAAAAGCATATGCGGTGCATGGCACCCCATATGTGGCCGCTCAGCTTAAAAAGCTCAGACAGACAAAATCATAAATTATCGTCACTTCAGCAGATCCGGCCTAAGACGCTGAGTACGCTCCAGCGCCTGCTCATGACGCCATTCGGCTATCTTTGCTTCATGGCCTGAAAGCAGAATGTCGGGCACCCGCCAGCCGCGGTATTCAGCCGGGCGGGTGTAGTCAGGAGCCGCCAGCAGATGGTCCTGGAATGAATCGGAGAGAGCACTCTGCTCATCTCCTATCGCGCCTGGAATGAGGCGCACAAGTGCGTCGGAAATGATGATAGCGGGAAGTTCTCCTCCAGTGAGCACATAGTCGCCTATAGAGATTTCCTTTGTTATCAAGTGCTCGCGTACACGGTAATCAACTCCCTTATAATGACCGCATAATATAATTATGTTGTTATACAACGACATACGGTTAGCCATAGGCTGATCGAAGAGCTCTCCGTCGGGCGAGGTGAATATCACTTCATCGTAATCGCGTTCGGTCTTCAATGCCGATATACAACGGTCGATAGGCTCGACCTGCATCACCATGCCGGCCTCGCCTCCGAACGGATAATCATCTACTTTGCGGTGCTTATTTGTGGTGTAATCCCGTAGATTATGTATGTTAAACTGCACAAGCCCCTTGTTTTGCGCCCTCTGTAATATGGAACAACTGAGAGGCGAGTCAAACATTTCAGGAAGTACAGTGATGATATCAATACGCATGATATGTCGTAGATTATTAATTCAAACAGTTCAATTGAGGTCAGATAAGGCGGTCCTGTTGAAGCAACTGAAGCGACAGTGTGCCCCGGTAGATGTTGCCTCCAACCGATGGACGGCCTACAGAGTCGGCACCACGGGCAGCGATATCAGCCACCATTACGGGTCGACGCAGCAGACGATTCCAAATCCAGAATTCACCTTGCAGCGCCTCAGCATCGGTGTCGCGCACAAGCAACATCATGGGCGAAGACCGGAGTGAGGCATCATCCTGATCATCGCTCTCGGGATACAGATGCTCATAAATGCGGCGTTCGCCCTCAAATGACGGATAAAGTGCCGTTAGCTGCCCCTCATGCATTATCCGAATTTCTTTGCTCACCGTGGCATGCATGTGGGGAAACAAGGCAAGCAGCATCCGTTCAGTGTCGAAAATAAGCGTATGGATTTTTCGAGCTGCGTCTACAAGAAACTTCTCCGTAAGTTGTGAAGGTTCAACGGCTTGTTGCCACGCCCACGCTGCTACGTGAGGCGACGAAGTACTATTGTGAGGCAACTGCGGCCTAATGGCATTCATGATAGTGAATACTCCGAAGCCTGGAGCTATGTCATAACGAGTCAGCTGTCCACGAAGCCACACATCAAGCGAACCAATAAGCTCCACTTCCTCGCCTGAGCCGGAAAGATAAATGCGCACACCGGGCCATCTGACATCGAGCAACGGAGACCCCACGGACAGAAACAGCGGAGCCATAATCCGTCTGAGTGAAAGTGTCTCCATAAGCCTGGGCTCAAGAAAACGCTTGATCTCGGTGAACGCGATCTCTGCTGTCTCACGAAGCAACTTTGCTTTTCCCTCTGACATCAGTCTCAAATATTTTCGCGATTACTCAACAGTAACACTTCCACATTCAAAATTTAAATCCGAAACCAATAGCTCCGGTAAGACCTCGCGAAGGCACACCCACAGCATCGTATTCACAGCGGTTGAGCAGATCTTCCACGCGGCAGAACACTGTAAACGGATTGCTGAAACGGTATGAAGCACCAACGTTGAGCCTATGGCGGTTGCGAAGATTCATCGACCGGATATAATCCGCCACTACAGGTTCACGAGTGAGAAGCGCCATACTCCTGTCAATAGCCATATTGTAGCCAAGATCAATTGTAAGAGCCTTAAGCGGACGGATACTTACCGATGCAGTCAGGCGGCTACGCGAGCGGTCGAGCCAGTCGAACCATGTGGCGGAATCCTCTTTCCCGAGACGGGTTTCAAAACCGGCGTCAAGCGATAGCCAGGAGCGAAAATCCCATACGAAACGCACACCAGCCTTCCATGACCGCAAATGATCTGGTGCAAAAACAATCTGATTGGCATCCGTGTCGAATGCCGGCATAAGCCAGTCGTTGCCGGCTGCATAAGCAATATTGAGACATACCGACGCTCCTTTGAACGGACCGATACGCAGCCCGAATTCTCCCTTCACAGATATATTGCTGATACCATAGCCAAGTAACGGAGATATATAAGGTGTGAACTCGCTGAGACGAGCGAGAGTGTTGAGATGCTCACCGCCTCCGAAACTTAGCCACGCTCCGAAGCCGCTCACCGGATTAACAGCGAACATCACATCGGGCGCCACATGGATAGCTTTGCCTGAATGAATCGAAAAATCAGCTTTCACACCTGCTTTAAGACTTACCACTCCCCCTTCCGGAGAATAACGATAGTATGGCGAAAGAGACACTATGCCGAATATGCGGCTGCCGGGATCGGCAAAATCTTTAAGTTGAGCGCTGCCTAATTCGGTTGTGGATGTGGCAATTGCCGCAAGGTCACCGATCGTACGGTAACGACCAACGCCAAGAAAGTCAGCGTCAATCTCAACGCCGGCTCTCTGCCCCTCTCCGACTGTCTGTGATGCGCCAAACGAAAGTCCGAATCTATTCTGATGAACAGGCTTTACATCCACCCCATTGCCATCAGGCAATAAAACCGATACCGACGATGATATGAAATTGAACAGTCCGAAATGAAGCCCGGCATGATAACGGAGGCCGGTGGAATTGGCACCATGCCATCCGGCCGATATATTCCAGCGGAAATTGCCCTGCCACTTGTCGATGTCAGGTATATTGATGGGATAATCAGCCACAACAATATCGGCATCAAGCATAAGACGCTGCAAATTGGAATATCGGTGATATCCGAAATCAGTCGAAATGCTGAGGGTTCCGGCATCGGCTATGGCTGCGGCGAAATCTATACCGGCCCTAGCTCCGAGCATATTGTACTTCACCTTGTCCATAATTGAAAACGGACGGTCTTTATATGAGTCATTGTTGAACTGCCCCCAAACATTGAGCTTTGTTCCCGGTTTCTGTAATATGGAGTATCCGGCAGAGAGCCCAACCGTGGCTGTAGGAAAATATGAAGCGTCAACGTAGCCGCGGTAAGGCGTGAGCGAAATGGCGGCTTCAGTGGGTGCTGCTCCAAGCGGAGCTATGCCGGGATTGATGGCCGTTGCCTCACTGTAGTCGACAAACTTCAGATTGCCTTTCTGTGCCGGGAATGTGAGTGCACGCGGGAACAGGTCGGGTCGCGATGCCGCTTTCACTTCCGGATCGATCTCGCGGTCGATAGTGATTTCCTTGTTAAGCTGCGCACTTGCGGGAATGGCGCAGCAGCCGACACACAGTGCCGTTGCCGCAATTATGCTGTGATAAGAAACAAGTTTCATGCTTCTGTTATTGTTCTGATGGGAATGGTGATGAATTGATGTCATTTGCCGAGCCTTTCATCAATCATACGGAAGATGTCGGGTTCTTCGCCGGGATAGTTCTGGCGCAGCGAGCGCAGATATTCGTCTGCCTCGAATTTCTCTCCCTTGGTGCGGAGTATGTCGCTAAGAAGTATAAATCCACGGGCCAGCCAGTAGTCATGGGGCGGATTTGCATCAATAAGCGCGTTTACCTCTTTGAGAGCCTTCTCGGTCTGTTTTTTATCGAAATGATACTGGGCAAGATAAAGAGCGCTCTTTGTGCCGGTGAGCTGTTCCGGGTCTGCGGCAAGTTGCTGCCATATCTCCACAGCATCATCCTCGCGGCCGTTTTCGCTTAATGCCAAGGCTTTGGTGAATGCCACATCAGCCTTGTCGTCGGCACCGAGAATTGACGACTCAAGTAACATATCGGCCATGCTGAGGGCTGTGTCGTTGTCTGACATATCACGACTCATGCGCATGATGCCGAGACGGGCTTTGTTAACGGTGACCGGGTCGGATGCCTTTGTCTCAAGCAGCCTGTAGGCGGCGAGAGCGGCTTCGGCATCTCCCAGCTTCATGGCGGCTTCAGCCTCTATCGGTAAAGCCTCCACAGCCTGCGACGAATCGGGATATTTTTCAATCACTTCTCCAGCAAGACGGCGCGCATCGGTATATCGGCCTGCCTCTACAGCTTTCTCAGCGCCTCTAAGAGTAAGCTCGGCAAGCTCGGCAGTGTCGGGACGAGGAGCTTGAGGCACATTGTCTATGAAATTGAGATACTCATCAAGACGCCCCTGATCGGCATAAAGTTGTTTGAGGTCTTCTGCCGCGACACGAGCCTGCTCCGACGACGGATAAGTCTCGATTACCTTGCGGTAGTGGGCCACAGCCTGATTGCGGTTGCCCGAATTAAGGTATGTGATGGCGAGCATGAGCTGCGCCTGACGCCCTTGGTCGGTGGAAGGATATCGGCTTACCAGTGCGGTATAGCTTTCCACGGCACGCCCGGTGTCGCCAAGCTCCACATAGCTTTCTGCAATCTCAAGAAGCGCTGAAGGCACAAGCGGAGAATTGGGAAACTCCGAAACCAAACCATTGAGGATATCAATTTTTGCCGAATAATCGCGCTTAAGCCCCTTCATGACACCCTGCTGGAACACGGAATAGTCACCTCCGGCGGGGTTTGCCTCATATGCAGCCCGATAGCTCTCGGCCGCGGCATCGAAGTTGCGGGTATAATAGTCGCAGTCGCCGAGGCGGTTCTGCGCGTCGGATATCATATGCTTGTCGGCGCCGCTGCTCTCACGGATAAAACGGCGGAAATCGGTCTTGGCGTCCTTAAACTGCTTGCGGGCGAACTGTGCATATCCAAGGTCGTAATAAGCAAGAGCGCGGTTTCGGTCGCTCGAGGCGCTGCTTTTGAGGTATGCATTCAGGCTCATGACTGCCGATGCATAGTCGCCAGTCTTATACTGAGCCTCCCCAAGCCACAAAAGCGCTTCAGCAGCGGTTGACTCGCTGTATCGGCCCATCGATGCGGCTTCCGAAAGATGCGGAATAGCCTTTGAAGCCTCACCTTTCTGGAGCTCACGAACTCCAAGCGAATATAGCACAGTCTGCTTCAGAGCAAGCACTGCATCGCCGGGGCGCTTCACCTTGTCGATGGCATCGAGAGCTGCCTGGAAATTATTGTCGTTGATGTATCCCTTCACAAGATAGTCGGCCACCAGTGGCACGTACTGCGACTGCGGGAAACGCTGCAGGAACTCCTCAAGCATTGCGGCCGAAGAGCCGAAAGGAGTCTTGCCGCCCTGCATACGGGCTACGGCCAGATTGTAGAATGCAGCCTCCATCACAGCCTCGTCGCCGCCCGGCTGAGCGGCTTTTTCAAGGGCAAGAGTTGCGGCATTATAATTACCAAGCTGCATATACGACTCACCGATGAGCAGATATGCGCTCTGGCCCATGGCCGAGATGTCGGCAGTGACAGGAGTAAGGCGCTCTATCGCCTTTTTGTAGTCACCATTGCGATAGTCGGTAAGACCGATAATGTATAATGCCGATGGCTGCGGGTTGGCTACTGACGATACATATTCCTCAAGATAAGGAAGTGCCTCGCTTTTCTTGCCGGTCTCGTAGAGCGACTCACCGGCGATGCGCAAAGCCTCTCCTCGGAAATCAGGTTCTACATCAGTGCGGTTCACGAGCCGCATGGCCTTCTCAGCGGCCTCTTTGTAGTCATGGCGCATATAAGCCATCTGAGCCAGATAATAATCGGCCATGCAAGCCGGCATAGAGGATTTGTCGGACACACGCTCAAAAGCTTTGCTTGCTGCGTCATAGTCACCTTTCACATAAGATATATATCCAAGATAAAATCCGGCGTTGTCGCGATACTCGACTTTGGACGCAAGAGCGCTGAAAATGGCACCGGCTTGCTCGTTTTCTCCTATTCTAAGCAGGCAGAAACCTCTGCGATAATCCAGTGCATCGGCCATAGAAGAGCTCAGTGCATCTGACTCAACACGGCCGTAGGCCTTTAGGGCGCCGGCATAGTCACCGGTATCATAAATCAAATCGCCCAACGCCATCAGGGCCAGCTGTCGGCGCGGAGAAGACGGATAATTTTCAAGAAAATCATCTACAAGCGTTTGTCCGTCGGCATACGGGAGCGAAAGACGGCTCACCACATAAGCCCATGCCGCACGCTCGCGCTCGGCTCCGCTCCCCTCCGGCATAGCCGCCAATGCCTGTGTGAGCTGATCTACAGCTCCATGTATATTGGCATCATCGAACATAAGCAAGCCACGGGTTGCATATGCTCCGGACGCTTCAATACTCCCTACAGAGCCACTGCCCGCAGGCAGCAGCATGAACTGACCGTAAACCGCCATCGGTGCTCCGGCCATAAGAGCGGCAAGCGCCATGTGGCGCATCGCTCCCTGTATCGTATATCTCATTGCGATTTCAGAATTTTAACAACGCAAAGTTAAGCAAAATCCAGCTAACATCCTATACTTTATGCCGCCCAACCTTAAATGTGAGCTACAATTATTCGCCCCTGCTTGTGGCACATGTATTTGACATATGCATCTCGGGGCATGATTTCAAAAAAGGGTGCAAATATTTGCATGAGAAAAAACTTCTACGTAATTTTGCACCCCGAAGAGACAAGTCAACAGGCTTCTTCGATTTAAAATACAAGTCTTGGAGTGATGCTCGAGTGGCTGAAGAGGCACGCCTGGAAAGCGTGTAAACGTCAAAAGCGTTTCCCGAGTTCGAATCTCGGTCACTCCGCCAAAAATAAATCCCGCAAGCAGTATTGCCTGCGGGATTTTTTGCCATACAACTTAAACATATAAGATGATTAAACCGACATTATTTATAATCGCAGGGTGTAATGGAGCCGGGAAAACTACGGCTTCCTATTCCGTTTTGCCGGATTTATTGGAATGTCGGGAATTTATCAACGCAGATGAGATAGCAAAAGGTCTTTCTCCATTCAACCCTCAATCTGTCGCCATTGAAGCCGGGAAACTGATGCTTCAACGGATTGATTTGCTTTTATGTCAAGGAAAGACTTTTGCTATAGAAACGACTCTTTCAACCCGTAGTTACGCATCTTTGGTAAGTCGAGCACATAAGCAGAGTTATAATGTTGTGCTTCTGTTCTTTTGGCTTCCTTCTCCTGCAATGGCTGTAGCTCGCGTTGCAAAACGGGTAAGTGAAGGGGGCCATGATATCCAGACCGAAACAATTCACAGGCGTTATTGGTTAGGATTACAGAATTTCTTCAATATTTTCGCTCCAATTGTGGATAGCTGGAGCTTTTATGATAATGTAAACAGCCCGGTTGAATTGGCAAATGAGGCTGAGATATTAAATAATGCAGTTTTTAACAAAATAAAGGAATCATGTCTGAACAGGAAAAAATAAATTTAAGAATAAAAATTAATCAAGGACTAAAACAGTCATACGAGGCTCTTCTTCGGCGCAAGGCAGCTCTCGGTCAGGATATGGTTATTGCTGACGCAAATGGTCAGCCTATGGTGATTGCTGCCAAAGAGCTGTTGGAGAATAGAGACAAAGATAAGTGACGACGTCATCTACTTATACACGGTATAATTCATTGTTAGATTGGTCCACTTGGCTTTTTGTTGGCTTTGTAGAGGCAGTGTGTTTATTCCCAACATTATTTGATGACGACACAACTATGCGAGCTGTTATTCTCGGTGTTGCCGCCCTCTTTCTCATTTTCATGGTTGTCATGTTTAAGGGAACATATTTTGAAATCAGAGATAGCAACCTGATAATATATGAATTCTTTCGTCCATCAATTATTCCTATAGACAAAATCGACTCTATAACTCCAATCAAGACTATCTTAGCTTGTTCGGCAACCCCCATAGTAAATCGCTTGGCAATAAAACTTTCAGATAGAAAAGTGCTTAAAAGTTCAATGCCATTAATTATTTCTCCTATGCACCAGAAAAACTTTATTAACCAATTACTCGAAAAAAATCCTAATATCGTTGCCACATTTCCGGCTAAGAATAAAGACTACTGACAACGAGAAACAGTTGCCGAAATCGTTTTCAAAGCAAAAAACGATATTCCACCATTGAAAGAAATAATTAAAAAAGCCACACAGATTTGCTTAAAGAATTTTTTGAATATGATTAAGCGCTTGTCGTTGATATTACTGTCAACAATCACATTAATGACAGCCGTGTCTGCCGTAAGGGCAGCCGAGACCCCGGATGACGCCGATGAGACCACCGGCAATGCAATAGTAATGCCACTCTCCAGTTTGCCGCAGGAGAAAGTCTATCTGCACTTCGACAACACAAGCTACTATCATGACGACAAGATATGGTTTAAATGCTATATCGTTGACGCAGTCACAAACCGGGCAAGCAAACTCAGCTCCACGCTCTATGTTGAACTACTGAATCCAGGTGGGACAATTATCGAAACAAAAGTTCTGCAAATCACCGACGGCCAATGTTATGGCGATTTCACCTTAAATCATATACCTTTCTATCCCGGCTACTATGAGGTCAGGGCCTATACAAAATATATGATGAACTTTGGCGATGATACGGCATTTTCAAGGGTGTTCCCGGTCTTCGACAGTCCTGAAGAGCCAGGCGACTACAGCAACCCTGAAATAGACAACAACATCGCAGCCAAGTATGGCACATCGCGCCCGAAAACCGAACGGCCTGGGAAATTACAGATGCTGTTTTATCCTGAAGGAGGACATATGATAACAGGGCTGCCGTCGCGCGTAGCTTTTGAGATAAGAGGTCACAATGGATTTGTCAACGACTGTGAAGGACATATAATCAGCAGCGCAAACGATTCAACCATCGTGCGCTTTGCTCCTGTTGCCGACGGAAGAGGCACTTTCACCTTCACACCCATAAAAGGCGTGAAATACAAGGCCCAGGTCGCCTATAACGGGAAAAACTACGGCTTCAAGCTTCCGGTCGCAGAAGCTGAAGGCATCTCTCTCTCGGTCGACAACCTCAGTTCGCCCGACTCCACACGGATAACTGTCCGCAAAAGTGCCGCCACCGATATCACGACACCGCTTGGTATCTCAATCAGCTCACACGGCATCATTTATTTCACCGACATAATAGAGTCGGATTCGGTGGCAACAGAATTGTCTGTGGACAAACACACCGTTCCCGCCGGCGTATCGGTAATCGCATTGTCTGACCCTAAAGGCAACATCATAGCTGACCGCATGTTTTTTGTCGATAACGGCAAATCCGGCAGAATCAACGTAGCCACCGACAAGCCACAATATTTACCGACAGAAAAAGTCGGTATGGAGCTTACTGTGACCGACCGCGAAGGAACTCCGGTAGAGACACCACTGTCACTTGCCGTCACCAACGCCGAAAATGCCGCAGAAAACCGGTCGGATATATTGTCAGGGCTACTGCTTGCGTCAGAAATAAAAGGATATATACTTAATCCATCAAAATATTTTTCCGGATCAAACCCCGACCGGCACATTCAGCTCGACCTACTGATGATGACTCAGGGATGGCACAATTATATATGGAAAGGAATATCCTCAGACCAAGCCGACGCTATCAAATATATGCCCGAGAAAGCCATATCCGTAAGCGGGAAAGTAGTATCATTTACCAGGGGGACGCCGAAACCCAATGTCACTCTTTCCACATTAATCAAGGGATACCAGGAACCCGACACCACTATTCAGACATTTATTGAAACTATTACGACCGACAGTTGCGGACGGTTTGAATTCGACTGCAATCTCATCGGACAATGGGATATGGTAATGTCAGCCGCTAAAAACGGCAAGAGAAAAGATTACCGCATAATGCTCGACCGAATATTTGCACCGCAGCCAAGAGCTTATTATCCGCAGGAACAAATGTTGCACCTCACATCTACCGATAAAACAGATTCGGGAAATGAGGGAGATGATGCCGAAGCAGACTTTGACAAACCTGAAGAGGATACTTCGGAATCAGGCATAAACAGCATACATCACCTAGGTGAAGTAGTGGCCGTAGCCGAAGGGAACTCGCGCGAAGCTGACATAAGATATAACCGATCCTCATCGGTTGCATATTACGACATTCCCAACGAGCTCAATAAAATCGCCGATAAAGGCCAGATGGTCGGACAGAATCTGCTGACACTGCTCACTAAAATCAACCCCAACTTCAGGTGCTATTTCGATTCCAGCAAAGAATGGGAAAAAATCACCTACAAAGGTAGAGACGCATTGTTTGTAATCGATTATGCGCGAACCGGAGAGAGAGACACCCTCAACTACACATCTCTGTTTCTCGAATCGATAAAATCGATTTATATCAACGAAGAGCCTTCGGTCATGCATAAATATGCCGATCATGAGAAGTTTGATATGGCGACTATTGACAAACACATCGGCTGTGTGGTGTTCATAGAGACCAAGCCCAAGATGCCGTCACCTCCCGGAAAAGGAACACGCCGTACCGTAATCAACGGCTACAGCATTCCATCGGAGTTCTACCATCCCGACTATTCAGTCATGCCTGAGGATAACGACTACAGGCGCACGCTCTACTGGAATCCGGATTTACACACCGATAGCAACGGCAAGGTGAGGATTGAATTTTACAACGACATGAAATGCCGGAATATGTCGGTAGATGCCCAGGGCGTTACACGCACCGGATTCATATCAACCTCATCAATTCCCTGATATTCTTTCCCCTCACCATATGTTTTCCTTGATAATCCCGCATGCCATAGAAGAATATAGGGTGTTTTACCGGGACAGGAATAGCTACGGATGGAAATAAATGAGTAACTTTGTGAAAACCTTAGAAGGAGTCGCCGAGAATTCTTGCAGCCCTCAAATAGGTTATAATCGGTATGTACTGGATTATACTTATCTTGGCCGGACTCATGGAAGTCGGCTTCACATTTTGTCTTGGTAAAACAAAAACCGCCACGGGTCATGAACTTGTATGGTGGTGGGCCGGATTTCTTGTGGCCCTGACGCTGAGCATGTACTTAATGGCCAAAGCCGCGGAAAAGCTTCCCATAGGAACCGTTTATCCCGTCTGGACCGGAATCGGAGCTGTTGGCGCTGTGATTGTCGGCATCGTGTTCTTTCACGAACCGGCCACATTCTGGAGAATATTCTTCATTTCCACCCTGATTTTATCAATCGTAGGCTTGAAAGTGATGGCCTGAAATCTCGGCTGAATATATTTTAAGATGAAAAAACTTCAGTTGCTTATTATCATTCTGCTATCTGTGTTTCTTGCAGGCTGTTCCGACAAAAAAGATGAGCCTCAACCTACAGCGAACAGCCTGATGGGCTATTGGGCAATCACACATATCAAAACCATTGAACACACCAGCGGCCTCCACAGCACTTCCGACAATGATGTACCGCCGCATGGCGTCGACAGTTACGCAACGGATGTGAATTATCGATATGATATTTTGATATTCGACGAGGATCTGGTCACCGTGAGAGGTGATATGCCAAATCGCCCGAAACATAATGATTACGAAGATTCCCTTGAAGGATTAATACAGTTTCAAGAGGAATTGGATAGCTGGTACAACAGCATCGGACATTATACAGACCAGTTTGAATGCCCTGTAGGCACATACTGCATTAAAAACGATGATTTGATTATCGGCGCCCTCAACATGGGTAGACTGAACTTCACCTCAGCCGACGAATTTACATTGGATTACAAAAAATCAATCGGCACCTCAGACGACTACAAACGATCGGTTTACACCTATTCACGCATATACTCCCTGATATTTCCGTGAATCACACTAAACCCTTCACATAATCTTTATGTAGACTTCAAATTGCAAAAATTCAAAGGGGGGCGCAAGGTTTGTTCAGGGAAAATTAGTAACTTTGCGGGCACGTTAGCCGCTGGGTATGCTGTATCCTGCAACTAACATCGAAAAGGGGAACCGATACGCACCACGCCATTTATGGCCACATGCGCAATCAGCATAGAAAGAGAAACTTACTAAATAAGATGGAAGTTATCAGAACAGTCGACGGCCTGCGCAAAAGTCTGACCGAGGCACGCAAGGGTGGCCGTAGTGTGGGGCTTGTGCCCACGATGGGAGCTCTGCATGCAGGCCACATCTCGCTTGTGGACCGCGCAAGGAAGGAAAACGATGTGGTGGTGGTAAGCGTGTTCGTGAATCCCACCCAATTCAACAACAAAGAAGATTTAGCCACATATCCGCGCACCGAGGAGGCCGACTGCGCCAAACTTGAGGCAGCCGGAGTGGATTTCGCTTTCATACCAACCGTTGAAGAGATGTATCCAGAGCCCGATAACCGGGTATTCGACTTAGGCGAGGTCGCAGAGGTGATGGAAGGACCCATGCGTCCCGGGCATTTCAACGGCGTGGCACAGGTGGTGAGCAAGCTCTTCGCCATGGTTGAGCCCGACCGCGCCTATTTCGGCGAAAAAGATTTCCAGCAGATAGCTGTAATCCGCCGCATGGTGGAAATCGAGAAATTCCCCATCCGGATTGTCGACTGCCCCATACTGCGCGAAAGCGACGGCCTGGCCTTGAGCAGCCGCAACACCCGCCTCACCGCAGAGCAGAGAGCCATTGCACCCGAAATATATAAGGCACTCAAGGCGAGCACCGACTATGCACGCAACCACTCGCTTGCCGAGACAAAGCAGCATGTCATAGACGCCATCAACGCCGTCGACGGACTTGAAGTGGAATATTACGAGATAGTCGACCCGCTGACCATGCAGCCGCTCAGCCAATGGCCTTCGGACGGAGGAGACGCCCAGGGATGCATTACTGTATATTGCGGAAAAGTGCGCCTTATCGACAATATAAAATATACCGGAAATGCAGATTGAGGTACTGAAATCCAAAATCCACCGTGTGACGGTAACAGAAGCACGCCTCGACTACATCGGCAGCATCACCATCGATGAAGACCTGATGGATGCTGCCGGAATAATCGCCGGCGAACATGTATATATCGTTGACAACAACAACGGCGAGCGCCTCGAGACTTACGCCATAGCCGGCGAGCGAGGCAGCGGAGTGATATGTCTCAACGGAGCTGCAGCCCGAAAGGTACAGCCAGGCGATGTGCTGATAATCATGGCCTATGCCAGTCTCACACCCGAAGAGGCCCGCACATTCAAGCCGAAAGTGATTTTTCCCGACACCGCCACCAACCGCCTCTGAGAGCGGAGAACACACTCTAAATACTTAAGAAGGAATGTTTGAGAATCTAAGCGAAAAACTCGAAAGAAGTTTCAAGATACTTAAAGGCCAGGGCAAGATTACCGAAATCAACGTGGCCGAGACCTTGAAAGATGTGCGCCGTGCCCTGCTCGATGCCGATGTGAACTATAAGGTCGCCAAGACCTTCACCGACACAGTAAAGGCCAAGGCCCTGGGACAGAACGTAATCAACGCTGTAAAACCCCAGGAGCTGATGGTAAAGATAGTGCACGACGAACTCGCACAGCTCATGGGTGGCGACACAGCGCAGATCAATCTTTCCGGCAATCCCACGGTAATCCTCATGTCGGGTCTGCAGGGTTCAGGTAAGACCACCTTCTCAGGCAAACTCGCCCGCAAGCTCAAGAGCGAGAAAGGTAAACGCCCTCTGCTTGTGGCCTGCGATGTATATCGTCCCGCCGCCATCGAGCAGCTCAAGGTGCTTGCCGAGCAGATAGCCGTGCCGGTCTACACCGAGGAGGGCAACACCAATCCCGTGGAGATAGCCCGCAATGCCGTTGACTACGCGAAACGCAACCATCTCGATCTGGTGATTGTCGATACCGCCGGCCGTCTTGCTGTCGACGAGCAGATGATGCAGGAAATAGCTGCTATCAAAAAAGCCATCAAGCCGCAGGAGACGCTTTTCGTGGTCGACGCCATGACAGGCCAGGACGCCGTGAACACCGCCAAGGAGTTCAACGACCGTCTCGACTTCGACGGAGTGGTGCTTACAAAACTTGATGGTGACACCCGAGGCGGCGCTGCCCTCTCGATCCGCACGGTGGTGACAAAGCCTATCAAATTTGTCGGTACCGGCGAAAAACTTGACGCTCTCGACCTCTTCCATCCCTCGCGAATGGCCGACCGTATCCTCGGCATGGGCGATATCGTGTCACTTGTGGAGAAGGCACAGCAGCAGTTTGATGAGAAAAAAGCCCGCGAGCTCCAGAGAAAGATAGCCAAAAACGAGTTCAACTTCAACGACTTCCTCGGCCAGATTCAGCAGATCAAGAAGATGGGTAATCTGAAAGACCTCGCCGCCATGATTCCCGGTGTAGGTAAAGCCATCAAGGATATCGACATCGACGACAATGCCTTCAAAGGCATCGAGGCCATCATCAGCTCCATGACCGAGAAAGAGCGCGTGAATCCCTCTATAATCAACGGCAGCCGCCGCAAACGCATCGCCGCCGGTTCCGGCACATCACTTCAGGAGGTGAACCGCCTGCTCACCCAGTTCGAGCAGACCCGCAAGGTGATGAAAGCCGCCACAACGATGAAAAATCCCATGCAGATGATGCGGCAGATGCGTCGCCGCTGAAACTCAAATCGCACTTAACCTCACAGATACTGACATATGCAACTTATCGACGGAAAGAAAGTAGCCGCTGAAATCAAACAGGAGATAGCGGCAGAAGTGCAGCAGATGCTCGCCGAAGGAAAACGCCGCCCCCATCTTGCGGCCATACTTGTAGGCCATGACGGCGGAAGCGAAACCTACGTTAGCAACAAGGTGAAAGCCTGTGAGGAATGTGGATTTACCTCCACGCTCATCCGTTTCGAGGATGATGTGACCGAGGAGCGACTTCTGGAGGAGATAGCCCGGCTCAACAACGACCCGGAAGTGGACGGATTCATAGTGCAGCTTCCCGTGCCCAAACATATCTCGGAACAGAAACTCATAGAGGCAATCGACTACCGCAAGGATGTGGACGGATTCCATCCCATCAATGTCGGCCGCATGTCAATAGGCCTCCCCTGCTTCAAAAGCGCCACACCGGCAGGCATCATGATGCTGCTGGAGCGTTATGGGGTGCCTACCTCCGGTGCCAACTGCGTGGTGCTCGGCCGAAGCAACATCGTGGGCAAACCTGTTGCAACACTTATGATGCAGAAGGCCCAGCCCGGCAACGCTACCGTGACTGTGTGCCACCGTGACACAGCCAACCTCAAGGAGGTATGCCGCAACGCCGATATACTCATCGCAGCCATGGGACGACCCTGGTCTGTAACAGCCGATATGGTGAAGGATGGTGCCACAGTGATAGATGTGGGGACAACCCGTGTACCCGACGCTACACGAAAAAGCGGTTTCAGGCTCTGCGGAGATGTTAAGTTCGACGAAGTGTCTCCGAAGTGCTCGTTCATAACTCCTGTGCCAGGCGGAGTAGGCCCCATGACCATTGTGTCGCTGATGCGCAACACCCTTCTGGCCGCCAAAGGTGAAATATATAAATAATCACGATCATGTTGGAAGCGTTGCTGGCCATTGCCGCGAACCTCACCATTGCCATTGCAGGCAATAGCGAGGCCACGTTGCTTTTTGCCGGTGACGCCATGATGCATCAGGCACAGATAGAAGCCGCGTACTCTTTGGCAGGCGGCAACGGCTACGACTACAGTGACTGCTTTACTCCGGTCAGAGATATAATAAGCGATGCCGACTATGCAGTGGTGAATCTCGAGACACCTCTGGGGCATCAGGGATTCACCGGCTATCCGTGCTTCAACGCACCCGTTGAATATGCCGAAGCACTCCGTGACGCCGGTTTCGACCTTTTCCTCACAGCCAATAACCACACTCTCGACCGCCGCGACAAGGGACTGAAACTCACAGTCGCGCTGCTCGACAGCCTCAAAATACAACATTTAGGCACCTACACTGACAGAGCAGAACGCGACCGACGCATCCCCATGGTTATTGATGTAAAAGGTTTCAAGGTGGGAATTCTAAACTACACCTACGGCACGAACGGATTTGAAGTGCAGACCGATGCTGTGGTCGACTATATTGACAAAGACCAGATAAAACGCGACATCGAAACGACCCGTCGTGCCGGAGCCGAGCTCATAGCCGTAGCGGTTCACTGGGGGACGGAATATGTTCTGCAGCCTGTCGCATCGCAGAGAAAACTGGCCGACTGGCTTGTGAACGAAGGCGTAGACATGGTTATCGGCGGACATCCGCATGTGGTTGAACCGATGGAGCTGCGCACCGGCTGCACCACGGGCCGAAAGCAGGTGGTGGTTTATTCCTTAGGCAACTTCATTTCAAACATGAAGACACGCGACACGCGTGGCGGCGAATTTGTGACAGTAAAACTGCGGCGCGACAGCACAGGATGCGCTGTGGTTGACACGGCATTTGCTCAACTCCATTTCACCGTGCCGCCACGTGGCAATGATTCACGCAACTTTGTGGTTTATCCTATCGACAGCGTGCCTGCGGCATGGCGTCCGGCAGCTACCGCATTCCGCAACGCACTGCGATAAAACATCGCCGGTTGCAGCCTTTCACTTCCGCGCTTTCAGCATGATATATGAAAAATTGCGTCCCGATGCCACACCCATGGCCCGAGCTGAAAAATAACGCGATGGCCTGCAGCGCGTGCACTCCCCGCTGAAGGATATGTTATCCCGCGATATCCCGCAGCGTTCAAGGCAAATAGCCACACATTCCGGAAGATTTACATGAGGTTTTGAGCCGGGCATGCGCACCACACAACTTTGTGGAAACTGAGAGGCAACCTCCTCGCCCACTTCAAAACAACTGACACATATGGCAGGACATATAAAAGCATGAATACGCTGACACACAGCACCTATGCGTGCCATTTTCTCAACCGTTGCATCAATAATGCCAGCTACTGCACCGCGCCATCCGGCATGAGCCGCCGCAACTATTCCTGCATCTTCATCACACAGAAGCACGGGCACACAATCGGCTGTGTTCACTCCTATGGCGACACCCGTAAGGTCTGTCACCAGTGCGTCGGCTTCCACCTTAGCAATAGTCCCGTAATCGCAGCAACTTGCACCTACCCTCTTAACAGCTGTGCCATGCACCTGACGGGGCGCGAGCACAAGTGACGGTTTTACCCCAAGTTCCCGGGCAAGCTCCGCACGGCATGCCGAGACATGCTCCCGACTGTCGCCCACATAATGGCAAAGTGAAAAACCTTCATAGGAGCCGGCATCGGAAGGCAGCGCGCCTCTGCAACTGTAACCGGCTATTACAGATGGCGAATCATATATGGTTACGAAATTTTCAACCTTGTCAGTTTTCATACGCACATCAAATCATAGTGCAAAGGTAACACTTAAATCCGATAGAAGCCAGCTGAATCCACCGCTGCATTTACATTGGCTAATTGTGATTAGGGGACTTTTGCAAACGGGTTGCAGGATGTTTTTCGTAACTTTGCAAAAGGAAATGATTACTTACATCACCACATCCAGTCTTAGATATGGAACTTCTACATTCATTGCTTTTCATGCTCAACGAGATGTCTCCCTACATCCTTCTGGGCTTCCTTATAGCCGGTGTGATGCATGCTTTCATACCGCAGACCACCTTCGCCCGACATCTGTCGGGAAACGGGTGGAAATCCGTTCTCAAAGCTGCAGCCGTGGGCATTCCATTGCCTCTATGTTCCTGCGGAGTGCTTCCCACAGCCATTGCCATGCGGCGCAACGGTGCATCCAAAGCGGCATCCACTTCCTTTCTTATTGCCACTCCCCAGACAGGATTCGACAGCATTGCGGCGACTTGGTCGCTGCTAGGACCGTCATTCGCCGTAGTGCGGCCTGTGGCTGCGCTTGTCACATCACTGTTCGGAGGCATTGCCGTGGGAAAAGCCGAGCAGACCGAGCTTGAACATAAGCATACGCACTCTGACTCTTGCACAATAATCGCAGAAGAGAAACCGCGCGCCACTTTCCTGAAAAAATGCACCGATGCCTTGAAATACGGCTACATCGACCTCGTGGGCAGCATCGGAGGCTGGCTTGTGATAGGATTGATTGTTGCAGCCATAATCACCGTGTATGTTCCGGCTGATTTCTTCTCGATACTCGGCACCACGCCCATACTTTCGATGATGGCGGTGCTTGTTATAGCCATACCCATGTATGTATGCGCCACCGGCTCAATACCCATCGCCCTTTCGCTTATGCTCAAAGGTCTGTCGCCCGGCACGGCTCTCGTGCTGCTCATGGCCGGACCTGCGGCCAATTTCGCATCGTTCACCCTCATCTCACGCGAGATGGGAAAGAAGCCGGCCATAATCTATCTGGCATCGATTATCATAGGCGCGATGGCATTCGGTCTGGCAATCGACTATCTTATGCCTTCCGAGTGGTTCAATGTAAAAGCCCTGCATGAGCAAGCCATAGGCTGCACGCATTTCAACCTATTCAGCACAATTTGCTCAGGTATTCTTGTGGCACTCCTTCTTTATACTTTCCTCAAGAGATTTTCACATAAACATTTAGATACAAGCGCTATGACAAAAGAGTATATTATCAGCGGCATGAACTGTCCCCACTGCCAGGCATCGGTAGCCAAAGCCATTGGTGCGGTTGCTGGCGTAACCGAGGTGGATGTAAACCTATCTACAGGTAAAGCTACCGTAGAAGGCGAGCATTCTTTCGATGACATTGTAGCCGCCGTACGTAATGCGGGATTCGATGTAAAGCTCTAATCAGACTCTACCCATTAGAGAACTGCGCGATGCAATTGTGGCTGAGGCTATTTTGTTAAACCTCAGACACAGTTGTGTTGTTGTACTATGACAGACCTTAGCGAAACACAATACGCCAGATATGGAAATAATCACAGATATGCTTGACGAAAAAGGCATCAAACCTACGCCTAACCGTGAACTGGTGGCGCGGACACTCTACGGATGTGACCATCCGGTAAGTATGGCGGAAATCGAAGAAGCCATAGCCTCAATCGATAAATCAAGCGTGTTTCGTGTACTGAAACTGTTCATTGAAAAGGATCTCGTTCATGTAATCGACGACGGTAGCGGCTCTATGCGCTACGAGTTGTGCCGTGGCGAAGAAGGGCATTCTCTCAATGACATGCATCTGCACTTCAAATGTATGAAATGCGGCAAAATATTCTGCATGGAGTCGCAGCATGTCCCGGAGCTTAATCTACCGGAAGGCTTCCGTTTGTATAGCGTGAACTTTGTTGCCAAAGGCCTTTGTGACCGATGTGCTGCCGCACACAGTCAACGACAATTCCACACTACAGAGACGAAATGAGACTGAGCAGAAACGCCATCATAGGATATCCCGCCGGAATAATCACCGGCGTAACATACGGCATGAATCCGCTGTTTGCCATGCCGCTTCTCGCGGCGGGAGTGGCAGTGCAGTCGGTGTTGTTTTTCCGTTATGCCATAGCAGTGATTCTGCTTGCGCTTGTGATTGCTTTCAGCCGGATGAGCTTCAGAATCAACTTGAAGCAGGCGGGTGTACTTCTCGTTTTAGGCATTCTTTACTCCTCCAGCAGTCTCCTGCTGTTTGAGGCATACCGCTTTATAGCCTCCGGACTTGCCACCACACTTGTGTTTCTCTACCCGGTGCTTGTGGCGCTTATCATGGTGTTTCTCGGCAAGGTTCCGTCATGGCCGGTGTGGCTGTCAATCGCGGCAACATTTGCCGGAGTGGCGATAATGACTGGAGGCGGAGGCGATGCCGTCTCTGCCCCGACAGGGATATGGCTGTCGGTAGGCTCGGCACTGGCCTATGCGCTTTTCATAGTCATCGTGAACCGGAGCAAAGTTATCGCCGAGATCTCCAACACCGTACTTACATTCTACTCACTGCTGGTGGGCGCGGTAGTGTTCATGTGCTTTTCCACTACATCCTCCATTGGTCTGACGGAGGGGCTGAACAGCTTCGATTCATGGATGCTGCTTCTAGGACTGGCCGTGATACCAACAATAGTATCGACTACCACGCTTGCCGTGGCCACACGTAATATCGGAGCGACCAAAGCATCAGTTTTAGGTGTATTCGAGCCTATAACAGCAATCATAATAGGAACAATCGCTTTCGGCGAACCGCTCACCACCGGGATTATTGTCGGCATCACAATCTCGATAATCGCGGTGACCTTCATGATTTACACCACCAAACGGTGAAATTGAGACGTAGGCTTGGGGAATTCAAAAAATATAGGTAATTTTGCGGTGAGAAACAACGCGAGGCATAGAGAAGCCTCTAAGGAACACGGTGAGAATCCGTGACAGTACCCGCTGCTGTAAATCCCAAACAAAGCTGCTGCAACAAAGTCACTGGTCCAAAGGCCGGGAAGACGCAGATGAGCCGGGATAAGTCAGAAGACCCGCTGTTTCCCGGATATTTGCGTCTGCGGGACTACAGGCTTGCATCATCAACAGCTACATGGTCTTTTTGAAGCCTTGAAAGTTCTGTCATGAAGCATTTTCGGTCTCGATGCGTGAATATCGCACCGGGATTTTTTATTTTCAACTATATGCCGGCGATATTTCGTCGATATAGTGATATCAGAGAGCTCAGAACTTATATAGAAATTGTTTAGCTTCGCAAATATTTTCAGACACCACACTCCCTCGTCAGGAAAACTCCCCATAAAAGGGACTTTCCTGAAGAGAAGCGTTCTGTGGCTTTCTATTGCTGTAACAGGCGTAAGCTTTGCCTCAGCAGAAAACACCGAACCGACCGACACGGTACTGAATCTGAAGCATGTGGTAGTGACAGCACAAAGGCGTCCGATGGCCACCGCACAGACACTCACGGGCAAGGAACTCCAGTCTCTGTCTTCGACCTCTGTAGCCGATGCGCTCAAATATTTCGCCGGAGTACAGATAAAAGACTATGGTGGCCTCGGAGGGCTGAAGACCATCAATGTGCGGTCGCTGGGGTCTCAGCATGTCGGTGTCTATATCGATGGTGTCAGGCTTACAAATGCCCAAAACGGCACCATTGACCTTAGCAAATACTCGCTTTCCACACTTGAATCAGTATCTCTATACAATGCCAACAAACTTGACCGGTGCCAGTCGCCTTCAGAGTATGCCTCAGGGGCAACGGTGTATCTCCGTACGCGCCGTCCGGAGAGCGATTCACTGACTGTAATGGGCGGCATCGGCTCGTTTCACACCTATCAGGGGCGGGCGAATGTGCAGTTCAACCGCAGAGGATGGAGTGGTTTCATCGACGGAGAATACATGAACTCACGTGGCGACTATAAGTTCAGATACAAATCAGAGTGGGAAGACACAGAGGGAAAGCGCAAAAATTCCGATATCGAATACTTCAGAGTGGAAGGAGCGCTGTTCAACGGAGGCTTTTCATCGCATGTATACTGTTACGTGTCAGAGCGCGGCCTCCCGGGCGGCATAGTGAGGAGGCTTTCAGACAAATACACTAATATAGGACGGGAATGGGATACCGATGTCTTCGCCCAGGCGTCATACAACCGTTCTTTAGGCCGGAAACACCGCGTGCAGTTCAATATGAAATACTCCAACGAGTATCTGCGCTACAACACCAATTATCCTGAAAACCAGAATACAGCCCGAGTCGACAACCATTATCATCAGAACGACGCCTTCGCATCGGCTGCATATGCATTCATGCCGACAGAATGGCTGTCGATAAACACAGGCTATGACGCACGCCTCTCATGGCTTGAAGCCGATTTAAAACGCTTCAACTCGGTGCGACGACTCGACCAGAAAGCCGTGCTCGCGGCACAGCTCAATTACAAAGGTATAAGATTTGCAGGCTCGGTATTGTTCCAGCATTACAAGGACCACACTAAGCTCAGAAGCGGAGCAGCCGAGCCGCTGAGCAAATTCACACCGGCGGCCTCGCTCTCATATAGCATTAACGGCCTGACGGTCAGAGCATGGTATAAGAAAATATTCCGTGCTCCCACACTCAATGACCTTTACTATACACAGGCAGGCAACCGTAACCTGAAACCGGAGTACACACGCCAGTGGAACATCGGAGCCGAATACCAATACACCCCTGCGGCTCCGTGGCAGGCATCGATTCAGGCCGACGGATATATCAACCATATAGACGACCGCATCGTGTGTCTGCCGATGAAAGGCACCTACACATGGTCTATGCTGAACTACGGCAAGACCTATTGCAGAGGACTTAACGCCACAGCCTCACTGAGATATTTTCCGGGCGACTGGCATTTCTCTCTGCTCATGTCGCTGACATGGCAAAAAGACCTCAACCGCACCGACCCAGACAACAAATTCACATACGACCAACCGATCTGCTACTCCCCTGTCCTTTCATACGGAATCACAGGCATAGCTGGATGGCGCGATATAACACTCACCATCTCCGACATGCACGTGTCGGAAAGGATGTGGTCGTATGCCGACCCTGAAGATGTGCTTGCGCCCTACAACAATGTCGACATCAAGCTCACAGGCAAATATAAATGGTTTATAGCCTCGCTTGAGGTCAATGACCTGTTTGATGTGCAGTATGAACATATACCGCGGTATCCCATGCCGGGGAGAAACTTTAAATTCACATTAGCCTACACGTTATAAAACCAAATTATTCAGATGAAACTAAGAACTTTTACCCTCTCAATGCTCACATTAGCATCAAGCCTGTGGAGTGCATCGGCCAAGGAACAGATCATTGTGCTCAATGAAGGCGCCTGGCAAAGCGACAACAGCCGGCTCACATATTTCGAAGACGGTACTGTGGTGAGCAATGAATGGTTTAAAACAGAAAACGGAAGAAAACTCGGCGACACTGCCATCGACATCATCCAGATTAACGACAATCTGCTTGCAATAGCCGTGAACGGCTCCAACCTCATCCAGTTCATAACACCTCAGGGGAAGGCTGTGGCAGCCACAGAAAATGTGCCCAACTGCCGCAAACTCGCATCGGACGGAAGCTATGTCTATGTGACATCATACGCGCATGAATGCACCACCGTTGATGGCATAAAGACATTCACCAAAGGATTCGTGGCAAAAATCGATATCAAGACTTTCAATGTGGTTTCAGCCGTGGAAGTCGGATATGAGCCCGAAGGCATCGCATACTACAACGGACATCTGTTCGTGGCCAATTCCGGAGGCTATTCCTATCAGGAAGACCACGCTTACGAAAAAACTGTGAGCGTGATAAAAGCCGACGACATGAGTGTGGTGCGCACCATCGACACTGGTGCTCCCAACCTCTACGGCTACATGTCGCAGAGCGGCCAATATCTGTGCATCAACTCGTCGGGTGACTATTATGAGAACATGGGCGCTACCGTGATTTTTGATTGCCAGCGGGCACTCGAAGGCAAACCCGACACAGACTGCTTCGTGAAACTCGATTTCCTGTCGACCTACAACACCACCACAAAAGATGGACTGTTCTATGTCGTAGGCTCAAGCTTTTCCTTCGCGACAAATGGCTACGTGTACAATTACGCGATACTGAATCCGGAAGAAATCATGGCAACGGGGGGAAGCCAAGGCAAGACAGAAAACTTCCCCGGCACCTTCATATCCGACATCCAAGGAATGAAAGCCCCCAACTGCATATATGTGAATCCCTATACCGGTTACATCTATGCGACCGACGCCACAACCTATGTGGAACCGGGCATGCTCTATCAATGGACACCCGAGGGTAAATTAACCGGGAAGTATCAGGTATACATCAACCCCGGACACATCATGGCACTTCCCCCCGACGGCCATTTCGGCAGCGTTACAGATGTTACCACCGATTTCACTCCTCTAACAGATGATGCAGTATACAACCTCCAGGGTATAAAGGTCACCGACCCTCAAACAGGAGAAATATACATTAAAAACGGCAAGAAATTTATCTACAGGCCGTTCTGACAAGCCTTTTAAACCTCAAAATATTTTCAATTATCTGCCCGAAGGCCGGTCTTGCAGACAAAGATCTACCGGACCGGCCTTCTTTGTAAAACTCCTTCGAATATGTATACACGTTTCTCAGGCTATATCGGGGTGTTGATGCTTGCATTGACATCGTGCCACGGCTCAAATTCGGGGACCGATGACTTCAACATCCCGCTTTATGAGCCGGAATATGCCTCCGGATTCCGCATCGACGGAGCCGAAGGGATGAAAAGCACAATGATAACTATCGACAATCCATGGCAGGGTGCCGACAGCGTGTGCATGCATCTGTTCATAGCCCGAGACGGAGAAAAAATTCCGGAAGGAGACAACATACAGGTGCTTGAGGGAGATGCCGAGCGGATTGTGGCAATGTCGTCAACACACATCGCCATGCTCGACGCCTTAGGCAAGGCGGAGAACGTTGTCGGAGTTTCGGGGATTGACTACATAACCAACCCCACAGTGCAGGCTCACCGCAACAGCATAGGCGACATCGGCTTTGAAGGCAACATCAATTATGAATTGCTGCTGTCGCTCGACCCTGATATAGTTTTGCTCTACGGCGTCAACGGTGCCAGCTCGATGGAGGGAAAACTCAAGGAACTCGGCATTCCGTTCATGTACGTGGGCGATTACCTGGAAGAGTCACCCCTCGGAAAAGCCGAATGGCTTGTCGCAATTTCAGAAATAACGGGTAATCGCCACGAGGGTGAAAAAATTTTCAAAGAAATCCCCGAACATTATAAGGAGCTTAAGGAACTTGTTGCCCACGAAGCATCAAGCAAACCCAAAGTGATGATAAATACACCTTATAACGACACTTGGTTCATGCCGTCGTCAAAGAGCTATGCCGTGCAACTGATTCAGGATGCAGGGGGAGATTTCATTTACCATCAGGATTCAGGCAACGAATCTGTCGCCATTGATTTGGAAAAAGCCTATGAACTTGCATCGCAGGCCGACATATGGCTCAATCCGGGCAGAGCCTCATCACTTGAAGAAGTAAGAAGTATGGTGCCGAAATTTGCTGACACTCCGCCCTTCCGAAACGGTATGATTTTCAACAACAACCTGCGCACAACAGCCGCAGGCGGCAACGACTACTATGAATCGGCCGTAGTTCATCCCGATATAGTGCTTCGCGACCTGATAAAGATATTTCATCCGGAACTCGTAGCCGAGGAGTTTGTGTACCATCAGAAACTGAAATAAAATATGCGCAGGCGCAGCACATCGATATTGTTCACGGCATTGACCATAATCACTGCTTTCCTATTCTGCCTCGATTTGTCGGTGGGAGCGGCAAACATACCCCTGCGCGATGTGCTCGCGGCTCTTACGGGAGGTGACTGTGCGCCTGTAACGGCAAAAATAATCATCAACATCCGCCTTGTCAAGGCAGTGGTGGCGCTCCTTGCCGGAGCGGCGCTCTCGGTAAGCGGCTTGCAGATGCAGACTCTTTTCCGCAATCCGCTGGCAGGTCCCTATGTGTTGGGCATCAGTTCAGGAGCAAGCCTCGGTGTGGCGCTGGTGGTGCTCGCCGGTATAGGCTCGTCGATAGGAGTGGCCGGTGCGGCCTGGATAGGTGCCGGCGCTGTTCTGCTGATTATAGCTGCAGTAGGCCACAGAATCAAGGATATCATGGTGATACTCATTCTCGGCATGATGTTTTCGTCGGGTGTCAGCGCTATAGTGCAGATACTGCAGTATATCAGCAAGGAGGAGGCCCTTAAGGCTTTCGTGATATGGACCATGGGGTCGCTCGGCGATGTCACTCTCACCCAGCTGTGCATACTTGTTCCTGCCGTGACAGTCGGTCTGGTGCTCGCGGTGGTGTGCATCAAACCGCTCAATATGCTGCTTTTCGGAGAGGAATACGCAGTGACCATGGGACTCAACATACGGCGAAGCCGGAGATTGCTTTTCCTTTCGACTACCCTTCTTGCCGGCACTGTGACAGCATTTTGCGGCCCGATTGGGTTTATCGGTCTCGCGATGCCGCATGTCACCCGCATGCTATTCCGCAACAGCGACCACCGTGTGCTCGTGCCGGGTACGGTGCTGACCGGAGCATCGGTGCTTCTGCTTTGCGACCTTGTGTCGAAACTCTTCACATTGCCCATTAATGCCATAACCGCGCTTTTAGGCATTCCCATCGTAGTGTGGGTTGTGCTCCGCAACAAATCAATGTCAGCATGATAGAGCTACACGACTTTTCCATAGGCTACGGCGAGCACAAGCTGCTCGAACATGTGGCAGCGACTTTCAATAATGGAAAGCTTACCGCCATCATCGGGCGTAACGGCACGGGGAAATCCACGCTTCTACGCGCTGTGGCAAGTCTTAATCCTCATTACAGCGGTGAAATCGCAGCTGACGGCCGCAATATCAAAAGCCTGTCGCCGCAGACTATGGCCAAAACCATAGCTTTCGTCAACACAGAGCGCACACGCATAGCCAATCTCAGATGTGAGGATGTGGTGGCCATCGGACGCGCTCCCTACACCAACTGGATAGGTCGTCTGCAGGAAGCCGACAGGGAGGCTGTGGGCCGCGCTCTGGCAGCAGTTGGAATGAGCGATTTCGCTCAAAGAGGAATCGACACATTGAGCGACGGCGAATGCCAGCGGGTGATGATCGCCCGCGCACTCGCTCAGGATACTCCGACTATTCTGCTTGACGAGCCGACATCATTTCTCGACATGCCAAACCGATACGAACTTGTGGCGCTTCTGCGACATCTTGCCCATGATGAGGGCAAATGCGTGGTTTTCTCGACCCATGAGCTCGACATTGCCCTGCTGCTTTGCGACAGCATAGCACTGCTCGACACACCGCAACTTCACTGTCTCCCAGCCCCCCTGATGCGTGAAAGCGGCCATATAGAGCGGTTGTTCCAGAACGATACCATACGATTCGACGCTGCCAGCGGCACAATGACCATAAAACCATGAACAACTTCGCATATAAAGTCGAAAACTTCACAGCCGACATCCCGGTAGCTGACTATATGGCCGGATACAGGGATGCGCCACATTTCATGAAGCTATGCCAGAAATGCCCTAACTATGGCAAAAGCTGGGGATGTCCGCCATTCGATTTCGACACAGAAGCCGTTCTTCGCCAATATAATCAGGCGCACATTATAGCCACTAAAATCACACCGGAGGCTAATGACATTCCGATCTCAGAGAGTCAGAAACTGATGATACCGGAACGCATACGCTTGGAGCGCGAACTTCTTGATATGGAGAAAAGCATCCCCGGCAGCCGCGCATTCGCTTTCGTTAGTAAATGCCTATATTGTCAGAAAGAGGAATGCACCCGCGCATGCAATCAGCCCTGCCGGCATCCCGACAAAGTGCGTCCGTCGCTCGAGGCATTCGGTTTTGACATTTCCAAAACTCTTACCGACCTTTTCGGCATAAAGCTGATATGGGGCGAAAACGGTCTTGTGCCGCCTTATCTGATGCTTGTAACAGCGCTCTTCCACAACAATGACTGCATCAGTCACTCCAGTGCCTGCGGAGAGGATATTTAGTAGGCCTCAGCAACAAGCGTAATGATGTGGAATAGAACAAGTAATTCCAGAACCAGTTGACCATCACACTCACTTTATTTCTCATTCCCAAAATCGAAATCAGATGGATAAAAAGCCATGTGAGCCATGCCGGAAAACCTGAGAACGAGAATTTCTTGAGGTCGGCCACAGCGCGGTTTTTACCGATGGTGGCCATGGACCCCTTGTCGTAATAGCTGAATTTACGCTCGAATTTACCTGCATTGAGATTCCTTGCTAGATTTCTCGCCTGCTGGATGGCAGGTTGAGCCATCTGAGGATGACCGTTAGGGTAATCGTCGCACTTCATCAAAGCGATGTCGCCTATGGCCAAAAGCGAATCCTCATAGCCTATAACACGGTTGAACTCGTCCACAAGTATACGGTTCCCTCGGCCTATGACATCGGCCGGCAAACCTGGCATGGGTTCGCCCTTTACACCTGCAGTCCATATAAGAGTCTCATAATATTCCTTATGGCCATCCATAAAAGTCACATACTTATCCTCATAGCTTTTAAGACCGGTGTTGAGGCGCACGTTCACCATAAGATTCTCCAGGTCTTTCAAGGCACGGTCACGCGAGCTCTTTCTCATGGCACCCAACAGATTGGGCGAAGCTTCTATAAGCGTCACGGTCACATCGTCGGGGGCTAACTCGGGATATTCCTTTGAAAGGATATATTTCTTCATCTCTCCGATTGCTCCGGCAATCTCAACACCGGCAGGGCCACCGCCTACAACGAGGAAAGACAACAGACGCCTGCGCTGCTCCATATCGTGACACATTGCGCCACGTTCGAGGCGGTCGAGTATCTCGTCACGTGTATGAGCGGCTTCGGCCACGGTCTTTATGCCAAAAGTCTCGCGCGAAAGATTCTCCATGCCGAAATAGTTGTTGGTGGAACCTGCGGCTATGATAAGGCGGTCGTAATTGAGCGTCTCATAACTTGTGGTGACCGTTTTTGCATTGACATCTATATCTTTCACATGACCCATGTGATAGGAAATGTTTTTCATTTTTTTCAGCTCCCTGCGAAACGGGAAACAGAGATTGGCGCTGACAAGTCCGGAAGATGCTATCTGGTAGAACAGCGGAGGGAAGCAATGGAAATTGTTGCGGTCAATCAGACTTACTTCATATTTTTTCAAATCGAGGTGCTTTATCAGGTTCAGACCTGCGAAGCCACCTCCTATAACTACAATTTTCTCCATGATAACCAGACTCTATAATGAGATGCTTTTAAACTATGTGCAAAGAATTTATTTGTCGAAATTCCAACAAACTGACCGCTAATTTAGTTGAAAACGGGTAATTTTGCAACACGGACTGAAGATTCTTCACACGGGAATTTGATAATACGAATACGGTCAGACACATATGATAAGAAACGCAACGGCAAAAGACAGCCGACAGATAGTAGCGATATATAACAGATATATCAACGAAAGCACTGCCACTTTCGAGATTGAACCGATAACGGAAGAGGACATGAGTGCAAGAATCACTGAAATCTCATCACACCATCCTTTTTTAGTGTACGAGATATGCGGTCAGGTGGAAGGATATTGCTACGCACACCCCTGGAAGGAAAGGGAAGCTTACCGCCATACTCTCGAAACCACTATTTATATCGCTCCCGAACAAAGAGGGAAAGGCATAGGCCGGATGCTGATGCGCGAACTTATTGCGCGTTGCACTGCTGCGGGAGTCAAGGCACTGATTGCCTGCATCACAGCTGAAAACACCCCCAGCGTGGCCATGCACCGTAAAATAGGATTCAAAAAGGTATCACATTTTGAAAAAGTGGGCCGTAAATTCGACCGATGGCTCGATGTGGTGGACTACGAGCTTTTACTTGGCTGACACGCCTTCCAGTTCCAACAGGTAACGCTTTGCATCCATTCCACCGGCGTAACCTATTAAAGAACCATTGTTACCAATCACTCGGTGACACGGTACGAAAATAGAGATTGCGTTAGCACCATTGGCATTGGCCACAGCGCGCACCGATTTTGGGCTGCCTATGGTGCTTGCCATTTCTCCATAAGAGATTGTCCTGCCATAAGGTATGTTAAGCAGTTCGTGCCACACCGTTTTCTGAAAATCGCTGCCTACGAAAAGCAATGGAATATCAAACATAAAGCGCCTGCCTGCGAAATATTCATCAAGTTGCGCCGCAGCCCGGGATATAATCTCGGAACTTCCTTCCTGCATTTCCGAGACAAGCTTACGTTTCAATCTGGCATCAATCCGGGAACGATGATTTTCCACCTCCCAGTCACATAGGCACAACTTGTCATCATAGGAACCGAGAATCAGTGTTCCGCAAGGCGATTCATACCATTGCGTCATGATAATTTTATTTTCCATCGAACAATCTGTGAAAAAGGCACGTTTGCAGTATAAGAAAAGGAGTCAAGTATATAGAACTTAACTCCTTAACCACGTTGTCTTACCAGGATTCGAACCTGGACAGGCAGAACCAAAAACTGCAGTGCTACCATTACACCATAAGACAATCCTGTTTGCCCAAAGGAACCTCGCCCTCTAAAGCGATTGCAAAGTTAATGCTTTTTCTCTGTTTCCGCAAATCATATAACTTTTTTGTTCTGCACTATCTGCCGTTTTGGAGAAATTTTGGCATCAATCTACTCCTGCAATACACTGATTATGTAATCACGGGTAAGTTCGGAGGCCGGCTTCCCGAACCATATCCAGCGATAATTTTCCATCTGCATCACATTGGCCCGTCGCTTCATCTCAGCCACAAATTCGTCAGTAAATATTTCAGTCAAAGGAGCGGCCTTGGGTTCATCTGATAAAGAATGAAGAAACAGGTATCCATCATAGTTATCGGAAAAGCTCCCGGTATCGATTTTATATTTTATCTCATATATTCCGTCGAACGGTTCTTTGCCAAAGGGAGAATCGGCAAGTTTAAATCCGACAGGACGATTGCCATTAAGTGCAAACGCCTTGTCGAAGACACCTCCGCGAATAGGACGCTTATTGCCGCCGCCGTTGTCGCCCGACACAATATGCTGGAAAACGGTGAACACATTGTTTTCACCGAGTCGGTCAACAAGTTGCGCAGCCGCAGTGGGCTGGGAATCTTCACCATAGGCAGCCGATGCCATTCCCGCTTGATTTGATTTATAGGCATGACCACAACCCACAAGAAACAAACTGTTGCGCTTGTCTGCTGATGCTGAGAGAGTCTTTGTAATCACATCAGCCATATGTGTATTGCGGTCTTCAGTCTCATGATTCCCCGCTGTTGTAATTTTTGAATACGGCATCTGATAATCAGCCAATACCACTTTTATCCTGTGGTCTTGTGGCAGTCTGTGGTTAATGCGCCATAAATCGCAGATAAACTCAAATTCACCTCTATCCCACCAACCGTTCGGCTGCTCCTCGCGGAAAATCTGAAAAATCAGCTCTTCATTCATAGTATCGGAATCCATAAACTCATCCATAACCGGCTGGCACCATGAGGGCAGCTCCATGAAGAGATGTCCTACCTTTTCGGTAAACTGAGGCATTGCAATCAGACGCCTGAGCATATCCCATGATACTTTGCGCCTATGAATTTCGCCATTGATAACCAACTTATGCGATGCGAGCATATCCAGCAAGAACTGCTCGGGCGTTGTGGTTACATCGTGCAGGAAATCTGCAAAAGGCGTTACATCATCCGGAAGATTGTTAATCATAGAAATACGGGGGAGATTGGCATAATTTATAGGCAAAAACTTCTTTAATTTTTCCTCTGCATGGCTGAAATCATCAGCCATCGATTGCCCCGCATTTACCCATCGGCCATCCTCTATCCAGCAGTAGTTCAGCAACACGAAGTCTTCCCCTTCCGAGTGTGTTATAATTGATGCTACCGAATCGCGATATGTCACGATAAAGTCTATGTTCTCGTTTAAAATATACGAGAGCTGTTCATCATCGATCTCTTCGTCGGGAGCATCAGTGTCGAATGAGAATTTTGAAGTTGATATATCCGACCAAAGTCGTTGCTGCCCTGTGGTGCGTACCCAGGTTCGTGACAGATAATAATTAAGCGGTGATGAAAGATTGATTGAATCGAGAGTGAAATTTTTTACCTGTGATGATATTTTTCGCACTTCAAAGCCATCTGACTCTAGTGCTGAACATGCAAATGAACAACAAAATATGGCAATGACTAATAGTATCTTCTTCATTTGAAACATTTGTTTTATATAAAATGCAAAATTACAAATAATCCTTATAGCTCCGTCAATCGCCGGCCTTAATATCATTAATGTCATCTGATTTTTTCAACGCTCTAAACTGATGGCGGAACTGCGTGGGAGAGACGCCAAGTTTGGATTTGATGAAGCGACTGAAGTGCGAGAGCGAAGAGAATGAGAGCTCATCGGCTATTTCGTCGAGCGGACTGTTGAACCGCATCAGGGCGATGGTTGAGGCGCGGATTAAGAAAAGTTCAATCCAGTGAGACTGTCTAACAACCAAAGTTAGGCAGTCTCTATTTTATACATAAAATCAGAAGATTTAGGCTGCATTTGCC
>CAKTFH010000015.1 GCA_934555895.1 uncultured Muribaculaceae bacterium | reverse complement strand
GGGTCAAAAACAAATTATTTTCAGGGGTCAAATAAACCTTGGCCGCAGGGGGCATTCAGGCTTGGGTTTTCCATCAACCACTCGCCATGCGCCGAAAACATCGGTGCGCTCAAGCGGGCGTTTCCGCTGTCGAAGGTGGTGTTTGTGATACACGACCAGGGATGGTGTGCGCCGCTGATGGGCGACAGCCGGCTGCTTGCAGCCATCGAGCGCGGAGAAAGGCCCGAAACGGTTTCAGAGGGTACGCGGAACCATGTGCATAGTTATTGCGACTCGGAGCGGGCCATCTACACCGCGGCCGACATGGTGGTGTGTCTGTCTGATTCCACACGACGATATCTGCGCGACATATACCGGGTGCCCGATGAAAAGGTGACACTCATTTACAACGGCTATCCCTCCGACCGCAAGGGGTTCGTAAGGCGCGATGCCGCCCGGCGGGCGCTCGGGCTCAATGACGACGACGAGGTGCTGCTGTTTGTGGCGCGCCCAGCCACTCACAAGGGGGTCAGGGCCATAATGAGCGCCTTGAAAAAAGTGAGGGAGAGCCATCCGAGGGTAAGGTGCGCTCTGGCCGGCAATCCGGGCGGATTTACTGAGCACTGGGACCTCGGGAGCGCCGTGGCTGCCAATCTCATCCTGCCGGGGCAACTCGCAAAAGATGCGCTCAGGCTATGGTATTCGGCGGCCGACGCGGGAGTGATGTCGCCATACACGGAGCAATGCAGCTATGCGGCACTGGAGATGATGAACGCCGGCATTTCCATAGTAACTTCCGACGGCAACGGGCTATGCGACATGTTTTCCGACGGGCGCGACGCCTTCGTAGCCCATATCGGCGATGTGCTGGATACGGAGCCCTACTGCACCCGTCTGGCCCGGAAGATTGATCTGGCGCTTAATGCCGACAGCCATACGCGCCGGCGCATGGCGGCCGCTGCCCGCAGGATGCTGCGCACAAGATATTCCGATGCGGCCATGGCACAGAAATATACAGCCCAGTTTCAGGCTTTGACAGCTTAAGTGATATCCTTTGCCGCACACGTGACACTGCGGCTCACACCACGGCGCGGAGGAGCCAGAGCACCAGGTAGGCGCTGCCGCCGGTGGCGGCCGAGGCCACAATCACATACATGAGCACGCTTTCGGTGGCCACACGCAGATAGTCGGCACCTTTCCAGATGATAAAGACAAGATAAAGGGGAAGGAAGGCGAAAAGCGCCATATGCACTTTCACCGCATTAGCCACTGCCTCGACGAGGGCTATGTATGTGAGACTGTAGCAGATGAGGTTCATCACACGCATGCGCTCCTCGGCCTCGTCGGGCACATCGGCCGCGAGAAGCCGCGGGAGGGCTATCTGCATGACCCATCGGGCTATCATAGCCGCAAGAAACAGCGACACGAACATGACCACTACGCCCACTATGGCGCCCACTACGCCTCCGGCGTCGCCGTAGAACAGGCGCAGTAGGTAAGTGAGCGAGCACACCGCTGCCACCGGCAGAAAGCAGCGGCGGAATGTGTCGCCGCCGGCGGCGTCTTCCGGTTCCCTTTGGCGAGCCAGCCGCTTTTCGTCGGCCTCAAGGTCTTCCCAGCCGCGGGCCGGCGAAAACACTATCTGAATCATGTTGCGCAGATAACTTCCTATATTCATGAGCGTTGACCTCTATTTAACATCAGGAATACCCCGACGGTATAATCGTGGCAAAGGTAACATTTTTCCGCCGAATTAAAAAGCAGACAACTTTAGGTTAATCCGAACTATTTCCCCTTTATTTCATTGATTTTTCCATTGCCTCAATGGAGGTAAGGTCAAGTTCGGGGGTATTGCGAAGTGCGCCGCTCTGAACTTCTCTCATCGCTGCGACAGTAGTTGCATTGGGCTCATGATAGGCGGCATCAAGGAGCAAGGTCTCAACATAATTGTTAAGACTACGGTTCTGGCGCTTCGCCAGTTGTTTAAGCCGGTCAATCAGTTCTACTGAAAGACGAAAACTCTGATTTTTCTTCAATGCTATATCCATGACGATATTATTTTAGACTGCAAAGTTAATGTAAATGTATTACAATAACAACATAAATGCAAAATGAGTTCCTCAAAATTCACCCGAAACATAATTAACGCCTAAAAGTGTGTTTGAGATGTGGAGTTTTTTAGTTACTTTTGTTGCACAAAGCATATAACCATCAACTTTTTGCAATGAGCTACCGTAAATACATCTCCGTCGCCGCCATCAGCGCCGCTTCGCTCTCGGCATCGGCATTCGGAAATTTCGCAGCCGGCACACAAATGGCCGTGCCAGCCGACACCACAGCCGCTCCCGTCGATACTACAGGATTCAACTTCATCGACGAGAAGGTGATACCCACCACATCAGTAAAAGACCAGAACAAGAGCGGCACATGCTGGTGCTTCGCAGGCACCTCAATGTTCGAGGACGAGATAGTGCGCCGAGGAGGCAAGCCCCTAGACCTCAGCGAGATGTTTACCGTGCGCCATTGTTATCTCGACAAGGCAGACCGCTTTGTGCGCATGTACGGCGAGACCAATTTCGCTGCCGGAGGCAGTCTGGCCGATGTGCCCTATGTGTGGAAACACTACGGCGCTGTGCCCGAAAGCGCATATCCGGGCCTCAGCTACGGCGAGGAGAAGCATGTGCACGGCGAGCTCGACGGTGTGCTAAGAGCCTACCTCAAGGAGGTGGTGAAGAAGCCCAACAAGCGCCTCTCCACCTCATGGCGCAAAGGCGTTGAAGCCATACTCGACGCATATCTGGGCGAGGTGCCCGAGACATTCGAAGTAGACGGCGTCACATACACCCCGCGCACCTACGCCGACAAGCTCGGTCTGGTGCCCGACGACTATGTGGCCCTCACATCGTTCACACACCATCCGATGTATGAGCCGTTCGTGCTCGAGGTGGCCGACAACTGGCTCTGGGAGAAATATGACAACATCGCGCTCGACGAGCTCAAGGCCGTGGTGGACAATGCCATCGACAACGGTTACCCCGTGGTGTGGGCAGCCGATGTAAGCGAGGGCGGCTTCAAGTGGAAAGACGGCGTGGCCCTCATGCCGAAAGAGGTCGACACCGCCGACATGGACGGCACCGAGCTTTCGCGCTGGGTGCACCTCAGCGACCAGGAACGCTCCGACAAGCGCTACAATTTCCACGGCCCGGTGGATGAAATCACCGTGACACCCAAATCGCGACAGGAGATGTTCGACCGTCAGGAGACCACCGACGACCACGGCATGGAAATCGTGGGCACAGCCCGCGACCGCAAGGGCAACCGCTACTATAAAGTGAAGAACTCATGGGACACCAACCAGAAGTATGACGGCTTCTTCTACGTATCCGAGCCCTATTTCCTTGCCAAGACCCTCAGCATTCTGGTGCACAAAGACGCCATTCCAAAGGCAATAGCAAAGAAAATCAAGAAATAAGGCATACGCCGGAGTGCAACGATGTGCGGTAGACTGACATCCATACACACTCTTCACGGCATCGCGGCAACAGCGGCCATCTCAATGGCAATGCTTGCCGTAACGGCCACAAGCTGTGGGCGCAACACACCATCGGGCGATGTTGCGCCCACGCTGTGCACATCGCTTTACAGCATCACACCCGACAGCGTGGCCCTCGGCACCGGCATGGCCGTGTGCACAGCCGGCGACACCCTGCTGCGCATCAGCGTGGAAGGCAACACCCTGCGCACCATCTCCATCGGAGAGCCGGAAGCTTCACGTGGAGCCTTCGAATTCAAATCGGATTTCCCGATTTTCGATGCACTGTTCCGCCTGGAGCAGGCACGCCCCCAGACACAGGTGTTCACCTGGCTCACTCCTTTCGAACTGTGGCTAAACCCGTTTGTCGGAGCGGAAGGGGAAAAACTGCTGTTCTCACGCCTGCGCAACGGCCACATAGTGCCCGCCGAGACACGCCGTTTCGGCTGGCCGGTTATCAACGACAGCCACCAGTGGCTCATGGCGGCCACCGAGCTCTTCAACATCACCGCCAACCGCGCCTCGCTTGCCACACTGGGCGAAGCCGCCGCCAATGTCGACGGCATCGACACACAGGTGATGCTCAACCAATCCACCGGCCTCATCTCAGGGGTGCCCCGCTACATAGCCGAGAGTTCGCAAGCGTTCCCCCAATGGATGGGGCCGGAGCAGTTCGCAGTATGCTCGACTTTCGCAGTAAACGCCATGCACTGGGCCTGGCTGAGCACCCTGCATGCCATCAACACCGAAATGGCGCAGCGCAACGAGCGCTCTCACCTGCCCGATTTATCTGCTGACCACGACAGCATCCGACACGATGTGTTCCGCAATTTCTGGAATCCGCAGACAGGTAATTTCGATGCCATGCTCTATGGCTACGCACTCACACAATTGCCGTTGGAAGCGTCCGACAACATCGCCCAGTCCATAGCCATAATTGCCGGACTGCCCCTTCCCGACATGACCGCCTCAATAGCGAGACACTTCGCCGCCGACACCCTCGGCACGGAAATCTTCACGCCGAGACTGTCAGCATCGCCACACCGCCCCAACGCTTCAGCCGAGACTCTTGCTCTGACCCTTAGAGCCGTGGCCATGGGCCGCACATCCTACGCCCGGGCATATAATCTCGCTGCCGGAGCATTGATAAGCCATGTGTGCTCCGACCTGCTCTCAAGCCGGCCGCCGGAGTTTCCGACATTCCGCCAGCCGCTGTCATCACTGGTGCTGAGAGGGTTCTGCGGCATACACACTGCTTTCGACGGCCTGCGGTTCACTCCTTCCGTACCTACCGGCATGTCCGGCACCATGCATATATCGCACTTACGCTACCGCCGCAGCGAGCTGTCCATAACCATCAGCGGCACCGGCTCGTCGGTGGCATCATTCGCCATCGACGGCAAACCGTCGGATCAATGCTTTTATCCCGCTTCGTCGGAAGGTAAACACCATATAGAGATAACACTTGAACAAGGTCCTCACCCCGAAAGCCAAACAGCTGTGGCACTCCCGGGGGTCCTCCCGCCGGCACCCGCCGCAATGTGGGCCACAGACCGCCTTGCCACCATCGCCGGTAAAAACAATTTTCTGTGGCGCAACGGCGTAGAGACCGATTCAGTGACTACAGGCCGCTTTCAACTGTTTGACACCAATACCACGGCCATACTGCAGTTCGCCACGGTCACCTCCGATGGCACTGCCGGATTCGCCACTTCGCCCCACATATTCATTCCACAAAAAAACCTCATAACCGTGCCTCTGGCCAAAGTGGCGAAAGGGGGCACACGACTTATTGCCGACCGACGCTGGGCATCGCGCATGGTAGAGTCGCACCGCTACCGCAACTCCGTCATCCGCTTCACGGTTGATGTGCCGCGCACCGGGCGCTATGCCGCCGATGTGGGCTACATCAACGGACTGGGCATCGTCAACCCACGACTACGCACGGCGCTTCGGTCGCTGTATGTCGACGGAAGCAATGCCGGCATTATGGTTTTCACCCAGCTGTCGCCACTGGAATGGGACCCGGACCCCGAACGCCACTGGGAAGAGCACACCGCATTTTCCAATCCCATAGAGCTCTACCTCACCGAAGGCGAGCACACTCTGGAGCTGCGTTTCTTCCAGCCGTCGCCAGTGTATGTCGACCCACTGCGCAACACACTGCTTGCCGACTGCCTGCGCCTCTATCTCCTTCCACAATAGAATATCTTAAACTACATATCATCTTACTTACATTAAATTCAACAGCAATGAAACGACTGAAAACCCTCGGAGCTGCCCTAATGGCCGGAGCATCGCTTTTCGCAGCCCCGAAAACTCCCGAAATCACCAAAGTGGAACCACCTCACTGGTGGGTGGGAATGAACTGCGACACCCTGCAGATTATGCTCACAGGCAAAGATATAGGCCGCGCCGAAGCATCGCTCGACTATCCCGGAGTAAGACTCGCCGAACAGGTGAGGCTCGATAGCCCAAACTACAAGCTCCTCTATCTCACCATAAGCCCCGACACCAAACCGGGCAAAATGCCCATCCGCCTCACGGCCGACAAGCATTCCACCGTGCTCGACTATGAGCTAAAGGCACGCGACCGCAAGCCGGAGGATTACACCGGTTTCTCAGCATCGGATGTGCTCTATCTGCTCATGCCCGACCGCTTCGCACGCGGCGACGCCGACGCGGCACGCGAGTTCGAGGGGCTTGACTATCCCGTGGCCTACGACCGCACCCAACCCTCCACACGCCACGGCGGCAACATTGCAGGCATACGCAAGCATCTTGATTATCTCGACTCGCTCGGGGTCACCGCCATATGGTCGACACCCGTGCTTGAGAACGATATGCCCGGGGGCTCATACCATGGCTACGCCACCACCGACTATTACCGCATCGACCCCCGCTTCGGCACCAACGACGACTGGGCGGCTCTCGTGGCCGACGCCCACAAGCGCGGCATGAAAGTGGTGATGGACATGATATTCAATCACACCGGCTCGGCACACCCGTGGATGGCCGACATGCCTGCCGCCGACTGGTATAACCACCCTGACGGAGGCACGCTCACAAACTTCCGTCTGAGCACCGTGCACGACCCCTATGTGTCGGACTACGACCTCGACCACACGGTAAACGGATGGTTCGTGCCCGACATGCCCGACCTCAACCAGCGCAACCGACACCTGATGAAATACCTCACCCAGAACTCCATCTGGTGGATCGAGAGCTCGAAAATCAACGGCATACGCATGGACACATATCCCTATGCCGACATGGAAGCCATGGCCGGATGGGCAGCCGATGTGTTGCGCGAATACCCCAACTTCAACATCGTGGGCGAATGCTGGTACGGCAACGAAGCCGGCTCGGCCTTCTGGCAGGCAGGCAACCGCCTGAATCCGGTGAACACCAACCTCCCCACAGTGATGGACTTCATGCTAAGCATCAACGGCCACAAATATTTCGACGAGGAGACCGACCCTTGGAACGGCCTCAACCACCTCTACGACCACCTCGCGCTCGACTATCTGTATGCCGACCCGCAGCATGTACTCACGTTCTTCGACAATCACGACACCGACCGCTTCCTGGCGGCAATGCCCGACTCGCTCGGCACTTGGAAACAAGCCATGGCGTTCCTGCTCACCTCACGCGGCATACCTCAGCTATATTACGGCACCGAACTGCTCATGAACGGAACCAAGAAAGTGACCGACGGCCACATACGCCTCGACATGCCCGGCGGCTTCGAAGGTGATGACCACTCGGAGTTCACATCAGAAGGTCGCACTCCCCTGCAGCGCGAGGGATGGGACTATCTGAGCAAGCTGCTGCGCTGGCGCCGCTCGCCGCAGGTCAACGAAGTGATTGCCCGTGGCACCTTGCGCCACTTCATGCCGCAAAACGGCATATATGTGTATGAGCGTCGACTCGGCGACCGCCGCATCGTGGTGCTCCTCAACGGCACCGGCGAACCCAATGAGGTAACCATGGACCGCACCGTGGAAATACTTCCCTACGGCACCACAATGCACAATATGATAACCGGACGCCCCGTTACCATTGAGGAGAAGATGACCTTCGCTCCCCGCGAGGTAATGATACTCCAGAATTTCTGAACATACCCGAAAACGCCCTCTTTATGAAAAAATCATTTTGCTCCATAGCTGTGATGGCCATGCTTCTCGGCGGTGCCTTCACCTCATGCAAGACCACCGAGGCCAACTATGCGGCCGCCTACCAGATAGCCCGCGAGAAAAAGGACGCGGCACTCACCGCCGACGAGCGCGCCGCACTCAGCCGCGAGGAAGCGAGAGCAACCACTATCTACAACGGCGACAGCATTCCCCTAAGGGCCATGCGTGTCACACATGTGGAGGGCGCCAAGCCGCAACGCTACACCGTGGTGGCAGCCACATTCAAGCAGATTTTCAACTCGCGCTCGGTATTCGGTCGTCTCCGCGACGCCGGTGGAATGTGGCAGTCGCCGCTGATACTGCAGAACCCCTCCGACAAGCGCTACTATGTGGGCGCCTACACCACCTCATCGCTCGACTCTGCAGTGACAGCCCTGCACTCACTGCAGACATCATCGCCGGTGCAGATGGCATCGCCCTGCCCCTTCATCCTCTCCCGCTGAAAACAACAGAGGTAAAAAACTTTTGGCCGCTTTTCCAATTTTGGGAAAGCGGCCAAAAGTTTTTTACTCTGTTTGCCATTTTCAGAACTGAACCGCGGCTTCGGTAGCACCGACCTTGATGAGAGTGTCGGCATCAGCCGTGATTGAACGGCCGAAAGTAAACTCGCCGCTATCTTCATCCTCCACGGCAGGATACACCGTTACGGTATCGCCCATCTTTACCCCTACATAGAAATTCTCGCCATAGTTGTCGTAAACTGTCACATACATGGATGTGCCTTTTTCAATTGCAAATCCCTCTGCAAAATTCCAACCGAAATTTGTACTGCTACGCACGCTGTACTGGTCTTCGTCGAAGATTGCCTTCACCGATACCATATCGGCAACGGGCTCGTCAAACGACACTGCAGCTTCAGTGGCTCCCACTTTGATGACAGTGTTGCCTGTCATCACAATAGCCTTGCCGAATACATACTGCCCACCATCCGGATCAATAGTCGCGGGATAAATCGCGACAGCGTCGCCAATCTTTACCCCCACATAGAAAAAATCACCTTCCCAACTTGCAACAGACAGATACATCGTGGAATTTTTCACAGCAGAAAAGCCCTCGATGAAATCCCAGTCGTAATTTGTGCTGCTGCTTACGTGATACAGTTCCTCATCATATTTCGCGATTACCGAAACGGTTTCCTCATCATTAAGATCAGAAAAAACAACGGTCACATTCACATCCTCATCGGGCATCACAAATGTTCCATACGGACCATCAAGCATCACCTCGACATTATTGCCTGATGCCGTGGTAGCTGTTACAGAGTCTATCTGCTTCCCTGTAAGAACACGTATGGAGAAGCACACGGTTTCGCCAGCAGCATACAGCTGACCGGCATTGAACACCACCTCTTGAGCAGATGCTACCGTATGAGCCGCAGCGCATTGCACACCGACAGCCATCGACAGGGCATCTTCAGGAATGGTTACGGCCGCCATGTAGATATTGTCGCCATAGTGACTGAAGAGAAATGTCTCGCCATTGCTATTGGTTGCCGTCAGGGGCTTAAAGCCGTTTTCAGCTGTAACAAATATATAGACAGCTTCTCCTGGCACGCCGATAGCTGTAGGCCGTCCATAATACATATCGGGGGCATCGTAGATTTCTGCCGTAACAACATGCTCGCTCTCGGCATCATATGTCACCGGAATTTTTGCACGTACATCCAGATTGACCGTGACATCAGAAGCAGGCATAGTGAAACGCACATATGCGCCGTATAGCACCTCCGGAGCCACGCCACAGTCAGCCGACGCACTATAAAGATAATAATCGTCATTCATCCAAATTTCAGCGGTTACCACATCACCGTCAATGGCTTGTGCAGGCAATACCGTCTTCTCGACATCCATATACTTTGATGTGGCATTCAGCCATGTTATACCATAGCGCTGATGCTGTTCCCCTGTTACACGAAGCACAACATTACCGGTAACATTCTCCCCATCAGGACGAATTTTTATGCCATACAGATTTGGCACATCGTCCTGCGCGCTCCAGTCGCAGCCGGGAGTGGAGAGCACATCGTGCCACTCGCCGTCGCCCATCCTGAACTCAACCGACCTTATTACAAACGCCTCTTCCACCTTGAGATACGCATCAAAATATTTATAGTGCTCATCGGGACTTACTCCATAAAGACGCACCGAGGGATGATTTTCGAGCAACATAGTGTAACCACCGTCTATTAATTGCTGCTGCACACTATAGCACACCGTAATGTGACAATCATCATCAGGCACTATGAAATCAACGGCGATGCTCTCCGAACCATTGACAAACCCTTCGGTCACAACAGGAACTATTACCCGGTCGTTAACATGTACATGGATATGCATCAGGTGATAGTCGCTGAAGCCGCCGGAAAGAATTTCGCCGGGGGTGATTGTAAGAGTAGCAGTTTCTCCCGCAATTAGTTCTTCACCCGGAGCGATGCCCTCAACGCCAATGAACGACGGAGTAAGATTCTCTACCGACACCACAGCTACAGGCCTAGGAGCTGGAACCGTAAAATCTTCGAAAGTAATTTCTTCCACATCAGCTATATTGTATCTGGCGGTATGGCCATCGGAAGTTTTCACCACCATTACTTTACCACCATCGGTAGTGGCTTGGGCCGAAAGACCGAATGTAGCAATCAATGCCACAAGTATGATATTGAACAGTCGCATGATTATTGGTAATTTTTAAGTGTATGTTTACTTTTGTCTTAAGTTAAAATTTAGAGAGAATTTCAGAGTATGTCCGGAGATTTCATAAAGTAAAAAGTAAACATACTCCAAGTAACTTGTCGAATTTTAAATTTATTTGTTTACGAATTTAAGAATCTTGTCGTTTGCCTTCACTATATACACCTCTCCGGGCATAGCGGTAAAGTCGAGCACCACCGGATCGGCTGAGGTGCCGGCTGCCACCGAAAGCCCCTTGCTGTTCCAGGCAGCGTAAGTGACTGTACCTTCTGCAGCAGTTATAGTCACCACACCATGGTTATTCACAATGCTTACGCCGTCCAGATCTGTAGCTATGGATTCAGCGGACGAAGTTGTCATGTCGAAGGTGATTCGCTCGATATCGTTGATATCGAACTCCACGGGTATCGGGCTGTCGGGCGAACCTACAAGCATTTTACCTGAAGCAGAATCGAAGGTGATGCGCGTAGATCCCGTAATCTCAATCTTATGGGGACTGTCTGCACCCGAGATGGTAATGACGATTTTCTCTTTCCCCGTGACAGCATTAAGTGACACGGCAAATACAAAAAGCGCCACAAGTGCTTTTTCTTTTATCATTTTCACAAAAAAATCTAGTTTTCGATGCGAAGTTACAGATTTTTATAAAAATATTTACACATATAGCCGAAACAGCTACAACAACAGCAGGAGGCATACACCTGCTGACGGTGCATGCCTCCTGTTTCGTAATATAAGTCAACCGCCTCAGAAGGCGGTGTCAGTATGTCATTCAGCCTTGGCTGCGGGCTCGAGAAGCACTACGCGGTAGTTGCCCTGAGCGTTGAGTTTCTTCATGAAGTTCTGGATGTCGGCTACGGTCATGGCCTTGTACATCTCTTCGGCGCCGTGGAAGGTATCCACACCGTTGAGAGCCTCGCCGGCCATGGCGCCGAGCCATGCGTCGTTCTGGGTAAGAGCCTCGTTGACATTCTTCACCGAGAACTCTACTACCTTGGCAAGCTCATCGGCTGTGATGTTGCTCTCCATGCCCTTGAACTCGTCGGCTATCACCTTAAGCACTTCTGCTCGCTTCTCGGGCTTCATGGGGAATACGCTCTGGATGACGGTATTGTCTTTGTATGCCACACGCTGCATGTTGCCGCTTGCCCAGATTGAATAAACGGCACCCATCTCCTCACGCACCTTATTGAGCAGGCGGTTGGTGAGAATCTGGCCAGCTACGAGAGCTGCGGCACGATCTTTCTGAGTGTAGGTCATCTCACCGTAGTCAAGCACCGCCACATAGGTCTGGGGCTGCTGCATCTCGGTGGTGAAGGTGATTTCCTTCTCACCGGGCTTGATGCAGAGCGACTCGAGATATTTGGGAGCTTTGGTCACCTTCTTGGCGTCGGCGGGGAGCGAAGCGATATACTGCTCTACGAGCGGACGGAATGTAGCCATGTCGATGCTGCCCACGAAGAAGAATGTGTAGTCAGCGGCATTAGCGGTCATTGTGCGTGCGATCTCAAGAGTCTGGTCGAGTTTGGCGTCGGCGATTACCTGGCTGGTGATGGCCTGACGGCGGGGATTGTCGTAGAGTGTCTTATTGAGGTCGCGCTGGAAAATAAACTGAGGATTGGTCTCCTGATTCTTCAAGATGCCCTCATACTGCTTCTGCGAAGCAAGAAACTCGTCGGGAGTGATGTTGAAGTTGGTGAAGGTCATGTAGAGGAGCTCCATGGCTGTGGGAAGGTCTTTGGGAGTGGTTGTGCCTGCCACATCACGCACATAAGCATCGAACTGAGGCTGAACTACAACCTGCTTGCCCTGGAGATATTTCTGCATATCCTTATAAGTATAGTCGCCAAGGCCGCTCTGCTCGACCATCATGGGGAATGCGATGAGTGAAGCGGCATAGGTATCAGGGAACACTGATGTACCGCCCAGAGCCTGCGCGTCGAAGGTTATTTCGTCGGCCTTGAAGTCGGTCACTTTTACTACCACTGTGGCGCCGTTGCTAAGAGTGAGCTTGGTAGCACCCCATTGTGGAAGAGCCTCCTCCTTAACAATCTTGCCGGGAGCGGGGAGCTGCGGAATCAGTGGCTCGGCCTTCACTTCGTCGACAAAAGCCTCGATGTTTTCGCCATTTACTTCACCCATGGCAGCGGCGAGTTGCTCCTCGGTGGGAATCAGCACACCGGTCTTTTCGGGAAGCATCATGAGCACAGCGCGATTGTCGTCGGTCACAAGCTCCTTGAGAGCCTGGTTGACCGCATCCACCGGAATCTGACCTGCGACAGCGTTCATGAGCTGATATTCGGTCTCGATACCGGGCATGGGCACATTGTCTACAAATGTACGCACAATCTCGCGTGAATAATTTTCGGTCTCGGTGTGCTCACGATTGTTGTAAGCCTTCTCAAGACGCGAGAGATACTCGCTGCGGGCACGGTCGTATTCCGACATGGTGAAGCCGCCGCGCACGGCACGAAGCAGCTCGCGGTAAACGCTCTTGAATGCCGGCATCACATCGTCGCCTTTGGCAACACCGCCTATAGAAAGAGCATCCTCGGTGGAAGCCACCAGATAATTGCCGTAGCTTGCTGAAGCGCCAGCGAACTCACAGTCGGGGTTGGAGGCCATTTCATTGTAGCGGGCATTGAGCATTGCGGCAATCATGTCGGTCACATAATCCTGCACCATATAAATCATGGTGTTGCGCATGTTGCGGGGCATCACCTCGCTCTTGAAGTAAATCTCGAATACAGAATACTGCTGCTCGGGATCGGCTCCGATGGCATAGATAGTGCCGGGAGTGTCGGGCACGCTCTCATATACACGGGTCTTGGGATTCTCGGGCATCTTGATGGGCGAGAACACCTCTTTAATCTTATTCTCAATCACATCGGGGTCGATGTCGCCCACCACGATGATACCCTGATTGTCGGGACGATACCATGCCTCGTAGTAATCGCGAAGAGCCTGCGGGGGGAAATTGTCGACCACCTCCATGGTGCCGATAGGCAGACGGTAGCCGTATTTCGAACCGGGATAGAGCTTGGGAAGCACCTGCTCGAGAATGCGCTGCTGACCCACGTTGCGTGAGCGCCACTCTTCGTGAATCACACCGCGCTCCTTGTCAATTTCCTTGGGGTCGAGCAGAAGACCGTCGGCCCAGTCATGGAGGATGAGGAGACACGAGTCAACCACAGCTTCGCGTGCGGTAGGCACATTGCTGATGTTGTATACAGTCTCGTCGATTGAAGTGTAGGCATTGAGGTTCTGGCCGAACTTCACACCCACGCTCTCGAGCCAGGTGATCAGATTATTGCCGGGAAAATTTTCAGTGCCGTTGAAACACATGTGCTCGAGGAAGTGGGCCAGACCGCGCTGGTTGTCCTCCTCAAGAATCGAACCCACTTTCTGGGCGATATAGAAATCGGCCTGCCCCTTGGGGGTCTCGTTGTGGCGGATGTAGTAGGTCATGCCGTTAGGCAGCTGACCTGTGCGCACGGCCGGATCGAGCGGCAGCGGTTGGTCCATCTGGGCTGCTGCGGTGAAGCCGCAGAGAGCCGTCATGAACAGAATCGCTTTCTTAAACAGTTTTCTCATTTTAAATTTGATATTGTTGTTTGTGATAATTTTTCGGGTTTACGATATATTTGACGCTATCAAAGGTGTAAAGTTACGACTTTAAAATGTTAAAATTTATTAATCAGCCAAAGAGGTGGCGGAAAGCCTCCTCTACACGGCTTACCTCCTGCACTTTAATCGAGAGCTTGGAAGTGTCGACGCCCTTGAGGGAGCCGCGGGGTATGATTATGGTCTCCATGCCCAGTTTTTCAGCCTCGCGCACACGCTGCTCCATGCGGGTCACAGGGCGGATTTCGCCGCTAAGCCCCACCTCGCCGCTTAGACAGATGTGCTGAGGTATAGCCATGTCGACATTCGACGATAATATGGAGGCAATCACAGCAAGGTCGAGAGCGGGGTCCGAAACCTTCAGACCGCCGGCAATATTGAGAAACACATCTTTCTGGGCGAGCTTGAAACCTACACGCTTCTCAAGCACAGCAAGGAGCATGTTCATGCGTTTTGAGTCGAAACCTGTCACAGAGCGCTGCGGCGTGCCGTAAGCTGCTGTGCTCACAAGCGCCTGAGCCTCGATGAGGAAGGGACGGATGCCCTCTATGGTCACTCCTATGGCGCACCCCGAGAGATTCTCACCTCCTTGGCGCCTCATAAGCATCTCCGAGGGATTGGTGACCTCGCGCAGTCCGCGCTGACACATCTCGTAAATGCCGAGTTCGGAAGTGTTGCCGAAGCGGTTCTTCGTGGCACGAAGTATGCGATACATATACTGGCTGTCGCCCTCGAACTGCAGCACGGCGTCCACGATGTGCTCAAGCACCTTCGGACCTGCCAGCGAGCCCTCTTTGTTGATGTGACCAATGAGTATCACCGGCACATTTTGCTCCTTGGCATAGCGAAGCAGCTGCGCGGCGCATTCCCTGACCTGGCTAACACTACCTGCCGACGACTCCACGGCATCGGAAGCGATGGTCTGTATCGAGTCGACCACAAGCAGCTGCGGCTCCACCTCGGCGATATGCTCGAAAATGGTCTCGAGCGAAGTTTCAGTCACTATGAAGCAGTTGTCGCTCATGCGGCCGATGCGGTCGGCGCGCATCTTTATCTGCGTGGCGCTCTCCTCTCCCGACACATATAATATCCGACGGCTCTTTATCGATAGAATGTTCTGCAGCACGAGTGTGCTCTTGCCTATACCGGGTTCTCCTCCAACAAGTACCATCGAACCGGCCACGAGTCCGCCGCCAAGCACACGGTTTAGCTCCTCCGAAGGCATATGTATGCGACTCTCGGAGGTAGCCTGTATTTCCGACACCTTCTGAGGCACGCTCTTGGGCGCATTGCCGTGTCGCGCTGCGCCGAAGCCTGATTTCTTAGCCGCCGGCACCCGCTCCTCCACCATAGTGTTCCACGCGCCGCAGGCCGGGCATTGTCCCGACCATTTAGGTGCATCGGCTCCGCATTCGGTGCAGAACCAGCGTGTTTTTTCTTTTGTCTTAGCCATTTGTGTCAAAAACAATCATAAGTGGCGACCGTCGAGAGCGGCACGGCGGCGGAACTCAGCCACAGTAACAGAGGCAGCCATAGCAACATTGAGCGATTCAACTGTAGCGGCATCGGCGGGGAAAGGCGGAATGGTGAGCCGGCGGTTAACCGCGGCAGCCACCTCGTCGGAGATGCCCCGCCCCTCGTTGCCCATCACTATCACTCCACCACGGCTCAGCCGAGCCTCATACAACGGTTCCCCGCCAAGGAATGTACCGTAGATTTCCAGCTCTGCGGGCATATTGCGGAGAACAGATGCCAAATCATCTACATAAATCACCCGCACACGCGCTAGAGCGCCCATTGTCGACTGTATCACCTTGGGATTGAAACAGTCGACCGTATCAGCCGAAGCGAGCACTGTGTGGATGCCGAACCAGTCGGCCATTCTGATGATGGTGCCGAGATTGCCGGGGTCCTGCACGCGGTCGAGTGCGAGCCACAGTTCGTCGGGACCGGGAATCAGGCTCTCTTCCTGCTGATATTCAGGAATGCGACACACAGCCAGCACACCCTGGGGAGTCACCATGGCCGACATGCGTTCCATATCTTCTCTTTTAGCCAAAAGAGGCTCGGGAAGACTTTTAGGCAGTTCACCTCCATGCTCGGCGAGCCACGCTGAAGTGGCCACCAAGTGCACCGTGGTGAAAGCCTGCGCTGCATCGAGCACCGAACGGGTGCCCTCCATCACAAACAAGCCGGCTTCCTTACGGTGCTTCGACTGTTTCAGTGCGGCAATCTCCTTGCGCTGAGCCGCGCTCAGCTGCTGATACTCTTTCGGCATATATTCGGTCTTTAAACGTGAGAGCTACAGAGCACACGCTCCTCTGCTCATTCTGCAAAGATAAGCATTTTCCCCGAAATATCTCCACCGACCTCACGCCCGCGCAATCGCAGCCGCAAGCTCATTGAGCGCCATACATTCGCTGCGGCTTATGCCGTCTCTCCCGGGAGCACCAGGCAAAGCCAAGGATACTATCAGCAAACGGCCGGTATCGCAAAGCTCGAAATTGTGGGCAGACGGCTTAAAACGCTCGCCGAACTGTTCGTTCGTGACCAATATTATCTTAGCGTTAAGGGCCTCAGCCTCTTCTCTTATTGCTTTCTCGGCCTGGGAGATGAAGGGCGACACGAGCACACCGCCGTTACCGGCGTTATAAAGCCATAGCTGACGGTTCAACTCGCGCCGTTCCGGAGTGTCGGTCCGATGCACCACCACCTGCTCCTTGAACGGATTATCGAGAAGCTGCAAGTTGCCGTAGGCCTGCACCTGATATGAACCGATTGTCAGATTATTGATTCGCCGGAAGTAATCGGGTCGTTCGCGCCTCACCGCCAGACGGTAAGGATTTTCGCGGATATACCTGTACACCACATCGAGCGGCCGCGCCCGGAAGAGGATGCAATCGTAATAATCGGGCTGAAAAACGGTGAACTGCATACCGGTGCGTTCTCGGTAGTCCTGACCTATTTTTACTTTCAACATGCCCATATAACTGCCAAGCGAACGCTCGAGGGGCTCGGTCACCTGGAGTAATATGTGGATATGATCCGGCATCACCACATACTGGAGCACCCTAAGTTTGGGATTGAGCGACGATAGGCCTCTGATATAGGCGCCTATGATTTCACCTAAAAGAGTTTTCTTAATGGATACATCCGGCAAGCAGCCATCGAGATGCCCGAAAACTGGAACACCGTGTGCCTTATTCATGGTAATATGATAGACACACGTTTGTCGGTAATCATGAAAGAAAGCTCGCGGCATTTCCTCTTCCTCCTGTCGTTTCTTTAGTTTTTAAATACGCGAGAGCGAGCTCTCGCCGCAGGCCCCTTCGCACAGCCGCCCATTCCGCGCTTTGTAGTAGTAGCCTTTGCTATGGCCTGTTGAGGGCGCTTGCGGCCGGTTTGCCCGCAAATTTACAAAAAAGCGAAGAGAAATAACTACCTTTGCAGAAAATAAGTCACCTATAGCCTATGACTGAAGCGCCAATGCCACAGCTGCCTGTAGCAGCGATTGCCGAAGAGGTGAATGCCTCTCTGGAAGCCTGCCCGCGCCTTGTGGTGACCGCTCCTCCTGGTTCCGGCAAATCCACCCTGCTGCCGCTCACCATCGCCCGCCACTTCACCGAAGGGAAGGTGGTGATGCTCGAGCCGCGCAAGGCGGCCACCCGTCAGATCGCGCTCCGCATGGCCCGCACATTGGGCGAGGAGCCCGGCGCCACCGTAGGCTACCGCATGCGTTTCGACACGAAAGTATCGGCCGCCACCCGCATCGAAGTAGTTACCGAGGGTGTGATGGAGCGTATGCTCATCGACGACCCAACGCTCTCGGGCATAGATGTGGTGATTTTCGACGAATTTCACGAACGCAGCCTCACCGCCGACCTCTCGCTGGCACTCACGCTCGAGGCGCAGCAGGTGCTGAGGCCAGACCTGCGCGTGGTGGTGATGTCGGCCACCATAGATACAACCGCCCTCTGTGAGGCTCTCGATGCGCCATGCATCACTGCGGAGGGCAAGATGTTTGATGTGGCGATATTCCACAGCACCGACGACACTGACCTCCGCGACTGTTCAGCAGCCGTCACCTCTGCGGTGCGCCGTGCCTGGCGCGAGCAGCATGGACACATCCTCGCATTCCTTCCGGGGCAGGCCGAAATCTCCCGCTGTGCCGAGGCGCTCGCCTCAGCTCTCCCCGAGGCAGTGGTGCTTCCCCTGCACGGCATGCTGCCGGCGTCCGAACAATACCATGCCATAGAATATAACCCCGGCGAAAGGCGCCGCAAGATAGTACTTGCAACACCTGTGGCTGAGACATCGCTCACCATCGAGGGGATAACCACAGTAGTCGACTCCGGCCTCTGCCGCCGCATGAAATATGACACCGGCACCGGCCTCGGGCGACTCGAGACTGTGCGAATTTCACTCGATATGGCTCGGCAGCGAGCCGGACGCGCCGGCCGTCTGGCTCCCGGTGTATGCTACCGTCTCTGGACCGTTGCCACCGAACATCGCATGAGTGCAGCACGCACTCCGGAAATTTGCGATGCCGACCTCTGTGCCATGGTGCTCGCCGTTGCGGCATGGGGAAGCGCAGACCCGACACAATTGCCGTGGCTCACACCCCCGCCGGGGACACATATCGAACAAGCTCGCGAACTGCTCACCATGCTCGGTGCCATCGACGGCCGCGGCATCATCACACCGCACGGGAAGCGCATGGCAGCGCTCCCCTGCCATCCCCGCATCGCCCATATGCTGCTCACTGCATCAGATGCACCGCGCCGCGCACTCGCCGCCGACATCGCCGCACTGCTTGAAGAGAAAGACCCCGTGAACGATGAGCGCGACGCCGACATCAATACCCGCATTACCATGCTTCGCCACCAGCGCTCACACGGAGCCACCGGCGCCTGGCGCCGCATAGAGCGCATTGCAGCACAATATCGCGCAATGGTGCATACCCACGAGTACAACACCTCGCCCAATTTCTACGACACCGGCATGCTCCTCGCCTCGGCCTATCCCGAACGGATCGCCATGAAAATGGGGCACGGAGTGTATCGTCTGGCAAGCGGCGACGATGTGCAGCTTCCCGAAACCGACGACCTATCGGCCTGTGACTTTCTGGCCGTAGCCTCCATGGGGCGCCGCATATTTCTTGCATCGCCCATTACTACCGCCACACTCGAAAGCATGGCTCAGCCGCGCCGGACAATGGCATGGAACAGCCGCGAAGGGCGTGTGAATGCCCGCGAGGAACTGCGCATAGGAGCGCTCACTATCTCCTCGCGCCCTACACCCAACCCCGAACGGCCTGCCATGAATCAGGCCATAAGCCGGGCCGCTGTAAAGGAAGGGCTCAGCATGTTCGACTTCAGCGATGCCGTGGAGGCACTGCAGCAACGCATTGCCACCGTGGCAGAATGGCATCCCGAACTGGAGCTGCCCGACATCTCCACTCCACACCTGCTCGAGACCGCCGGCGAATGGCTTCCCCTTTACATCGGCGACGCCACCACGCGCCAGGAATTGCGAAAAATCGACCTCTGCAATGTAATCGAGGGACTGGTGGGCTACGCTCTTATGGCCTCGGTAAACGAGATCGCACCTACACATGTGAAACTGCCTGGAGGCAGAAACGCACGCATCCTCTACCGACCGGGTGCGCCCGCACCAGTGGTAAGCGCCCGTCTGCAAGATTGCCTCGGGCTTTACGAAACACCACGCCTCGACCACGGCACCCGTCCTGTGCTCATGGAACTGCTTTCACCCGGATTCAAACCTGTGCAACTTACTCAGGACCTTCACGGATTCTGGAGCAACACCTATTTCGAGGTACGCAAAGAGCTGCGCCGCCGCTATCCCAAGCACCGTTGGCCCGAAAACCCTCTCGACTACTCCGCCGATTGATCCCCCGCCAACACTGCAAGCCACACACACCCGCAGATAACCGCGCACATAACTCATACATAACTCATTCATTTTATTCCCTATAAAATTTGCGATTTTTTTGCACAACCTGCCAAATAAACTTAATTTTGCAAAATCCATTTAACAACAAAACCATTCTGTCATGAAAAAAACACTACTCGTCTATCTATTAGCAATTCTGGCTTCAACCACAATGTGGGGCAAAGAATATGTGCTTGATTTTTCGAACGTTACCTATAGTACAAAAACTGGTGCCTATACCAAAACCTGTACTGCAACCGCCTCTGACGGCTTGATTTATTCACTCGCCAATTTCAACAACGGTTCAAGCTCAGATAACTGGACCGAAGTTCGTTGCGGCAGAAAAAACAATGCATCTGTCGCCACAATTACATCGCCAGCATTTAGCGAAGCCATAACAAAAGTCACAGTTAAAATAACCACAGCCACAACAGACAAGGCTACTGTCACCCTTGAAACATCTACCGATAATCAAAACTGGACAACAGCAGGTACTTTTACAAATGCTGTAGGGGAACAGTCTGTTTCAATTGAGTCGCCTGCTGCAAATCTGTATTATCAGGTAAAATTCGACTGCCAATCAACTTCATCCAATGGCTTTGAACGAGTCGCTAAAGTAACTTATTCATATGGAGCTGTTGAACTTGGCGCAGTGAGCGGCACATTTGGAACTACCACTATAGCAGATGCTGAGACTTACACGGTTGAAGAGGGCACTGAATTTACTTTCAAAGCAGATAATGCAGAGAGCATCAGCGTTCAATACGGAGATCTTGAGGCCGTTACCACCACTGGTTCGACAGCCAAATGGACAGCTGTAACCGGTCAGGCTGAAGACGCAGTGATGACCGTTACCGCAAAAATGGGAGAAACGACAAAGGCACTTGAGTTTTTCCTCAATGTCACAGCACTCGACCCCAATCGTCCCGGCACGGTAAACAATCCTTACACCGTGGCCCAGGCACTCGAGGCGTGCACAGCCAAGGGTGAGACAGGCGTTTATGTGAAGGGCATCGTGACCTCAGTGAACACCTGGAATTCATCATTTTCGAATATCAACTATTATATCGCTGACACCGAAAACGGCACCGAGACCCTTTATATCTTCCGCGGCATGTGGATTGACGGTGCCAACATCACAGCTGAGAATCAGCCAGAGGTTGGAGCAACCGTAGTGCTCAAAGGCGACTTTGACATCTACAGCAATACCAAGGAACTTATCAACTCGAGCATCGTCACTTACACCCCGTCTGCCAAAGAGACCGTGACCATCACCGCAGAGCCCGAAACCGCAAAGATTGACCTTGCCACAAGCGACCTCACAATCGCCAATCCGTTCACCATCAGCGTAGAAGGTCTTGAGATGACATACAGCAGCGACAACGAGAGCGTTGCCACTGTAGATGCCACGGGCCTTATCACTGGCGTAAGCATGGGCACAGCAGTAATCACCGCCACATTCGCCGGCAACAACGCCTATCTGCCCGCCAAGGCTACATTTACTGTTGATGTAGTTGATTCAAGCATAGCCTACACCGACATCAGCACTACGACACTTACAGGTGATGGAACAGGTTATGCAGTAGACCGCTCCTACACAGATACCTATGGCGTGGATTTCTTCGGCCGCTATTATTCCTCGAACGGAATGCAGTTCAACCAAGGAAATGACAATCTGAACGGCATAATTGTAAAATCGAATCCTCACAAATACCGCATCAAAGCTATTGAATTTACATTCTACAGCAAGTCGACAGCAGACAGAACCCTCACTCTTTATGCTGACAACAAACCCTACAGCGAGCTTGAAAGCACCGAGGGCACCCTTATTTCAGATGCGATAGAGAAAAATGCCAACAACAAGGCCACCGTCTCTTTCGAAGGTAAGGATTTCATGTATTTCAGCCTCTTCGCTCCTAAATCCGTTCAGATTGAAAATATCCGCATATATTGGGTAAGCGAGAAGTCGGCAAAACCCTCCGCACCTACATTCACCTACGATGCCGCCACCAAGACAATGGCAATCGATGTGGACCATGGCTATAATATCCAGTATTACACTTTCTTCTACAATCCCGAATCCACAGTTGACACGCCGGCTGACGACAGCACCATAGTATGGACCGATGTCAACGGCGACCACTGCACAGTCAGTGCCGGCGAAACTACAGGAACAACCGTATTTGGCATAACAGCCCGCGCCATAGCCCCCGAGAATGCCGACAACTTTGCTGAAGGCACAATCGGAGTTACCTCCGACGGCCAGACCACCGGCATCGAGGCCGTAGACGCCGACAGCGCCGATGCTGCAGTAGAATACTTCAATCTGCAGGGTGTACGCGTAGCAACTCCCGCCGAGGGCCTCTACATCCGCCGTCAGGGCAACAAGGTTGAGAAAGTGCTTGTGAAATAATCACACCGATTCCTTCACTCCATCATCTCTCCCCTCTTTTCCTCTCTACCCTCAATAATCTGAAAACCGCAGCAGCGGGGCAACGCACACCGGGCGTCGCTCCGCTGCTTTTTCCTACACTCTATCAATTCAGTGCCAAATCACTGAACGAATTCACGCCAAATTATTGAATTCATATTTTCAGCCCCGCTAATTTTCGTCTATGTAGCTATGCTGCTACAGTTTACAGCTTACAAATTGAAAGCAAAGATCTAACGCGTAATAAAGCTGCATAAAAACAATTGGCTGCGCCATCGCTGAGGAGCGTCTGGCGCAGCCAATTTAAAATTTCCGGGAGAGAGAGGGAGTGAGAAAGAGAATCAGGAGGGAGAGCTATGTGGGGATTACTGCTGGTCGTCGTTGAGGTCTACAGCATAGTAGACACGGCGGCCGGTGGGGTAGATGCCGGTGATGAACATCACCTTGTCAGAGTCGTTGCTCTGCATAATGGCGTTGTAGATTTCCTCCACATCTTCCGACGAGCGCACGCGGCCGTTGTTGATGTCGATGATTATGAAACCTTCCTTTATGCCGGCGTCGCGGAATTTTCCGTCCTTAAGGCCTGCCACCTGCACGCCGCTCTGAAGGCGGAACTCGCGCTTCTGCGCGTCGGTGAGGGGCTTGAAGGCACAGCCGAGAGCTGTAAAATCGTTCTGCTTGGCAAGCTTGGTGCCGCCTTGGTTGTTACGGAGGGTCACAGAAGCGGTGTGCTCCTTGTTGTCACGGATATAACGCACATCAATCTTGTCGCCGGGACGGTATTTGCTTATCTCGCCTTGGAGCTGTGCGGTGTTGTGAGTGGAAGCGCCGTTGATGGCTATGATCACATCGCCCACCTTGAGACCGGCCTCCATGGCTGCGCCGCGGTCAACGAGCTCCTCAACGAGGATTCCGTCGTTGGTGGCAGTGATACCCTTCTCCTGGGCGCGCTGGGGTGTGAGTTCGGTGAACATCACTCCGAGCACTGCCCTCTGCACGGTGCCGAACTGCTTGATGTCGGTCACAATCTTGGTGACCATGCTCGAGGGGATGGCAAATGAATAGCCCACATAGCTGCCGGTTTCTGAATAGATGGCTGTGTTGATGCCCACGAGCTCGCCCTTTATGTTCACCAGAGCACCGCCCGAGTTTCCGGGGTTCACGGCGGCATCAGTCTGTATATAGCTCTCTATGCCCATCGAGCGGCCGGGCTGGCCTGCACCCACACTGCGTGCCTTGGCGCTCACGATACCGGTGGTGACGGTGGAGGTGAAACCGAAGGGGTTGCCCACGGCAAGCACCCATTCGCCCACACGCAGGGCGTCGCTGTCGCCGATAGGAATCACGGGGAGGTCTTTGGCATCAATCTTAATGAGCGCCACATCGGTGGTGGGGTCGGCACCGATTACCTTGGCATTGTAGATGCTGTTGTCGTTAAGGGTCACCTCGAGGCGGTCGGCACCCTGAATCACATGATTGTTGGTTACGATGTAGCCGTCTGGACTGAGGATAACGCCCGAACCGAGACCACGTGCCTGCTCGCCCTTTGGCTGCTGAGGCTGCTGGCGCTGCTGAGGCTGGGGAGTGCCGAAAAAGAACTCATAAAACGGGTCGTAGCCGCGCTGCTGACCGTAACCTTGCTGGTTGCGCGGGGTGGCATAGTTCTTGATGCTCACCACACCGTTTATAGTGCTTTCGGCAGCGTGGGTGAAATCGGTGGGAGGGGTAGCGGCTCCGCTCACGGTAAGGAAACCGTTGCCAGAGTTGCCCTTGCGGCCATCGAGCGCTATATCGGCCATATCTGTCGAGCTGTTGGAGCTGCGGAATCCATTGATAGCCACAGCTGTAAGTGCGGAGCTCATCATGGCCACTCCGCCGGCCAAAACTGCTACTTTAGTGTAAAATTTCATATTACTATATCCCTTTAGAATTAGGTTAAATTGCTTTTTCTATGGTTTGCACAACGCGAAGATATGAATAATAACGTAAAAACCGATATGTTAATATACACGATTAACTATGTTTAAATTTAACATCCCGAGCGTTAATTAAAATTGACCTAACCTATGTGAAAATCATTAAAAAGCCTTCGTTCAGAAAAAAATTCCTACCTTTGCCACACATAAAAACTCATCAGATGAGCGCAACCAAGAAAACAAGCAAATGGATTGTCACAGCGGTATGTCTGGCTGTGATGGCCGCCGGCGCATGGTATTTCGTGCAGCTTACCGGCGGATACGATGGCGACGAGGCATCGTGGGTATACATCCCACAAGGAGCCACCACCGACGAGGCCCGCGACTCGATAAAAAGCGCCCTTGGCAACAATTTCGGCAGCCGAGTGGCCATGCTCTGGGGAGGAGATGCCGCCGCTGCCCGTGGAGCCTACCGCATAGAGCCGGGCGACAAAGCATGGCGCGTGGCACGGCGGTTCGACCAAGGTAACCAGACTCCCGTTAAGGTGACCTTCAACAACATACGCACACTCGACAACCTTGCCGACCGCATATCCTCGCGTATGGATTTCACCGCCGCAGACTTCCGCAATGCCCTGACTCAAGCCGCACAAACAGAATCGCTTTCGATAGAAGAAATTGAAGCACAAATGCTGCCCGACACTTACGAGACCTACTGGACAGCCACACCAGCAGACCTCATAAAAAAAATCAGAGCCAACGCATCACGGTTCTGGACAGAAGAGCGCGTGGCCAAAGCCCGCGCTCTTGGCCTCACACCTCTGCAGGCCTCCACACTTGCCTCGATAGTGGAGGAAGAGAGCACGGTGAGGGCCGAGCGTCCCGACATCGCACGGCTCTACCTAAACCGCCTGCACAAAGGCATGAAACTCCAGGCCGACCCTACGGTAAAATTCGCCACCGGCGATTTCGCGGCACGCCGCATCACGGCCGATATGCTCAAAGTGCAGTCGCCCTACAATACATATGTCGTGGCCGGGCTGCCCCCAGGCATAATACGTTTCCCCGAAGCCCGCACAATCGACCAGGTGCTTGACGCCCCCGAGCACAGCTACATCTACATGTGCGCACGGCCCGACGGCTCGGGGCGCCACGATTTCACCTCTTCTTATCAGGAGCACCTGCGCAACGCCGCCACTTACCGCTCCAAAATCTACGGCGGCAAAAAAAATTAAGCAGGTTCATAACCCGCTCTTCAAACTTTTTTGCTAACTTTGCGCCATATAATAGGCTTCCGTAGTTCAATGGATAGAATACCGGATTCCGGTTCCGACGATAAGGGTTCGATTCCCTTCGGGAGTACCATAAGCCCTCTAAAGCTCGCTGAGTTTCAGAGGGTTTATTATTTTCACGAAGCACAAAAAAGCACAAAACAACATACCAAAAAGAAAAGTAAAGCGACACACTAATTTACAGTTCGGCAATTAAAAAGAGCCAACTTTTAAAAGTTGACCCTTTGTTACATCTTACATTCCTAAGAACGCCCCTCTTAAAAATACAAACAACGCCCTTACACGAGCGCTATGCGCATATTTCCACATGTAAGCGATACGGCCATACCAAGAGCACTGAATGCCCTTGTTATTGTACTTATGGTAGGATTATTTCCACGCTCTATCCGGCAAACCTGAGCTTTTTTCACTCCCATAAGTTCAGCTAGCTGATCCTGGGTCATGTTCCGTTCTTTTCTTGCAGCTTTGATTGCCTCGCCGATATGGTAAGTCTGTATAGCTTCTCTTACTTCGGCCTCATATGTATCACGTTCAGGCGATCCGAGTGCGCCTAGATGACGGTTTTTCAGTTCCTCAAAGGAGATTAATTCCATCTGTGCCATATCTTTACTTTTTATTTATTATCAAAATATTCTTTTCTAATTTTTTCTGCCTTTTCAATCTCTTTCTTAGGCGTCTTTTGCGTTTTCTTTACCAATCCATGAGTAGCGATAACGAGAGTTTCTGATTCTTTATCCCAAAAAGCGAACAAACGGTATGCCATATTATGATATGAGGTACGGAATTCCCAAATAGTATCTGTAAGTTTTTTGAATAATTCCGGATCTTTCACACCACCCGCCACCTTATCTATATTGAAATAAATTTTTCGTATCACTGACGAAGGAAGGCTATCTAAAAATTCCACAGCTTCAGGAAGAGCTACCAGATTAAAAAGACGCTTGTTCATATATCATTTGCTTTGATTGCAAAGATACAAAAATATACATATATAGAAACCTTCTTAAAAATATTTTTGTTCAGGACACATTGATTTTTATGGGAACTAAAGATCTGTTGTCTAATACAAATCAAAACACCCAATTTTATTTATACACAGATGGCAAATTAATATTTTGAATATAGGGAAGCAATCAACTTCAAAAAAACGCGACATATCAACCTCTTGCTGTTTTATTCTCTATTAGTAGGGTAGATGTCAGTCGCGGAGGCCGGTGGGGTATTCACGGAGATAGAGCTCGCAGGCGGCCTCGAGCTCGGCATACCACTCACTGCCGAAGCGGGCTATAAGTGGCTCTCGCAGAAACTGATAAAGGCGTATGCCCTTTTTGCGGCCGAGGGTCTCGGCATCGCGGCATATCTTCCAGCGATGATAGTTCACGGCAGTGAAAGTGGGATATTCCTTAAGACGCAGTGGATAGAGGGCACACGACACAGGCTTTTTCCAATTTGTGCGCCCCTCGCGGAAAGCCTTTTCGAGAGCGCATAGACACACCCCACCAGGCGCATAGCACGTAAAAGCACAGTTGCGCCCATCGATAATGGTGGTCACGAGGTCGCCCTCCTCGTCGGTGTAGGCCACACCCGACTCCCTCACCTCCTTGAGAGCCCGTGGAAGCAGATCATCCTCCACCTCGGGAAGCACCCGCTCTATCTCGCTTACCTCCTCAGGAGTGACGGGAGCTCCGGCATCACCCTCTATGCAGCATGCGCCGAGACACTTCGAAAGGTCGCAGCAGAAAAACTGCTCTGCCAGATCAAGGCTTACAAGAGTGTTTTGTATCTGAAACATTGCATCAGCTGTTTTGAGCATTCTCTGTTGCCAGATGCACATCGAGCTGCGGGAACGGGAAGTGAACTCCGTGGTTCACAAGCTCATTGTAGAACAGCTCATTATAGTGATAAAACACACTCCAGTAATCGCTTGTCTTCACCCATGCGCGCACCGTGAGGTCGACACTCGACGCAGCCAGACTGCCCACGAACACCGCAGGCGAATAGTCGGGTGCAGGACCTCCGGGAACTGAAGGCGTGCCCTTTGCACCGGTTTTCTCTATACGGCTGTCGGAAGCAAACATGTCCATAATCGCCGCACGGGCACGCTCCACATCGTCGCCATATGAAACAGACACAGTCCACTCCACACGACGCATCGGTTCGCGGCTGTAGTTGTTCACACTGCCGGTGGAAAGACCGCCGTTCGGTATAAGAATAGATTTATTGTCGGGAGTAGTGATTACAGTAAAGAAAATCTGTATCTCCTTCACCGTACCGGCATAACCCTGTGCCTCGATATAATCACCTATTCTATAAGGTTTGAGCAACAGGATGAGCACGCCGCCGGCGAAGTTCTGCAGCGTGCCGCTCAATGCCATACCGACAGCCACGCCGGCCGATGCGAAAAGCGCCAGGAACGATGAGGTCTCTATGCCCAGAATACCTATCACCGTGATGATGAGGATAAAATAGAGCACTATGTTGATGAGACTCAGCATGAACGTGCTGAAAGAAGCATCTATGCCCCTGCGCACGAAAATGTTGTGGACTACACTGTAAATCTTTCGGATGATGAACCTACCCACATAGAACACCACTATGGCTATCGCGAGATTGATTGCGAAGTTCACGGCCGAGTGCGCTATTCGGTCGATGAGATCCTGCAGCGACAGCGACTTAAGCTCGCTCAGTTCGGATGCCGCTTTTTCAAGATTGGGCGACTGTGCCGGAGCATCTGTACCGGGCAGAAGCGACTGGAGAAGTATGAGTTTATTTAAAAACATATTTGATGATTACATAGTTAACTGATACCGTGACTGTCAGTCGTATAGATGCGATGCCACATCGCTCCACCACTGCAGGTCGGTATAGTTCTTGTTTATGAATGCACCTGGATTTTCCTCGCGGATGAGTGTGGAAAGACCGCAATGATGCTTGATTTCCACCTGATTATAATAGCCTTTCCAGATGTATGGAGTGGCGTTGCGGTAAGTCACCGCATCGTCGATGGCCTGCAGGGCGTTTCCGAGCTGATGGGTGCACTCGGGATGAGCCGCCACAAGAGCCTCGAGATAGTCGGCGAGGTCGAAGAACGGACATGAACGGTAGACGAACTGCTGCGGACGGTAACTTCCGTATGACGCTGATGGAAGCGCCGAATAAAGTTGCTTCACAGCATCGCCGAGAGCATCAAGACGCGAAGTATCGATCACCGACATGGTACATGTCTGCTCATAACTCGTCTTGTCGAAAAAATATGAGAATGTAGCGCCCGCTGCGGCATTTAGGTCAGCCTCGTCGGCCATCAGGAACGGCAACGTGAGATGGTAGGGCATGCCCTCGCCAGGCAGTTCGGCCACGCTTCCCACTATACAGTCGGTGGCGTGGCGCAACTCATAGGCCACCTCCACGCCAGCCATATGGCAACAATCGAAATACACATAGTCGAAATCGTGCTGATTAAGCACACCGGCAAGAGTGGTCACATTCATCATGCGGCCGTTATCTTCGCCAAACGCACGTTTCTTCGACGACTGCGGTGGCACGATTTCGGCGATACCATCCTGCAGCCAGCCCGAACCATGGCTCCAGAGCACAAGTCCGTAATGCCTGGCCGGTGCCACAGAGTGGAAATCGTCGATTACTCCTAGCATCCGCGCCGCCGACACCGATGTCTGCTCGGTGTCATATTCCTTCAACGTGACAAGTTCGTCGGCAGTCACCTCCACAAGGCTCGGGTTCTGCCTGTAGGGATGCCAATAGACTATCAGGCGGTTGGCGCCCAGCGAGCCTTCACGGGCTGCCTGCTTCATCTCCTCGAGGTCTTTCTTGTCATTGCCCTCGGAACCGACGCCGAGACTGTTGTTGGCTATCATATACACAAGCACCGACCGGCCTACAGTAGCCGGCGGCTTGGGGCCTTTGGCTTTCGGCTCCGATTCACAACCGGGCAGAAGCAGCGCGAGCGCCACACATATCAGCAGATGAGTGAGGCGCCTGTGCAATAGAGATATTTTAGGGAGAGAGACAGAATTCATTTCCAAAATAAGAAAATAAGCAAAGAGGTTACATCAGCGCTCGGCGCGCATGGGATTATTCAGAAAGTCTTCGTAGCTGAGGCGCAGACCCTCCTCAAGTTCGGTGGAATATGTCCAGCCCAGTTCGCGGCTCTTGCTCACATCGAGGAGCTTACGTGGAGTGCCGTTGGGCTTGGAGGTATCCCAGAGGATGCGGCCGGTGTAGCCCACTACCTTGGCCACCTTCTCGGTGAGCTCGCGGATGGTAAGCTCCTTGCCTGTGCCGGCGTTCACAGTCTCGTTGCCCGAATAATTGTTCATGAGAAACACGCAGAGGTTGGCGAGGTCGTCGACATACAGAAACTCACGGAGGGGACTTCCGTCGCCCCAGCAGGTCACCTCCTCGAGCCCCTGCTCCTTGGCTTCATGGAAGCGGCGGATAAGTGCGGGCACCACATGCGAGTGGGTGGGATGATAGTTATCGTTGGGGCCGTAGAGATTGGTTGGCATCACACTGATATAGTCGGTGCCGTACTGGCGGTTGAGATACTCGCAATATTTCAGACCCGAAATCTTGGCCAACGCATAAGCCTCATTGGTCTGCTCGAGCGACGAGGTGAGCAGACAGCTCTCCTTCATTGGCTGGGGAGCAAGACGGGGATAGATGCACGACGAGCCGAGAAACTCGAGTTTCTTGCAGCCGTTTTTCCACGCGGAGTGTATCACGTTCATCTCCAGCGTCATGTTGTCGTACATGAAATCGGCCAGAGCCGACTGGTTGGCGACGATTCCTCCCACCTTGGCGGCGGCGAGAAACACATATTCGGGTTTTTCTTTGGCGAAGAAACGCTCCACCTCATCCTGACGACAGAGGTCAAGCTCACGGTGAGTGCGGGTTATAATATTGTTGTAACCCTGACGGCGCAGTTCGCGCACGATAGCGGAGCCCACCATGCCGCGGTGGCCCGCCACATATATCAGAGAGTCTTTTTCCATATTATATAAAACGGGAGAACAGCGATATTATTTCACTATACCCTTCTCGAGATATTCCGCGAGGTTTGTGCGCACGGCGTTGCCTGCACGCTCCACAGCCACCTTCTCCATGTCGGCGTCGGTCATGATCTTCACAAGCTGCTCGAAAGTGGTGCTTTCGGGATTCCAGCCGAGCACGGCCTTGGCCTTGGTGGGGTCGCCCCAGAGGTTCACCACATCGGTGGGACGGTAGAAATCGGGCGACACCTCCACCAGCACGCGGCCTGTGGCAGTGTCGATACCCTTCTCGTCGAGTCCCTCGCCCTCCCAGCGCAGGTCGATGCCCACGTTATGGAAAGCCAGTGTGGCGAAGTCGCGCACCGAGTGCTGTTTACCTGTGGCGATTACGAAATCCTCGGGAGTGTCATGCTGCAGTATGAGCCACATGCACTCCACATAATCCCTGGCGTATCCCCAGTCGCGGAGCGACGAGAGATTGCCGAGATACAGCTTGTCCTGCAGGCCGTGGGCTATGCGTGCTGCGGCGAGAGTAATCTTTCGGGTGACGAAAGTCTCGCCGCGACGCTCGCTCTCGTGATTGAAGAGGATACCCGAGCAGCAGAACATGTTGTAGGCCTCGCGATATTCCTTCACAATCCAGTAGCCGTAGAGCTTGGCAACGGCATAAGGGCTATAGGGATGGAAGGGGGTGTTCTCGTTCTGAGGCACCTCCTCCACCTTGCCGTAAAGCTCTGAGGTGGAAGCCTGATAGATGCGGCATGTGGAGGCAAGTCCACTAAGACGCACTGCCTCGAGCACGCGAAGCACTCCGGTGGCATCGACATCGGCTGTGAACTCGGGAGAATCGAACGACACCTGCACATGGCTCTGCGCCGCGAGGTTGTAGATCTCGTCGGGACGCACTTTCTGCACCACCTGCAGAATGCTCATGGAGTCGCTCATGTCGGCGTAGTGGAGGTGGAAATTCTCACGCCCCTCAAGGTGCGCTATACGCTCACGGAAATCCACCGACGAGCGGCGAATGGTGCCGTGGACATCATATCCCTTCTCGAGAAGGAACTCGGCGAGAAACGAGCCGTCCTGCCCCGTCACTCCGGTAATCAATGCTGTTTTTCCCATAGTGAAAATTTACATACTTTTATTGGTCCGCCTTCCTTATCAACAACAAATCGATGTGGATTGGTTGACTCTAAAGTGTGTTTATTTTGTGAGCGACTCGCGCATTATGCCGAGAGCCGTGGCCAGACCATCGGCATCCTTGCCGCCGGCCTGTGCGAAACCGGGCTGACCGCCACCACCGCCCTTGATAGCCTTGGCGGCCTCGCGCACGAGCTGCGAGGCATTGTGGCCGCTCTCCACGAGGTCGTTGGTGAACATCACGGTGAGCAGGGGCTTGCCACCCATGTCGCTGGTCGCTGCCAGGAAGGCGGTCGACTCAGGCGAAGTGGCGCGCACTGCGAAAGCCACATTCTTCACCACATCGGGTATGCGCACTCCGTCAAGTGTCACGAGCTTGATGCCGTTTATTACCTCGGCGTTGTCGATAAGTTTCACAGTGAGCTGCTGGATGCGCTCCTTGAAATGCTCCTCGGCCTGACGGCGGAGGTTCTCGTTCTCCTCCAATTCTTTCTTAAGAGCGGCAAGAAGGTCGGGAGCGTTGTGAAGCATCGAGGCCACATCGCTGAGGGTATCGCTCATCGTGTCGATGGCATTCTCAACGTTTTCGCCTGTAATGGCCTCGATACGGCGTATGCCTGCGGCGATACTGCTCTCCGACACAATCTTGATCATACCGATGTTGCCGGTGTTGTCCACATGTGTGCCGCCACAGAGCTCAACAGAGTCGCCGTAGCGTATCACACGCACCTCGTCGCCGTATTTCTCACCGAAGAGCGCCATGGCGCCCATTGCGCGGGCCTCGGCGATTGGCACGTTACGGCGCTCATCGCGGGCGTAAGCCTCGCGGACGCGTTTGTTGGCCAGATGTTCAACCTTGCGGAGCTGCTCGGGAGTTACTTTCTGGAAGTGCGAGAAATCGAAGCGGAGAATGTCGGGCGACACGAACGAGCCTTTCTGCTCCACATGTGTGCCGAGCACCTCGCGAAGTGCTTCGTGAAGGAGGTGTGTGGCGGTGTGGTTGCATGAGGTGGCTCGGCGTGCGTCTTTGTCAATTGCTGCGGTGAGCGTGCCCTCGATGTCGGAGGGAAGCTTGTGGGTGAGGTGTACACCGATGCCGTTCTCACGCTTGGTGTCGAACACCTCAACCACCTCGCCCGAAGCTGTGGTGAGGGTACCGCGGTCACCCACCTGACCGCCCATCTCCGCATAGAAGGGAGTGCGGTCGAGGATTATCTGATAGAATTCCTTGTTTTTCTGTTTTACCTTGCGGTAACGCAGTATGCGTGCGGGAGTCTCATAGAGGTCGTAGCCCACGAATTCCTGCTCGCCGTCGGCCACTGTGACCCAGTCGGTGGCCTCCACGGCAGCAGCATTGCGGGCACGTGTCTTCTGTGCATCCATCTCTCGGTTGAAAGCCTCGTGGTCGAGGGTCATGTCGTTTTCCTTGAGGATAAGCTCGGTGAGGTCGAGGGGGAATCCGTAGGTATCGTAGAGCACGAAAGCCTGTGCGCCGTCTATTTCGGTGCGGCCCTCTTTGCGGGCTGCGGCGATGGTGCTCTCAAGCATGCGGATGCCGTTCTCAAGAGTGCGGAGGAACGAGTCCTCCTCCTCTTTGGTCACCTTCATGATGAGTTCGCGCTGCTGGGGCAGCTCGGGATAAGCCTCGCCCATCGACTCGATAAGAGTATCCACGAGCTTGTACATGAACGCCTCCTTCTGACCGAGGAATGTATATGCATAGCGCACGGCGCGGCGCAGGATGCGACGAATCACATAGCCGGCCTTGGCGTTGCCGGGAAGCTGCGAGTCGGCGATGGAGAACGCTATGGTGCGGATATGGTCGGCGATCACACGCATGGCCACATCCACCTTGGGGTCGTCGCCGTAACGCTTGCCCGAAAGCTCGGCAATGCGGTTGATCATGGGGGTGAACACATCGGTGTCGTAGTTCGATGTCTTGCCCTGAAGAGCCATGCAGAGGCGCTCGAAGCCCATGCCGGTGTCAATGACCTTGGCGGGCAGCGGCTCCAGAGAGTGGTCGGCCTTGCGGTTGTACTGCATGAACACGAGGTTCCAGATTTCAATCACCTGCGGATGATCTTTGTTCACCAGCGAGGCGCCGGGCACTGCCTGGCGCTCCTCATCGGGACGGAGGTCGATATGGATTTCAGAGCAGGGACCACAGGGACCTGTGTCGCCCATCTCCCAGAAATTATCGTGCTTGTTGCCGTTTATGATATGGCTTTCGGGCAGATGCTTGGCCCATATGGCAGCAGCCTCGTCATCGCGGGCCAGACCCTCGGAGGGCGAGCCCTCGAACACGGTAGCATAGAGATGCGCCGGGTCAAGACCCAATACATCAACCAGAAACTCCCATGCCCAGTCGATGGCTTCCTTCTTGAAGTAGTCGCCGAAGCTCCAGTTGCCGAGCATCTCGAACATGGTGTGGTGGTAGGTGTCGTGGCCCACTTCCTCGAGGTCGTTGTGCTTGCCACTCACGCGGAGACACTTCTGGCTGTCGGTGACGCGGGTCCACTTGGGCGCCTTGTTGCCAAGAATTATGTCTTTGAACTGATTCATGCCCGCGTTGGTGAACATCAGCGTGGGGTCATCTTTTATTACCATCGGGGCCGAAGGTACGATTTTATGCCCCTTGCTTTCGAAAAACTGCTTGAAGGATTCGCGTATTTCCTTAGCAGTGAGTGTCTTGTTGCTCATTTATATGATGGTGATAGATATTGCTAAAAATCTAGGAGTGTGTTTGAATTTAAATGATTTTATCTCAAAGAGGAATTTTTGAGTGATTTTGTCGATTTGAAGAGGGAGCGATGCGGGCATCGTGACCGATGAAAATAGGCAAAAGCGCCAAAAATTACCTTTGGGATGAAATCAAGAATCAATAGTTTTCTTTAATAGGTTAAATTCGGTTTAAATCCAAACACACTCTAAGACGCCCCAAAGAGCGGCTTGATGCGTATTTCCTGCATTTCAGCGTGCAAAATTACTTATTTTTCACTACTTTTGCAAATCAACTTAACCCCGCATGATGTGCCCATGGCGCCCCATGCTTTCATCCGCGGCTTATGGAACGGCTCGAAAAAAAGTATTACAAAATCAAGGAGGTAGCCGAGATGCTCGGGCTCACCGCACCCACGTTGCGCTTTTGGGAGAGCAAATTCACCATCATCAAGCCAAAACGCAACGACAAAGGCATTCGCTTCTATACCCCCGAAGATATAGAGAAGCTTCGCATGGTGGCCTATCTGGTGCACGACAAAGGCCTGCGCCTCGAGGCCGCCGAAGAGCAGATACGCCACAATCACTCGAACGTGAGCCGCCACGCCCGCGCCGTAGAGCGCCTGCGCGAGATACGCGCTACCCTGCTCGAGCTGCTTGCCGCTGCCAATGCACGCCCCTCCTGACCGAAATAAATATCACCTGAAATCCTCATAAACCAATAGATTCATCCATTTCCCCACAAACCATGAATAAAGCTACTCTGCTGCTCGCAGCACCGGCAATGGCAGCTGCCTGCGTTACAACATATGCCGCAGAGCGTCCCAATGTGGTGCTCATAATGGTCGACGACATGGGCTACTCCGACATAGGATGCTACGGCGGAGAAATACTCACCCCAAACATCGACGCCCTCGCCTCACGCGGCGTGCGCTTCAACCAGTTCTACAACACATCGCGGTCGTGTCCTGCCCGCGCGAGCCTCATGACCGGACTTTTCCAGCATCAGGCCGGTATCGGACAGATGTCGGAAGACCCCTTTCAGCGCCCCGAGCAGCAGTCGGGACACGACTGGGGCACCCCGGGTTACAAAGGCTATCTCAACCGTCACTGTGTGACCATCGCCGAAGTACTTCATGAGGCCGGTTACCACACCTATATGGCCGGAAAATGGCATCTCGGTATGCACGGCCAGGACAAATGGCCGCTGCAGCGAGGCTTCGAGCGCTTCTACGGCATCCTCGCCGGTGCCGCGAGCTACATGCGCCCATCGGGCGGCCGCGGGCTCACACTTGACAACTCCCGGCTGCCCGCTCCCGAAGCTCCATATTACACCACCGACGCCTTCACCGACTATGCAATCAGCTTTGTCGACGGACAGAGAGACGACAACCCGTTTTTCCTATATCTCGCCTTCAACGCACCCCACTGGCCGCTGCAGGCAAAAGAGGAGGATATAGCCAAATTCACGAAAATCTACCGCGAAAAAGGCTGGGACGAGATACGTGAGGCACGCCGACGCCGCATGGCCGACATGGGCATAATCCGCGACGACACCGGCTTCGCCGAGTGGGAAAACCGCCATTGGGACCAGCTCACAGAAAAGGAGAAAGACGAGGTAGCATACCGCATGGCCGTGTACGCCGCACAGGTGCACTGCGTGGACTATAACGTGGGGCGCCTCATAAGCTATCTGAAAGAGCACGGCAAATATGACAACACCCTCATAATGTTCCTTTCCGACAACGGAGCCTGCGCCGAACTCTACGACGAGCTGGGCACCGGCAAGATATCGGAAATCAACGACCCCTCACGCAGTGACTTCCCCTCCTACGGCCGTGCCTGGGCACAGGTATCCAACACGCCTTTCCGCAAATACAAATGCCGCTCCTACGAAGGCGGCATCTCCACTCCGCTCATCGTATCGTGGAAGAAAGGCCTTAAGGAGAAACCCGACCGGTGGTGCCGCGTGCCGGGTTATCTGCCCGACATCATGCCCACTATCCTCGAGGCCACCGGAGCCGATTATCCCACAACTTTCCACGGAGGCAACGAAATATATCCGCTTGCCGGCACAAGCCTTTTCCCCGCTATAAAAGGTAAGACTGATTCATTGCACGACTATATGTTTTGGGAACATCAGGGCAACCGCGCCGTGCGCCACGGCAATTACAAGGCCATCCGCGACGAGAAGAGCACCGAATGGGAGCTATACGATGTAGTAGCCGACCGCACCGAGCGCCACAATCTTGCCGCCGAGAAGCCCGAGATGCTCAAGGCGATGATAGAGAAATGGAATGAATGGGCCGCAGCCAACTTCGTGCTGCCTAAACGAGCCGAAAAATGAAAAACAGCAAACTGACAACCCTGTTGTGTGGTTGCGCCCTCGCTCCACTCATGAGCAACGCAGCGAAACACAATCCCAATATAGTGATAGTGGTAGCCGATGACCTCGGCTGGGGCGATGTGGGCTTTCACGGCAGCGAAATCAAAACTCCGTGTCTTGATTCGCTCGCACGCGAAGGCGTGGAGCTCGAGCGTTTCTACACATCGCCCATCAGCTCGCCCACACGTGCCGGCCTCATGACCGGACGCTACCCGAACCGATTCGGATTCCGCGACGCGGTGATTCCGCCCTGGCGCGAGGACGGCCTCGACGCAGGAGAAGAGACCATAGCCGACATGCTCGGCCGCAACGGCTACACCAACCGCGCCATCATAGGCAAATGGCACCTCGGACACACCCGCGAGGAGCATTATCCTCTCCACCGCGGATTCACCCACTTCTACGGGCACCTCAACGGCGCCATAAACTACTTCGACCACACCCGTGAAGGCGAGCTCGACTGGCACAACGACTACGAGACATGCCGCGACCAGGGCTACTCCACCGACCTCATCACCGCCGAGGCCGTGCGATGCATCGACAAATACTCGGCACAGGACTCCCCCTTCCTGCTATATGTAGCCTACAACGCGCCCCACACTCCCCTCCAGGCCAAGGAAGAGGACATACGCATCTACGCTCCCGACACCACCGGCCTAAAACCGCGCCAGATAAGGAAAGCCACCTACAGCGCCATGGTCACCTGCATGGACCGCGGCATAGGCGCCATTGTCAACGAACTGAGGGCGAAAGGCATCCTCGATGACACCATAGTGCTGTTTTTCAGCGACAACGGCTGCGCGAGCACACCGGGGTCTTCGTCGGGACCTTTGCGCGGCCATAAATTCGACGAATGGGACGGCGGGGTGCGTGCGCCGGCCATACTGCTGTGGTCGAAGGCACGCAAACACTACCCCGCACTGCGCCGTCAGCTCACCGGATTTGTGGATGTCGCCCCCACTTTACGCGACCTGGTGGGCGACACCACCGCACCTGTTCGCCCCTACGACGGCATCAGCATCCTGCCGGTGCTCACAGGCAAAGCAACCGACATTCCCCGCCAAATGTATCTCGGCCACGGGGCCGTGGTGACCGACGGCTACAAATTCATCAGCCGGGGCAAGCAGCCTGGGCTGAATCTTGAGCGCGACTTCCTTACAGATATCGTCGCCGACCCATACGAGAAACATAATATGGCTCCGGCCCACCCCGAGCTCACCGACTCGCTACGCCGCATCGTTCAGCGCTTCGACACCATCACCCCCTACACGCCCGAACTGCCATACGGCCACGGCCAAAAAGGATTTCGCGCACCCGCCGAGTGGAAGATAACCCGCTGATAATATAAGGTTTTATGCCCAAACCTATGCAAAGGCAAGCCTTTTTACGGAAATTTTTCCGTAATTACACATAAAATTGCTACCTTTGCACCCGAAAATCAAAAACGACACAAATATAAATACAGATATTTGAGCAGAAAATGAAAGCATTCGTATTCCCCGGCCAGGGAGCACAGTTCGTAGGTATGGGCAAGGACCTCTATGAAAACAACGCCCAGGCCCGCGAACTCTTTGAGAAAGCCAACGAAATTCTCGGCTTTCGCATCACCGACCTGATGTTCAACGGTACAGAAGAAGACCTAAAGCAGACCCGTGTGACACAGCCCGCTGTGTTCCTCCATTCTGTGATTCTCGCCAAGACCCTCGGCGCAGACTTTAACCCCGACATGGTGGCAGGCCACTCGCTCGGCGAGTTCTCGGCCCTCACAGCCGCTGGCGCCCTCTCGTTTGAGGATGGCCTCCGCCTGGTGGCAGCCCGTGCACAGGCCATGCAGAAAGCATGCGAGCTCAAGCCCTCGACCATGGCAGCCATCATAGCTCTTCCCGACGAGAAAGTCGAGGAAATCTGCGCCTCAATCCCCGGCGTAGTGGTTGCAGCCAACTACAACTGCCCCGGCCAGATAGTAATCTCGGGCGAAATCGAAGCCATCAACGCAGCCTGCGAGGCAGCCAAAGCCGCCGGCGCAAAGCGTGCACTCCCCCTGAAGGTGGGCGGCGCTTTCCACTCGCCCCTCATGGAGCCCGCACGCGCAGAACTCGCATCAGCCATCGAGGCTACCGAAATCCACACCCCCGTCTGCCCCGTTTACCAGAACGTTGACGCACTGCCCCACACCGACCCCGCCAAAATCAAAGCCAACCTCGTGGCTCAGCTCACAGCACCCGTGCGCTGGACACAGACCGTGCGCAACATGATTGCCGACGGTGCCACCGAGTTCGTGGAGCTCGGCCCGGGCAAAGTGCTCCAGGGCCTCGTGTCGAAGATTTCGCGCGATGTGACCGTTGCAGGTCTTCAGTGACAATCCCGCTCTCAGAGCATCGGCCATAAGCCAAAAACATATGCGGCGCCATCGGCAATCAGGCTCACAGCCATGCCGTTGGCGCCGCATTGGCCGCTTCTGCCAAAAAAAAGAGCATGCGGGATTGGTTTTTGACTGAAAAACTGTAATTTTGCAACTTGAAAATATCAGCCAATAAACAAATAACACAGGAAGCCTCTGTCGCTTCCACCATAAAACCCTTATAATATGCAAGTTACGCTTGAAAAGACCGGCGAGCTCGAAGGCCGCATCAAAGTGGATGTGGTACAGGACGACTATATCGCCAAGGTGAATCAGGAACTTAAAGAAATAGGCCGCACCCGCGTGATACCCGGTTTCCGCAAGGGTCATGTGAGCCTCGACCAGCTGCGCCGCCGTTTCGGCAAAGAAGTGAAGAGCCACGTGCTCAACGAAGAGGTTTACCGCGCAGTCATCTCCTATATCCAGGAAAACAAAGTCAACATCCTCGGCGAGCCGCTGCCCGTGGAGGTGAAGGAAATCAGCCTCGACCAGCCCGACTACACATTTGAATATGAGGTAGGCTTCGCTCCCGAGCTCAATCCCGTAATCGACGACACACTCACCATCCCCTACTATACCATCGCCGTAGACGACAAGATGGTTGAGCAGCAGGACACCGCCCTGCGCGAGCGCTTCGGCGCACAGGTGCCCGGCGAGGTCACCGACGCAAAGGCCCTCGTAAAAGGCGCCATCATGGAGCTTGCCGAAGACGGCACAGTGCGCACCGACGAGCACGCAGTGCAGGTGGTTGACGGCATCGTAGCCCCCATGTATTTCACCGACAAGGAGCAGGCCGCTCTCTTCGCCGACAAGAAAGTGGGCGATAAAGTGCGCTTCAACCCCTGGAAGACATGCAACGGCAACGCCTCCGAGCTCATGTCGATGCTCCACATCACAAAAGAGCAGGCTGCCGACATGAAGGCCGACTTCGAGATGGCCATCTCTGAAATCATCGTTCTCAAGCCCGCCGAGCACGGAGAGGAATTCTATAAGGAAGTGTTCCCCGGCAATGCTGAAATCAAGGACGAGGAGCAGTACTACGCAGAGCTCCGCAAGATGATCGCAGCCCAGCTGGCACCCAACAGCGAGCAGCTCTTCATGCGCGACGCCCACGACGCAATCATGGCCAAATATGGCGACTTCGATCTCCCCGCAGCATTCCTCAAGAAATGGCTTGTGGCTCGCAACGAGGAGCTCACCGCCGAAAAAGTCGAGACCGAATACGACCAGGCGGTTCCCGCCATCAAGTGGGAGCTTCTCCAGGGCAAAATCAGCAGCGACCTTGACATCAAGGTTACCGACGATGACCGTCTCAACTATGCCAAGGGCGTGGCTTACCGCCAGTTCCTGCAGTACGGCATGACCAATGTCGATGACGACACCCTCACCTCGTATGCAAAACGCATCCTCGAAGACAAAAACTTCATGCGCCGCATCTCGGAGGAACTTGTTGACCGCAAGATGTTCAACGCAGTGCGCGCCAAGGCCCATATCGAAGAGAAGACCGTAAGCCTCGACGAGTTCAAGGCCCTCGCCAACCCCGCCGCTGAAAAATAACAGACGGTCCGCAAGGCTTTGACCATACCATACCCCGCCGGGTGCGCCTCAGTGCGCGCCCGGCGGCTTTTTGCGGGATTCCGTCACAAGGCGCCCTCGACTGTAAAAGATGAACATTGCGCAACATATGCGGCCCGGCTACACTTTTTTTATTTGTTTTTTGTAATTGTTTTAAAGAAAAAGTTGTATCTTTACGTTACTATTCAAGGTGTGCTCCGATGTGTAGGTCTTCTCTACAATAAAATCAACGCTTTGCACTGCAGCGCCGCCCACCTTTTACTCCCTCAGGCTTGTCCTAAAGATGCCTTTGTGACTTCCGCACACCGCGCATGGCCGAAGCATGAGTCATAACGTATAAAAAAGACTGAACTAAATATGAGCAATTTCAACAACGACTTCCGCAACTATGCGGTCAAGCATCTCGGAATGAACGGTCTAGCACTCGACCAATTCACATCCGCGACCAACAATTCGATTCGCTCGAGCTACATTTCCCCCACCATCATCGAGGAGCGTCAGCTCAACGTGGCACAGATGGATGTGTTCTCACGACTGATGATGGATCGTGTGATATTCCTTGGTACCGAGGTCAACGACTACACTGCCAATGTGATTCAGGCGCAGTTGCTGTATCTCGACTCCAACGACCCCGGCAAGGATGTGTCGATCTACATAAACTCGCCCGGCGGCTCGGTGTATGCCGGCCTCGGCATCTACGACACCATGCAGTATATCAGCTCCGATGTAACCACCATCTGCACCGGAATAGCAGCCTCCATGGCAGCCGTGCTCCTCGTGGCAGGCGCACAGGGCAAACGCTTCGCCCTCAAGCACTCGAGGGTGATGATACATCAGCCTATGGGCGGCGCACAGGGCCAGGCAAGCGACATCGAGATTACCGCACGCGAGATTCAGAAACTCAAGCAGGAGCTTTATCATATCATCTCGGAGCACTCGGGGCAGCCCTTTGAGAAAGTGGAGCGCGACTCCGACCGCGACTATTGGATGACCGCCGAGGAGGCCAAAGCCTATGGCATGATTGACAATGTGCTCGTGAAGGCCGCCCGTCCCAACCTAAACGCATAAGCCCCGAAACCACCAAGACATAAATGGCTAAAAAGAAAACCGAAAGTTGCGCCTTCTGCGGGCGACCCGGCACACAGTCGGAGGTTCTGATTCCCTCAGGACTGAACCCCGATGTGTTCCTGTGCGCCGAATGCGCTGACGCTATCCACGACATCCTCAAAGAATTCCGTGGAGAGAACGGTGCGTCGAAAGAGAAGAAAGGCAACGATGCTCCCAAACTCAAATCCATACCTAAGCCAAAGGAAATCTGCGAGTTCCTCGACCAGTATGTCATCGGTCAGGAAAGCGCCAAGCGCTATCTGTCGGTGGCTGTCTACAATCACTACAAGCGCCTTAACCAGGAGACCGACGATGTGGACATAGAGAAGAGCAACATCATCCTCGTGGGCCCCACCGGCACAGGCAAGACTCTGCTGGCCAAAACCATAGCGCGCCTCCTTGAAGTACCCTTCACCATAGTCGACGCCACGGTGCTCACCCAGGCAGGATATGTGGGCGAGGATATAGAGAGCCTCCTCACACGCCTGTTGCAAGTGGCTGACTATGATGTGGAGAAAGCCGAGCGCGGCATAGTGTTCATCGATGAAATCGACAAGATAGCCCGCAAAGGCGACAACCCCTCAATCACACGCGATGTGAGCGGCGAGGGTGTGCAGCAAGGGTTGCTGAAGCTTCTCGAGGGTTCTATTGTGAATGTTCCTCCCCAAGGAGGCCGCAAGCACCCTGAGCAGCGCATGATTCCGGTAAACACCAAAAACATACTCTTCATATGCGGAGGTGCCTTCGACGGTATAGAACGCAACATCGCCCGACGGCTCAACACCCACGTGGTGGGCTATTCCACCGACAGCGCACGCCAGAAAGTGAATCGCGACAACTACCTGAGCTATGTGGCACCGCAAGACCTTAAGGCCTTCGGCCTCATCCCGGAAATCATAGGCCGCCTCCCCATACTCACCCATCTCGAGCCCCTCGACCGCAACGCTCTGCGCCGCGTGCTCACCGAGCCAAAGAACGCCATCACACGGCAGTATGAGAAACTATTCGCCATGGATGGTGTGAAACTGCGATTCGAACCTGAGGCACTCGACATGATTGTCGACAAGGCCATAGAGTACAAGCTCGGCGCCCGCGGCCTCCGCGCCATTGTGGAGACCGTGATGATCGACGCCATGTATGAGCTCCCCTCCACACAGAAGCGCACCTTCACAGTGACCCCCGCTTATGTAGAGGAGAAACTCCAAAGCTCGCACTTCGAGCTCAATAAAGACATTGATATCAAAGATTAAGGCCGCATGGTGGCCACAAGGGGCCACCATGCGTGCCCTCCATACTCCCTCTCCCGAAAGCCGGCCGGACGGCTCTTTCACCATCATTATCCCGGCAGCCTCTCCCTCCGGAGACTCCGTCACAAGAAGTCACTTTTTCCTAAACCCAATCCCATGACTACGAAACAGCAACTGACCGAAGCTCTGAAAACCTATTTCGGATTCGATAAGTTCAAAGGCAACCAGGAGAAGATCATGATGTCACTCCTCGAAGGCAATGATGTGTTTGTGCTGATGCCTACCGGTGGAGGCAAGTCGCTTTGCTACCAGTTGCCGTCGCTGCTCATGGAAGGCACCGCCATAGTGGTGTCGCCGCTGATAGCGCTGATGAAAAATCAGGTTGACGCCATGCGCAACTTCAGCACCGACGACGGCGTAGCCCACTTCCTGAACTCGTCGCTCAACAAGAGCGCCGTCGATCAGGTGAAGGCCGATGTGGTCTCTGGAAAGACAAAACTCCTGTATGTGGCACCCGAGTCTCTGACAAAAGAAGAGAATATTGAATTTTTGAAGACAGTTCCCATATCGTTCTACGCCGTGGACGAAGCTCACTGCATCTCGGAATGGGGCCACGATTTCCGTCCGGAATATCGTCGCATACGCCCTATAATCAATGAGATACAGCAGCGCCCTGTGATAGCCCTCACGGCCACTGCCACGCCCAAGGTACAGCACGACATACAGAAGAATCTCGGCATGACCGATGCCGTGGTCTACAAATCGTCGTTCAACCGCCCCAACCTCTACTACGAGATAAGGCCTAAGACCGCGAACACCGACCGCGACATCATAAAGTTCATCAAGAGCCATCCCGACTGCTCAGGCATCATATATTGCCTCAGCCGCAAGAAGGTGGAGGAGCTTGCCGAGCTGCTGCAAGTGAACAATATCAAGGCGCTACCCTACCACGCTGGCATGGACCCCGCCACACGCTCGGCCAACCAAGACGCTTTCCTGCTTGAGAAAACCGATGTGATAGTGGCCACCATAGCTTTCGGCATGGGCATCGACAAGCCCGATGTGCGCTATGTGATACACTACGACATGCCCAAGTCGCTTGAGGGATATTACCAGGAGACCGGCCGTGCCGGCCGTGACGGAGGAGAAGGCCGCTGCATAACCTTCTACTCGGCTAAAGACCTCAAGAAGATGGAGAAATTCATGCAGGGCAAACCGGTCACCGAGCAGGAGATTGGCAAACAACTGCTGGCCGAGACTGCATCCTACGCCGAGTCGAGCTTATGCCGGCGCAAAACCCTCCTCCATTATTTCGGAGAAGAATATGCTCCCGACAACTGCGGGAACTGCGATAACTGTTTAAATCCAAAGAAAAAAGTGGACGCTAAAGAAGATTTATGCGCGATTTTGGAAACAATCACCGCTCTTAAGGAAAAATTCAAAGCCGAACACATCATCGACATCGTCACCGGCAGAGAGACCGCCGATGTACGCTCATACCACCACGACGACCTCGAGGTATTCGGTTCGCTCCCGAAAGCCGACCGTAAATACCTCAATGCCCTGATGCGCCAGGCTACCATAGCAGGCTACATCGACCGCGAGATAGAGAATTTCGGTCTGGTGAAAATCACCGCCAAGGGCAAAGACTATCTAAAGCACCCTCAGCCATTCCGCATTGTGGAGGATACAGACTTTGCCGAGGAAGAGGAGGAAGTGGCAGTGAAAAGCGGTGCCTCGTGCGCCGTCGACCCCGAACTCTACTCCATCCTCAAGGACCTCCGCAAGAAGATTGCCAAGATGCACAATCTGCCCCCATACGTAATCTTCCAGGACCCATCGCTCGAGGCAATGGCCACCACCTATCCGGTGACGATGGAAGAACTGCAGAATATCACCGGCGTGGGAGCAGGCAAGGCCAAACGCTACGGAGAGGAGTTCATCAAGGTCATCAAGACCCATGTGGAGGAGAACGAAATTGAGCGTCCTGAAGACCTCCGCGTACGCACCGTGGCCAACAAGAGCCGCATAAAGATATCCATCATCCAGGCCATCGACCGCAAGATAGACCTTGACGAGCTCGCTAACTCGAAATGCATGGAGTTCAGCGAACTGCTCGACGAAATCGAGGCCATAGTCTACTCAGGCACCAAAATTAACATAGACTATTTCATAAACGAGGTAATCGACGACGACCATCAGGCCGACATATTCGACTATTTCAAGGAAGCCGAGTCTGACTCGCTTGAAGAAGCCTTCGAGGAACTCGGATCGGAATACACCGAGGACGAGATACGCCTGATGCGCATAAAATTCCTCAGCGAGCTTGGCAACTGACCCCGATCCACACCTACAGCCATACCCCGGCGGCTCCGCATCTGTGTCACACAGGCCGGAGCCGCCGGCAACGTTTTAAGGTCACCGGATGCGGATATGGGGAAAAGCGCCCGAAAATGAGGCCCGAAACAAAAAAAATTAGTAAATTTGTGGCTGATTTCCAATCATTGGCGGCCACAAGGGGTGGCTATAAAAAACTACCATACCGACAACATGATAGCTGTAAACAATTTAGGAATACAATTCGGAAAAAGGATTCTGTTTCAGGATGTGAATCTTAAATTCACTCCCGGCAACTGCTACGGAATAATAGGCGCCAACGGTGCCGGAAAATCAACACTCATGCGCATACTCAGCGACCAGCTCAGCCCCACCGCAGGCAACGTGACAATGGGCCCCGGCGAGCGCATGAGCGTGCTTGAGCAGGACCACTTCAAATTTGACGACTGCACGGTGATGAACACCGTGCTTCAGGGCCACACCGTGCTTTGGGATATAATGCAGGAAAAAGACGCCCTCTATGCGAAACCCGACTTCAGCGACGCTGACGGCATCCGCGCCTCAGAACTCGAGGAGAAATTCGCCGAAATGGAGGGATGGAACGCCGAGAGCGACGCCGCCGCCCTGCTAAGCGGACTCGGAATAAAGGAAGACCGCCACTATATGCTCATGCGCGACCTTTCCGGTAACGAGAAGGTGCGCGTGCTTCTGGCGAAGGCCCTCTTCGGCAACCCCGACAACCTGCTGCTCGACGAGCCCACCAACGACCTCGATCTCGACACCGTGGCTTGGCTCGAGGACTATCTCTCGAAATTCGAGAACACCGTGCTCGTGGTGAGCCACGACCGCCACTTCCTCGACTCGGTGTGCACCCACACCCTCGACATCGACTACAACAAGGTGAAACTCTTCGCCGGCAACTACAGCTTCTGGTATGAGTCGTCGCAGCTCGCCCTGCGCCAGCAGCAGCAGCAGAACAAGAAGGCTGAGGAGAAACGCAAGGAACTTCTCGAATTCATACAGCGCTTCAGCGCCAACGTGGCCAAATCGAAACAGACCACCTCGCGCAAAAAGATGCTTGAGAAACTCAACATCGAGGAAATACAGCCCTCTTCGCGCCGCTATCCGGGCATCATCTTCACACCCGAGCGCGAGCCTGGCAACAAGATTCTCGAGGTGCACGGCCTGAGCGCGTCGGTCGACGGCGAAGTGCTCTTCAAGGATGTGAACTTCCAGATCGAGAAGGGCGACAAGGTTGCTTTCCTGAGCCACGACCCACGCGCCATGACGGCTCTCTTCGAGATAATCAACGGCAACCGCAAGGCCGACGCCGGCACCTACGACTGGGGCCAGACCATCACCACCGCCTACCTGCCGCTTGACAACTCTGAGTTTTTCAACACCGACATGAACCTCGTGGACTGGCTCTGCCAGTTCTCGTCCGATTCGTCGGAAATCTATCTCAAAGGCTTCCTCGGCAAGATGCTCTTTTCAGGCGAGGAAGTGCTAAAGAAGGCTTCGGTGCTTTCCGGAGGGGAGAAAATGCGCTGCATGATTGCCCGCATGATGCTGCGCAACGCCAACACCATGGTGCTCGACTCCCCCACCAACCACCTCGATCTTGAGTCTATCCAGGCCTTCAACAACACCCTGCAGGGCTTCAAGGGCAACATCCTGCTGTCGTCGCACGACCACGAATTCATCCAGACCGTGTGCAACCGCATAATCGAACTCACCCCCAACGGCATCATCGACAAGATGATGGAATACGACGACTATATCACCGACGAGAAGGTGGCCGCAGCCCGCGAGCGCCTATACGCCAAGGCCTGACCTAAACCATCATAACTCTGACTTCTGACTTAAAATTATGGTAAAGCATATCGTGACATTCAAGCTCACCGGCACCCCCGACGAGCGCCGGAAAGTGGCCGAGGCGTTCCGCGACGCCCTCCTGGCTCTTCCGCAGCAAATTGAAGTGCTCCAAAGCATGGAAGTGGGCATCAACGAAAACCCCGCCGAGAGCTGGGATGTGGTGCTCACCGCCATAGTGCCCACCATGGCCGATGTCGACATCTACGCCCGTCACCCCGCGCACGTGGCCGCAGCCTCTCTGCTGGCAGGCCACAAAGCCGACCGCGCGTGTGTCGACTACCTTTTTTAATTCATCATCAGGAAATAAGAATTAAAAAATCTCATGATACAGTTCTTCAAAAAAGGCGGTTCTCTCTTCTATGCTGTTGAGACCGACCATCATCTGTCGCAAGACGAGAAAGAGAAATTAACGTGGGCATTCTCAGGGGCCACTCCCCTGAAGGCATCATCGGTCGACGGCACCTTCGTAGGCCCGCGCCGCGAGATGATAACCCCGTGGAGCACCAATGCCGTGGAGATAGCCCAGAACATGGGCCTCACGGGCATCACCCGCATCGAGCAGTTCACCCGTGTGCCTGAAGGCGAGGAACCCCGCTACGACAAGATGCTCATGCGCCTTTACACAAGGCTCAACCAGCGCGTGTTCACCCTCGACCGCAAACCCGAGCCCATAGTCAGAATAAAAGATATACACACCTACAACGCCAGCGAAGGCCTCGCCCTCAGCCCCGACGAGGAAGCCTACCTCAGCGGCCTGGCAAAGAAGTTGCGCCGACCCCTCACCGACTCGGAGGTATTCGGCTTCTCACAGGTAAACTCGGAGCACTGCCGCCACAAGATTTTCAACGGCACCTTCGTGATAGACGGCGAGGAGAAGCCCTCGTCGCTCTTCAAGCTCATCAAACGCACATCGCAGGAGAACCCCAACGGCCTAGTAAGCGCCTATAAAGACAACGTGGCCTTCGTAGAAGGTCCCACCGTCGACCAGTTCTACCCCATGAACCCCGACCGCCCCGACTACTTCGAGGTGAAGGATCTCGACACAGTGATTTCACTCAAAGCCGAGACACACAACTTCCCCACCACCGTGGAACCCTTCAACGGCGCCGCCACCGGCACCGGCGGCGAAATCCGCGACCGTCTGGGCGGCGGTAAGGCGTCGCTCCCCATCGCGGGCACCGCTGTCTACATGACATCCTATCCCCGCCTCGACCAGGCACACCATTGGGAATTGATGATGAATCCCCGCGTGTGGCTCTACCAGACCCCGGCTGAAATCCTCATCAAGGCGTCGAACGGTGCCTCCGACTTCGGCAACAAGTTCGGCCAGCCCCTTATCTGTGGCTCGCTGCTCACATTCGAGCACGACGAGAACGGCCGCATGTATGCCTACGACAAAGTGATAATGCTCGCCGGCGGCGTGGGCTACGCCGCACGCAAGGACGCCATCAAGGGCACCCCAGTTGCCGGCGAGAAAGTAGTGGTGATGGGAGGGGACAACTACCGCATCGGCATGGGCGGCGGCGCCGTAAGCTCCGTTGAGACCGGCCAGTATGCTAATGCCATCGAGCTCAACGCCGTGCAGCGCGCCAACCCCGAGATGCAGAAGCGCGTGGCCAACGTAATCAGAGCTCTCGCCGAGAGCGACTGCAACCCCGTGGTATCCATCCACGACCATGGCGCCGGAGGCCACCTCAACGCCCTCTCGGAACTCGTGGAGGAGACTGGCGGACACATCGATATCGACGCACTCCCCGTGGGCGACAAGACCCTCTCGGCCAAGGAAATCGTGGGCAACGAGAGTCAGGAGCGCATGGGCATGGTGGTCGACGCAGCCGACATACCCTATGTGGAGCGCGTGGCACAGCGTGAGCGCGCACCCATGTATGTGGTGGGCGACACCACAGGCGACCACCGCTTTGTGTTCACCGACCACAAGGGCCGCAAGCCCATCGACCTTGAGATGGCCGACATGTTCGGCAACTCGCCCAAGACCGTGATGCACGACAGCACCGTGAACCTCACATACAAGGAACCTGAATATAACGTGGCCGACATCGCCACCTACGTGCGCGATGTGCTCTCGCTCGAGGCCGTGGCCTGCAAAGACTGGCTCACCAACAAGGTCGACCGCTCCGTGACAGGCCGTGTGGCCCGTCAGCAGTGTCAGGGCGAAATCCAGCTGCCGCTCAGCGACTGCGGCGTGGTGGCCCTCGACTACACAGGCCGCTCCGGCATAGCCACCTCCATAGGCCATGCGCCCCAGGTGGCCCTGGCCGACAGCGCCAAGGGTTCGGTGATGGCCATCGCCGAAGCGCTCACCAACATCGTCGGTGCTCCCCTTAAGAAAGGCCTTGCAGGCGTAAGCCTCAGCGCCAACTGGATGTGGCCCTGCAAGAATGCAGGCGAGGATGCAGCCCTCTACCGCGCAGTGGAGGCCTGCTCCGACTTCGCCGTGGCACTCGGCATCAACATCCCCACCGGCAAGGACTCCCTGTCGATGACACAGAAATACGGCGAGAAGAAAGTGTTCGCCCCCGGCACCGTGATTATCTCGGCCGCAGGCGAGACCGGCGATGTGCGCCACACGGTGAGCCCCGTGCTCGCCAAGAAGCCCAAATCGCAGCTCTACTACATCGACTTCTCGGCCGACAGGCTGCGCCTCGGAGGCTCGGCGTTCGCCCAGAGCCTCGGCACAGTGGGCAGCGACGCTCCCATGGTGACCGACCCCGCCTACTTCCGCAGCGCCTTCGAGGCCGTGCAGAGCTTGGTCAAGAACCGCCGCCTGCTCGCCATGCACGATGTGAGCGCCGGAGGTCTGGTAACCACCCTGCTCGAGATGGTGTTCGCCAACACCGATGGCGGCCTCGCCATCACCACCGAAGGCTTCGTGCAGGCAGGTGAGACCGACCTCGTGAAGATACTCTTCGCCGAAAATCCCGGCGTAGTCATCCAGGTGGACGACGCCAAGCGTCCCGCCGTGGAGAAGACCCTCGAAAAAGCCGGTGTGCGCTTCTTCGAACTCGGACGCCCGCAGGCCGAGCGCGTGCTGCTGCTCGAGCATGAAGGCACCGAGCGCCTGCTCGGCATCGACTACCTGCGCGACGCATGGTTCAAGCCCTCCTATTTGCTCGACACCCTGCAGAGCGGCGCCGAATGTGCCGCCATGCGCTTCGAGAACTACAAGAAACAGCCTCTGCGCTATTCCATCCCCGCCTCATTCAGCGGCAGCCTCGCCTCGCGCGGCATTGCCTACCGCCACGAGGCACGCACCGGCGTGCGTGCCGCCATCATCCGCGAAAAGGGTGTGAACGGCGACCGTGAGATGGCCTACTCGCTCTATCTGGCAGGCTTCGATGTGAAGGATGTGCATATGACCGACCTCATGAGCGGCCGCGAGACCCTCGACGACATAAGCATGATAGTGTTCTGCGGCGGATTCTCCAACAGCGATGTGCTCGGCTCGGCCAAAGGCTGGGCGAGCGGATTCCGCTGGAACGATACCGCCAAGGCCACCCTGCGTCGCTTCTACTCGCGCCCCGACACCCTCAGCCTCGGCATATGCAACGGCTGCCAGCTCATGATTGAGCTCGGCCTGCTCGAAGGCAAGGTTGTGGAGGACAACGGCACCGGCGCCGGACGCCCCCGCATGGAGCACAACATCAGCCACCGTTTCGAGAGCCAGTTCGTGGGCCTCACCATCCCCGATAGCAACAGCGTGATGCTCAAGCCTCTGGCTGGCATGAAGCTCGGCATCTGGGTAGCCCACGGCGAGGGACGCTTCATGCTTCCCGGCAGCCTGAAGAACTACAACATCGCAGCCCGCTACAACTACGCCTCATATCCCGGCAACCCCAACGGTTCGCGCGGCGCCGTAGCAGCCCTCGCTTCGGCCGACGGCCGTCATCTGGCCATGATGCCCCATCTGGAGCGTGCCATCTTCCCGTGGCAGTGCGGCTTCTATCCCGCCAACCGCCGCAACGACGAGGTGACCCCCTGGATAGATGCCTTCATCGCCGCCCGCGAGTGGATAAAGGCACACAAATAAAATAAAACCGTACGTACCGGTCTGCTGTAGCAGACCGGTACGCTAAAAAGTTCACACACCTTATCATCACCATGAGAATTAATCATATTATCTTTGCAATCAGTGTGCTGACAGCATTGGCCGCCCCCGCGGCGGCCAATGCGGCCAGCACTTTCCGTAACCCCATAATCGACCGCTCGGCGCCAGACCCGACAGTGTTCCGCGACGACGACGGCACATATTACCTCTACGGCACCGAGGACACCCGCAATGTGCCCATTTTCAGTTCGAAAAATCTCGTCGACTGGGAGTTTCGCGGCACAGCCTTCACCGACGCCACACGCCCGCAGATGGTGCCTAACGGCGGCATATGGGCTCCCGACATCCAGCATTTCGACGGCAAATATGTGCTCTATTACTCCAAGAGCCGATGGGGCGGCGAGTGGGACTGCGGCATAGGCGTGGCCACGGCCGACAGCCCCACAGGCCCGTTCACCGACCATGGCAAGCTTTTCATAAGCAGTGAAATCGGTGTGCAGAACAGCATCGACCCCTTCTTCATCGAGGACGGCGGCAAGCGCTACCTCTTCTGGGGCAGCTTCCGCGGCATCTACGGCATCGAACTCTCCGACGACGGCCTGTCGGTGCGAGAGGGAGCAAAACCGCGACAGATAGCCGGCACCCTCACCGAAGGCACCAACATCATCAAGCACGACGGCTACTACTACCTCGTGGGCTCGGCAGGCTCGTGCTGCGAGGGCCTCGCCAGCACCTACCGCGTGCTCGTAGCCCGTTCACGCACCCTCTTCGGCCCCTACCTCGACAAGAACGGCAACGGCGCTCTCCACAACAACTTTTCCCTCGTGATGGAGAAGAGCTCGAAGGTCGTCGGCCCGGGCCACAACTCCAACTTCGTGTACGACGACGGCGGCAACACATGGATGATTTACCACGGCTTCGACGCCGATAATCCCAACGCCGGCCGCAAGGTGTATATGGACATGATCATCTGGGACGCCCAGGGATGGCCCCGCACCCTCACCGGTCAGCCGTCGGAAGTGTCGGTATGCCCCGTCATCGGCAAATGATATGATGGCCGACGCGCGCGGCCATTACGGTAAGAAAGCAAAACAAAAACAAAGCCCTATAATAACGTTTAGTTTCACCTTAATGAGATTACGATGAAAATCAGCAATGCAATTTTCGCGACAATGATGCTGGCCGCAATGGCCGCTCCGGCGGTCTGTGAAGCCGACACCTACCGCAACCCCATCATCAACCGCGCGGCGCCCGACCCGACGGTGTTCCGCGACGACGACGGCACCTACTACCTCTACGGCACCGAGAACACCCGCAACGTGCCCATATTCAGCTCGAAAGACCTGGTGAACTGGAAATTCCGCGGCACAGCCTTCACCGACGCCACACGCCCGCAGATGGTGCCCGACGGCGGCATCTGGGCGCCCGACATCCAGCATTTCGACGGCAAATATGTGCTTTACTACTCCAAGAGCCGCTGGGGCGGCGAGTGGGAGTGCGGTGTGGGCGTAGCCACCGCCGACAGCCCCACAGGCCCGTTCACCGACCATGGCAAGCTCTTCATAAGCAATGAGATAGGCGTGCAGAACAGCATCGACCCCTTCTTCTTCGAGGAAGGCGGCAAGCGCTACCTCTTCTGGGGCAGTTTCCGCGGCATCTACGGCATCGAACTCTCCGACGACGGCCTCTCGGTGCGCGAGGGAGCCAAACCGCAGCGCATAGCCGGCACCCTCACCGAGGGCACCAACATCATCAAGCACAACGGATATTATTACCTCGTGGGCTCGGCAGGCTCATGCTGCGAGGGCCTTGCCAGCACCTACCGCGTGGTGGTGGCCCGCTCACGCGACCTCTTCGGCCCCTACGTTGACCGCGACGGCAAGAGCGCCCTCGACAACAATTTCTCGCTCATCCTCGAGAAAAGCCCCGAGGTGGTTGGTCCCGGCCACAACTCCAACTTCGTTTACGACGACGGCGGCAACACATGGATGATCTACCACGGCTTCGACGCCGACGAGCCCAAGGCAGGCCGCAAGGTCTACATGGACCAGATAATCTGGGATGCCCAGGGTTGGCCCCGCACCCTCACCGGCCAGCCATCGGTAGAGGCCACCGCTCCCGTCATCAACCACTGAACATAACTCTCTCCTCCCCCTCTCCCCCTTTTCCTCATCTCCCGCAACCCAAACGGCGCCATGTCAGCTCACACTGCTGACACGGCGCCGTTTGGGTTGCGATTCTTTTATAGTGTCCTTTTTTGGGGGACAGAAATGGCTAAATGTGTCCTAAAAAAAAGGACAGGCAGCGTTTTTTGCAAAAAAACGGGAATCAGAGGGTGAGGGAGGCGGTGAGGATGGTGGCGGTGGGGGAGATGATGTAGAGGCGGGGGATGCCGGAACGGGCGAAGAGGTTGTAAACCGAGCGGTCGGGCACGGCGGCATAGGTGAGGGTGAGGCCGTGGGCCTCCCAGTAGGCGGCCACCTCGGAGGCCGGTTCGGCGCGCGATATGCAGAGCACGTTACTGTGGTCGGGGCGGCTCTGGAGGCGCGCCAGGGCCTCGCGGCAGTCGGGACACGTAGTGGAGAAAAACACCACCTCGGTGCTGCGCCACATGATGAAGTCGCGGGGCGACATGAACTCAGTGCTGTCGCTGAGCGTGAAAAAGAAAGCGGGCGCACCATCGCCCGCTTTCAGCACTGTCTCATATCGTTGTTCTGGCGGGGTGTCACTTTCCGTCACGTAGCACTTACAGACCGTCGACTGCAACAACGCCGCCTTTCAAATCTGCCTTGCGCAACTTCTTATTTACTATATTCCTCACGAACCGGCCTTACAGGGCGTGCCATAGAGCGCCTACCATCAAAATAAGAACAAATAACCCATTGATCATAGTCTTGTCCTTTTTTATCTCCATCAAGGTACTGTCCCCAAGGTTTCACGTTATTGGGAGGTGTCTCAAAACCGAGAGCCAGACACATAGCACCACGGAACATATTCACAGATGATGTAGATGACCAAAGATATACAATCTGAGGATTAAAGTTATCGCCAGCTTTAAAAGCGGGTGTATGATAATCAGAATACCATCTATGACCTGTAGAAGCAAGAAAAATCCAATTATTCTTTTCGGTTTTACTTTTTGTTCTATCGGCAAATATTACATATGAATAATATTTCTCATCATCATTAGGGGCATTGGCCGCTTCTCCTCTGTATATGCCATAGAAATTTGTGTTCTTATTGAGATTTTTTTTATTGCTACCGCCATCATAATAGTTCTTACCGTCAGCAGATCCCACTATTCTCCAAAGGGAAGCAGGAGGAACCATATAACCCGGTGGACATGGATCATAAACAGTCTTCACTCCGTTCAGACACAAAGCATGATTTGCACATTTTTCATTATTCATGGATATTTCGGAAGAAGAATTATAATTATTCCATAAATTTATATATGATTTATCACACCACTCAGCACCTTTCGTTGATTCCGCGCCTTTACTATTAGGCCCGTCTGTACTATATCCTATTGATAACAATGTATTTGGGTGTTGGATGCTATAACCAAGTGTCTGACCGCATTGAACAATTCTATACTGATAGGGACCAAAATTTCGTTTAATCGTATTATTATGGTCGATAAAACCTACCATAGCATCCTTACGGCCAAACTGATAGTAGGTATTATTACCATAACGATATGTTATTTCCAAACCATTCTGAATTACTGGAAGTGTCTTGGCGCGGCCCGTAGGCACAGTATTTCCATTATCTTTTCTATACTGAACAAATTCCATTTCACCAACTCGTCTTAGATAATGACGCGTCTTAGGGTCACACCAACCGAGATTGTAGGGTGAGACATAATATTTATAATTTTCATAATCTGGAATTGAAGTCTGTAGATCACCGCGTTGGCGCCTGCCTGCGCCAGATTGTTCCGGTCTCTTTGGATCCCCGGAAGGTTCAAATTCAGTAAATTTAGTG
>CAKTFH010000014.1 GCA_934555895.1 uncultured Muribaculaceae bacterium | reverse complement strand
CAAAGACACTCTGATGTCCGCTATAAAATAACAACATTTCCAACCATGCAAGACAATCTTAAATGAAAGAGCCGTGCTTCAGGGGTGAGTTTTTTGTATTTTATATTTGTTGATATTGATGGAATGAGTATTTTTGCGATAAACATACGGAAATAATTGTATAAGTGCATAAATATTCATTCATCATGGCAGATTCGAAAAAATATCTTCTCAGCGAGAGCGACATTCCCCGCGCATGGTTCAACATAATTCCGTCCATGCCGGTGAAGCCGGCTCCGATGCTCAACCCCGCCACCCGCAAGCCGCTCACGGTGGAGGACCTCTTCCCACTTTTCTCCGAAGAAGCCGCAAGGCAGGAGATGAACACCACCGACTCATGGATAGAGATTCCCGACGAGGTGCGCGACCTGTATAAGATATGGCGCCCCACGCCCCTTGTGCGTGCCGCCGGTCTGGAGAAGGCCATCGGCACGGCCTGCCATATATATTTCAAGAACGAAAGTGTGAGCCCGGTAGGCTCCCACAAGCTCAATTCAGCCATTCCGCAGGCCTATTACTGCAAGAAGCAGGGTGTGACCAACATCACCACCGAGACCGGCGCCGGCCAGTGGGGAGCCGCGCTCGCTCTGGCCACCCGCATGATGGGCATAGACCTGGCTGTCTACATGGTGAAGATTTCATGCAGTCAGAAGCCCTACCGCCGCTCGATAATGCAGACCTACGGCGCTGAGGTGGTGGCTTCGCCGAGCATGTCGACCAAGGTCGGCCGGAAGATAATCACCGAGAATCCCAAATGTCAGGGATCGCTCGGCACCGCCATCAGCGAGGCCGTGGAGCTGGCCATGGGTACGCCCAACTGCAAATATGCCCTCGGCTCGGTGCTCAATCATGTGGCGCTGCATCAGACCGTAATCGGTCTGGAGGCGGAGAAGCAGATGGAAATGGCCGGCGAATATCCAGATGTGGTAATAGGCTGCTTCGGCGGCGGTTCCAACTTCTCGGGAATAGCCTTCCCCTTCATGCGCCATAATTTCAGCGGCGAGCGCTCCACGCGGTTCGTGGCTGCCGAACCAGAGTCGTGTCCCAAGCTCACCCGCGGCGAGATGCGCTACGACTTCGGCGACGAGGCCGGTTACACGCCGCTCATCCCCATGCTCACGCTCGGCCATGATTTCGCACCCGCCAACATCCATGCAGGCGGACTTCGTTACCATGGCGCCGGCGCCGTGGTGAGCTGCCTCAAGAACAGCGGCCTGATGGACGCGGTGGATATTCCGCAGCTTGAGTCGTTCGACGCCGCCACACTCTTTGCAGGCAGCGAAGGCATCATCCCCGCGCCGGAGAGCGCGCATGCCATCGCCGCTGCTATACGCGAAGCCCGTGCGGCCGACGAGGCCGGCACGCCGCGCACCATCCTGTTCAATCTGTCGGGCCACGGGCTCATCGACATGAGCGCCTACGACCGCTATCTTGCGGGCGACCTGGCCAACTACAGCGTATCGTCGGAAGAAATAGCAGCCAACATCGCATCGCTCTCCCACGTGGACTGAGAGTATGTTGTGTGCGTTAAAAAAGTGTTGCGAAAGTTCAAAATAAGGCAAAGAGACGAGCGCACCGCCTAAAGGATGCTGCTTTTTCGATTATTTTCGCTAATTTTGCACTGATATGAAAATATGGTGCAATAAATGGCAACGCGGCAGGCTTTCCGAACTGTGCCGGCAGGTCATCACGGTCGTTATGGCCGTGGTGATGCTTGTGTCGGCATGTCCGTTCGACGCCTATGCGGCCATGACATCGCAACAGCCTCGGACACAGTCTCCGTCGGCTCCTAAGAAACACGCTCCCTCGCCGGTGAAGCCGGTGTCGCACCCTTCGCGCAAGCAACAGCCCGACTCGGTGGCGGTGCGTGCCGCCACGGCTGCTCTGCCCGATTCCATACCCGTGAGCCCGGTCACCGGACCGGCCGAGGTGGTGGAGGATGAAGTAGAACAGACTAAATCGGGACACCTTGAGGTGACCCCCGTCGACACAGTCGGCATCGATATAAACCGTCAGGCCATCGAGGACGAATATCCCGAGATGTCGGGCATTTTCGCCGAAGGCGATTCCATAGGCCTCACTGCAGGCGAGATGCTTCTCGCCGACTCCATAGCCATGGCCGACGCAAAAAAGAAACCCGACGAATGGGTGCCCCGCAAGGAGGAGTTCAACCCCGACCCAACGAAGGCCGTGTGGTATGCGGCGCTTTTCCCCGGTCTGGGGCAGGTGTACAACCGCCGTTACTGGAAGCTTCCCATTGTGGTGGGTGGCTATCTGGGGCTGGCATACGCCACCACGTGGAACAACGGTATGCTCCGCGACTACTCCAAGGCCTATTCCGACCTTCTTGACTCCGACCCCAACACCAAGAGTTATATGGATCTTTTCGCCCCGGGAGTAAGTGAAAGTTCTCTCGACAAATCGTGGCTGGAGAATGTGATACGCTCGCGCAAAAACTATTTCAGGCGTAACCGCGACCTCTGCATCATTTGTATGGTGGCAGTATATCTCGTGGCTATGGTCGATGCCTATGTGGATGCCTCGCTGTCGCATTTCGACATAACTCCCGAACTGACGATGGATGTGTCGCCGACACTGATTCAGGACGGACGCAATGTGCGTCCGTCGATAGGTATGGTGTGGGCCTTAAATTTCTGATGCAATGAATAGTATAATAAAATATGCCCTTTGTGCCATCATGGCATTTCCGCTTTCGGCCGCGGCGGATACGACGGTGCTCTCTGTGGCCGACCATCTCAATGACTCCACTATCGTGATTCCCGAAAGCATGGAGACCGATGTGCAGAAAATGATGCAGAACTGGTATCTGCAGAATTACACCGCACTCGACAAGGATGTGGACTCGCGTCCCGACGCACCTGTCTCCGACGAGGAGCTTATCAAGCGTCTACAGAGCATCCCCACTACTATCGAACTACCATTCAATTCGGTGGTGCGCAACTATATAGAGCTTTACACCGGCCGCAAGCGCTCCCTGGTGGAGAGCATGCTCGGCATGAGCCTTTACTATATGCCCATTTTCGAGCAGGCCATAGAGCGCGAGGGGTTGCCTCTTGAGCTCAAATATCTGCCGATTATCGAGTCGGCGCTCAATCCCGAGGCGGTGAGCCGCGCCGGAGCCGTGGGCCTCTGGCAGATGATGCTACCGACCGCCCGCGGGCTCGGACTTGAGGTGAATACCCTTGTCGACGAGCGCCGCGACCCCATAGCCTCGTCGGCTGCCGCTGCACGCTATCTGCATCAGCTCAACGATATTTTCAATGACTGGCACCTGACCATCGCAGCCTATAACTGCGGTCCCGGCAATGTGACGAAAGCGCTGCGCCGCGCCGGTGCCGAAAACGATTCCACCAAGAAGGATTTCTGGGCCATATATCCCTATCTGCCGCAGGAGACGCGCGGATATGTGCCTTGTTTCATCGCCGCCACATATGTGATGAACCACTACAACAAGCACAACATCTCGCCGGCGCTGGCCCGCAAGCCTATACTCACCGACTCGGTGCATGTGCATCGCCGCGTGAATTTCAAGCAGATAGCCGATGTGCTCCATTTGCCGGTAGAGGCTCTTCAGGCGCTCAATCCGCAGTATCGCAAGGATGAGATTCCGGGCGACATCAAGCCTTATTCGCTAGTGCTCCCGGCCAATCAGGTGTACTCCTACATCCTCAGCGAGGACGATATCGCGGCACGCAATGCCGACCTCTACACCCGTCGCTCCACGGTGGAGCCTGCCACAGGCATGGAACCCAGGTATGCCGTGGTCGACGGTCAGGAAGGCGAGTGGGTTACCGAGGAAACGGTGAAATATCATAAGGTGCGCCGCAATGAGACTATGTCGTCAATCGCCAAGAAATATGGCGTTACCCTCACAAGTCTCAAGCGTGCCAACGGCGGCATCTCAAAGCCTAAACGCGGTGCGACTCTAAAGGTGATAACCACCAAGGAAGTGTTCAGACCCATTGAGCGTGAGCCGGAACCCGTAATCGAACCCAATGATAATCTGTTGGTAGCCAATGATGCCTCCGCTTCTTCGAACGATACCGCCGATAGTGTAGATGCACCGGAGAGTTCTATCCAGGAGACCCCGGCTGAAACACCCGCGGAGACATCAGCCGCAGCTATGGGCGAAACAGTCACGGAACCTGAGGGTGAGACTCATGAAGCTGCTGCAGTCCCTGAGGCGGAGGAAACAATCGCCGAGGCCGACTCTTCGGCCGTGCGCAACAAGGTGGCAGGCACTTTCTCGACCTCCCGTGAGAAGCAGCGTGAAGCCGACAGCAAAGCCCAGTCCGAGCGTAAGCAGAAGGAGCAGACCTCAGCATCTTCTTCCAGGAAAAAGAATAAAGAAAAAGCCGCTCCTGCCACCCACACCGTGCGCAAGGGCGAGAGCCTATATATCATTGCCCAGAAGCACGGCACTACCGTGAAAGCTCTGCAGCGCATCAACGGCATGAAGGGCAATAAAATCAAGCCCGGCGACAAAATCAAGTTGAAATAACACATTCAAGTCGTAGTTCATCACAAATGTCAGACAAATTAGAACAGTCCACACCCAGTGAAAACTTGCCGGCAGGCAACGATGCACCCGCAAAACTTGAGCTGATTCTCATAAATATCAACGGACAGGACCGTCCCGGAGTGACCGCGGCACTCACCGAAATACTTGCGCGCCACGATGCCGACATACTTGACATAGGTCAGGCCGATATCCATCATACCCTGTCGCTCGGCATACTTTTCCGCACCGACAGCAATGAGAGCGGCGACATACTCAAGGATCTCCTCTTCAAGGCCTATGACCTGGGAGTGAAAATACGTTTCTCGCCTATTACTGTCGAGGAATATGAGGCCTGGGTGGGCCGTCAGGGCAAGAATCGATGGATTATCACGCTGTTAGGGCGTCGTCTCACCGCACGTAATATTGCCATGGTCTCGGAAGTGGTGGCCGAGCAGGGGCTTAATATCGATGCGATACAGCGTCTTACAGGCCGTCCGCCGCTCGACGAGAGCGAGCAGATGCTCACCAAGGCATGTATCGAGTTTTCGGTGCGCGGCACACCCCGCGACCGCGAAGAGATGCAGCGCCGTTTCATACAGATTTCCGCCGAGGAAGAGTTCGATATCTCGCTGCAGGAGGACAATATGTTTCGCCGCTGCCGCCGTCTGATATGTTTCGATATGGACTCTACACTCATTCAGACCGAGTGTATCGACCAGCTTGCCGAGCGTGCCGGTGTGGGCGACAAGGTGAGCGCCATCACCGAGCGCGCCATGCGCGGTGAGATTGATTTCAACGAAAGTTTCCGCGAACGTGTGGCCCTTCTGAAGGGTCTCGATGTGAGCGTGATGCAGGATATCGCCGAGAAGCTGCCCATTACCGAGGGTGTGGGCCACATGATGCAGGTGCTCAAGACCGCCGGCTACAAGACCGCTATCCTTTCGGGCGGATTCACATATTTCGGCGAGTATCTGCGCCGCAAGTTCGGGTTCGACTATGTGTATGCCAACGAGCTTGAGGTAGTCGACGGCAAGCTCACAGGCCGCTATGTGGGCGACATAGTCGACGGCCGCCGCAAGGCCGAGCTGCTCAAGCTTATAGCGCAGGTGGAGAATGTGAATATAGCACAGACCATCGCCGTGGGCGACGGCGCCAACGACCTGCCGATGCTTTCGGCTGCCGGTCTCGGTGTGGCCTTTCACGCCAAGCCCAAGGTAAAGGCTACAGCAAAACAGTCGATTTCCACAATCGGGCTTGACGGGGTGCTTTATTTCCTTGGATTCAAGGATTCCTATTTCGGTTGAAATCTTCGTGGCATGATTGACAAAGCTACATTCGGCACTCTCAAGGCCCTTTATCACACTTTCGGCTGCAAGCTCAACTTCGCCGAGACATCGGAGGTGGCCCGTGCTTTCGCGCGGGAGGGTATAATGCGTGCCGGCGCAGGCGAGATTCCCGATATCATAGTGGTGAACACATGCAGTGTCACCGAGCTCGCCGACAAGAAATGCCGTCAGGCCATACGCTCGTTTCACCGCCGTTTTCCGGATGCCACTATTCTTGTGACTGGCTGCTATGCGCAGCTGAAACCGGAGGAGGTGGCTTCGCTCGAAGGTGTGGCGGTGGTGGCCGGCAACGACCGCAAGGGTGAGCTGACGCAGTTCCTGCACAGCTGGCTCGAGAGCCGCCGTCCGCAGGTGCATGTGGCCTCAACGGCCGAGCTTCACCGCTTCGTGCCGTCGTGTGCGCGCGGTGACCGCACCCGCTATTTTCTGAAGGTGCAGGACGGCTGCGATTACTACTGCACCTACTGCACCATTCCTGCAGCCAGAGGCCGCTCGCGTTCGGCAACGGTGGCACAGCTTGTGGCTCAGGTAAGACAGGCGGCAGCCGACGGTGCCCGCGAGGTGGTGATTACCGGCGTGAATATCGGTGATTTCGGCAAACGTGTGGAGGTGCCTTCGGAGGACGGCGGCACCACCCTCGTGAAAGGCACCGAGACATTCCTCGACCTTATCACCGAACTTGACAAAATAGAAGGCATCGAGCGCTACCGCATATCGTCGATTGAGCCTGATTTGCTTACTGACGAGGTGATGGAGTTCTGCGCCCGTTCGCGGCGCTTCATGCCGCATTTCCACATACCACTGCAATGCGGCTCCGACGAGGTGCTACGCCTGATGCACCGCCACTATGATACGGCTCTGTTCCGCCACAAGGTGGAGCGCATAAAGGAACTGATGCCCCATGCGTTCATCGGCGTGGACCTCATTGTGGGTGCCCGAGGCGAGACCGACGAAGAGTTCCGCCGCTCGTGCGAATTTGTGGAATCGCTTCCCATCACCCGCCTTCACATCTTCCCCTATTCAGAGCGTCCCGGCACCAAGGCGCTTGAAATAGCCCATGTGGTGCCGCAGCCCGAGAAGCACCGCCGTGTGAACCATATGCTCGTGGTGTCGGAGCGGAAGATGCATGAGTTCGCCACCCGCTTTCTCGGCACGGTGCGTCCCGTGCTGCTTGAGCACGGCAAACCCGGTGCGCCCATGAGCGGCTTCACCGATAATTATATGAAAGTCACCGTCGACGCTCCTGCCGGAATGGACAACACTATCGTGGGGGTGCGCCTGCTTGAGCTGTTGGCCGACGACATGGGCGACTGCCATTTCAGAGGAGAGCTCGTTCCGCTGCCACCTGAATTTGAGCGATAATACATGCACCTGACCATGAAGCCTGTTGAAAAGACATTTTCTTACCGTATGCTCCACGGAGTGCTGAAAGCTGCGGCCATGCTACCGCTCAGGGCGCTCTATGGGCTGAGCGATGTGGTGTGGGTTGTGCTCGGTTTCGTGGTGCGTTACCGTCGAGGCATAATCACCGCCAATCTCAGGGCGTCGTTCCCCGAGATGTCGCCGAAGGAGATTGCGCGCATCCGCCGCAGGTTTTACCGGAATTTCAGCGACTATATCTTCGAGACGCTGAAACTGCTGCATATCTCCGACAGTGCGATGAGGCGCCGCATGGAGTTCACCGGCGTCGAGGCCGTGGACCGCATCCTCGGCGAGGGACGCCCCGTGGTGGCTTTTTTCTCGCATTGTTTCAACTGGGAATGGGTCCCCTCGATAACGCTGTGGAGCAAGCTTACACCCGGCGAGGGTGTGGAGTTCTGCCAGGTGTACCGGCCGTTGCGCAACCGTGTGATGGATGCTCTGATGCTCGACATACGCAGCCGTTTCGGTTCGGTGTCGCTTACAAAAAAACTGGTGTTTCTCGACCTGATGCGCTATACCCGGCGCGGCATCGCCACCATCACGGGTTTCATGAGCGACCAGAAACCGAGTCATGGTGACGAGGGACACTATGAGAACTTTCTGCATCATCCGACTATGTTCATCACCGGCACCGAGACTGTGGCGCGGCGCCTTGACGCCGCTGTGGTGTATTTCGACATGAACAAAATCTCACGCGGACATTACCGCGTGGATGTGAGACTGATAACAGAAAAGCCCGGTGAACTGCCCGAAGGCACCCTAACCGACAGATATTGCTCGCTGCTGACACAAACCATCCGCCGCAATCCGGCGTTATGGTTATGGAGCCACAATAGGTGGAAGCATCCGGTGGCGCCGAGATAACGGTGATATCGGCTCCTGTGTTTCAACTGTTTTTTGTTAACTTACGAAAGTGGTAGCTGTAGTCATACTCAACTGGAACGGAGCGCGGCTCCTTGAGGAATTTCTTCCGTCGGTGGTCGACAACACCACTGAGGGGCTTGCTGAGATCATCGTGGCCGATAACGGGAGCACCGACGACTCCCTTAAGGTGCTTGCCGAAAAATTTCCCACTGTCAGGGTGATGAAGTTTTCGGAAAACTATGGGTTTGCTGAGGGATATAATCGGGCTATAGCGCAGCTTGATTGCCGCTACACTGTGCTGCTCAATTCCGATGTGGCCGTGCCCCGCGGATGGCTTGAGCCGTTGGTCGACGCCATGGACGACAATCCCAATCTCGGGGCATGTCAGCCGAAGATACTGAGTTATACCGAACGGACTAGCTTCGAGTATGCCGGCGCGTCGGGCGGGTATATCGACCGCAACGGCTATCCCTATTGCCGCGGACGCATCTTCGGGTCGGTGGAGTTCGACAAAGGGCAGTATGATACCGTGGTGCCTGTATTCTGGGCCACCGGAGCGGCCCTGATGGTACGCACCGACCTGTACAGGAAGGTGGGCGGCCTCGACAAGGAGTTTTTCGCGCATATGGAGGAGATAGACCTTTGCTGGCGCATCCATCTGGCCGGTTACGACATAGCCGCAGTGCCCGCATCGAAAGTCTATCACCTCGGAGGAGGGAGTCTGCCGGCATCGAATCCACGCAAGACCTATCTTAATTTCCGCAACAACCTTCTGCTGCTTTACAAAAATCTGCCTGAGGCCGATGTGCGCTCCACATTACTGCGCCGGCGCCTTCTCGACACGCTTGCATGGGCTAAATTCATGCTTACTTTCGATTGGAGAAATGCAGTGGCCGTGTTGCGCGCGCACCGCGATTTCCGCCGCATGCGTTCGCTCTATACCTCACACCCCGACCGCAACATGCTTAACGAACCGATGCAGCGCACCAACATCCTGGTAGACTATTATCTCCGCGGTATCCGCCGCTTCTCTTCGCTCCCCCGATTCCGCAAACTTGTCTGAAACTCCAAAAGTTAACCACATCCCGAAAAAATATTGCGGGAGCTGTTGCATTTTATAATATTTGTGTGGATGTGTGAAAAATTGTTAGTATTTTTGTAAGTCGTATCGCCAACCGAATTCCGTGACGGAGTGAACGGCACGGGCGTAGACTATGAAAGTGTTGTCCGGCGAGGTCATCATGCCGGACACAGGCCTTTTGCTTTTGTATTTAAACCAATCAACTGCCGACGAGTAAGGCCCCGAGGCAAAAAACGCACAATGAACAAATTATTCACTTTATTTCTTGCTGCTACCGGCATGCTGTGTGTGGGCGCTGGATTCACATCCTGCACCGTGTCGGAGCCGGATGGAATCTCTGCAGGCTCCGGCCAGAGGCAGCTGGAATCAATCAACGCGAGCTTCATGCCTGTTGCGAAGTTCTCTTACGACAGCCGCAACCGCCTGTCGGAGATAAAGCTCGGAAACGACGAGCGCGTCGAGTTTTCGTACGACCCCATGCAGATTATCATGTATGAGTACGATGAGAGGTACAATTACGAGACAGAGCTCGACGAGCTGTATCTGTCGGACCTGACTGTGCTGCACAACATCAAGCTCAACGCCGCAGGATGCATTACAAGCTATGATACCCGCGACACCCGCTATAATCAGACCTATGACTATGAGACCGGCGGCTACATCCAGACCGAGGAAACCGAAACTTTCTCGAGCACTGTGACCTATAACTCCAACGGTTACATCACGACCATCCACAACTCTGACGGCGACGGCGACTCGCGCTTCACATGGAACGGCGACCGCCTAACTTCGTACAACGACGGCGAAACTACCATGAGCTACACCTATATGGATATCAGCAATCCCTATCAGGAGTGGAACCCGCTCGTGACAGGTCCCGGCATGATATTATACAGCGGACTTTTCGGCCCGGCTCCCGCATGGCAGGTCGAGAGCGTGAAGGTGCGCGGACCGTATGACTCATATGATGAGAAGTATGCCTACCGAATGTTCGACAATGGTCAGATAAGCCAGATGAAATATTCCGGCGAAGACGGAGATGTTTTGACAGTAACCTTTAAATACCGCAGATGATGAAAAAGATTGTAATGGTAATTCTGGCAGCGCTGTCGTTGACTATCGGTGCCAAAGCACAGGAAAATCCCAAGGCGGTATGGGGCAAAGGCCGCTATATGGAGCTTGGCTATGCATGGGCCGAGACCGCAGCCGACGGCGACTATGCCGAACCCGGCAAGTTCGGATTCTTCATTCGCAAAGGTGCCACATATCTTTTCCCCCGCACTGAAGGCTGGTTCGGCAACATGCTGAAAGTAGGATTCGACATCAACTGGATTGATGTGAATGTGGCCAAGTATAAGGACTCAACCAATTGGGACGGCATTCAGTCGGACAACTGGGACAATATCGTGCCCGATTACGGTTATGATGACGAGGACGACGGCGATGGAACAATCCTTGGCTTCGATCCTACCAAGCTCGGCAAATGGAGCATGATGTTCGGTGCGCTCGGCATAGGTCCTAATGTTACCGTGGCTCCTTTCGCCCATATGGGCAATGCTGCTCGCTTCCTTCGCGCCAGCATCTATTTTCACTATCAGCCCACCATGGGCATGTATCTTGTGAGCAACGACGGCGACACCGAGATAAGCTACGCCTATTGCAATATGTTCCAGTTCGGCGGCAAAATCAAGTGGAAGGGCATCGGTCTCGGTGTGGAGGGCCACTGGGGCTCTGGCAAGTTTAAACCGTTCGACTTTGAGTCGACGATTGAGAACGGTCAGCTGAGCACCGGCGAAAATTACACCCGTAAGTTCGCTTCCACTCGCCTCTATCTCTCGTTCTCGTTCTGATAACTTCTTTTGTCGGCCGGGCCTTTCGGCCCGCGCCGTAATCTGGAATTGAATATAAAAAACACTCGCCCGAGGTGCCTAAGGCGCCTCGGGCGAGTTGTATTATCTGAGGTTTACCTCAGCGGGGCATTGCTTTATGCTTTGCCTGCGAGCTTCTCTTTGAGAGCGGCAAGTGCCTCGATGTCGCCGAGAGTGGTCTTCTCGACGGGCTGGTTGAGGGCGGGAGCCTCTTCAGCCTTGCGGGGCTGGCGTTTAGCCTTGCGTGCCTCGTTCTTCTCGGCCTTGGCCTCATCCTCGAAGATGCGGCTGTGGCTGAGGATGATGCGCTTGCTGTCTTTGTTGAACTCGATTACCTTGAAGTCGAGCTTCTCGTCGACCTTGGCCTGCGAGCCGTCTTCCTTCACGAGGTGCTTGGGAGTAGCGAAGCCTTCCACGCCGTAGGGGAGCTGGATCACAGCGCCCTTGTCGAGCATCTCGATGATTGTGCCCTGATGTACGGAACCAACGGTGAAGATGGTCTCGAATACATCCCAGGGGTTCTCCTCAAGCTGCTTGTGGCCGAGGCTGAGGCGACGGTTCTCCTTGTCGATTTCGAGAACTACAACCTGGATGTCGGCACCGATCTGGGTGAATTCCGAGGGGTGCTTTACCTTCTTGGTCCAGCTGAGGTCGGAGATATGGATGAGGCCGTCTACGCCCTCCTCGATTTCCACGAACACGCCGAAGTTGGTAAAGTTGCGCACCTTGGCGGTGTGCTGCGAGCCAACGGGGTATTTCACCTCGATGTCCTGCCAGGGGTCCTGCTTGAGCTGCTTGAGACCGAGGCTCATCTTGCGCTCCTCGCGGTCGAGGGTGAGCACTACAGCCTCTACCTCGTCGCCGACCTTCAGGAAGTCCTGTGCCGAGCGGAGGTGCTGGCTCCAGCTCATCTCGCTCACATGGATGAGGCCCTCCACGCCGGGAGCCACCTCAACGAATGCGCCGTAGTCGGCCATAACCACTACGCGGCCCTTGACCTTGTCGCCGACCTTGATCTCCTCAGCCATAGCGTCCCAGGGATGGGGCTGGAGCTGCTTGAGACCGAGAGCGATGCGCTTCTTCTCGTTGTCGAAGTCGAGGATAACCACGTTGAGCTTCTGGTCGAGCTGAACAACCTCTTCGGGATGGCTTACGCGGCCCCACGAAAGGTCGGTGATGTGGATAAGACCGTCGACGCCGCCCAGGTCGATGAACACACCGTAGGAGGTGATGTTCTTGACGGTGCCTTCGAGCACCTGACCCTTCTCGAGCTTGGCGATGATCTCGCGCTTCTGCTGCTCGAGCTCGGCCTCGATGAGGGCCTTGTGGCTAACCACAACATTGTGGAACTCGGGGTTGATTTTAACCACCTTGAATTCCATGGTCTTGCCTACGAAGATATCGTAGTCGCGGATGGGCTTCACATCAATCTGCGAGCCGGGGAGGAAGGCCTCGATACCGAACACATCCACAATCATGCCGCCTTTGGTGCGGCATTTGATGTAGCCCTTGATGATTTCGTCGTTCTCCAGGGCCTGGTTCACACGCTCCCATGAGCGGGAAGCGCGAGCCTTGCGGTGGGAGAGGATAAGCTGTCCCTTCTTGTCCTCCTGGTTTTCGATGAACACCTCCACAACATCGCCGACCTTGATGTCGGGGTTGTAGCGGAATTCATTCATGGGGATAATGCCGTCTGACTTGTAGCCGATGTTAACCACAGCCTCACGCTTGTTGAGCGCGATGATGGTACCTTCGATTACATCTTTGTCTTTTACGGTGTTGAGCGATTCGTCGTAGGTTTTGGTAAGTTCCTCACGCGATTTGTCGCTTTTGCTCTCTCCCTTCTCGTAAGCATCCCAATCGAAATCGGCGATAGGAGAGTTTTTAACTTCTTCAGTCATTAAAAAAAGGTTAATAAATAAGGTTAATTAATAGTGTCCCGGGTCGGCAAGGGGGCCTGTGGAGGCCGAGGGGCAGCCTTACGGCTTTCCGCCCGGCGCAAGGCCGCGCCAAGTGCGCCCGAAAGCGGCGCAAAGTTACGCATTTCCCGTTGAATTTCAATGCGATTCCCGCGAAAAAATGCATCCCCCACTCCAGATTCTCCTGTAAAATCCTCGTTTTATTCGCAACTTGGTTTACAAGGCCCTTTTTATGATTTAAGAATATGGGAAATGGAGACAAAAAAATCAGATGAATAAACTGTATGTCAGCGAAAATGTGTAGCTTTGTGTGTTGGCATACAGCCCTATCATATGCAATGGCAAAAATCACAGTACAAAATACACCAATTACTATTCTCTCGGTAGAAGAACAGGATTATATCTCCCTCACAGATATGGCAACTGCCAAAGAGGGGGATAACCGTTCTGCTGATATAATCAAGAATTGGTTACGTAACCGCTATACTATTGAATTTCTTGGTACTTGGGAGGTGATTCACAACCCGAATTTTAAAGTGGTCGAATTTGACCACTTTAGAATAAGTGCAGGTTTGCCGTCGTTTGTGTTGAGTGCTTCGGAGTGGATAGAGCGCACGAATGCAATCGGCATAATAGTGAGGAAAGGTCGTTATGGAGGCACATACGCTCATAAGGATATAGCCTTTGAGTTTGGGTCGGCAATAAGTGTGCCGTTCAAACTTTATCTTATCGAGGAATTTCAACGGTTAAAGACGGAGGAACAGCGGCTGTTGGGTTGGTCGGCGAAACGTGAGCTGTCGAAAATCAATTACCGCATACATACCGATGCCATAAAGCAGAAGCTTATCCCTGCGGAGGTTACTCCGGCACAGGCGAGCATCATCTACGCCAATGAAGCCGATGTGCTGAATGTGGCTATGTTCGGTATGACAGCCAGGCAATGGCGCGAATCCAATCCCGACCTCAAAGGCAACATACGCGACTACGCTACAATCAATGAACTTATCTGTCTGTCAAATATGGAAAACCTCAACGCTGTTTTCATCGAACAGGGCATGACACAGAGCGAGAGGCTTGTCAAACTGAATCAGATAGCTATTCATCAGATGAGCGTGTTGGAAAGCGGCAACAACGATATAAAACTATTGAAATAATTGTGTACGGGTAGCCACAACAAAATTATACGGCAAGTGGTGAATAATGTTTTTGCACATTTCCGTGGCTCATTTTGCAATGCCGGAATGGCTTTCCGATTTGAATATTTTGGAGGCGTGAATATAACTCTTGCGTTTGGTTCCGGTCGGAAACGAATATTATTAGTTAAGACAGATTTTATTGAATATACAGGCGCTGGCAAAATGCTTGAGGATAAAATAATTCCAGATAGTAAATGATGCCATAGAATACGCTAAACGGTTGATGAGATTTCAATCGTTTGAACATGGGAATTAATGTATGTCAAGGCTAATATTTCCTAAATGACTGAAAAAATTTCTTGGTGATATATATAATGGCCTGATTGACATTATTATAATTGCTGCAATGATAAAAATAGTTAAATACGATTAAATCATATTAAAACAGTTTTTTAGAATTAACATGGAATTTAATGGTAATCTCTCGGATCATGTATCCCGTCGTAAGGAATTATATGAGGTATTGTGCCTTTCCTACGGCAACTCGGACATTCTTTGTTATTGAATATCCCAGAGCCTCCACATAGCGAACATTTTTGTTCCACTATAGAGATGCCCGGGGTATAAGAGTTACTGAAACTTTGGTCGGAGTTTATTCTGCGGTTAAGAGCTCCAAGCATTAAGGTGATATAATTTCTTGCTTTTTCTGTTTGCTGTGCACAATAGGAATAATAGTTGTTGCTTGTTTTGAGCGGTATATATTCTGTCTTTTCCGCTCCTCCGGTATAACTGAGTGAAATTTTGTCACCCGGTCGGAAAATAGCGGGAGTGTAAATTTGTCCGTATGCCTGAGGGAAATCACTCGTGGAAACAGAATGTACAACTTCATTTCGCTTGTATTTTAATGATAAATCAGTTGATTTAAGTGCGCCACAATAGCTAATCAATAGAGAAAATGTGTCATTTTTGTCAACGAGTACCAAAAAAGAGCAGTTGTTGTTCTTTTTTAGTTCTTGCTGATAAGCCCCTATGGTTTCGTTCATTGAATTTACAAAATTGCTGATAATTGCATTTTCCGTGGGGTCCACTGAATAAACAACAGAATTGGAAATTCCTTTAGAAGCATTGGTCGGATAAACGCTATATAATGAACTTCCAGTATAATTTGATGTATCGATGTGGTAAAGGGAACTCTTGTGTTTTGGGGCCATTTCTTCTTTAGAGATGGTGTAATCGGGCATATTAATTGTGTAATAAATATTGACATCGTCCTTTGTCAAATTTTCATATGGGATATCCGCATAAGGTGTTATTTCATCACCGGTGTACAAGCGGATTGCTTTAGAGCGAATATCAAAATCGGTATATTTGCAAGATACGATTTCCTCTCCCTCCCAATTACATATTCCATATTTATCATTGGTATCCTTGACAAGTATGTAACTGATTCCCCTGTTTCTTCCCGGGCAAACAAAGGAGTAATCATTATACTTGTTAAGAATTTTCTTCCCTGTTGTTATATCAAAGACTGCATCAGTTAATTTATATCCAGAAATTCGCTCGTTTGTCAAATATGTAATTCTTTCAGAACCGGCACAATCTGATGGCGCAGTTGCTGAAAATTTTAAGATTCCTTCTTTTTGCTCTAATGGGATGAGACATTCACCACTGCTTGTATATAAAGCTGAATTTACTCCATCGTTAATTAAAAAGCGATTGTCTGAATATAGTATCTTTTTAGCAATCGGGGGAATAATCCTCGTATTTGTTTTATTGTCAACTACGCCATATAGACCATTCGAATAAAGCGCTTGTATCCAAACAAATCCGTCTGTACATATAACCTCTTGGCGCTCTTTTTCCGTAGCATTTTCGATTTCAAGCTTCTTTGCAGCTTCTTTATCTTTTTCTGCTTGCGCTAAATAATGAGCGATAATCTGTGAATTAGTCTGACCAAACGGAGTTTTGGAAATAGTTTCAATTTTTTCATTAATAATTAAATCCCAAATCAAGTCAGGGATTTTATTGGAATAATTGGTAATTGTATACAAATAGGGACAGTTTTCTAAGAAAGCTTTTTTATACGCGGTCTCAACTTTGGCTTGATTAGGAAATTTAATGCTGCTAACTGCACAATTTCTGATACAGCCGATTTTTTCAACAGATGTCGGTATGGTAAGGTCAGATATGTTTGTAAAGGCAAAGGCGTCATCTCCTATGACTTTTAAAGTCGAAGGGAGAATAACCTCTCTCAAATTGGAATTTGTGATGAAAGCATTAGCTGCGATTTCAACAACAGTATAAAAATTTTTCCCTATCTTAACTTTGGAAGGGATAGTACGTTTTTTCTTATTGTTTGATGTCCATGCTAATTTACATTCATTTTCATTTATAGAAATATAACATACGCCTGAAATGTTTGTCTGCGGGTGATATACGCTTCTGCTTCTGCTAATTATTTCTATTTGTGCAGAGCATACAGATGCTGGTGATAGATAGATAATTACAAAGGCGATTAATCTGTGGATGATAAAAATTTTATTAAGCATATGACGCGGGTATAAATCTTTCGTTTTAATATGGAGAGAATATAAGATCTATAAGTTTATTGCTTGCGGTAGCGGAGGAGGAGCGACTGGCGGGGGGAGGCGAGGGTGAGGGTGAGGCCGTCCATGAGCTCGCGTCCGGTGCGGGTATGGGTGGTGCCGGTGTCTTCGTCGAAAAGGGTGTAGGCGGCGTCGGCGTCAAGGCCGCGGAGCCGGCAGGTATAGGTGGAGTCAGGGCACTCCTCGCGACGGAACGCCATCACGATGCCCGAGCCGTCGGCGGGGTCGTGAAACTGCCATGCTATCCAGCGGTCGAGGCCGGTGATGTCGTCATCGCCGCTGAGCGGGTAGAAATCTTTGAGGAAATAGTCGCGGAGTTCGCGATATGTCTTCATGCTGTGTCGTATGTTGGGCACGGTGTTGGTGCGCCCCATCACCTCGCCCGAGAATGTATAGGCGCTGCTCAGGCCCGAACGGGCGCAGAAGCGGTCGGTGAAGTATATGCCGGTGCCATGAAGCGGGAAAAATTGGCTCAGGCCGTACTCATGGTCCTGCTGGCAGTTGGGCTCGCCGTAGTGGCAGTCGGTGCGCCACAGGGGTATGGAGCGCGACATGGTCTCGATGTCGAGGCGACGGCCGCCGCTGGCGCAGTTGTCGATGAGCATGTCGGGGAAGCGCTGGCGCAGGCAGTCCCAGTAGGCATAGAGACCTTCTATATATCGTATCTCGGTGATGCCGTGGCGTCCTTCGGGGTCGTTGTGCGCCCAGTAGCTCTCGGGGTCGATGTTGAAATCCTGACGGTAGTAGTCGATGCCGTTTTTTTCGAAGAAATCGCCCATGTAGCGGCACAGATAATCCCTTGCCTCCGGGTCGCCGAGGTTGAAGAGCGACTGTCCGGCGCCGGGAAGGTCGAGGAGATATTGCGGCACGTTTTTATGGAAGTCGGTGCCATGGAACACTCTCTCGGGCTCGAACCACACCATGAATTTCGCTCCGGCATCGTGCACTATGTTGGCCACGCCTTTCAGTCCGTTGGGGAATCGCGAGGGGTCAGCCTCCCAGTTTCCAGCGGTGTTGTACCATCCTCGCCCCTCTTCCTCCGACATGGGCGCGTTGTTGCCCTTGTACCATCCTGCGTCGAGCCAGAACACTTCGGGCATGATTCCGAAGCGCTGATGACGGTCGACTATGGCGCGGGCTATCAGCTCGTTGAAGCTCTCATACTCCTGACAGGGCTCGGGATCGCCGAAGTCAAAGCCCGAGCATAGCGGCGGCTGTATCATCCTTCCTTTCGAGTCGAGCGGCGAATGGTGCGCGAGGGCAAAACGGCGGAAAGCGTTGTTGCCGTCGATGCGGTCGCTGCCCTGCCACATCAGCACCGATATCATCGGGGTGCGTATCTCTTCGCCGGGAAGCAGGTAGAGGTTGGTGTTGCTCATGCCCGAGCGGAAGGAGAGGGCTGATGCCGAACTCTCCTCGAATTCGGCCTGCCATGTGCCGGTCCATCCTATGGCCACGAAGGCACCTTTCTCGCCGTCGGTGCCGGCGATGTTGTAGAACGGGAACGCGGTGATTGATGACGACCTGCCCCCATAGGGCCTGAACATATAGAGCGAATCGGGCCTGAGGTTGTATTTCTGCAGATGGAAGTCGAGATTCGTGGCCTCGCAGCCGTGGGCGGTGTAGAGTGTGAAGTCGCCCGCAGGTTGTGTGAAGTCAATGTCGGCGGCGTTGACATGGCTTATGGTCGGCGAGTTGGTGTCGCCGAGATTCCTGAAATGCAGGGTCCACTCCACCGCCGGGAAATCGGTGAATGTCGTGATGTCGCACCGCACCGCGAGAGTCTTCGCGGGATTTGTGAAGGTTACCTCATATTTGCTCTCGTCGGTTCTTGTCGACGGAACTTTCTCGATTTTTCGGTTCCAGCGCTTTATGAATGAGTCGGAGCTGACGCTGTCGAGTATGAAGCTGAACGGTGGCATCCCCTTCATGAACAGCTCTTTTACACTGCGTTCGCAGCCTGTGGCGGTATCGCCGAGTCTAAGCGAGTGTGAGCCTGCGAATAGCGGCAGGCATACTCCGAGGAAAAGTAACAGGCAAATGCCGTTTTTGCGTAAGGACATGGTTTTATGTATTTAAGGTGTGAAAATTTTTGCCGGGGGGAGACGCATTTCAGTAATAGCGGGGTGTGGGGCCTTTGCCGCTGCGGGGCTTCATGTCGAGGCGGTAGCCGACGGTGAACATCACGTAGCGGGGCATGCAGTAGCGCCAGGTTTCGCTGCGTCCCTGGGCGTTGACACTTGAATATACATGCTTGGCCGAGCCGAGGATGTCGTTGGCGCTCACACGCAGGGTGATGCTGGGGCGGGTGAACGATTTCGACAGGGTGGCGTTCCACACATATTCCGTGGTGTTCATGGAGGGGTCGGAGTATCCGCGGCGGAAATAAGGGTTGAACTGGGTGTTCAGCTCCAGTCCTACAGGCAGTTTCACGAAAGCGCGCACGAACGGCCAGTAGCTGTACCAGGTCATGTTGTTGAATCCCTCGCGCTCGGAGTGTTGCGATTCCACCACTACGTTCATTCCGGCGGTGAATGTGCTGCCGCCTGTGGTGGTGTAGTCGAGCTTGAGTGTGGGACGGTAACTGTGGGTGAACACAGAGCTGCGCACCGGGGTGGTGTTGATGGCGGTGTAGTCGGCCGAGTTCCTGGCGCCCAGTCCCAGCGTGCCTGACAGGGTGATGTTGCGGCGCTGCCCGAAACTTACCGAGCCGTTTGCATTAAAGTGGGCCGACCAGTTGCCGGATATGTTTTCAGGGGTGTTGATGGTCACGCCAGTGGCTGGATTGTAGCGCTGCGCCATGGCAGTGGAGTTGGTGGTGACTTCCCACAAGCCCCATATATCGAAATGAGATGCCGATTCGCGGTTGTATCGCATCCAGTTGAAGTACAGGCTGTGCTGTCTGGCGTTGCGCAGGTCGGCTGCATTGCTGATGAATATGTTGAGGGGATTGCTCGAGTCGTAGGTGTTGACAAGGTATGACAGCTGAGGCGCGATGGTCTGCGTGGAGTAGTGCAGCGACGACGATATGTTGCGGTGTTTGTTCGAGGAGCTTAGCTCAAACATGACGGTGGGCTGCAGGAAATCGGTGTTGCGGCTTATGTGCTGGTCGGTGATGTCGCGCTTCAGGTAGTGGTAATATTCGTGGTCGTGGGTGTAGTTCAGCCCGACGCGGATGCTGTAGGAAGCATTGAAGGTGGAGTCGCCGGGTGCTGTCGGCTCCGAGCTGAAGCTTACGGCGGCGTCGGCTGAGCCGGAGTGCTTGCGTGTGGTGGTCGAAGGCGAGTTGGCGGGGTCAATCAGCAGTCCGGCAGGCATCACGGCCGACGGCGGGGTGAGCGGGTCGGGGAGTATGTCGGACATATACAGCGCGTTGTTGTTTTTGGTGTTGTCGTAGTTGTAGTTGGTTGTGACTGAGAAGTGGGTGGTGTTGCTGCGGATATCGCCGAAATGTCTGAAATCCTGAGAATAGGATGCCGTGACGGTTGCGTGGCGGTTGTCGTTGGTCGAGGTGTTGAAACGGTCGTTGCGCACCGGGGTGTTGCCGCCGGTGCTTTCGGGACCATAGGCCTGGTCGTAATATGTGTGGGTCTTGTCACTGCTGTGGTTGAACGAACCTGTGGCCGCCATGTAGAGCATCCCTTTCCAGGTCTTCGGACGGAAGGTGGCGCTGGTGTTTAGGAATCCGTTGGTGGAATTGCTTCGGTTGGCCTGCATCTGGCGTAGCCGGGTGAGCATGTAGCGGCTGAAGTCCGGCGATGTGCGTGCGTCGAAAATCGATTCGATGGCCTCACCGCGGTAGCTCTCCACGGGCGGCTGGGTGAAAGTGGCCGACATATAGTCATTGTCCATATCAGCGCGTCGCCAGTTGAAGGTGGGCGACACGTAGAAATGTATGTTAGAGCCGAACACATGCACGCTGTGGGAGGTTCTTACCGATTGAGGACGGTTTTTCTGGAAACTCTGTCCGCGGCCGTAGATGTCGCCGCTCTGGAAGAAGCGGGCAGAGGCTGTCTTGGAGTGGTCGCGGTTTTTTTCGCCGTTGTAGGTCACCGCGCCCGAGGCTTCCACCTTGTCGGGCAGGGTATAGTTGTAGTCGAGACCTGAGGTGATGATGTCCTGCATACCGTTTTCGGTTGACGAGGCTCCACGCCACTGGCCTGAGGTGCCTCCCTGAGTATGGTCGCCGGTGTTGTTGGCATTGAAAAACGCCGCAAGGCGGAACTTGTCGGTATATCCCATGGCGAAAGCACGGCCCATGTATCGCTCCTTGGTGCCGTAGCCGCCCTCTGCGTTGGCGAGCCAGCCGTTGTCGTACTCTTTTTTCAGCACCACATCCATCACCAGGTTCTCATCCTCCTCGCGGCGGTCGAGTTTCGCACGCGAATGGGTGAGGTAGTCGTCCTTATCGGCTTTGTCGTAGACCTTAAGGTTCTTCACGGTAAAAGCCGGCAGATTCTGCAGCGCCACCTTGGGGTCGCCTTGGAAGAAATCTTTGCCGTTTACAAGCAATTCGTTGATTTTACGGCCGTTCACTTCTATCACTCCGTCAGTCGAGAGCGTGGCTCCCGGCAGTTGGCGCACGAGGGCGTCGAGCATCGATCCCTCGGCGAGCTGGAACGCCGCCGCGTCGAACACCAGCGTGTCGCCTTTCATCACCATCTTCACTCGCGTGGCCTGCACTGTGACCGTGTTGAGCATCACGTTGCGCTCCTTTTCCATGGTGAGCGCCGAGAGGTACTTGATGTTCTCGCTCACCGAAGCTATCTTGAAATCCTTCACCAGAAGTTCGTAACCCTCTTTGTAGAGTCTCAGACTGTAGTCGCCCAGGCCTCCGTCGACCATCAGGCGCAGCTGATTGCCGCGGAGCATGCGTGTCTCGTTATCGCCCGTGAGCAGCTTGAAATTCACCGGAATGGTGTCGTTGAGTTTGAGGTCCACCTCCACCGAATCGACAGGATTGTAGGTCTCATCGAATATGTATCCCCGCAGCATGAATTTATCGAGGTCGGCGGCAAATGCCTGCGTGAGTGATATGATGAGAAATGCAAATGTGAGAATTTTCAGGTTGCCCGGTTTCATTTTTGTTATGAGGAGAGGTTTTTCCGGTAATGAATGAGTGGTATGGTAAACAGTCGAGGCTATCCGTTGCCGGATAGCCTCGGTGTGTGTTGCGGATGTGTAGACAGGCGTCAGTCGATGATGTCGAAGCCTGTGTAGCTGCGCAGGCATTCGGGCACCACGATGCCCTCGGGGGTCTGGTTGTTCTCGAGCAGAGCCGCCATGATGCGGGGCAGAGCGAGAGCCGAGCCGTTGAGAGTGTGGCAGAGGCGGGTCTTCTTGTCGGCGCCGCGGTAGCGGCATTTCAGGCGGTTGGCCTGGTAGGTCTCGAAGTTGGATACCGACGATACTTCAAGCCAGCGTTTCTGGGCTCCCGACCATACCTCGAAGTCGAACGTGATGGCCGATGTGAAGCTCATGTCGCCGCCGCAGAGGCGCAGTATGTGCCAGGGGAGGCCGAGCTTGTCGAGCAGACCCTGCACGTGGTCTTTCATCTCCTCGAGAGCGGCGTAGCTGTCCTCGGGACGCTCTATGCGCACAATCTCCACCTTGTCGAACTGATGCAGGCGGTTGAGGCCGCGCACATCCTTGCCGTAGCTGCCTGCCTCGCGGCGGAAGCATGCCGAGTAGGCGCAGTTTTTCTTGGGGAGCTCGTCCTCGCTGAGGATTACATCGCGGTAGATGTTGGTCACTGGCACCTCGGCTGTGGGGATGAGATAGAGGTCATCGACCTCGCAGTGATACATCTGGCCCTCCTTGTCGGGGAGCTGGCCTGTGCCGTAGCCCGACGCTGCGTTCACAACATAGGGCGGCTCAATCTCGAGATAGCCGGCCTTGTTGGCCTCGTCGAGGAAAAACTGGATGAGGGCGCGCTGCAGACGGGCGCCTTTCCCCATGTAAACGGGGAATCCGGCTCCGGTGATTTTCACTCCGAGGTCGAAATCAATGAGGTTGTATTTCTTTGCGAGGTCCCAGTGAGGGAGCGCGTCGGCCGGAAGTTCGGGAAGCGGACCGGAGGTCTTCTCCACTACATTGTCGGCGGCCGAAGTGCCTTTGGGTACCATGGCGCAGGGCATGTTGGGGATGGTGAGGAGCAGATTGCGCTGCTCCTGCTCTGTCTCGGCCAGCTGCTGTGCGATGGTCTTCTGCGCTTCCTTGAGACCGGCCACCTGAGCCTTTGCTTCGGCTGCTTCGTCGCGGCGCCCCTCTTTCATCAGGGCGCCGATAGAGGCTGCTATGCGGTTGAGCTCGGCGGCTTTGTTGTCGTTGTCGAGCTGGAGCTGACGGCGGCGGTCATCGAGCTCAAGCACTTTGTCGATGGCTTCTTTGCCGTCGAAACCTTTGATGGCGAGGCGCTCTACAACCTCGGCCGGATTCGATTTAATCTGTTGAAGAGTAAGCATGTGTGTAATGAGTATGCTGTAAGGGGCGTCCGGGTGTGCGTCAGCGTGATGTGAGATGCCGCCGGAGAACCGCTCCCGATTGTTGTTATTTACTGCTTTGCAACTGCAAAGTTACTAAAATATCGGTTTTTCGCACTCTTTTTTTCAAAAAACACAGACCCGCCTCTCATAACGGGAGGGGCGGGCCTGCTAAAGATAGGATTTCGGATGTTCGGGGTGTTATCTGACTGCAATCTTTCGGCTGTCGGAGCCGGTGCTGACGATGTAGATGCCGGGAGACAGGCAAGGCCGAGTGCGGCATGCGCCGTCGGTGAGGACGCAGCGGTAAACGCATGTGCCCGAAAGATTGTAGACCGTGGCCTCGTCGGCTGTGGAGCACTTGATAAGTAGAGTGCCGTGGCGATATTCGATGATGGTGTGAGATTCGACAATGTTCCCGTTCACACTGTCGTAAGCCGGTGCCTCCGGGAAAAGCGGCAGCGACGGGAACCAGTAGTTTGAAATCATCGGATAGGTCTTTATCAGCTGTCCGTCGGCGGTGTAGCGGCGCAGTTCGTAGGTCGGGTCCACGAATTTGTGGAACATCGAGGCGTAGAGCTCGTCGTTGACGGGGTCGATGCCAAGCGAGCAGCCATAGATGTGCCAGTCGCCGGGCTCGGCCGAGAAGTCAAGCAGTTTTTCCACTCGGCGCGTATCGATGTCGAAGCGGAACACGCGGTAGTTGGTGAACCAGCTGTTCTGGCCTCCGCACCAGTAGAGGGTGTTTGTCTTGGCCGAGGCGCAGAACGGGTCTGGTGTCCAGGCATACCATGAGTTGGACGGCGGATAGATGTCGTCGCCCTCTATCCTGATTACCTCACGCTCGAGTGTCACAGGGTTCACACGCACTATGTAAGGCACGGCAGCGCCGGTGCCCTGCACGTTTTTTGCGGCACTGTACCAGATGTCTCCGTCTTTCGAGCGGACTATGGTCGAGCCTATGCCCGAGGTGCGGCGGGGGCGTGTGCCGGTGTCGGCCTCTATGGCGTCGTCCACATTATCCATTGTGAGCACATCTATGACCTTGTCGGTCTCGGGATCGATGACCAGGAGGCCATATTGCTGATGCACCGCGAATACACGGCCCGCGGCAAGCATCATGGTGCCTGTCTGGCCGAAATAGAGCGAGCCGGTGGGGTCGTCGGCAGGCTTGTCGTTGTCGCCGCCGGCGTTGGGGTTGGCCGAGCCTTCAATCTGGCCTTTGATTTCGAGGCTTTCGAGGTCGAGCACCCAGATGCCGTTGCTGGTCGATACATATCCCTTTGTGGCGCTGACACCGCAGAATGCTCGTCCGTCGCACTGTGCTCCTGAGGGGTCGATGAGGCGCAGTTGCTTTATCACCTTGAGGGTGGTGGCGTCGGCCACTGTTATGCGGCCTCCGACTATTGTGGCCCCGGGGTCCTTGTCTTGCTTGGCGATGAGATAGATGCGTCCATTCCATATGGCTCCGTACTGGTTGGTGCAGCCGAGTTCCACACCAGGGTTCTCGGCCTGTATCACGCGATAGTGCCAGTATTCGCCGTCGGGGTCGTCGGGCGAAAGATGGTTTACGGTGGAGTTCTGATGGCCATACCAGTCTTCGTTGACCATCAGGATACCGTGCGTGTAGTCGATGTCTCCCGCAGCCATAGTGGCTGCGAGAGATATCGATAACGCTGTTATGAGCTTGCGGATCATTTCAGTATGATTTTCTTAGCCTCGCCGTTGTCGGACACTACGATGTAGACGCCGCCAGTGAGTGAGAGCGGACGCACGAGACTGTCGGAGGCGGCTGTGAACGAGTCGACTACAACGCCTGTCTCGTTCACAATGCTGAAGGTTGTGCCCTTATAGCCTTTGACGATGAGGTTGCGGCTTTCGGTGTGGATGGATTTAGCGGCGGTGATGTCGTCGATGCCTGTCATACGGTCTTTTACCTCGATGGAGAGGGCGCGTGTGACAGTCTTGCCGTTCGACTCGATACAGAGACCTGCCACGAGCGATCCTGTGGTGAGCGGAGTGATTGTGAGTTTGTCGCCTTCAAGGGCAACTTCCGCTATCTTGGCGGCATCTTCGCCTCCGTCGGCAACGAGGCTGTATCGGATGTTGGTGTCGTTGTTGTCGCGGTCAGTGGCCTTTAGGGCGATTTCGGCGGCTCCGTCGTTAATGTCTACGACGATAACACCCGGGTCTTCGAATTCGGGCTCATATTTGTCGGGGAAGATGGGCATTGACTGGAACCAGTAATAGGGACGCAGTTCCACAGTCTTGACGAATTCGCCTGTTTCGGCGTCTACAACATGAGTCCAGTTCCAGCGGTAGTGGCCCGAAGCCTTGAACTCGGTGGTGCCGATGAGCAGGCAGCCGTTGCGGTCGTCGTAACGTATCGAACCGTAGGCGCCCTGCTTGACGGTGGGAGTATGGGCCTCGAGATTGGAAATGGAGCAGATGAACTTGAATTCCCTGCTGTCGATGTCGTAGCGGTAATATACTCCGCCTCCGCCGTTGGCGATGTTGGAGCCGGGGGCGAAGAAAAGCGAGTTGACGCTCTGTGCGCCGGTGAACTGGGTGGTGCGCCATGCGCCCCAACCGCAGGATACAGTGCCTATTTCAATTGGTACAGTCATGCGGTCAACCTCTTCGAGAGTGTTCATATCGATTGCAACGAAGTTGCTGCATTTGTTCTCATCGAATGTGGCATACCACACGGTGCCGTCGGCCGACTGGGTGATTCCCTGCACGTTGACATCGGCAATCTCTTTGACAACCTCATCGGTAGCGGTGTCGATAATCAGCACACCCTTGCTCTGACATATGGCGAATACCTTATCCTTGGCGAGCAGCATGTCACCCACCTGGCTGTTGTAGAGGTTGGTACCCTCTTCGCCAGAGCCTGAGATTTTGCCGGTTACGGCAAAGTTTTCGGTGTCGATGATGTAGATGCCCTGATGGGTGCCCATGTAGATGCGGCCGGGGCCGGCGCCGCAGAGCGCACGGCCGTCGCCGCTCTTTGCCTCGCCTTCAATCTTGATGTCGTCGATGGAGCCGAGGCGCTTGAGTGTGGATGCGTCGGCAACTACCAGACGGCCGCCGCCGGGGAGCGGGTCGCCGTTGTCAGCGGCCTGCTTGGAACTTACGAAGAGCTTTCCTTCATAGATGAGGCCGTATTGCGATGTGCAGCCGAACGACATGCCTGGGTTCTCACGCTCATAGGCCTGATATGTCACATCATAGTCGGGCGAATACCAGTTGAGACCGCCGTTGGTATGGCCGAACCATTCCTCGTTGAGCATTATGGTGCCTTCGTTGTAGTCGATGGCCGGTTCGCGCTCGGGCTCCACAATGTTGACGGTGAATTCTTTCTTCACGCCTGAGCCGTCGGTCGATTCGATAGTCAGAAGGGCTTCGCCCACGCGATGGCCCGACAGCTCGAAGAACTGCGACATGACATTCTTCTCGTCCCACACTCTAACCTTGTAGGTGGTGGCCACGTAGTCGGTCTTGTCGTTGCCGTTGCCGCTGAGGGTTACATTGAACTCGGCGATGTCGGGGTCGGCTGGCACTGGCTGCGGCAGGATGCCTATCATTTCTTTGGGAGTGAGGGTGATGACATTGTTCTCGTCGGCGCCCTCAAGAGTTATGTCGGTTACCGGCACCTGCAGCGCCGAGGTAAGGGCGTATGTGGCGGTAATATCGGAGTTGAAATCGTATGCCGCGGTAATCACCGACTCTCCGGCTGTCTTGGTGGTTTTCACCACACCGGCGGCCGAAGCCGAGGCTACTTTGGTGTCAGATGAGGAATATTTGATTTTTGTGTAGGTGGCGTCGGCCGGTTCATACACAAGGCTGTTCTCCACTTCATGGTTGAGGCGGGCGCTCACGGCTTCGTTCTCAAAGTGTATCGAAGTGATGGGGCGCTCCGGTGAGCTGAAGTTTACGGTCACCTCATTGGAATAGACATACTGTGCCTTTGCTCCTGCGGGTGTGTAGGAACCTCTTACCTTGAGGGTGGCGGGACCTTCCTGGAACCCTGAATATGCCGTCACAGTGCCGGTGTAGGTCTTCGACGAGGTGGTTACCGTGCTCACAAAAGCGGGCTTGGTCCATGTGAATCCGGTGCTGAGCTTGCCGCCGTCGGGTACTTCGATGAGCATGGGGATGGTGAGGTTATCATCGGCGAGTGTGTAGTCAATCTGCTCGGGGACGCTGATTGTGGCCATGTCGGGGTCGACTGCGGGACGCATCAGCTGATAGGGAAGCGACACGGTGCCCATATCTGCGGGCTGGCACGAGACAATCATCACCGCGTTGGGGTTGAGCCAGCGGGCGGAGTTTATTTTGTTGAACGAGGGGTCGACAGTGCGTTTCACGTAGCAGTTCCACACATAGCCTTCGGTGTCGCCGAGATGGTCGGCGTCGGTGAGCTTACCGTCGTCGTCGAGGTCGAACGAAACGGAGAGATTGCCCCCGTTGTTGCTTATTGTGAGACGCGGATCGGCCTTGGAGATATTCTCGAGCACCGTGCCGAGGGCGTCATCCCAGCCGCCTGTCCAGCGGTAGCCGTACACGATGTTGTCAGCGCCCTTGCCGTCATTGAACTGGAAGATGACCGTGGCGGCCTTCTCGTCGGAGGTGTTGCCTACCCAATATTTTACATTTTGCTGGTTCACGGGCTGAACGACTGCCGGAGCCTCGTGCATGGCCTCGCCATAGTCGCTCATATCGTAGTTGAGCTCCTGTGCGAGTTCGCCGCCGGCATCGCCGTAGCCCCCTCCGTTGAGGTAGATGTATTTCCATGCCTGCACACAGCCGTCGGTGAGCACGGTGCTCGACATGCCGAGCCCGGAGTAGCTCATGTAGTCGTAGTCGTTGGGGCCGTGCCAGTACGACCAGTAGCCTTCATACCATCCAGAGCGCCAGCGATACTCGTAAGAGTCGGCGTAGCCGTCCTCAAGCTGCCAGTAGTCATAATCGTAGGCGGGGTAGCCGTAGACAAAAGCGTTTAGCGGGTGCTCAATGATGCCGGTCTCGCGGGCGTTGCCTATGGCTTCGGCACACATGTCGGGAGTGTCGTATCCCGGAGCTGTGTCCTGGCCCATGGAGGTGTTGGGTGTGAAATAGTCGAACGACACTTCGCCTCCTATGGCGGCACGGTCGAAGTCGTAGTACAGGTAGTCGAGCTCCTCGCGGTTGGCGCTGATGCCAAGTGCGTTGAGTGTCGAGCCCATTGTGCCGGTGTACTGAATCATTGCGGTGAGGATGCTGCTCTGTGAGGCCACGGCGCGCACAAGGTCCTCGCCGGTTTTGGTGCCGTTCCAGCGGTATCCCCACACATAGCTCTGGTCGCTCTGACCATCCTGGAAGTCGATGACGAGAGCGCATTTGTGCTCTCCGTCGGGGTCGCCGGCCCAATGCTCGATGCGGTCCCATTCCACCCAGTCGACATACTCGGTCGCCTGTGCCTGAATGAACACCGTCGTCGCGAGGGTAGCGATAGTCATAAGTTGTTTTCTCATGATTGGTTTGTTTTTATGTGGTTGAGTTGAGTTATTGTCCTGGTATTGGGTCGGGAGGCGGTACGTGCGGCAGGTCGATGTGGAGGTCCTGCGCGCGGCTTATCTCGGTGGATGTCTCTCCGAGCCAGCCGCAATACTGGTTGAGGCCTGTGTAGACTTTGATGAAGTCGGCGCCGGGCAGCTCCACAGGACGCCCCTCGCTGTCGACGGCCCGTGAGATGTCGAATGAATTGAGGTCGGCATATTCGTTGGGGTGATTGTCGACATATCCGTAATCGTAGGCGTAAAGCACATAGTAGCGTCCTGTGCCGCTGATGTCGATGCCGTTGGGGGCCAATTTGGAGCCGGTGAATGTGAGCCGGTCACTGTCGGTCCATAGCGGATAGTAGCTCTGGTTGTGGAATATGTTCTTGGCTATGTAGCCGCTGTCGCCGTTTGAGTCGCTCCAGGGTATGTACACGAGGTCGTCGAGAAAGCCCTCGTCATCTTCCACCGGTGTGTGATCCGGGTCGGGGCGGGTGTAAGTGATGGTGTAGTTGTGACCGGTTTCGGGTTTGTGGTATTCGCTTCCGGCGAGTTCATACCACGGGTCGTCGGGCACTCCGTTGCAGTTGGCGTCGTAGCTGACGCACACTATTCCAGGCTCGGCCGATCCGCCCTTCTTGTCGGGCTGCAGCAGCTCGTAGAATGCATTGCCCCAGATGCGGAAGTCGTTCTCTCCCGGCACGTTGATGACAGTGTGGTCGAAGCCGAACACCACGTAGCCTCCGTAACCGCCGAGCGATATCATGATGTCGTTTGTGCCGCTTATCGACTCCTCGGCTTTTTTGAGTATGTCGGCGTAGGTGTCGCCCTTCTCATACCGCGGCATCTCGTTGATGAACTGTCCCGGTGCCGGGCAGTATTCATACACGCGGGTGATGTAGGGGCTGTATTCTATCTCCTCGTGCACCACATTGATGGTGAAGTCGAAACTGTAGGGTGTCTCCGGGTCTATGATCTCGAAATTCAGGCGGTAGGTGCCCTCGTTCTGCGCGAGGAAAATGTAGTCGCGTCCTTTGCCTAAAAGCTGTCGGGAGCCGTCGTCGCCAAGCCGATACCAGCGGTATTCGCCGCCGGTGAGGGCCGAGTGTAGGTCAAGCTTCTGCATACGGTAGATGTAATACACCTCATCGATGCCGAGATTGACCATCGGTATGCCGTGGTCGCAGGCGACAAGCAGCAGCGGCAGTATGGCAGGTAAAAGTCTTTTCATCGGGGCAGGAATGTGATGTGAGCGGGAATGTCGCCGGTGCGCACACTCCATTTTCGGCGCCCGTGACGGTCGAAGCAGTAGAGCGTGCCCGACGATACGTAATTCTTGGCGTCGGTCACGAAGATGTCGCCGGTCTCGGGGTGGATGGCGATGCCGTAAGGTATGGTGATTTCGCGCTCGGTGCCGTCGGTTATGAAGTTAGTCGATACCACTTTTTTGGTGCGGATGTCGATGATGCCGTAACTGATGGAGTTAGATGCGGTGTAGTTGTTCCACTCGGTGGCGTAGTAGTAGAGCGAGTCGCCGAAGAAGGCCATATTGGAGCATGCCACCGGGATGGTGTCGGTGACCACCATCTGATTGTAGCCGGGTTTCTTGTCCATGACATAAAGCCGTGAGGGCCGCGACTCGTAGTCGCCGCGCGATGTCACCCAAAGTTTGCCATAGCGGTCTTTCTTGAGGCGGTGGAGGTTTATGCCCACTGGAATCTGCTGTACCTGCTTGAAGTCGACCATCTGGATGACCGACACGGTGTTGTCGTAGTTCGGGACACGGTAACCTCCGGAGTTGGCCACATACATGTAGTCGTCGACAATCTCCATCTCCTCGGGCTGATAGCCCACGGAGACTTTGGCGGTGACGGCGAGCGAGAGTGTGTCGACCTGGTAGACTGCGCCCTTGGGAGCATTGGCGTCGATGAGCACCGGGCCTACATATGAGCTTACGTATGCTTTGCCTCGGTGAAACCGCACATAGCGGCAGTTGGGGATGTCGAGCTGGCCCAGACGCACGCCACTGCGGGCGTCCATTACCTCCACTTTATGTGAGCAGTTGACCACCACATATAGCTTCGAGCCGTAGATGCCGATGTCGTTGCCCACATCGCCGAGTTCCTTGATGACGGTGGGGTTGCGCTCGGCATAGAAGTTGCGCGCATAAAGGCCGGTGAAGTAGTCGAAATAGTCGAGAGTGCATTTGTTAGACCCCATGTTGCCTTCGTTCACGAGATAGAAACCGCGGATGGCGGTGTTCTCTGCCGGAGTCTCTGGGATGATGTCGTACTCCGTCGGTACCACGAGCTCGTCTTCACGACAGCTCGTGGTCACCATCAGGAGCGGCAGAAAATATAATAAAAAATAACTGTATTTGCGGAGTGAGGTTGTCATATCTCTACGGTTACGGTGAAACGGTAGTTGCGCTTTGGCATAGGATAGTTGATGATTACATCGTAGTCCTGGCTGAGCAGATTGTTGATTTCGGCAAGCACGCGCAGCGACCAGCGGCCGAGGGTGAAATCCCTGCTTACCGAAACATCTGAGGTGTACCACGGCTGGGTGTAGTTGTAGCGTATGTTTTCCTGCTGGTTGTAGCGTTCTCCCACATAAATCCACGAGTAGTTGAGGCACCACCCATGCCATGTGGCGTTGAAAACTGCAGCCCCCGAGTGGCGTGGTATGTAGGGTATCTGGTCTCGATAGTAGTTGTCGGCGGGGCTGGTTATGTCTATTGCACGCTGGAATGTGTACTGCCCTCTGAGTGTGAGGAGCAGGTCGCGCACGGGGCTGAGGCTTATGAAGCCGCTCACATCCACGCCCCTTATGTCCACGAGGCCGAGGTTGAGCATGGTCCAGCGGAACTGCTGGCCTTTGGGATAGGCCACGATTTTATCCTTCACCTTGTTGTAGTAGACATCGGCGCTGAGGCGGGCGGCTGCGAGGAGTCCGTGGCCGGAGTGGTCGTAGACGAGGCCGAGGTTGTACTGTGTCACACGCTCGGGGTCGAGTTGCGAGTTGCCCATGTCGGCGTAATAGAGGTCGTTGAAGGTGGGCATCCTGAACGAGCGCTTATAGAATGCCCTTATGGTGAAGTCGCTGTTGCGCAACGGGTTCACCGAGGCATAGACCGCCGGAGTGAAGACATTTTTGTCGCGCGGAGACTGCTGTCCCTGCAGGCGGTCATGTATGAATGTGCCCAATGCGCTCGCCTGAAGTTTGAAGCGCTCAAGCGACAGTGCTGTGGCGGCCGAGAGATAACTGGAGTAACGGTCGGGCTTGGCGAAGCCATACATGTCGGCGTCGAGGGTGTTCCACACGAAGTCGTAGCTTGCCGACACCTTCCACCACCGTGTTATTTCATATTCGTTGGCCGAGGAGATGTAGAATTCCCGCTGACGGTAGAGGTTGTCGATTTTCACCTGCTTGTCGTCGTTGTTCACATAGTGGGTGCGGTAGAAGGCGTATTTTGCATTGGCGAGGGTGGTGAACTTGCCGTAATATCCGGTGAAACGGCCCTGTACGAAGGAATTTGTGTCCCAGATGCGCTCGCCGCGCCGCCACACGTTGTTGACGATGGCGCCGGGCACTCCGCGCTCAGAGTTGTAGTTGTAGGCCTTGAACGACCAGTTGCCGGTGCGCAGTGAGCCGTTGAGGTTGAGCTCTATGCGGGTTGCGTTGATGTCGCCGTTCTGTCGCACTGCAGTGGTGTCGTAGGCGAGTTCGCCTGCGGGGTTCACACGACGGTAACGGAATTTGTATTTCCCGCTTGAGTTGACCCACTCTGCACTGAGCGATACATTGAGACGCTCTGTAAGTTTCAGTTCGAAAAGGGCCGAAGGATTGAGGAGGTCGAAGGAACCGGTACGTACCGTGCCGCGGGCGTGATATGTCTCGTGTTCGTCGAAACGTGGTGTGCGGGTGCGCATGTAGATGGTTCCTGCCGACGCGAAATCCTTTGCGGGCTGCAGTATTTCGCTCTTCTGGCCGTTGTAGAGCGACAGCGCCTCGATGTTATCGAGCGAGAACTGGCCGAGGTCAATCTGGCCGTTCTGGGCGTTGCCGAGCTCCACGCCGTCGTAGACCACTCCGGTGTGGTTTGTGCCCATCGAGCGGATGTTGACTGTCTTGATGCCGCCCACACCGCCGTAGTCCTTGACCTGGACTCCGGAGAAATAGCGCAATGCGTCGGCGATGCTGTTGCTGTTGAGGCGCTGGAGTTCTTCGCCCGAGAGCACCTGTGCCGGTATGATTTCCTGTTGTGGTCGGCGTCCCGTCACCGTCACTACGCTGAGTTTTCGCGTTATGGTGTCGGTAGGTTCGGCTGCGGAAAGCGCTATGGCACATAGCGTGGCTGCGAGATTAGTCAGAAGCTGACGGTATGTCATTGTTTCCTTGCGGATAAAGCGTGAATACTCAAAAAATCCCCGTTGGCGTATCACGATTGATAGCCGACGGGGTATGGTTTTGAAGTTGTCACCCTTTTACCGGAGAAAACTTGTGTCGCAAGGTATTCCCATCCGCGCATTATGGCGGTATGAGGAAGATGCACAATCGCTGCCCATGGTCCCGTAGGCTTGAATCTGTTTATACGGACATGGCAGGTCTTCTGACTCATCCCGGCCTTTTCGCGTCTTCTCGGAGCATCAGTTGCTCCAATGACATTGTGCGAATGGCTGTTGGTATGGGATTTACAGCAGCGGGTACTGTTCATGATTCTCACATGATTCCCTTTTAATTCTCCTGAAGCGCTGTTTAAGCGACTTCGCAGGCTCACTATTGGGCCCAAGGGGAGAAACCATTGTCTGCCGCAAAGGTAATAATTTTTCTTAACATCACAAACCTCAATAATCGTTATAATAAGAAAATTTTGTATTTATGATTTTAACTTAATGTAAAAATATAAGTTAATTTCAACGATAGTGCAAACTATTACTACCCGGTGATGTTTTATAAGCAGATGTCTGAAAAACAAGAAATATCAACACCCAATAAATTTTAAAATTATGGCTAATACAAAACATCAGCCGATTGTGCAGGAACTTCTCGACATGATCGCAAAAAATGGTTGGCAGGACAAATTTCAGAAAGCTTTTGAAAAAGCAAAATCATGTGATGTCCAGGAAATGGACGATATAAATTCACTTGAAGACTACTATACATGGCTCGATACCAATCTTACCTGGATTCCGGTAGAAAATCACTTCGGACGCGCGATGTTCAATCACATCTGCAAGTTCTATTTCATCCTCGACCAATCTCCGGTCAAGGAGCTCCAGAATCCTGTCGAACCGCATAATGTTTCACAGCCACTCTCGCCGTTGTCGGCATGGATGAAGGACTATGTGCGTGCACTTGGCAAATTCCTCGATACTCCTGAATCGATCACTCCTGAAGCGGTGAAGTCTTATTATGACTCTCCCGAATTCAATATGGCCGAATATCTCGAACCTCATGGAGGGTGGAAATCTTATAACCAGTTCTTTGCACGTAGCACCAAGCCGGGATGCCGTCCCATCGCTGCTGTAGAAGACAGCCGTATCATCACTTCTCCTGCCGATGCAACATTCGACGGTTCATGGGAAGTGCGTGGCGACGATACCATCGATATCAAAGGTATTCACTGGAAAATCTCGGAACTTCTTGAAGGAAGCCCCTATAAAGATCGTTTCGCCGGAGGCAAATGGATGCACTCCTTCCTTGGCCCGGCCGACTATCACCGTCAGCATGCGCCTGTAGGCGGTCGTGTGCTCGAATCGCGCGACATAATGGGTGATGTATATCTTGAAGTAACAGCTGTCCCCGACCCCGCAACTGGACGTAACCGTCTGGAAGCAAAAAGAGTAAACACCTTTGACGCGCCAGATAATCCTGGATACGAGTTCATGCAGAACCGTGGTCTGATAGTGATAGACAGTCCTATTGGCCTTGTAGCCGTTCTGCCTATGGGTATGGGACAGGTGTCGTCGGTCATCATGACCGCCGAGGAAGGTCGAGTGCTTCGCAAGGGCGAGGAAATCAGCTACTTCCAGTTTGGAGGCTCAGATATCGTAATGGTATTCGAGGCTGCTTGCAATGTCGACTTTACCGCTCGACCCGGTGTGCACTACAAAGTAGGCACTAAGATTGCCGAAGCATACCCTGTCATTTATCCCGCAAGATAACACTTTGTGATGCCGTCGGTAGATGACGGCTCAAGATTATAGCTAACCGGGGCCGCTGCCGGATTTTGTCCGGTATCGGCCCTTTACGTTTCATCTATAATAAGTTTTTATCGTTATGGCTGATAATAAATTCAAAGAGATTACCCCTCAGACTCACCCTGTCGGCGGTAAACAGCTCACCATGATGGCTATGGCCATTATGATTGTGACTACTATCGTGAGTATGCGTGGGCTCGCTTCGCAGGCTGAATTTGGCCTGACATCCATATTCTATTATGTATTTGCCGCCCTAGTCTTTCTTGTGCCGTATGCTCTGGTGTGTGCCGAACTCGCTTCTACGTATACGAGGTCGGGAGGTGTGTTCCGCTGGGTTTCCGAGGCTTTCGGCACCCGCACAGGCTGGCTGAGCATGTATCTCGACTGGCAGATGGTGGTCATATGGTTCCCCGCCGTGCTAATGTTCGGAGCGGTATCACTGGCATATGTTTTCTGGCCTGAGGTTTTTGATGCAAGACTGGCCGCTAACCGCATATATACCCTTATCATAGTGCTGGGTGTATACTGGGTATGTACATTCAACAATTTCCGCGGCATGAAGTATGCCAACAAGCTCAGCACCCTCGGCGGTCTTTGCGGCACCATTATACCGGCTGCCGTACTAATTGTGATGGGGGTGGTGTATCTGCTTCTGGGCAAAACCGTAAACCTCCCTCTTGACAAGCCATTCTGGCCTGATTTCGAACAGTTCGGTACGATTGTGCTCGCTGCAAGCATATTCCTGTTCTATGCCGGTATGGAGATTCAGGCCGTCCATGTCCCCGGTATGAAAAATCCCTCGCGCGATTTTCCAAAATCGGTTCTCGTCGCGGTGCTCATTATCCTCGCCATTTTCGTGGCCGGCACGTTGGCTATCGGAGTGGTGATTCCTGAAAGCAAGATTAATCTGCTCCAGAGTCTTCTTGTCGCATATAACGACCTTTGGGCCGCCATCGGTGTGCCCTGGCTCGGAAATGTTATGGCAGTTCTCATCACTTTCGGTGTGCTCGGTCAGGTAAGCGCCGTAATAGCCGGACCTTCCACCGGTCTGCTTGCAGTGGGTAAAGCCGGTTACCTGCCCAAGTCTCTGCAGCATACCAATAAGAATGGTGTGCAGACTACCATCCTCTACATACAAGCCATCATAGTGACGATACTGTCGCTGGTGCTTGTGCTGCTCCCGTCAGTTCAGTCAGCATATCAGATCCTGAGTCAGATGTCAACCATCATCTATCTGATTATGGTGGTGATAATCTATGTGTCTTTCATCCGTTTGCGCCATACCGCTCCAAACAAGAAGCGTGGATTCCGTGTGCCCGGCGGGCGCTTCGGCATGTGGCTTGTATCCGGAATCGGCATACTTGGAGCCGTTGTCGCAGGTGTGCTGAGCTTCGTGCCTCCCACGCAGATTAAGACCGGCAGCCCGGTCATTTATGTAGGTGTCCTTATACTGGGCGTGGCTGTATTTATAGCTTTGCCTCTCATAATCTATGGCAAGCGTAAGAAATCATGGCGCGACGCAGGCACCGACTTTTATCCCTTCGATTGGCAGATAGAGGGACGTAAGCCTGGCGATGTGTCAAAGTGGACCGCAGGATATCAGCCTACCGATGAGGAGGTGAAGGCTGCCATCGAGCGTGAGAATCAGATGAAATAACATAAAAAGTTTTTCGTTATGATGCGAATACCCACCGGAAAAGGAACGATCACATTGCCGGCTCTGCTGGCAATATGGTCGATTTCGCTGGTGGTCAACCTCCCGGGGCTAGCCGTCAGCCCCATGCTTGGCAATCTCGACAAGATTTTTCCTCATGTAGGAGATCTTGAGATTCAGCTGCTCACCGTATTGCCTAACTTGCTGATAATACCGTTCGTGCTTTTCTCCGGAAAACTTTCCGAGTCAAAAGATAAAGTGCGGATAGTGGTCATAGGTCTGGCTATCTATCTGGTTGCAGGTGTCCTTTACTTCTTTGCCGACAGCATGCCGATGCTTATTGCCGTAAGTTGTCTGCTCGGGTGTGGATGCGGACTTGTCATTCCCTTGGCGGCCGGCCTTATCGCGGATATATTTTCCGGCAAATACCGCATGCAGCAGCTCGGCATCAAGAGCGGCATCTCGAATCTGGCTCTTGTAGCTGCAACTTTTGCTGTCGGGTGGCTGAATCACGGCAACTGGCATACTCCTTTCCTGGTTTATCTTATTCCGGCCATACCGCTTGCACTGATGCTGTTTGTGAGAAATGTCAATCCGACAGCATCGGTGAAGATGAACAGTATTCCGCCAGGAGCCGCATCTCCGCAGGCAGAGGCGGTGTCGGGAGTGGGAGTGCCCGAGCAAGGAGAGACAACGACCCATTCGGGATTCATTGTCGGGCGTATAGCAGGGTTGGTGGGGCTTTATGCATTCATTACCTATGCTGTGTCGGTCATCTCCTACTATTTGCCATTCCTTATTCAGGAAGACCATCTCAGCAGCGATATCACCGGCACAGTCACGGCCTTGTTTTATCTTGCTGTGTTTTTGCCGGGTTTTGTGCTCCCCTATATCATCAAGGTTCTGGGCCAACGCACTTCGCTGCTTGCGGCTGTCTCCATTGCCGCCGGCTTGCTGTTGATGGCTGTGGCCAGCAAGTGCTTCCTTCTATATGTCGCCGCGATGCTGATGGGATTCGGGTATGGCGTATTCCAGCCGGTGATTTACGACAAAGCCACCTATACAGTGACCGACGGGCGCAAGTCAACTCTTGCGTTGGCAATAGTTCTGTCGGTCAATTATGTGGCGGTAGCGATGACTCCGTTTGTTGTGGACCTTTTCCGCCATATCTTCGGCACCGCTAGCAATCATTTCCCATTTATACTCAATTGTACGCTCACTATGCTTTTCGCGGTCGTGGTAGTGCTCAGACGCAAGACTTTCACCTTCCGCATGAGCAATGAATATGTTTGAAAAACTATGAAAAAAATACTCCCAATGCTGTTTACGGCAGCTATCATGCCGGTGGCAGTACACGCACAGAATCACCCTACAATTCCTGATACAGGGGAGGTGAAAGTCATATTCAACGCGGGTGAACCCGATGAGGAAGTTTACAACGCTTTTATCGAGAACGCACCCAAGAGATTCAACGAACCCGGTGCACCGCGGTTTGCGATCGTCGGAAATGAAAACAAGTTTTATCTTGGAATCGGAGGTCTTATAAAGGGGGTCGGCGTTTTTGACTGGGGCAACCCGATAGACAATCCAAACGATTTCACTACAGCGGATATTCCGTTTGATACACCCGAGGGGAACGGAGGGAAAATCCAGGGAAGTCTGGGGCAGAGCAAAATTTTTGTCAACCTGATTGCTTTGCCCGGCACAGCCAACAAGGTCGGGGCATATGTCAGTGCGCATTTCACTGGTCCGGGCAATGCCTTCAAGCTCGCGCATGCCTATGTCACATACCGTGGTTTCACTGTCGGTCATACCTCGTCGCTCTTTGAAGATGGCGCTGCAGCACCACCTACCATTGACAATGAGGGGCCTTGCGGACTGGTGGGTGTCAACAACAACCTGATAGATTATACCCATTCTTTTGGAAAACGTTTCAAGGTGGGTGTAGGCATCGAGCTTTCGTCGGTGAGTATGACCACCTCAGAATTCACTCGTTCAGTGAGTCAGCGAATTCCAGATGTCCCCGCCTATGTGCAGTATAGCTGGTACAACGGCAAAGGTTGGCTCAGATTCTCGGCTCTTATGCGCAATATACAGTATCGCGACCTTGTCGACAGCAGGAACCGCAATAAGACATGTTGGGGTGTGAAGTTCAGCGGAAGCACTCCGATAGGCATCACACCGTTGCAGGCATATTATCAGGCTGCCTACGGACGCGGAATCGGAGGCTATATCCAGGATCTCGGGGGGCTCGGCCTTGTATTGTCGCCTGATGAAGGCAATCCCGGACATCTTGATGCTGTCAAGGCATGGGGCGCTTATGCCGGATTGCAGTATACATTTTCTGACAAGGTTTTTGCCTCCGTCTCATATAGCCATGCAAGAGCCTATGCCGATGCCTATACGGGTGGGTCCACTCCGTGGAACGAGCAATATAAATACGCGCAGTATGTGGCCGCTAACGTTTTCTATACAATTCTTCCCGGGCTGCAGTGCGGTGTGGAATATCTTTACGGGCGTCGCGTCGATATGGACGGAACATCGCGTTCCGACAACCGCATAAACACCATGCTTCAGTTCAATTTCTGACGCAGGATAATACGTTACATTCTTAATAACCGGGCCCGGCAACAAGGGTATGTTGCCGGGCCCGGTTAGGCTATTGTTATTCGGTAGTCGGACAGCTGATGCGTATGAGCTCGAGGCGGTTGGCCGATTTCTGGAGTATTTCCATGCGCAGGTCGCCGAGTTCCACCACAGTGCCTACGGGCGGTATCTGGCCGGTGGAGAACAGGATATAGCCGGCCAGGGTCTGATATTCGTCGTCTTCGGGGATGTCGATGTGATATTTCTCGTGTATGTGCTGTATCTCCACGCGCCCTGAAAATTCGTAGACTCCAGGCTCCACCTCCCGTTCAATGAGATGGTCGCGGTCATGTTCGTCCTGGATGTCGCCGCAGATTTCTTCCATGAGGTCTTCGAGGGTCACCATGCCCGATGTGCCGCCGAACTCGTCGATGATTATGGCTATCGAACGTTTCTCGGCCATGAGGCGGCGCATCATTTTGTTGGCCAGCAGGGCCTCGGGAGCAAATACCACATCTTTCAGATGCTCGCGCCAGTCGCGGCCCGGCACAAAAAGTTCGCTCACGTGGATGTAGCCGAGCACATTGTCGATGTCGCCGCTGTAGACTATTATTTTCGAGCGCCCGCTCTCTGTGAAAAGCTGTGAAAGCTCCTCGCGTGTGGTCTCGTTGATATCCACGGCCACTATCTCGTTGCGCGGGGTCATGCAGTCGCGCAGGTGTATGGTTGAGAAATCGAGGGCGTTGTGAAAAATCTTAACCTCGTTCTCCACCTCTTTTTTCTCTTCCTCGGTCTCGTCGATGGTCTGTTCGAGGTAGTCGTTGAGGTCGCCGAGCGATATGGCTCCGAGCTTACCGTCGGAATCTTTGATGCCGCAGAGGCGCATGAGCAAGCGCGAAAGCCAGGTGGTGAAGAGCGATATCGGATAGAGTATCATGTAGATGAGGGCCGTGAGCGGCGCCACGAGGCTGAGCGAGCGGTTGGGGTTGATGCGGAAGATGGTCTTGGGCAGGAATTCTCCCGTGATGAGGATTATGCCGGTTGATATTAAAGTCTGGGCGATGAGGATGAAGGCTTGGTTGGGCCATATGCTCTCGAGCCATGGCTCGATGAATTTAGCCGCCCCCATGCCGTAGATTACCAGCATGATATTGTTTCCCACGAGGATAGTGGTAATGAAAAAGTCGGAGTGGGAGTAGAACAGATTGAGGATGCGCCCCATGAGGCCTCCTTTCTGCATATCGAGCTCCACCCGCACGCGGTCGGATGTGACATAAGCTATCTCGACTCCCGAGAAGAGCGCCGAGAAGAGTAGCGATACTATGGTGATTATGAGCCAGGTCACTTTTTACGGGTTTGTGAGGTTGATATTGTGTCGGGTGCCGCAGCCTGTGGTGTGGCGGCTGAGTCGGCAGCTGCGCGGCCGCCACCCTGATTGAAGCCGTTTGTGGGGAGTATGGCCGTGGGTCGGTGCACGGTATATTCGGTCATGCTCTCGTCAGACTCGAAGCCGTAGCCTTCGATCACACGGTCGGCGCGCTCGATATGGATGAACGAGTCGGAATAGATTTTCCGTGTGTTCTGATTCCAGAATAGCTGCTGAGTGAGGAATCGGTCACCGGCCACGTTGCGCATGCGCACATTGCGGTCGAATTGCCAAAGCTTGCGTGTGCTGAAAAATGTGGCGGTATCGGCTGTGAACGTGCCGTCTTCAAGCATGTTGTTGTCGAGTTTCACCACGAAAATGCCGTCGGGAAAATTCCAGTGCGGATCCTGTGCTTCCTCGAACATTAGCCATACCGGCGAGGTGATGTGGTAACGTGTGTAGCCCGAGTCGCTTATGGTTGTGCTCACATTGAGTGTGCGCATGGTGGGAAATGTCTCGGGGTCGGCGCTGAGTGCGATCGTCTCGCGCTTGTCGTCGGAACAGGCCGCAACAGTCAGCACCGCTGCAATGAGCAGCGGCAGCAGTCGCATTCCGTTGAATATTGAGTGTGGGTCCGACAAGGTGTAGTGGCAGGGGGTTATGCTGTGGTTCTTTCCGCCGGGGTCAGCGCAGCTTGTTGCGCCAGAACCACAGTTCGTTGAAGTTCACGCCGAGGGTCACCACGAAATAGTCCTCCTTTACAAGGGGGGTGGGAGTGGCGCGGCGGTTTCGGTATTCCAGGCTGAGGTTTACCATTGTCTTGCTGCTCGGAGCCGGTAGGCCGAAACCGAGTGTGAGGCCATATTCGCGGATGTTGTTGCCGCGCACGGTGATGTAGTCGCGGTTGTAGTAGCCGCCCAGACGATAGCTCACACGCTGTATCCAGCTGCCGCGCAGGTTGTTGATGAACTGCACGCCGGCGCCTATGCGCCAACGGTCGGCAAATTGCGATGTGGCGTCGCCGAACTCGGGTATGTTGGCGTATTTCACACCTTTCCAGGGCTGATATGTGAAATCTACCTCGGCCATCAGCCGCTGCTGCCACTGGTAGTTGATACCTGCGCCCCAGAGTTCGGGCATGGTGGCGTTGCCTTTCAGAGGTATGTCGGCGAGATATTGCGGGTCGGTTTCGGCGGCGACATCGTAGCGTATGCCGCGTGCGTGGCCGCGGAAGCTCTTCTGCGGCTCATACACCAGGCCCACGGTGAGCTCATGCTCTTTGAGGAAGGGGAGCCCATACTGCAGACCTATGCGCAGCGAATAGTCGCGCACCTCGATTTCGCGCTCGAATAGCGATGTGGAAGTGGTCACCTCGCCTGTGGTCTCGTCGGTGGCTGTCTGGTACACATAGTCGGAGTTGACCAGCGTACCGAACATGTAGCCCACGTTCACACCGGCTGTGAATCCTTTGAACGGTTTTACGCCCACACCGAGAAATATCTCGTTGAGGTCGCCTGAACCGCTGTGAGAGGTTTCGCCGCGTGCGATTTCATCGCCGAACGAATATCCCACCGAGCTTATCGGTGCCAGACCCAGCGATGCCGAAATCCACTTGGCCAAAGGGGCCTGGAGGGTTATATAGTCGAGGCCGCCGGTGAAGTTCGTGCCCTTCTCGTTGGCGTCGCTTGTGCGCAGGTGCTTTATGTCGGCCGCCATATCGAAGAGGAATGTGAGCGAGTCCATGGCCGCGTAGCTGGCGGGGTTCATGAAGTTGATTTCTCTGCCCGAGCGCATGGCGTAACCCACCGAGCCCATGCCCTTCTGCATGGCGTTGCTGCGGTCCGACAGCATGCCGTAGCCGAAGCGCGAGTAAGGCGATACGGTGTTGCTCTCGGCCTGCATCGTCAGTGGTGTCAGCGAGGCCATGGCCACGGCTGCCGCGAATATGAGTCTGTTTATTTTCATTGATACAAGAGTATGCTAAGAAGTCCTTTTGTGACCAGACACTTGTCGATGGTCACGGGAAAGTCGAGAAATTCGCTCACCCTGTCGGCCCATCCGCCGGTGAGCACTATATTGGTGCCTTCCGGCAGACAGCTGCGGTAGTAAGCTATCTCGGCCACTACGCCGCGCACGGCCCCGGCGCGCATGGCGGTTGCGGTGTCGATGCCGAGCAATGGGGTATCGCCGTAGCCCACCACTTGCGGCAGGCGGGCGGTGAAACTGTGGAGGGAGCGTAGCCGCATGCCGATGCCGGGGGCTATGTTGCCACCGCGAAAATGGCCGTCGGCGCTCACAAGGTCGTAGGTGACGGCGGTGCCCATGTCGACTACAAGCGAGTTTTCACCCGGATGCAGGCTCCAGGCGCCCACAGCTGCGGCAATGCGGTCTTCCCCGAGGGTCGAGGGGGTGGCATAGTCGAGCACAAGCGGCAGCGGCATCTGATAATGCACCTCGCCGGCTTTCACCCCCTGCGTTTCAAGCCATTGGGCTATGCGGCGACCGTTGCCCGTCACAGAGCAGCAAATGGCGCGGACGGGGTGGAATTTTTCCACCACTTTCGCGAGCAACTCTTTCGACAACTTGGGCGCAACCTCTTGGTCGATAGGTGTCTCTCCATCCCAGACGGCTATCTTGGCCGAACTGTTGCCTTGGTCTATGGTTAAATTCAGGGCCATTTGGGTGCAAAATTACGAAAATTTTCCATATACAGCCGATTGCCTTTCTTTTTTGAGCAATTTTACGTTAAATTTTCTTTCGGTTGGTCCGTATAAGACAACACCCCCGGAGTCGTGAGCTTCCGGGGGTGCGAGCAAAGTAAGTAAACGTGTTTATTATTTAACGAGTCTCTTACTTGTAGTGTCTGATTTTATGTCGTGTGGAGGAGTGACTGTATCGCACTCAACCTCTTTCAGAACACCGGCACCGGCCGAAATGTTCGGCGACGATGCTGGTGTTTAACATATTTTAGCGGATAACCACTTTTTCAACCTTCGAGCCCTGGCGGCGGAGGAAGATGCCGCCCTGAGGAGCTGCCACGCGGACACCCTGGAGGTTGAAATATTCAACGGGTGCGTTTTCAGCCTCGGTGTCAACGTTCTGGATGCCGCTGGTGAAGTCTGTCCAGGTGAGGTTCCAGATGGCGGTGCGGTCGGCATTCTTGGTGCTATTGCTCGGGCAGTTGTTTACAATCTCAATCTTGAAGGCGGTATCATGGTTTACGACGAGTGAGTAGTTGTAAGCGCTCTGCTTGGTAGCGCGGTCCACTTTCACGTTGTCGGTCTTCACCAGTGTGGTGCCGTCGGCGCCATAGATGTTCACTGTGAAGTCAATCGTTTTGTCGGAGAATGGCAGACCATAGCTGAAGGTGAGGGTGCCGATGCCGTTGTCGGTGATTACGGGAGAGTAGATCTTGCCAACGGTACTGGTCTTGCCGTTCATTGTGGGAGCCAGTGTGCCTTTGGGACCGATGAAGGCGAAGTTGGGATTGTTAGCTTCGCCCTCTGTGTCGCTTCCGCCGACAATAGCGCAGTTTTCTGCCGTCCAGCCTGTTGTGTTTGTGCAGGTGATGTACTGGGTGTTGGTTTTGCCATTGTTGAAGGTGTCGAATTCGCCTTTGTAAGCGCCTGCCTCACGGATGGTGTAGGCTGCTGTGGCGACGGGGCTGTTCTCCATACCCTCTTTCACTGCGATGGCCTTGATTGTCATGGCCTCGTTTACAACGATGGGCTCTGCATAGAGTGTAGATGCCTCGGTGGGCTCTGAATCGTCGATGGTGTAGTAGATGGAAGCGCCTTCTGTAGCGCAGGTAAGCTCAACTTCGGTTCCGGCCACCACTGCTCCGGCTGCTACGCTGAATGCGGGAGCTGCGACTTTCTCAACAATTTCGCCACTGGCGTCGGTAACTGTGAGGGGTACAATCTGAAGAGCGTTGTAATACGACACAAACCCTGTGACGGTGAGGTTCTCGCCTGTAGCTGGATTGATCTTGAAGCTGTCGTAAATGGCGAGAGTGGTGCCGTCTTGTGAGATTTCGAGGCCGTTGGTACCCTGGGCTATGGTCACGCCTTCGAATTTCACATAGTTGTTGATAAGGTCGGTGGCAACCTCCTCAAGGGCGATTTCGGCGGGAGCTACTGTGGCTTTGCCGGTTGCGGCAGCAAGTCCGGCGGGATTTGCGAGCTGTACGCCTTCATGGAATATGGCATAGTTGCCGGTGATGCCTGCAGGAATTACATCACCTTCAGCATAGGTCTGGCCGGCGGTGCCGTAGATGAGCAGGTCGCCGGTAGCATCCTGCACGTAGAGATACTTGCCGTTCTGGTAGATTACATTTACGGGGTTGGTGAACTCGTATGTAGCGGTTTCGTCTTTCCCAGCCTTGAAGGCTTCGATATTGGCCACTTTCACGGTTTCTACCACGGGAACATCAAGTGTGAGAGTGCCATTGCCGTTGATGGCGAAGTTCTTTACTTCCCATGTGCCGGCGCTCTCAGTGGTAGAGGTGTAGTGGAAGGCAACCTGGAATTTCTTACCTGCATAGGCGCTGAGGTCGATGTCGCCTGAAGCCACGAAATTCCAGTCTTTGTTGGTTCCGTAAGTCGGTATGGCAACCGACTGCCACTCGCCGCCCTCTTCGCGGGCAACGAGAGTGGCCTGCTCTTTGGCGAGGTCAGAGCCGAATTTGTTCACGGCGTGGTCGAAAGTGAGCACCATTTCCGATGCTTTGGTGGCGTCGAATAAGGGCGATACAAGATATGAATCAGCGGCTATGCAGGTTTTGTTGTATGCCGAGGCCTTCATGTACGAGTCTGAATTGTATGAATTCCATTTCCATACATAGCTGAGGGTGCCGAGCTCCACATTCTCAATCGTGAAGTCTCCCTGACTGGTTGCAAAGCTCTCGGAATAGAGCGCTGTCTGTGCCGAGGCGGGAACGAGTGCCAGGGCAGAAAGAATGGTGAGAAACAGTTTTTTCATAAATAGTTGGTATTGATGTTAACAAATTTCGGTAAACGTGGTGCGGCGCGCAATTCCTGCAAGCACTTTGTGTCTCTGTTGTTAAGCAACGTAAATCGCGACATTATATGCTCTTAGGGGTTGGATTGCGGCATATCTCTACACATTGCGAAGATACAACCTTTTTTCAATATATTTACCGAAATCCTCGAAAATTTACAAATAATTAATTTTGCGAAAATTTTCACGGCTCAGTGTGCCACAGGGTGTTACCATCGGGGTATCTCCAGGTTGTCTTTGCTCGGGAGTGCGGGGAATTTGGCATGCGGCTCGGCCTGATACCAGAAAGATGTTGACGAGATGTCGGATTTTTGGTTGTTGTAGCGGCCGTCATGGCGCCATCCCAGGTCCTGAATGGTAACCTTGAGGTCTTTGTCGAAACGTATCGGGTCGACAATATGCCAGCGGTAGAGGCCGAAGGCTGTCACCGCACGGTAGAGTCCGTCAGGGCGGATTACCTGGTGCATGCCGGCATAGGGGGTGGTGAACTCCTGGTACTGATGTGTCTTGGGGTTCTCGAAGTTGTATGAGCCGCAGAAGTAGTCCTCGGTGCCGGTGCCGCAGATGGTGGGATAGTCCTTGTCGCCGTCGAGATAGAACTTGATTTCGCCTTCTCCCCACCAGCAGTTGTCGTTCACGCGCCATGCCAGATAGGTGCCCACATACTGGCCTTTGCCCTTAACGCCGTCGAGGAGTGTGTGGAGTGAGCCTTCTGTGGGGTTGGAGCGGCGGAACTGCGCGTGAAAGTAGGCTTCGTCGTCAGGCACATCGGTAAGGGTGTAGTTGATTTGATAGTAGAGGCGCATCTCCTCGGCGGTGTTGATGTTCTCGATGGTGATGCGGGCTTTTTTGCGGAACGGCATCTTCCAGTAGCAATTGAAAGCGCTTCCGGGATTCACACACACGGCCAGCGACGAGAGTTGTGCATATTCGTTGTACGCGCTGCAGAAGAAATCGCCTACCGGGCATTCCACCGACGGCTCCTGCTCGTCATCCCAGTACATCCTCAGAATAGAGAAGCGCCAGTTGCCGGTGGGTGTCATCCATATTTGCTGGATGGCGCCGGGCCCTTCGATTTCAGCGATGGTGATTGTCTCTCCCGGATTCACGATTATGAACGGGTTTACCTTCCATCCTTTGCCGAGGTCTCTGGCAGCATGGTGAGCGTTGGCCACGTTGCGCTGGTCTTTGCCGGTGACGGGGTCGGCCATTGCTCCTTTGCCTTTTTCGCCGGTGAAATTCTCGGGGCTGATGGAACGTGTCCTGGCGTCGGACAGCTTCGAGAGGGTTCCCATGTTCATGTCGAGCCCATTGAACGAATAATGTTTTTGAGCATTTAAAGCTACTGCGGCCAACGATAGGGTCAGTGAAATTAACAGTTTGAATTTCATGGTTTTAGTTTATGGTTAGTGCTGAATTTATTGCTTTGTTCGGTTTCCGGGTGTCAGCGGGCGATGTGAAGAGTGGCGCGACTCTCCTGACGGCGGATGTAGATGTGTCCGGGGATGAGGTTGGCCGCAGGTCGTCCCGTCAGGTCGTAGTATGTGGCGGTGAGGCTGCTGTCGGTGTCATCGGCCTCCACATCGTTGATGCTGGCCATGTAGGTGGGGAGCGGAGCGGCGGGGGTGTCGTCGCGGGCGGGCTCGGTATGGTGGCCGGTGGTGTAGTCGCCCCACTGGTGGCCGAGCCATGCGATTTTAGCCTGCAGGTGTGCCACGGCGCGTTCGCGGCAGGCTTCCATGTCGGAGTTGTCGGTCACATCGACGCCTCCGTCAGGCTTGGGCTGTCCTTTCCAGCGGCGGCTGTCTGCTTTTGCGGCTTCGGCGATGGCTGCCACATAGGTGTCGATGTCGGTTATGAGTCCGGGAAATCTCTGCTGCATGAACCACAGCCAGGTGTCGGTTACTTTTGCCATAAACCTGTCGTTTAGGCGCATGGATGGTAGCCATGTGGTGCCGAACGGTGCGTGGCGGTAGAAATAGTCGTCGGTGGGTCCGGAGAACGCGTTGCCACAGTCCCACAGGGGCGAGAAATGCCACTTCTGCCCTTCGCCGCGGTCGCGGAACATGTATGTTGAGCCGTGATACGACTCTGTGTGGGAGATTATCTCCTCCACGATATAGTAGCGGGCGGCATCGTCGAGGTCCATGTAGCTCCATAGGTCGTCGCTCACGGCGCCTACAGCATCGTTCATGGCCGTGAACTGGTCGGTGACGAAACGCCGCTGCAGGTCGGAGTAGCTTTCGGGGGTGTCCCAGGTGATGCGTAGGAGGTCGATGCAGGTAGGGTTAGCTCCGGGGGCTACTTTCTCGCCGAGGCGTATCTGGTTCTCCTCGTCGTAGTTGTCGAGTTCCACAAGGTATCCTCCCGAAGCGAGTGCTGTATCGGACACGTCGTCGTCGAGCTCGGAAATCATGATGCGGTCGTCGCCCACACGCACCGACTCGGTGAGGAAGTAGAGTCCGCGGTAATCGCCGTTTATCACCACCTCCACGGGCTGCTGGCGCGGAGTCCAGGGCAGGCCGATGCGTTGGCCGAGGTTGAAGCCGATGAAGTTGCGCAGGTAGCCCCATGTGTCGTCGGCGTGGGCGAGCAGGGCAAAGTGCTTGCTCTTGGTCATGCCGAGCATCGGCTGTTTTTTCCCGAGTTTGAGCTTGAATGGCTTCTTGGCGAATCCACGGCGGGTCCAGTTGCCCCTCGCCTTGATTTCGAGCGGCAACGGCTTATCCTCCGAGCCGATAGACTCGGCTCCCTCGGCCTCCATCCATGAGCAGCCGTTGAGGTCGAGCCAGTATTCAGCCGACGAGAAATAATTTTTGTGGTCGAGGTCTTTGGAGATTATCTCGTTGTCGAGCGCCGAGTGGGTGTTGTCGGTGTAGACATTGATGTAGAGCACAGGCAGAGTGCCGGAGATGCCCGGAGTACCTGCCGGCTGGCCGCCTACGGTGATGCTCACCGGCAGGGTCTGCGCACCTCTGACGAAATCAAAAGAGATGGTCACATCGGTCAGGTGGTCGGCGATTATGTTGCCGCCTGCGCGCAGTGAATTGATGGTCTCCGACCGGCTCACGGTGTAAGTGCCCGGTTTTGGTACCGGTGCCCCGAAATCATATTCCGGAGTCCAGCTGTCATCGGCTATCTTGAACCCGCCGTCGAGTGCGTCGAGGTGGATGGAGTAGGAGTTGCCTTGGCGTGAGAAGCGGTATGCCTCGTTCACGTTCCACTGGCTGCCGGTCTGCGAGCCTCGGATGTAGAACACCGGCATCCCCTCGTCGTCGACTGCGGCGCTGGCGTTGACCGCGCAGAGCGCCGCCATAATCAGGATGCAAGTTCGCATCGTTTTAAAAATTCCATGCATAGCAAAGTCTCAATCTTCAATGAATGTAAGTAATGTAAATGAAAGTCAGATTTAAGGGGGCGCTTCACGCGCGTGCGCGCGAAGCGAAGTGTGGAGGGGATAAAAAAGAATGAGTAACCAAGTCCGAAGACTTAAATTACTCATTCTCCTCTCTCTCCTGCGGTGCGGACGAGACTCGAACTCGCGACCTCCGGCGTGACAGGCCGGCATTCTAACCAGCTGAACTACCGCACCAGGATTATTGTTGGTGGCTCACTCAAGGGTTGTTCCCTCTCGTTTGCGGTTGCAAAGTTACGACGCTTTTTTGATTCCACCAAACATTTTTGCGATTTTTTTGCAGATAATTTCCTTCTGTGATTCCTATGGAGATATAATGGTTTGTAATTCAGGCGTAAGCGGCGCAGGGAATTTTGACGGTTTATTTGCCCTTGAGGAGGCTCAGGAAGCGGGCGGTGACAGCCGAAGAGGAAAAACGGCGTTCTACGGCGGCGCGCTGTGCCTCTCGGGGGAAGGGCGCGGTGATGGCTTTCTCGAGTAGAAGGGCGAGCTGTGCGGCCTTTGCCTCGGCGGGAGTGTCGGGCGGCAGGATGTAGCCGTCGGTGCCGCTGTCTACAATGTCGGCCTGGCCGCCGATGCCGGTTGTGACGGGTGTAGCGCCCGCGGCCATCCCCTCGATGAGTGTGCCGGGAAGGGTCTCGCGCATTGAGGTGGAGAGCACCGCGGTGCTGTGGGCGTAGATTTCGGCCATGCGTTCGGGGTCGGTCACGGTGCCGAGGTGCACATACGGCAGCTTGAGCGAGGCTAGTGCGTCGGGATTTTTCAGCGCTCCGCACATTACCGCTACGGGACGCTGCGGCAGACGCCGCTCGTGCAGGCGATTAAGCGTGTCGATGGCCAGGGGCAGGTCCTTTATGGGGTCGTCGAGGCGTGCGGCCGCCATTACTATCAGGGCGCCGTCGGCGGGCAGTTCGAGCTGTTCGCGGCTGAGGCGTGGCACTGTGGAGTAGCGCTGCAGCGGTATGGCGTTGTGAATCACTTCTACCGGCAATGTGCCCATTGTCGAACTGCGTGCGCACACATCGGCCAGCCAGCGGCTCACGGCCACGAACCGTATGGGCACACGCCCGTAGAGAGTCTGTTTGGCTGTCTGAACGCAGGTGCTGAGGTCGGCATTGGTCGAGTCGCTGCCTCCTTTCAGCAGGGGGCAGCCGCAGCATGTGGCCTCGTAGCGGCGGCATTCCTCGGCATGATGGCATATGCCTGTGGCGCACCACATGTCGTGCATCACCCACACAATCCGTTTGCCCATGCGGTGCAGCCGCTCGATATCCTTGAGCGACATGAGTCCCTGGTTGACCCACGTGAGCACCACGGTGTCGGCCTCGCGCACCCACGGGTGTCGGGTCACGCCGCATCCGAAGCGCATGGTGTCGACTTTCCACAGGTTGCGGCGTCTCAGCCCCGACCGCAGCAGTATCTCGAGCCGCTCGCTGATGAAAGCACCCATGAAGCGCGCCCGAGGCACTTGCGCCACCCACGGCGATGTGCCGCTCTTGCGGGCCACCACCATACGGGCGTTCACTCCCTCGGCCCGCAGGGCGTCCATCAGGCGGTGGGTCACTATGGCTGCGCCGCCGAGGCAGTCGTTGGTGCAGAGAAATGTCACTTTCATGCCACGAGTTTTTTTCGGGGACGGTGCAGCTCAAACATATACACTACTCCGCCGTAGATGCAGAGCAGCATGAAGCGTGTGGCGAAATCGTAGAGGTTCACTCCGGTGGTGATGAGGCCGCTGACCCACCACAGCAGCATGGCCAAGGCGAAATAGCCCGCTATGCGGCGTATGTCGTAGCCTATGGGGTAGTGCGAGCGCCCGATGATGTAGCTCAGCACCATCATCACGCCGTAGCTTGTGAAAGCCGCCCAGGCGCAGGCTGTGTAGCCGTAGAGGGGCACGAACATCACGTTCACTCCCACAGTCACGGCGAGGCCGATGAGCGAGAACCATGTGCCCCAGATGGTCTTGTCGGTGAGCTTGTACCACAGCGACAGGTTGAAGAAGATGCCGAACCACAGCTCGGCCAGCATCACTATGGGCACTATCTTCAGGCCGGTGAAATATTTGGGCGATATGAAGTAGCGGAGCACCGGCAGATAGAACATCACCCCGAGGAAGATGAACAGCGCGAAGATCACGAACCAGTTCATGGCGTCGCGGTAGGCTTTGGTCTTGCTCTCGCCCTTCTGGCGGTTCTGGGCGAAGATGAACGGCTCGTAGGCGAAACGGAACGCCTGTATGAACATCACCATCACTATGGCCACCTTGTAGTTGGCGCCGTACACTCCGAGCTCGGCCATTGCCGTGGCCTTGTCGGGTGCGAGCACGGGGTAGAGTATCTTGTCGATGGTCTGGTTCATGATGCCGGCTATGCCGAGGATGAGCAGCGGGTAGGAGTAGCGCAGCATCTCTTTGAGCAGTTTACCCGAAAAATCATAGGTCTCGGCAAGAATCTCGGGTATCACCATCAGGAGCACCGCCAGTGAACTTATCATGTTGGCCAGGAATATGTAGCCGATGCCGAACTGAGGGTCGTAGAACCATGCTATCCACTCGGGCGCCTGTTTCCATATCAGCGGGCAGAGCACTATGAAAAAGAGGTTGAGCCCGATGTTAAGTCCTATATTCACGAGCTTGAGTGTGGCGAAGCGCACCGGTCGCTCCTTGTAGCGCAGATAGGCGAAGGGTATCGAGGTGTAGGCGTCCACACCCACCGTTATCGCCATCATCCAGATGTATTCGGGATGGTCGGCGCAGTGCAGCCACCGCGCTATCTCGGGACTTATGAGGCACCCGGCCACTATGAAGATGGTGGAGCTCACCCCGAGAGAACAGAGCGCCGTGGTGTAGACCTGCCCCGGCGATGTCCACCGGTCGTGGTTGGCGAACCTGAAGAAGCCTGTCTCCATGCCGTAGGTGAGGCATATGAGCACTACGGCCACATAGGCGTAGAGGTTGGTCACTATGCCGTATTCCGCCTCGGCGAAGCAGTAGGTGTACATCGGCACGAGGCACCAGTTGAGAAACCTCCCCACAATGCTGCTCACACCGTAGATGGCCGTGTCTTTGAAAAGCGATTTTATCCCTGCCATAAATATTCCGGAAAATTCAAGACAAAGGTACGAATATTTTCACATTCCGATTTAATTTGTTTCTTTTGCAGAAATTAGACCTTAAATCGAATCAGTTATGAAATTCATCACCTCATTTTTACTTTTCTGCTGCTGTGTGTGCCCGATGCTTGCCAGGGAGCTCGGTGAAATCAATATCCGCGACCCGTTCATCCTCGCCGACAGCGTGAACGGCGTCTACTATATGTATCGCAGCTCAAGCGCCAGGATGCCCGACGGCAAAGTGCGCGGGGGAGTGGAGGCGTTCCGCAGCCGTGACCTGAATGACTGGGAGGGTCCCGTGCGCGTGATGGATATCCCGGCCGACAACGCCCTGACGGGGTCGGTGTGGGCGCCCGAGGTGCACCGCTATAACGGCAGATATTATATGTTCGCCACCGTCAACAGCGATATCGAGTGGAAGAAGGCGCAGGAGGGTTGGGGAAAATACACATGGCGCGGTACCCAGATTTTCAGCGCCGATACCCCCGAAGGTCCGTTCGTGCCTATGGGCAGATATGTGGCCACTCCGATGGACTGGATGGCGCTCGACGGCACACTGTGGGTGGAGAACGGGAAGCCCTACATGGTGTTCTGCCACGAGTGGCTGCAGACCGCCGACGGCACCATGGAGGCCGTGGAGCTGCTGCCCGACCTTTCGGCGGCCGCCGGAGAGCCTCAGACCCTCTTCTGCGGTTCGGCTCCGGGATGGTCTACCGGCCTCGCGCATTCCGGCGGATTGCCCACGGCCTACATCACCGACGGCTGCTATCTCTACCGCACCAAAACCGGAAAGTTGCTCATGATATGGTCGAGTTTCAGCAACGGCGACTATGCCATAGGCGTGGCCGAATCGGTCACCGGAAGCGTCCGGGGCCCATGGCGCCAGCAGGAGAAACCACTGTTTGTGAAAAACGGCGGCCACGGCATGATTTTCAAGACCCTCGACGGCGGTCTGCGGCTTGTGCTGCACCAGCCCAACAGCCCGTCGGGCGCCGAAAGGGCCCGAATCTTCGAGCTCGAGGACACCGGCGACACTCTGCTCCTGAAATAATCCCTTCCGCAACATAAATCGCTTGAACAGAATGATTATTAGAAAAATATTTATAGCGACTTATAGCGATAAGTGTGCTTTCATTTGAGTGGGTGGAAAAGACGGTCTCGCGTGCCTAATGCTTGGATTTCCTCTTTTAGGAATTCGGGCTTCCATCTCATTGTACCGTTGTTTACCCCCGCTCCCTGCACATAGAAACGGTTTCGGTTCCCTCTTGTTACAAATTCACCTGTTCCACCTAAATCTTCCAGTCGTGCGCCTGTATTGTGTAGTGAAGTGGCTATTATTACTTCATAAAACCCGTCATTCCCTTCTTTGAGAAACGAATCGAGTGAGCGTAAACCGCGAGCGGAAATGCGATAGATGGGATTGAACGACTTTATGAGTTCTATTGAATCGTGATTGATAAGCTTAATATGATTCCACCATCCCCAATGGTTGTTTTCATATGAGCGATGTTCGATATGCGATGACAGCAAGTCAGCATCGTTTCCGGAAAAATGGTTGAAAAGGACGCTCCATTTGCCGGTGAATACCACATCATATTCGATACACCAGTAGAAATCGTATTCTGGATTTGTTCTGAAAAAATATTCCATTATACGATGCTCGTTACCGTATAAGCGTTCAATATGGGGATAACCCATAGAATTGAGGTCATCAAGATTAAAGTAGAAGAGTCTGCTGCCAAGGTGTTGAATATCGGTTGAGTCGTTGCCGTTGTCGCTCTGGAACACCCAGAAAAGTGTGTGCTCGGGGGGCAATTCGTTTTGGAGTTTGTGAAAGCGATTTATAATGTCGTCGTTGACGAAGTGAGCGAGAAATAATACTGCTGTTTTCATGGATGATATTTTGGTGCTAAATTAATAATAATTAACGGATAAAATTACATTGCAGGAGAATTACTCGCTATCTTTAGGCAATGCAATTCAGGGATATGACACACGCTGTTATCATATTGTCACATGGGGATTTTGACATGCTTTACAAGCTTGTCGAATACTTTAGTGCCGATTGTAGAGTCTTCATTCATGTCGATGCTAAAACTCCTATTCCCGAAGATGTAAGAGAATCATTTCTTTCTTTGAAACAGGTTGCCTTTATCGGTCAGAAATATAACGTTCATTGGGGAGGATTCAGTATTCTGAAAACAGAAATATTCATGCTGAAAAAAGCATTGAAAGACACCAATGCCGATTATTTCCATTTAATCAGCGGTCAGGACTATCCCATACGCCCTCTGAGTGATTTTTTGGCGTTTTTCGATGGGAAGGAAACAGATTTTATGCAATATGTGCATCTTCCTCATCCCCGATGGAATGGCAACACATTTGCCCGTTTCCAATACTTTTATCCTTATGACTTATGTGACAATAAAGATAAGGGAAACCGCTGGTGCGACAAATGGGTTGAAGTCCAGAAAAAGTTTGGTTTTAAGAGGCGTATTCCTGATTGTTTCGACCATTTATATGGCAATTCGCAATGGTTCTCCATATGCAGGAAATCTGTCCGATATTTGGTCGACTATACGACCTTACATCCGAAATTGTTCAGACGGATGCGTATGACCTTTGCCCCTGAGGAAAGTTATGTCTCTACAGTGCTTGTCAACAATCCGGATAAACAGCCTATTGTCTCCGAAAATCTACGTTTTATTTTGTGGAAATATGAAAACGGAAATATGCCGGCCAATCTTGGGATAGAACATTTTCGGGGTTTGTTGGAATGGAATTGCTTTTTTGCGCGCAAGATGGCACGCCATTGCAGTTTGCCTCTGATAAGTGCAATAGATCGTTATCTTCTGCACGATGCCGAGATAGAAATGACGGAAACCGGTGGTTGGGTTTATCCCGGTTTCCTGAAATATCATTTCGATAAGTCATTTTGCGATTTTGTGTGTGGCTTATGGGGGGAAGCCTCTCTTGCTTCAGGCATTGATTTCGGTTGCGGCGCGGGACATTATGTGGCCGTTTGGCGTGAACGTGGATTGAGATTTAAGGGATATGATGCAAACCCACATACACCCGAATTGTCGAAACTGCTTACTAAAGACGGCAACCCACTGTGTGGAGTCGCCGACCTCACCGATGATTTGTCTGTAAACAGGCCTTTTGATATAGTAATCTGCAAAGATGTCCTAAACTATATTCCTCAAAAGCTGCAGCCTAAGGCCATTTCGAATCTTGCGATGCTGTCGGCGAGATATGTTTTGCTAAGTTGGCATACGGATGAAAATACCGGTTCGCAAATAGAAAACCCAATAGATGAAATGACTTTAGTGTCGGAATTTGAGAAATGTGGTTTTGTCATAGATAATCATTTTACGTTCTCTATAAGGCTGGCCCTAAGGCAAAAAGACTGCTGTGTGTTTTGTAAAAAGGAAGTTTAACCATTAAAAATATTTTTATGACTGAGATTAACAATGATGTTACGTGTATGTCGGAAAATGGTGGTGAGAAAGGCACCTATCAGAACCCTTATTCAGCTGCGGAGTATGATGCTCTTTCCGACAGCTTAAGATGGCCCGGGGGCTATGTGCGTTTCGGTTCAGACATTGTTTATATGGGCACAAACGAAGTCACGGTTTACCCGAGTTCCGGTTCTGATAGCTCGTCAGATTCTTCATCCGGCAGTGATGGGTCGGGTTCTGATTCCTCAGGTAGTGGAAGCGGCAGTTCGTCTGGTTCCGGCAGCGGGTCTGGCTACGGCAGTGGCCCTCGTAATGGCGCCGAGATTCTTGAAAGAGCAATGGAATATGACGGGGTACCATATCTGTTAGGAGGAATGGATAAAAATGGGATAGATTGTAGTGGACTTATTTCTGTGGTTCTAGGCCTGTCGCCGAGATGGACAACTCGAAGTGGCGATATCCCGGGTATGACGCTTGTAGAATTGCATCATACTGGAGAAGATATTGTATCCGAGCTACAAGTCGGTGATATCTTGGTTTGGGTTAATCGCCATACGTGTATTTTTGCTGGAGAAAATTCGATATTCCATGCTCATGGAAATACGACGGGTATTACTCATGACTTGAAAAGATATTGGCTTCATCAACCTGAAACACTGAAAGTATATCGTAAATGAGAGGAATATTTATAGCGATAGGTGCCGGGCTGCTGTGGGCGGTGTGCGCCTGCTCCACCAGGAGCGAGCGCAGGGAGGCTGTGGCTGAGACCGAAGCCGAAGAAATAGTAGAAGAGGAGGAGCCGGAGGCCGTCGACCCCTTCTGGCGCGATACGCTATATCTCGACTCGATTTCTGCCGATACGCTGACGCCGTCGCACCGGTGGGCGTTCAATATCTCAGACGGCACATTCCCGAGCGACACAAGTTCATGGGCAGTGTTGAAGGGGATTGAATCTGACGGCAAGGGAAATTTCTGGTTTATGGGCGACAGTCCGGCGCGGATTGCCTATTTCGAAGGACCGGAGTTGAAGTGGTCGCGCAACATTGGCGTAGACCTTAATGAATCGTTTGGCTCTCTTTTCAAGATTTTTGGAGACTCCATATGGTTTGTCGACGAGGCCGAGCGACATGTGTACAGGTTACATAAAGATGGTAAAGGTCCGATAGACAGTTTTGAGTATCATATGGCTGTCGGAAAAATGTTTAGTGATTGCTTTTTCAAGGACCGTCAAATATTCATTCAGACATTTGATACTATAGCATCTGCTTTCGAATACTATAGAATAACATTGCCGAACAAGATAGATTCCATAGTTCAGGAAGAATATTGCGATTCTGATGACCATATGTATGAGACAGATTGCCCTCATGCATTCAAATATTCTTATATCGACAGTGTCGACGGACTCAAGCTGTTCTCGAACATGCCTACCGGGTATGACTACGGCGTGATTTATGACATCGCTTTGCTGTTCGGTAACGGGCAGTATGTGAGAGACATTGTGCTTGCTGAACGCGATTGGTATCATTGTTGTTCGGGCTATTCACGGTATGATGAGGCGCATTCAGTGAACTCGGATATTTTGAGAGAAGGTAAACTTTACACAGGTGGGGAAGCCATTCGCTATGACAAAAATCATAGGGTGTTCTACCTCCTTGAGTATGACATCGATGCCTATGTGAAGGAGCTGCTGCGGCGCTCCGATGAAAAACAAAAGCTTACGGAATAATAACCATTGATTCCCTTATCTTTATGAGGCAAAGTGAATTGATAAGCTATACGGTAGCGTCCTTGACAATTGTGGCATTTGCTGCATGCGGCAATAAGAAGCCGTCGGCCACCGATGTTTCGGAAACTGCTGTGGCAAGTGATTCAATTGTTTCTACAGCTGAGTCCGCCAAGGAAACACGTGATTCGGTTTATTACTATTGGCCGGGGGAAGCAGTTCCTTATCAATATTCTGTGATAGAACTTATATCTGAAGCAGACCAAGTGCTTTGTGGATATTTATGGGGTACAACCGATGAATTCGATTATGCGAGAGAAGGGTATCTGCCTGGATATATGGTAGTTCCTATGCAGGATATCAAACAGAAAGGCGATACCTTGAATTTTGAGATAGACACTGATGGACATAAATTCTATAGTGCTCCGGTAAGCATTTATATCCATGATCCTGAGAAAGAGCATTGCGACTCATTGCATCAATGGTATGTGCCTTCTGATAATTGTTGGGACACCGTGAAATTCACGGCCGTGTTCAATAAAAAGGAACTTTCGATCATCGCGAAATCGAAATATTGGTACTGGGACGATAAGCCGCATGTTTTCCATGCATATGACAGAGATTCGTTGGCGAAGATTCTGCCACCGATACCTGAGGATATTGAGAAAATCAATCACGGTGATGGATGGTTCCCGGTGCTCAATGACACAGTTTCAACGGAGGAATAGTATTTTTTTGAGTTACCTGATATGCATTACGATATCATAATCGTTGGAAGTGGTCTATATGGGGCAGCGTTTGCTCGCGTCGCAACGGATGCGGGCATGCGTTGCCTTGTGCTTGAGCGTCGTAAGCATATCGCAGGCAATGTGTATGATGAAGTTCGGCAAGGAATAAATATACATTGCTATGGACCACACATATTCCATACTGACGATGAAGATGTGTGGCGGTTTGTGGGCAGGTTTGCGATTTTCAACTCATTCCGCAACATGCCGTTGGCTCATTACAGAGGAAGACTTTATAACCTTCCTTTCAATATGCATACATTTTATCAGATATATGGTGTCACAACTCCGGCTGATGCCATGAGGTGTATCGGCGATGAACTGCTTCTGGAGAACTATCCTACGCCATGCAATCTTGAAGAACAAGCCGTGTCGCTTATCGGCAGACCGATGTATGAAATCCTGATAAAAGGGTATACCGAAAAGCAATGGGGAAGAAAAGCCACAGAACTGCCCCCTTCGATTATCTCTCGCTTGCCGTTGCGCTTTACGTTCGACAACAGTTATTTCAACGATCGGTGGCAGGGAATTCCTGAAGATGGTTACACAGCCATGGTCCGACGCATGCTCGATGGTATCGAGGTAATGACTGAAACAGATTTCAATGCCGATAGAAACTATTGGCTCTCTCATTGCCGCAATGTGATGTATACCGGCAGTTTGGACGAGTTGCACGAATATGTTTTGGGACAACTGCCATATAGAAGTCTGAGATTTGAACATATGGCTTATAATTGCACAAATCTGCAGGGTTGTGCTGTGATTAATGAGACAGATGGTGATATACCGTATACTCGGGTTATCGAGCATCGACATTTCTCGAACCTGCAACCCGATGTGCCGGTAACAATAGTAACGAAAGAGTTTCCTTTGGAATGGAGGGAGGGAATGGAGCGCTTTTATCCGCTTCCTTTTTCGGATGCCCGAGATTTGTATGAGCGGTATCGTGACCTTACAGCTGAAGTTTATCCCACTGTCATACTTGGCGGTCGTCTTGGGTTATATCGATATCTTGATATGGACGCTTGCATCGCTCATGCTATGCAGGCTGTAGAATCTGTTAAGAGCAATTAGAAATTTAATCATAAATAAAAATTAAGAGGTTGTTTAAAAACGATTGTTAACGGAAGTGAGTTTGCGTAGGGTAATCACAACCGCTGCGACCATGAGC
>CAKTFH010000013.1 GCA_934555895.1 uncultured Muribaculaceae bacterium | reverse complement strand
TCCACAAAGGATAAATGCCTGAGCATCCGACTGATGCTCATTTTTCATTCACATTTGTTTTTAAACAAGCTCTAAAAATATGACTGAGATTAACAATGATATCGCGTGTATGTCGGAAAATGGTGGTGAGAAAGGCACCTATCAGAACCCTTATTCAGCTGCGGAATATGATGCTCTTTCCGATAGCTTAAGATGGCCCGGGGGCTATGTGCGTTTCGGTTCCGACATTGTTTATATGGGCACAAACGAAGTCACGGTTTACCCGAGTTCCGGCTCTGATAGCTCGTCAGGCTCCTCATCCGGCAGTGATGGGTCCGGCTCTGATTCCTCAGATAGTGGTAGCAGCAGTCCGTCTGGTTCCGGCAGCGGGTCTGGTTATGGCAGTAAACTGGATTTGGATTATGGTACTGTTCACGTAAGTGGTAAAGGAGTAGGAATCTCAAAATATTCAGTAGATTTGCTTGGTAGCTTGGGAAATTATGGCTATAGTGGTGATATTATTATTACATCTACAACCAGGACGCCTGAGGCCCAGGCAAGAGCGATGTTGAATAATATAATTGATTTAGGTGTCCAATCACAATTAAAGTTGTATGGTACCCGGCCGGGGTCGAAGGTCGTGAGAGTGTATGATAAGAATTTATCTTATTCTCAGAATTATACAAATATGCTAAATAAAATTTATGAGTTAGGTCCTACCACAGTATCAAAGCATTGTGCAGATATGTCGAAATTGAATGTTTTAGATGTCTCTTTGAAGGCACTTTCAGATTCGGAAAGTTTTACACGTGCTCTTGACGCTACTGGAAAAATTTCCAATTATATTCCTGAAGAAAATTGTATTCATATAGAAATACCGCAACCATAATGAACGGAGGAGAACTGATTAAATATAATGCTATAGCACTGATGCTTCTTATTGCCGCATGCGGCAATAAGAAGCATCAGGCCACCGATGTGCTGCCGGCTGTGGCTGTGGCAACAGATTCTATTGTTCCGATTGCTGAGTCCGCCAAGGAAAGTCGTGATTCGGTTTATTACTACTGGCCATATTCGGGTAACGGCGATAACGAATATCTATACAATGTGGCTGAACTGATTTTTAAAGGTGATAAGATATGTGCGGGATATTTCTGGTGCACGAGTGATGAATTTAATGAGCTCGCTAACGAGAAAAAGAGTTATTATCCGGGGTTTATTGTGCTTCCCATGCTTGATATTGCCCAAAATAGCGATACCCTTAGGTTTGTGCTTGATTCAAAAGGGCAGAAATATTACAGTGCGCCGGTTAGTATCAATATACATAACCCTGCAAAGGAGGGCGGTGACAGCATTTATACGTGGCTACAGCCTTCCGACTATTTTTGGGACCGGGTGAAATATACAGCTGTTTTCAACAAAAAAGAGTTTACTGTTATCGGTAAGTCGAAATACGCCTATCCTGACAATGCACATCATACATTCTATGCGGTTGAGGGATATGTACTGCCGCATATCCTTCCTGAGTTTTGGGATGAGAAATATAATCGTGCGGAAAAAGAAATTAAAATTGAGCTGGAACAAAATAAACTTGAGGAATATGTTTCCGAGCCTCAGGTAATACTCCCTAAATACCCATAATTCCCATGAAACGAAGCAAACTGGTGCGATTTCTGATGGTCACCATGATAGTCGTGGTGTTTGCCGCATGCAGCAACGATAAGCATTCGGGCGACGATATTCAGAAAACGGCTGTAACAACTGATTCAATTGTTCCGATAGCTGAATCCGCTGAGGAAACAATCGATTCGGTTTATTACTATTGGCCTGAAAAGTACAGCGGCTTTCAATACTCGGTTATAGAGCTTGTGTTTAAAGGCAAAAATGTTCTTAGCGGCTATTTCTGGGGAACAAGTGATGAATTTGAGGATGTGAGAGAAGGGTATTATCCCGGATTTATGGTCCTTCCGATGCAAAATATCGAGCAGAAAGGTGATACGTTGAATTTTGTGCTCGACTCAAGTGGACATCCATTTTACAGCTCACCGGTGAGTATATATGTTCATGACCCGGTCAAAGAACACTGCGACACGCTGCACGCATGGTTGCAGAAAGATGATCAATGGTGGGACCGGGTGAAATATACAGCGGTATTAAGCAGAAACGGGAAGGTGCTCACTGTCATTGATAAGTCCAAATATGAATATTTCAAAAAAGAACCACATACGTTCTATGCGTTCGACAGAGATGTCTTGGCGAAAATTCTACCCCGGATGCCGGAGGAAAATGATGTTGCCAATCGCTGTGAAACCGAGTTCTCTGTGCCAAAAGATTCGATTTATAAATGAGAGGAATATTTATAGCGATAGGTGCCGGGCTGCTGTGGGCGGTGTGCGCCTGCTCCACCAGGAGCGAGCGCAGGGAGGCTGTGGCTGAGACCGAAGCAGTTGTTGAAGAGGTCGTGGAAGCGGAGCCCGTCGACCCTTTCTGGCGCGATACGCTATATCTCGACTCTATTTCTACCGACACGCTGACGCCGTCGCACCGGTGGGCGTTCAACATATCAGACGGCACATTCCCGAGCGACACGAACTGGTTCGCGGTTTTAAAGGGTATAGAGGCTGATGGCAAGGGAGATTTTTGGTTTATGGGCGGCAGTCCGGCTCGGATTGCCTATTTCGAAGGACCGGAGTTGAAATGGTCGCGCAACACCGGAATCGACTTGGATGATTCTTATAGGGCGCTGTTCAAATTGATTGGCGATTCGATATGGTTTGTCGATGAGAAAAACCGTATTATACACCGCGTTTCAAAGAATGGTGATGGCTCTATAGATAGTTTTAAGTTTGTTGTGCCGATGGATGAGTATGTCTGTTGGGACGGATATTTCAATGGTCAACAGTTATGCATCCAGACAGTAGATACCGTAACTTCGGAAACTGATGTAAAGCGAAGGCTTCGCCATTACTCGATAAATCTCCATGATAGAAAAGTTGCGAAATTATCATATGAAGAGTTTATGAAAGGGCGAGGCGTTTTACCCACAAAGTGGGATACATCGCCGGCTATGCCATATTATCATGGCAGAGGCACTACTTCCGGTGTAAAGGTGTTCAACAATATAACGGAGGCATATGATTATCAGCATCCGTACACGTTGGCGTTGCTGTTTGGGAACGGTCAATATGTGAGAAATATCGAACTTTCGGAATGTGGACGATATGCTTGTGTTACAGGCTACATAGCAAGAGCCGGAGAAGAGTTGTCTTCCAATACCAATATATTAAGAAACGGCAAGCTGTACACTGGCGGAGAAAAATGGGGTGCAAATAGCGTACCGCGTGTGTTCTACCTTCTGGAGTATGACATCGATGCCTATGTGAAGGAGCTGCTGCGGCGCTCCGATGAGAGGGCGAAAGAGAAATCGTCGGGAAAGTAAAAATACTTATAGCGATAGGTGCCGTGCTGCTGTGAGGCGGCACGGCACCTATGCTGTGGGGGCATGGTAATTAGCTAAGGCGGGTAATGCGGCGCCCGGGGGAAGTGGAAATAATAAGTGGTACCGTTTCGAGGGTTACACTACTGGTGTCGAGTCCCATGGTGTCACGGTCGGAGATGCCGATGTGCCGCAGTCGGTCGTGTAAACGCAGAAGGAAAGCCTGCCAGCGGCTGCAATTGCTGGTCACGGAAAATATGCGGTTGAGAATTATGAAACGGAAGTCGCCGGGGATGCGCTCGCGTCGCAGAGAGGGATAGGTGCTGATGAGGTCGAGCTCGCCGTCGGTTACCATATCTTCCACAATCTGTCGCAGATAAACGCTCACTTTGGGCTCCACGCGGAATCCCAGACGCAGAGTCACAAAAAACAGTGTGCCCGGCACAATGGTCTTTACGGAATATTCGAGAGTATCGGGGGCATCGATATGTTCGATGTGTATAATCCAATAATGGTCGGCGCGTTTCGGCTGACGGTTTATTATGGAGTGCAGTAGTTTGCTCTCGAGCATGGATGAGTCGGCCGAGCGGCTGAAATATATCACGTTCGAGGCGAATTTGGGGATTTCGCTGTCGGCTTTGATTGCCGTTATCACCGGGATATATTCGTCGATTTGGCGGAACTGTATGTAGGAGTCGCGGATGCGCGTTGAATTGCGCCACACAATCATCACGAACCCCACGATGCCGGCGATGAGCAGGGTGAACCATCCTCCATGCGTGAACTTGAACATGTTGGCGATAAAGAACATCCCTTCAAGTGATGCGAAAAAGACGATGAACATGCCACACAGCCAGCGGCTTACACCGCGATGACGCAAGTAGAATGTCAGTAGCACTGTGGTCATGAGCATCGTCACGGTGATGGCGAGACCATAGGCGGCCTCCATGTGGGCGGAGTTGCGAAACAGAACCACTGTGAGCAGGCATCCGGCCAGCAGCGACCAGTTGACAGCAGGGATATAGAGCTGACCTTTCTCGGTGGACGGGTATTTGATTTTCAGGTTGGGCCAGAAGTTGAGGTTCATGGCCTCTGAAAAAATCGTGAAGGAACCGCTCAGAAGTGCCTGGCTTGCAATGACGGCGGCACCGGTCGACATTATTACGCCCGCAATAGTGAGCCATTGCGGCATCACGGCATAAAATGGATTCACATCCGTTGCCAGAGAAGGGTGCGCTATGATCCATGCGCCCTGACCAAGGTAGTTGAGTATGAGCATAGCTTTGACAAACATCCAGCTGTAGGTGATGTTGCGTCGGCCGCAGTGGCCGAGGTCGGAATATAGCGCTTCGGCTCCGGTGGTGCATAGAAACACTGCTCCGAGAATCAGAAACCACTCCGGATAGGAAATAAGAAGCTTTATAGCCCGCCATGGATTGAAAGCGTGCCATATGGCAGGGTATTCGCCTATGTTGCAGCATCCGAGTATGCCGAGCAGGAGGAACCATACGAGCATGAAGGGACCGAAAAAGCGTCCTATCCGGTTGGTGCCGGCCTGTTGCATGATGAATATACCTATTATGACCACTGCCACGATAGGAATGACGGGCACATCAGGACTTACGATACGCAGCCCTTCGATAGCCGAGGTCACCGTTATTGCCGGAGTGATGACTCCGTCGGCTATCAGTGCCGATGCACCGATGGCGGCAATGAGATACAGGTGCTTGGGCCGCAGTCGTTTGAGTAGCGAAAACAGCGCAAGTATGCCGCCTTCTCCCTTATTGTCGGCGCGAAGTGCTATGAGCACATATTTTACGGTAGTCTGAAGTGTCAGTGTCCAGATTATGCACGATACCGCCCCTATTATGTAATCGGCATCGAACCGTGGGTTCACGCCAACTATAGCTTTCATCACGTAGAGCGGCGAGGTGCCGATATCGCCGAATACTATGCCGAGTGTCACTAAAAGGCCGAGCGCCGACAGGCGCTGTACGCCCGTCGGGCAATTCTTCTTATCCATAACATTGCAGACTTTAATCGTTGAACAGGCCGCCGATGCTCGGGCGGTGCTCCACCCCGAGGTGGCGCCACGCCAGCTCGGTGACTTCGCGGCCGCGGGGGGTGCGTTTGAGAAAACCCTCCTTGATGAGGAAAGGCTCGTAGACATCCTCAATGGTGCCGGTGTCCTCGCCCATGGCCGTAGCTATGGTGCCGAGGCCTACGGGGCCGCCGCCGAATTTGGTGATTACGGTGCGCAGCAGCTTGTTGTCGATTTCGTTGAGGCCGTAGCGGTCGATGTTGAGCGCCTCGAGGCTGTAACGGGCTATCTCGGGGTCGATTTTGCCTGAGCCTTTCACCTGTGCGAAGTCGCGCACGCGGCGCAGCAGCGAGTTGGCTATACGTGGTGTGCCTCGGCTGCGCAGGGCAATCTCATGGGCTGCAGATTGGGCGCACTCCACTCTCAGCAGCCGGGCCGAGCGCATGATGATGCGCTCGATAGTCTCGTGGTCGTAATACTCCAGATGGCAGTTGATGCCGAAACGCGCGCGCAGCGGCGGCGTTAGCAGGCCGCTGCGGGTGGTGGCGCCCACGAGGGTGAAGGGATTGAGCGAGAGCTGCACGGTGCGCGCTCCCGGGCCCTTGTCGATCATTATGTCGATGCGGTAGTCCTCCATGGCCGAGTAGAGATACTCCTCCACGGTGGGGCTTAGGCGGTGTATTTCGTCGATGAAGAGCACATCGTTGGGCTCGAGCGATGTGAGTATGCCGGCCAGGTCGCCGGGTTTGTCGAGCACCGGGCCCGAAGTGATCTTGAATCCCACGCCGAGCTCGTTGGCGATGATGGCCGACAGTGTGGTCTTGCCCAGGCCGGGAGGGCCGAAGAGCAGCAGGTGGTCGAGCGGCTCACCGCGCATGCGGGCCGCCTGCACGAAAACCTGCAGGTTCTCCACCACTTTGTCCTGTCCGGCAAACGCTTCGAAGCGGGTAGGGCGCAGGGCGCGTTCGTATTCGCCGTCGCGCTCTGTGGCGCCGCTCCGCATATCGTATTCTTCCTGATTCATGTTGCAAATTTAGGCAATCCCCGGGAAGATAATGGAATTTCCGGGGAAATAATTTTGGCAGTTCGCCGAGAGTTGCTACCTTTGGGAATCCTGAAACCCTGAAAAACGATATCGACCAGCGCAGATGATATATGCAAAGCTACCCGATGCGCCGGGGGCCAAGCCACACAGGCTACCGTTCTATCTCGCCATGGAAGAGTATCTTGCCCGCAATTTTCTGGGCGAATATTTCTTCATGTGGCAGGTGGAGCCCACGGTGATTGTAGGGCGAAACCAACAGATGCTTTCCGAAGTGGATGTGGATTTCTGTCGCAGCCGCGGCATTGATATCTGTCGCCGCAAGAGCGGCGGCGGTTGTGTGTACGCCGACCGCAGTAATATCATGTTCAGCCACATCACCACTTGTTCCGAGGTGGCCTCCACATTTACGGCCTTCACCGAGCGCGTGGCAGCCATGCTGCGCGGATTAGGCATTGCCGAGGCCCACACCACCGGCCGCAACGACATCCTGATAGGCGACCGCAAGGTGAGCGGCTATGCCTTCTATCATATCAACCTCACCGACCGTCTGACCCACACCACCGAGAGCCGCGCCATAGTGCACGGCACCATGCTCTACGACGCCGACCTGCCCACGATGACCAGCGCACTTACCCCTTCTGGCGCCAAACTCGAGGCCAAGGGCGTGAAGAGCGTGCGCAGCCGCGTGACCACCGTGCGCGAGCATTCCGCCGTGAGCCTACGTGAGTTCATGGACACCGCCCGCGGCGAGCTGTGCCGGAGCACCCTCGAGCTTAATGCCGGCGATGTGGAGGCCATAGAGCGTATTGCCGAACCCTATTATGACCCCGCGTGGGTGCAGGGCGCCCGTCACACCGGGCCTCGCCGCTGCCGCAGGGTGGAGGGCGTGGGCGAGTTCGAGGTCGCCTTGAAAAGTACTCCCGACCCGGTGCCGTGCATAGGCGGCATCGACATTGCCGGAGATTTCTTCCTACTCGGCGACATCGACCGCGGACTGCTCTCGCATCTGTATGGTTGCGAACTTACCCGCGAAGCGCTCATGAGGCGTCTCGGAGCCATAAACATAGGGAAAGTGATACCCAATCTGCGCCCCGAGGAGCTCGCTGACATCATCCTCGATGCCGCCGGAGTGGCCGAGCCGGTGCAGGCCGGGCGATAGGCGCCACACGCACTGATATACCTTAAAAAGAATACCTTAAACCCCACATAAAAATGGCGGAAGAAACAATAAAAACCTGCCTCCACGGCCACCACGTGGCCCTCGGAGCGCTTATGAGCCCCTTCGGAGGCTTCGACATGCCGATACAGTACAGCTCCATCGAAGAGGAGCACCGCGCCGTGCGCGAGCACTGCGGTGTGTTCGATGTGTCGCACATGGGCGAAGTGATTGTTAGCGGCGAAGACGCCACCGCATTCGTCAACTACATTTTCTCCAACGATGTGAGCCGTGCCGCCGACGGCCAGTGCCTCTACGGCATGATGCTCAACGAGGATGGCGGGGTGGTCGACGACTTGCTGGTGTATCGCTTCAATCATGAACGCTACCTTCTGGTAATCAACGCATCTAATATCGAGAAAGACGAGCAGTGGATTCTCGCCCGCCATGCCGACCTAAACCCGGCCGGAGGATTTTTCCGCGTGGACCTCGAGCTGGTGAGCGATGTGGTGAGCGAGCTCGCCGTGCAGGGACCCGACGCCGAGAAGGTGGTTGAGGAGGTGCTCGGCATACCGTGTGCCGACATCGCATTCTATCACTTCCGTGAGACAGTGTTCGCCGGGCATAAAATCCTCATCTCCCGCACCGGCTACACCGGCGAGGACGGTTTTGAAATCTACGGTGAAGACGCCGACATCATAGCCATGTGGGAAGCGCTCATGACCTCTAAACGCTGCGTTCCCTGCGGCCTCGGATGCCGTGATACCCTCCGCTTCGAGGTGGGTCTGCCCCTTTACGGCGACGAGCTTGCCGACGACATTACTCCCGTGGAGGCATGCCTCACCATGTTCGTGAAGCTCGACAAGGCGCCTTTTATGGGCAGTGAGGCCGTGGCCCGTCAGAAGGCCGAGGGCGCTCCCCGCAAACTGGTTGGCCTCGAACTCGAGGACCGTGCCGTGCCGCGCCACGGCTACGAAGTGCTCGACATGGAGGGCAACACTGTTGGCCACATCACCACAGGCTATCATGCCCTGTCGGTCGACAAAAGCGTGGCCATGGCCCTGGTAGACAGCCGCGTGGCAGCAATGGGCACCCCGCTGCAGGTGCGCATCCGCCGCAAGGTGTTCCCCTGCAAGGTGGTGAAAAAGCAGTTCTACAAAAAATCATATAAATAAACATAATCCTAACCCGACAATAAAACTACAACGATATGACTTACTACTCAGAAACTCACGAATACATTCGCGTGGAAGGCGAATATGGCTTCATCGGCATCACCGACTATGCTCAGAAACAGCTCGGTAATGTAGTGTATGTGGATATGCCCGAGGTGGGCGACGAGATTGAGGCCGGCGAGGATTTCGGCGCCATCGAGAGCGTGAAGGCCGCCTCCGACCTCATCGCGCCAGTCAGTGGAGAGGTGGTGGAGGTCAACGAGGCTCTTGCCGACGACCCCCGTGCCGTGAACCGCGACGCCTTCGGCGCATGGATCATCAAGGTGAAAATCGCCGACAAGTCGCAGCTCGACGCCCTCATGGACGAAGGAGCCTACAACGCTTTCATCACTAAATAAATCCCTTCCGGTAAATGCACCGTTATTTCCCACACACCGAGGCCGAGGTGAAAGCCATGCTTTCTGCCTGCGGCGTGGAAGAGCTGCGCGGGCTTTACAGCGATGTGCCCGAGGAGCTTCTTCTCGCACATCCCTATAATCTACCCGCAGGCATGAGTGACAGTGAGGTGCGCTCCGAGTTCGACCGGCTCGCATCAGAAAATCTGCCTGTACGCGCCTGTTTCGCCGGCGGCGGATTCTACGACCATCAGGTGCCGGCCGCTGCCATGAGCCTGATAGGGCGCTCGGAGTTCCTCACCGCCTACACCCCGTATCAGCCTGAGATTTCGCAGGGCACGCTGCAATATATCTTCGAGTATCAGACCATGATGAGCCGCCTTACGGGACTGCCGGTGTCGAACGCGTCGATGTACGACGGCGCTACCGCCACTGCCGAGGCAATGCTCATGGCTGTGGCCGCGAAGCGCAAGGCCGACCATGTGCTGGTGAGCGCAACGCTTCTGCCTGCCGTGCGCCGTGTGGTAGATACCTATGCGCGCTATCATGGCGTGAAGGTAACCACCATACCGGAGGATAACGGTTCCACCTCGCTTGAGGAACTTGAGAGGCTGCTCGCCGAGCACAAGGATGTGGCAGGCGTGATACTGCCCCAGCCCAATCGCTACGGTATTCTGGAAGATTTCACCGGTGTGGCCGACAAAGTGCATGCCTCGAAGGCACTGCTTATACTCAACTGCATCGCTGCCGACCTGGCCACTCTGCGCACTCCCGGTGAATGGGGCGCCGACATCGCATGCGGCGACGCCCAGAGCCTCGGCATTCCCTTGAGCTATGGCGGTCCATATCTGGGTTATCTCTGCGCCACAAAGACGCTGATGCGCAAGATGCCAGGCCGCATTGTGGGCGCCACCACCGACGCCAACGGGCAGCGGTGTTTCGTGCTCACCCTCCAGGCCCGAGAGCAGCATATACGCCGCGAGAAGGCTACCTCCAACATTTGCTCCAACCAGGGGCTCATGACACTGTATGTGACCATATTCATGGGTCTGATGGGCACCGACGGTCTGCGTGAACTCGCTTGGCGCGGACATAACATGGCTTGCTATCTGCTTCAGGAACTCACTGCCACCGGTCGCTGCCGTCTGGCCTTCCCCGACAAGCCTTTCCTCAATGAGTTCGTGCTCGATGTCGATTCCGGCATTTCGCTCAACCTGCTCATGGAGCGCTGTATACGCGAGGCACAGCTCTTGCCGGGAATCAAGATAGGCGAACACCGTCTGCAGCTGGCCTGCACCGAAATGCAGACCCGCGAGGATGCCGATCGCCTTGTGGAAATATTCAAATCACTCTAACTCCCTCAACCGCTATTGACAATGAACAGAAAACTATATGGCAAACTGGTGTTCGAGCTGTCGCGTCCCGGACGCCGCGGCTACCGGCTTCCCGACAGCCATCTTTCCGATGCCGATTTTCATGAGGGACGCGGAGAGACTCCCGCGCCGATTTCCGACGCTTTGCTCCGCAAGGAACCGCTGCAGCTTCCCGAAGCTGACGAACTTACGCTGGTGCGCCACTACAACAATATGTCGACCAACAATTTCGGCGTCGACACGGGCTTCTATCCGCTCGGGTCGTGCACCATGAAATACAATCCGAAAATCAACGAGGAGATGGCCTCGCATTCAGGCTTCGCCACGGCGCATCCCGCCACCCCCGATTTCGCCTCGCAGGGGCGCCTGCGTCTCTACCGCAATCTGGAGAAGGCTCTGTGCGAGATTGGAGGCATGGCTGAGTTCACGCTCAACCCGTTTGCCGGAGCCCACGGTGAGCTCACCGGTCTGATGGTGATACATGCCTACCACGACAGTCTCGGTGACACTGCCCGCCGCAAGGTGATAGTGCCCGATTCGGCCCACGGCACCAACCCGGCATCGGCCGCAGTGGCCGGTTTCGAGGTGGTGGAGGTGAAGAGCCTGCCAGACGGTACGGTTGACCTCGACGCCCTGCGTCCGCTACTCGACAGCTCGGTGGCCGCTATGATGATGACCAATCCCAACACCCTCGGCCTGTTTGAGAAAAATATCCCCGAAATAGCCCGCATGGTGCATGAGGCGGGCGCGCTGATGTATTACGACGGCGCCAACCTCAACCCGATGCTGGGAATGGCCCGTCCGGGCGACATGGGCTTCGATGTGATGCACATCAACCTCCACAAGACATTCTCCACGCCTCACGGAGGCGGAGGCCCCGGTTCGGGTCCGGTGGGGGTGCGCGCGGGACTTGAGCAGTTCCTCCCCTCGCCGCGTGTGGTGGAGCTTGCCGATGGCTCATTTCAGATTCAGTATCCCGAGACAGCCCTCGGTTCCATCTCGGCCACACTCGGCAACTATGCGGTGCAGGCACGTGCCCTGAGCTACATACTCGCACTCGGCGGCGAAGGCCTTATGGAGGCCGGCCCGCTCGCCACTCTCAACGCCAACTATGTGAAGGAGTGTCTCAAAGACCTATACGACCTACCGGTCGACACTGTGTGCAAGCATGAGTTTGTGTTCGACGGACTGCGGGACAAGAGCACCGGAATCACTACCCTCAATGTGGCCAAACGCCTGCTCGACTACGGCTACCACGCTCCGACAATCTATTTCCCGCTCCTCTTCCACGAGAGCCTGATGATAGAACCCACCGAGACCGAGAGCAAGGAAACCCTCGACGCTTTCTGCGATGTGATGCGCGAAATCGCGAAGGATGCATCAGCCAATCCCGAAGTGGTGCGCGAGGCTCCCCACGACACTCCCATATCGCACCCCGACGACACGGCGGCGGCCATCGACCTGCGATTAACCTACGATATGCTCTGAGTATGGATTACGATGTGATTGTAATAGGCGCCGGCCCCGGCGGCTATGAGGCGGCCGCACGCGCTGCCGGGCAGGGACTCTCCACCCTGCTCGTTGAGAAAAGTCATCTCGGAGGCACATGCCTCAACTGCGGATGCATACCCACCAAAGCTATGTGCCGCTCGGCGCAGGTGGCCGCCGATGTGGCCTCTGCCGCAGAGTTCGGCATAATTATCCCAGTGGGTGCAGTGAGTGTGGACATGAGCCGTATCGTGGAGCGCAAGCACGCCATAGTGAGTGAACTCCGCGAGGCTGTGGCCTCTCTGTGCGCCGGTGTCGAGATAGTGGAAGGTGAGGCGCGTTTCACCGCGCCCCACACAGTGGAGGTCGACGGCAAAAGCTACACTGCTCCGAAAATCATTGTCGCTACGGGATCGCGTGCGGCTTCGCTTGCAGTGCCCGGCGCCGAACTTGCCGTGGATGCATCGTATTTGCTCGACATGGAGACACTGCCCGAATCACTGGCAGTGATAGGAGGTGGTGTGATAGGCATGGAGTTCGCCTCCATCTTCTCGGCCTTTGGTGTGAAGGTGAGTGTGGTGGAGTACTGCAAGGAGATACTTCCCATGATGGACCGCGATGTGGCGCGCACAGTGCGCACGGCGCTCAAGCGTCGCCGAGTGGAGATAATCACTGAAGCTGAGGTGAAGGAAATAACCGAGGAATCCTCGGGACTGCGCACTGTAATCTATGAGCGTAAAGGGCGCCCGGCTGCTGTTGAGGCTCAGATGGTGCTCATGGCCGTGGGGCGCTGTCCGGTGGTGCCTGAAGGTCTTGAGTCCTGCGGCGCTGCTGTCGGCCGTCGTGGCATAGAGGTTGACGAAAAATTCGAGACATCGCTCCCGGGTGTGTTCGCCATAGGCGACTGCAACGGCCGTTGCCAACTTGCTCATGCCGCTTCGGCTCAGGCTGTGGCTGTCACAGGCGGCAAAATAGACCTTTCGGTGATACCGTCGGCTGTCTTCACTGTGCCCGAATGTGCCATGGTGGGCCGCACCGAGCAGCATCTTGCCGAAGAGGGTATTGATTTTAAGGTAAATAAAGCCACATTCCGCTCAAATGGCAAGGCCCTTACAATGGGAGAGCCCGACGGGGTGGTGAAAATAATCACCGACCCGGCGTCGGGGCTCATCATGGGTTGTCAGATTGTCGGCGCTCATGCCGCCGACCTCATCGCTGAGGTGTCGCTGGCCATGAGTGCCGGTGTGCCTGCGAGGCAAGTGGCCGTCACGGTGCACTCTCATCCCACATTGGGCGAAGCGCTTCTGGCGGCGTTGCGTGGCTGCTGAGCTGAATTATTTGCCGCAGCCGTCGCAACCGCAGCTATCGCCGTCACATCCGCAGCTGTCACCGCAGTTGCAGCCTTCGCCGCATCCGCATCCGCCAACGAAGGGCTTGATGTCGTCTTCGGTGGCCTCGCGCACTTCAAGGATTGTGCCGTCGAAACGCACGGGCTTGTCGGCCAGCGGGTGGTTGAAGTCCATCTTCACAGTCTTGTCGTTCACTTCCTTTACGACACCGTTAATGCGGAAGCCATCGGCTGTCATCATGGGCACCACGGCGCCGGGTTTGATTGCATCGGCGTCGAATTTGCCGTCTACAAGGAAGACATCGCGCTCGAGCTCCACCACCTGTTCGGGGTCATGCTTGCCGAAAGCCTCGTCGGCAGTGGCTGTCACATTGAATTTGTCACCCTTCTGGAGGCCTTCGATGGCCTTTTCAAGGGGCACGATCATGCCGCGTGTCACACCGAAAACAATCTTTTCGGGGTCTTCGGCATCTGTCTGGTGCACAAGAGTCTCGGTGCCGTCGGGATTGATGGCATAGAGGTCGTAGCCGAGCTCAACGTATTTTCCGGGTTCGATTTTGTCCATTTCTATTGTATGTTTTTGGTTTGTAGTCTTCTGTTAGAACGCTCTCCGTGGCGGCAAGGTTCGTTTATTTGCCGGTGAGGATGGAGCGGATGGCGGAGAGTTTGTTGAGGGCCTGCAGCGGCGATAGGTTGTCAATGTCGAGATTGAGTATTTCGTCGCGAATCTGCGACAGCACCGGGTCGTCGAGCTGGAAGAATGTCATCTGCATGCCTCCCGCCGTGATGTCGCCTGTCTTGTGTGCCGGTTTCGAAGCCCCCTTGCCGGCCGACTGTTTCGCTGTCTCCTCGAGAGGGGAGTGGCGGTTGAGCTCCTCGAGCTGTTTGAGCACTTCCGCGGCACGCGCCACGATGTCTTTGGGCATGCCTGCCAGTTTGGCCACATGTATGCCGAAACTGTGCTCGCTTCCGCCGCGGGCGAGCTTGCGCAGGAACACTACCTTGCCGTCGATTTCCTTCACCGACACATTGAAGTTCACCACTCCGGGGTAGCTCTGTTCCATCTCGTTGAGCTCATGGTAGTGTGTGGCGAAGAGTGTCTTGGGTTTGAGTGGCGAGGAATTGATGTGCTCCACTATTGCCCATGCTATGGAGATGCCGTCGTAGGTGGAGGTGCCTCGGCCGAGTTCGTCGAAGAGTATGAGCGAGCGGCGGCTCATGTTGTTGAGTATAGAGGCGGCCTCGTTCATCTCCACCATGAAGGTGGATTCCCCCAGCGAGATGTTGTCGGAGGCGCCGACGCGGGTGAAAATCTTGTCGACTACTCCGATATGTGCGCTCTCAGCCGCCACGAAACTGCCTATCTGCGCCATAAGCACATTGAGGGCAGTAGATCGGAGCAGGGCCGACTTACCCGACATGTTGGGGCCGGTAATCATCATCACCTGCGTGCCGTCGTTGTCGAGGTCTACGCTGTTGGCTATGTAGGGGGTACCGGGGGGTAGTTCTTTCTCGATGACCGGGTGACGCCCCTCGCGTATCTCGATTCTGAGCGAATCGTCGACCACGGGGCGGTTGTAATGGTTCTCCATGGCCACACGGGTGAACGACAGGAGTGTGTCGAGCCGTGCTATGAGCTGCGAGTCGACCTGAATAACGCCCACGTAGTCGCCAAGGCGTGCTACAAGCTCGTTGTAGAGCCGTGCCTCGATTATCTCGATTTTCTCCTGAGCGGTGAGTATCTTCTCTTCGTATTCCTTGAGTTCCTGAGTGATGTAGCGCTCGGCGTTCACAAGTGTCTGCTTGCGTATCCACTCGGAGGGCACTTTGTCTTTGTGGGCGTTGGTCACCTCTATGTAGTAACCGAACACGCTGTTATAACCTATTTTGAGGCTTGGTATGGATGTGGCTTCGCTCTCACGGCGCTGTATCTCGAGCAGATAGTCTTTACCCTGATATGCAAGGTGACGCAGGTCGTCGAGTTCGGCGTCGACTCCCGGTTTTATGGCGTTGCCGCGGTTGAGCTGCGCCGGCGCGTCGTCGGCTATTTCTCTTGCGATGCGCTCGCAGATGAGGCGGCAGGGGTTGAGTTGCTCGGCCATGGCGCGCAGGGGCTCACAGTCGGTCTTCTCAAGGGCTGCCTTTATCGGCGCGATGGCCTCGAGGGCTCGGCGCACCTGCACCATCTCGCGGGGAGTGATGCGGTTGACCGCCACTTTCGAGATAAGGCGTTCGAGGTCGCCTATCTGCTCGAGATGGTCGTGGAGCGCGTCGCGCAGATCGGGCTCGCGGAAGAAATATTCCACCACATTGAGGCGGGCGTTGATGCTTTTGGGGTCTTTCAGAGGGAATGAAATCCAGCGTCTGAGCATGCGGGCGCCCATGGGGCTCACGGTGCGGTCGAGTACATCGAGCAGGCTTTTTCCCTCCTCGCCCATGGAGCAGAGCAGCTCGAGGTTGCGCACAGTGAATTTGTCGAGCCTCACGAATGTCTCCTCTTCGATGCGGCTCAGGCGCGAAATGTGGCCTGTGCGTGTGTGGCGGGTGATGTCGAGGTAATGTAGTATGGCTCCCGAGGCGATGATGGCCGCATGGAGGTTGTGTATGCCGAAGCCTTTCAGCGACGAGGTCTCGAACTGGCGCAGCAGGCGGTCCATTGCGGCCTGTTCGGTGAAAATCCAGTCCTCGAGGTCGAAGGCGAGATAGCGTCCGGTGAATGTCTGTTCGAGCCTCTGGTGATTGGCTCTCTCCACAAGCACTTCTTTCGGGGCGAAATTGCCCAGGAGCTTGTCGACATACTCGGCATTGCCCTCGGCTGTCAGGAATTCGCCGGTGCTGATGTCGAGAAACGCCACTCCGATGGTGCTTTTGGTGAAGTGTACGGCGGCGAGGAAGTTGTTTTCGCGGTGGTCGAGCACATTGTCGTTGAGCGCCACACCCGGGGTAACCACCTCAGTGATGCCGCGCTTCACGAGCTTGCCACCCTTCACGGTCTTGGGGTCTTCAAGCTGTTCGCAGATGGCCACACGCTTGCCGGCACGCACCAGTCGCGGCAGATAAGTGTCGAGCGCATGATGGGGGAAGCCTGCCAGGGCCACATGCGATGCATAGCCGTTGGCACGCTTGGTGAGTGTGATGCCGAGAATTTCCGACGCCGTGATGGCATCGTCGCTGAAAGTCTCGTAGAAGTCGCCCACACGGAATAGAAGCACCGCATCGGGGTGTTTCTGCTTCATCTGGGCGTATTGCTCCATCAGTTTGCTGTTGGCGCTCTTTTCTGCTGCCACCTTGTGTATCTTTTATCTGTTTAGATGTTTGTTAGATGTTTTTTTGTCCCGGGCTGTGGCTCGAGGCTGACAAATTTACGCATTTTTTCGCAAAAACAGCGCACGGCCGGTGCTCATTTGCGGCCGTCGGCCGGAAAACGAAGTCCGCACTGGTGGCGCACGGTGTCGAGCAAAGTGGCGGTGCGCAGCGAGTTTGTGGGGTTGCATCGCGGCAGCGTTGCATCGCGGTTGCCGGCATTGCGTGCCTTTATGAGGTCGATGAAACAGCGCATCTCGTGATAATAGGGATCGGGGTGCATATCGGGTGGCGTGAGATCAATCTCCTCGGTATGCATGCCGCTCCGGTGTGCGCATGTGGGACGGAAGAGGGCCCGGCGGGGTTTGCTGATGCGGTCGATGACTATGGTGCCTTTTTCGCCCTGGATTTCGGCCGGCAGCTGTGAGTCGGCTATTTTTGAATACACGGCCACGCCGTCGAATCCATCGTAGGATGCCACTATAGTGCCCTGCCCGTCTACCCCGGTGTGGAGCTTCGTGGCGGAGGCGAATACCCTCTGTGGTTCGCCAAAAAGGGCTATCATGGGGTAGAGGCAGTATACGCCGAGGTCCATCAGTGCACCGTTGGAGAGTTCCGGACGGAAGGCGTTGGCGATGTCGCCCTGCAGGAAACGGTCGTAACGCGACGAATACTGGCAAAAGGTGGCGAAATAGCGGCGCACTTTGCCCACAAGGTGCAGATTGTCGGCCACGGCCTTGATGACCGGCGACATGGCCGGAATCATAGCTTCGAGGAGCACCACATTGTTGCGCCCGGCGGTGTCGAACATGGTTCGGACTTCGGCGGCGTTCGACGCCATGGGCTTTTCGCACAGCACATGCCGTCCGGCCTTCATTGCCATTATGGCCTGCGGGGCATGGCAGGCGTTTGGTGAGGCGATATATACGGCGTCGACTTCACCCGAGGCCGCCATCTCCTCCACCGAGGTGAAGATGTGCGTTATGCCGTGCCGCGAAGCGAAAATCTCGCCGGTCTCCTTCCGGCGCGAGCATACGGCTGTGAAACGGCATCGAGGGTCGATGCTTCCGCCTTCCACCATGTGATCGGAGATGAAGTTGGTGCCTACCACGCCGATGCGAACTGTGCTCATGATGCTGAAATTATTTTGACTGATTTTTCTGATGTACGCCTTTCAGGTCGGCAACTATTGAGGCTGCGGCGCGTGTGGGGGCGTCGGAATGGCCAAGGCGGCTGCGCATGAGGGCATAGCCCCGTAGCATATCCTCACGGCCGGGACCTCCGGGCACTATGGCAGCTAACTTTTCGGCCACGGAGTCGACTGTGCAGAGGTGCACCAGCATCTCGGGCACAATCTCCTTGCCTGCGATGAGGTTGGGGAGCGACACCCACGGGCATTTGATGAGATGCTTCATGATATTGTAGCTCAGGCGCGAGCCGTTGGCGCGGTAGCACACCACCTCGGGTGTGCCGAGTAGGGCGCACTCGAGAGTCGCCGTGCCCGATGTGACCAAGGCGCAGGCCGCATTGCGCATGAGTTCGAATGTAGCGCCTTCCACCACGGGAAGAGCGGAATATTGACGGTAGAATCCGGGTTCGATGGCCGGAGCCCCCGCTACCACGGCCTGCAGCTGCGGGAAACGCGCCGCTACATCAGTCATTATGGGGAGATTATTGCGTATCTCGCCGCGACGGCTTCCGGGCACTAATGCCAGAATGGGTTTGTTAGGGTCGAGGCCATGTGTCCGCACAAAGTCGTCGCGCGAGGGTAGCGCGGCCTCGCGGTGCTCGATCTCTTCCACCGAGGGGTTGCCCACATACTCCACCTCCATGCCTTTGCCGCGGAAATATTCCTCCTCGAAAGGCAGGATGCTGAGCACACGCCGGCACCAGCGCCTGATGTCCTTCACGCGCCACTCTTTCCAGGCCCACACTTTCGGCGAGATGTAGTAATAGACAGGTATGCCCATCGAATGGGCGAATTTCGCCAGTTTGAGGTTGAAACTGGGATAGTCGATGAGTATGAGCGCATCGGGCCGGAGGTCGGCGATGGCTTTTTTTGCCGTCTTGAGGTTGCCGAAGATTTTGCCGAGATGGCGGAGCACTTCGCTGAAAGCCATGAAGGCCATGTCGCGATAGTGTATGAGCGGAGCCGCCCCAGGGGCGCTTTCGGCAGCCACGGCCGTCATGTCGTCACCCCCCAGAAACACAAACTCTGCTTCAGGGTCGGCCTTGCGCAACGCTCTCATCAGTGGGGCGCCGTGTATGTCGCCGGAAGCTTCTCCGGCCGAAAGGAAATATTTCATAATATTTGGTTGTGACTCTTCTCTTGGAGGTTGTAAAGTTAGCATTTCCACATCAAATTGGCAAATGTCGGTTGTGCAGCCTGTCGTGGGATAAAACAGTGACAGCCGCCCGGCGGATGCGGGGCGGCTGTCGGCGTGTTATTTAGAGGGAACGGTTATCAGTTGGGGACGCAGGTGATTACGGGCCAGTTGCCGGCAAAGCTTACGGTCACGTGGCAGTTGCCTGAGCCTTCCTTGAAGTTGTCGCCGTTGAGGGAGGGGTCAACGAAGGTGTTGCCGAAGTTGTAGTCCCAGTTGTCGTTGATGCGGATTTTCCATTCGCCGTCGATGTTGACATCGCCTTCCCATGTGCGGAAATCGTCGCTCGGGGTGAGGTTGCGCTGGTTGTTCCAGTCGCCACCGCCGATTACGCCGAGTGTCTCCACTTTTATGAGTTCGTAGGTGAGTGTCACAAGGTCAGCCTTAACCCAGTAAAGGGCTGTGCCGTCGACTGTGATGTTGTCGCCGGGTTGTTTGAGGGTGCCTTCGGTGTTCTTGCCCCAGGTCTTGTCGTCGTCCCATGAAGCGCCGTCGGTCATCTTGAACATATTGCTGATTACAACGGCACCATAGAAGTAGTTGCCTTTGTCGGTCTCCACATAGTACATCCAGTTTGATGCTCCCTGGTTCCAGTTGTTGGATTCGCCTGGAGTGCATAGATATTCAGGACGGTTGAAGGGTACGATGCTGTAATCGAGGGTCTCCATGTTGATTGTGAATAGGTATTTACCTGCTTCCGCAATCTTGCCTGCCTTGCAGGGGTTGGTGAGCTTGCCCACGAGGTTCTCGTCGCCGTCGGTAGCGGGACCCCAATAGTATGCGTCGTCCCAGCTCTGCTGCTCGAAGGCGAGGTTGTTGGCTATCTTCCAGTAGCAGTCGGCGGGCACTTCGACGAGTGTGGTGAACACGGGGTCATCGTATACATCCGCATCGGTGTGGCTGAATTTCTGCATGGTGGCAAGGTCCCAGTTGTTGAAGTTGCCGATGAGATAGTAGGAGGGGTAGATTACGAAGCCTGTGTCGATGCAGCGCACCTGGAGCGAACCCTCGGCCACAAAGTAGTCGGGTGAATTATAGCGGTATTCTGTGCCGTCGAGGTTCAGATACACGGGGATGCGGTAATAAGTGGTGCGCACTTTCTCGGGATTCTTGCCAAACATGGCTGTCTGGGCGTCGTTCCAGCGCTGTGCATCGATCACGCCTTCGTTGGAGCCGATGAACTCCACCGGGAGAGTGTGCACATCGGCGAAGTCGGCTGTCGACGACAGTTCGAAATAATATTTCACTTCGGCGCCGGCGGGAAGATTCTTGGTGTTGTCGAGAGTCACCACCGTGATGAGTTCGTTGTCGACATAGTTCTGAAGGTCGACAACCGATGGGGGATTCTGAAGGAACTGGCTTTTGGTGGAGGTGATGTCGCCCACGGCAAGCACGGGTTCCTGAGGATTGCTCTGCATTGGCGGCACGGCGGGCGCGTCGTCGCAGGCGGCGAATCCGGCAAGCGCCATGGCGCTCAGAAGCATTATGCTGAATTTTTTCATTTCTGTTGATTAATGCTGTGAAGTTAATGTTCTGTCTCGGCTTGGCGTCTCCCCGCCTGTGTAAGCGGGCGGGGAGGGCAGGCCCGATGCATTGTAATGATTAGAGGTAAGGAGCGAACTCCTCTTTCAGCACGGGGCCGAGCATGCCGTTGATATTCTTGATATCCTTGATCTTCGATGCCGACACAAGCTGAATCTTCCATGAACCGGAATTGGTGAGAAGAACCACTCCTTCGAATTCCGACGAAAGGGCCATGTCGCCGCCATTGTCCTTGAGGGCGATGGGATTCTTTGAATCGATTTCGATAGAGGCACCACCGAGGTTGATTGGGCCCCAGTTGGCATCTGCCACCTTGAAGTTGGTGTTTGCAGGCATGGAAACCACGTGTGTGATATAAGTGCCTTTCACTTTGGTGGTGTAGAATTCGTAAGGAGGCAGGGTGCCTTCAGAGTTGCCCCAGTCGTTCATGGTGCCGCGGAGGTAGATTCCGGAGGGTTTGTCGGGCGGTGTGAGGGCCATGTAGTTGCAGGCGACATTTTTATACTGCACCACATTCGAGATGTATTCAGTACCCTCCACGGGGAGGTCGGGGATGCCTACTACCTGTGAACGGAGGCGCACATAGAGAGGCTTGTAACCGCCGTTGTAGAAGTCGAGCACATCTTGTTGTGTGAGCTCATACTCGGGATTTCCTTTCTGGTTGCGGAGATCGGTCTGGAGCACATTGCAGAGACCTTCGGCCATGCTGCCGTTGGTGGGATTTATCTGGGCGCAGTTGGTGAAACCGTTGCTGAGCTCGCTGTAGTTGGTGAATTTGTCGTCGAAAGCCACCTGCACATAGTAGTTGACTGTTGTGGCGATGCCATATTCTTTAGGCTGGCTGCAGGTCATGTGCAGGGTGTTGGAGGCGGCATCTTCAGTGAGATCAATGTAGGTGTTCTGCAGCGTGGGGGCGTTGAGGAAGTTCAGCACCGGCTGCCCCTCGTGCGTGGTGAGCACGGGGTTGTCGTCTTTGGTCTCATCGCAGGCTGAGAATCCCACGGCGAGTGCAAGCGACGCGAACATTATAGAAATCTTTTTCATATGATTCGTTATTCGTAAAATGCTTTGCAAAAATGTTGTTTATCGCCCGGAATATCAATTGTAGCCGGGATTCTGCTTCATGGATGGCTGAGCGGAGATGATGTTGGTGGGGATAGGCATGAGGTTGTAGTGGCGCTTTATGCGGCGTCCGGCGCGTGAGTTGCCTTTCCAGGGCCATACATCCTGGCCGTTGCCAGTGTAGCGTCCGAAGCGTATGAGGTCGGAGCGGCGTGTGAGTTCGTAGTAGAGCTCGCGCTGACGCTCGTCGAGGAGGTCCTGCTCGGTGATGGCTTCGAAGGGAGCTACTCCGGCGCGTTCGCGCACGTAGTTTACGCCTTCAAGTGCGTCTGTCTCGTTGCCCTGACCGTGGAGGAAACACTCGGCACGCATAAGATACACATCGGCAAGGCGGATAAGCGCGAGGTCGGCCGAGCAGAATGAGCTGGACATGACACTCGACGAGAAGCCACCCATGCCGTCGGGGGTGAGGTTGGTCCATTTGAGTGCCTGATAACCTGCGATTGAGAAGTCGAGGAAGCCTTTGTTCTCTATGCCGTTGTCAGTAATCCAGAGCTGTGTGCGGAGGTCGCCGCCACCGAAGCGGTTGGAGAGGGGCTCGCGGGCTGTGAGACAGCTCCAGGACGCCTGGCTACCGTACATACCGGCACCGAGAGCTCCTGCCAGAAGGAAGGTGGTGCCGCCGTAGCTCTGCATGTGGTCTTCGTCGAAGGGCACACCCCAGAGGATTTCGTTCTCGGCCTTGTTGCCGCCGCCGGGCATGTACTGCTCGTTGTCGCGGCTGAAGAGGTAGAGGTAGTGCTGTGCGAGGCCGGAGCCGTTGAAGCCGCCGCCTTTGTGACGGGTGATGATGTTGTTGCATCGTGTGAGGCACTTGTCCCATGCGCTCACTGCACCGTCGGTATAAACTTCAGCGTTGAGATAGAGACGGGCCAGCAGGGCTTCAGCACCGTCGATGCCTACACGGCCGTATATGGGGTCGGTGCTGAGAAGCTTGTGGTCGACGAGGTCGGTAAGCTCGCCCTCAATCCAGGCGTAGAGCTCGGCGCGGGGAAGCTGGCGGGGTTCGGTAGTGCCGTCGGGCGCTGCTGTGGTGAAGGACGCGTTGCCGAATATGTCGCACACCCAGAAGTAGGTGAGGGCACGCAGGGCGCGCACTTCGTTGCGCATGAGCACCACATCGGGGTTGGAGGCTCCTTCTGTGAGCGCCATGAAGTTGTTGCAGATGGATATGTGCTGGTAGAAGCGGCTGTAGGCTATCTCCACCTGCTTGTTGGAAGCGGTGAACGAAGTGGTGCACATGTCGCGCAGGCCGTTGTCTTCCCACACCCAGAATGCTTCGTCGGTAGGGAAGCACTCCATCTCGAAGAGAAGGCGGGTGTAGACCGATGCGCCGGCATCGGGCACTGTGAGGTTTGAACTTCCGGGGTCGGAGTTGCCGCAGAGGCCGAGCAGAGCGTAGCACTCAGAGAATGCGCGTCCCACAAACTCGGGGTCGTTCGGGTCTGCGAAAATCTGCGAGGGGTCGATGGGCTCGAGGTCGAGGTCGCCTACACAGGAGGTTGTGGCAGCTCCCAGTGTGAGTGCAACGGCGCCGAGCATCAGATATTTCTTGATATTCATTTTGTTGTAGTCGATTTAAGAAATTAGAATGTTGCTACGAGTCCGAGCGAGTAGGTAGTTGCCTTGGGATAGGGTGAAGCTTCCACGCCGTCGGAAAGTTCGGGGTCGATACCGTTGTATTTGGTGATTACGAAGGGGTTCTGGACGGCACCGAAGAGACGCAGACGCAGGTTGCCCTGGATGAGGTTGTCCCATGTGTATCCGAGGGTGATGTTGTCGCAGCGGAGGAACGATGCGTTACGCAGATAGTAGTCGGAGAGGCTCTGGTCGTTCTCGAAGTAATTGTCGGCTTTCACAAGGTTGTGCAGGCCGTAGGTGAACATGCGTGCATATGAGGAGTTGGAGGCCTCCACGTTGTTGTACACGTAGTTTCCGAGCGAAGCACGGAGGTTGAAGCCGAGGTCCCAGCTCTTATAGCGGAACTGTGAGCCGAATGTCATGGTCACCTTGGGGTCTTTCGAGTGGCGGAACACGCGGTCGGCCTGGTCGATGGTGCCGTCGCCGTTCTGGTCTACATATACACCTTCGATGGGCTTGCCGGCGGTGTCATATACCTGCTGATAGAGGTAGAATGAGCTTGCCGGGTGTCCGACGGCGTTGACCATGGCGGTAAGGCCCTGTGCGCCGATTGAAGGACCGGTGGTGTAGACTGCGTCGGGCGAGTTGAGGCGGGTGATTTCGTTGTGGTTCCAGCCTACGTTGTAGGTGAGTGTCCAGTTGAAGTTGTCGGTAATCACGGGACGTGCGAGTATGTTGAACTCGATACCGTAGTTTTCAAGGTCGCCGATGTTCTGGTTGAGCATGTTCACTGTCGACGATGCTGCGGGCACGTTTACAAATGAGAGCAGGTCGGTGGTCTTGCGGAAGTAGTACTCGATGCTACCGTTGATGCGGTTGTTGAGGAATCCGAAGTCAATGCCGGCGTTGTAGGTAGTGGTGGTCTCCCATTTAAGTTCGGGGCTTACACCGTTGGCGAAGACAGGATTATACCATCCGTTGAGGCCGTTGGGATAGAGCGAGGTGCTCTGGCTCATCTGGTAGGTGGTGGCGTAGTTGTTGGTAGAGCCCACAGCCTGCTGACCGGTCTTACCCCAGCCGAGGCGAAGCTTGAGGTCGCTGAGCCATCCCTGTGCGCTTTCGAGGAAGCTTTCCTGATTGATGCGCCATGCAAGTGCTGCTGCGGGGAATACGCCCCAGCGGTTGTCTTTCGAGAAGCGCGAGGTGGCGTCGCCGCGGAGAGTGAAGGTGAGCAGGTAGCGGTCCATCAGGCCATAGTTGACACGGCCGTAGAACGAGAGCAACTGCAGGTGCTCTTTGGAGTAGTAAAGGCCGTCGGCACTCAGAAGGCTGGGCACGAAGGGCGAGCCGATATTGTCTTCGGTGCCGGGTACCACATCGATGACATACTGGTTGTCGGCGTTGAGGTAGGGGTAATAATATTCGGGTGTGGTGGGCACGGAACCGTTGTTGTGGCTTTCGCGGTAGAAGCGCTGCCATGAGTAGCCGGCCACTACATCGAGGTTCGACTTGATGGCTTCGAAATGCTTGTTGTAGTTGAGGTAGAACTCAAGAAGGGTGTTGGATGTGAACTGATATGTGTCGGTGCCGTAAGCGCCGCCAAACTGTTCGTGACCGTCTTTCCATGAGATACCCGAGTTGGCTTCCACATTGTTGGTCTCGTTGGTCTTGGTCACATCGTAACCGAGGTTGAGGTTAAGGTGAAGTTCGGGCAGGAAGTGGAGCGAGTAGTCGAGCTGGAGGTTGCCGTTGCTGCGGTATACGTTGGCATAGTTGTTACGCTCCATGAGGTTCGACACGGGGTTGATGTCGCCGTTGTTCATGAAGGAGATACCCTTCTGGTCATGCTTCTCGTTGCTCTGTGTGTGCTGGTAGTATCCGTTCCAGAGATACTGCTGTCCGGCATTTCCGGTTGCTGCAATCCAGCTGTGCACAGGTTGTGTGGGGTTGTATGAGATGGCGTTGTACACGGCTCCTTCGTTGCCGAAGTCGTTACGGATGTAGTAGCCCTTCACATTGGCGTTGACCGACAGATGGTCGTCGAAGAACTTGGGCGAGATGTTGATTCCGCCGGTGACGCGGTCCATCTTAGAGGTCTTGATGATACCGTTTGAGTTGGTGTAGCTCACGCTCACGTGGTAGGGCACTACGCCGAGTGCGCCGCCCACGCTGAGGTCGTAGTTGGAGCTGACTGTGGTGCGGAGCACTTCGTCCTGCCAGTTTGTGCTTGCGTTGCCGAGGAGGGCGCGGTTGGCCGAGCCTTCGGAGCTGCGTGCCATCACTGCCTGACGGAACTGGTCGGTGCTCATGGTCTCATATTTCTTGCGCGGTGTGTCCACGTAAAGGTTTGCGGCAAAGTTCACCTGAGGCTTGCCCGAGCGGCCTTTCTTGGTGGTGATGATGATCACACCATTGGATGCGCGTGCACCGTAGATGGCTGTTGCCGAAGCGTCTTTGAGCACGCTCATGCTTTCGATGTTCTCAGGTGAGATCATGCCGAGGGCATTGCCCATGCCCTGCACTCCGTCGTTGCTCAGAGGCACACCGTCGATTACGATAAGAGGGTCGTTTGATGCGTTGAGCGAAGAGCCGCCGCGGATGCGGATGCTGGCGCCGCCTTCAGGACCGCCCGAAGGTGTCACTACCACGCCCGGAGTCTGGCCCACGAGCATGTCCTGAACAGAAGTGGCCATACCGGCCTCCACTTCGTCGGGCTTGATGACGGCCACCGAACCGGTGGCATCAGATTTCTTCACGGTACCGTAGCCGATAGCCACAACCTCGTTGAGCATTACAGCGCTCTCCTGAAGAGTGACATTAATTACACTGCGGCCGTCGACAGGCACCTTCTGGGTGTCGTAGCCGACATAAGAAAACACAAGTGTGCCGTTGGCGGGCGCGGTGATGGTGTAGTTGCCATCGATGTCGGTGGCAATGCCTGCACTTGTGCCTTCGGCAAGAATACTTGCACCGATAAGCGGCTCACCCGAAGGGTCGGTGACAGTGCCGCTCACAGTGATTGACTGCGCTGAGGCGCCGATGGCGCATAGCAGTCCCACCATAAGAAATAAGAATTTCCCGGCGATTCCTGTTTTAGAATGTTTCATTTAATGTTAAAGTTGATATTAATGATTGTTCAGGTTGAGGGATGTCTATTTGCTTGTGTCGCTGTCAGTGTCCTGATGCAGGAGGCGGGCCGCCAGAGTGGGCATGTCGGGTGCCGTCGATAACTCTCGCGTAACCTTTCAAAAGGCTGGCTGACAGACTGAAAATCATTAAATACCAAGAAAATGCATGAGATAGAATGTAAGCTTTAATCTCCCGTTTTCAATGGTGTTTAAGGTAATGTTTTGAACACTTTGCAATTAGAATCACGCGCAAAATTATTTAAAAATCTTAACAATGCCATATAGCTGTTGAGGAAAATTTGGAATATTAGAGTTAAATGATGTTAATATTTCTCGTTGTGAAATGGTCTCATCAGATGTCCGACTGATGTTGCGATGTGAGACGAAATGGCGTAAGTGCCTTAAAATCGCAACTTTATAATTTTACTCAGTGCATTGAGTAAATTTACTCAGTGGATTGAGTAAAAATTGGAAATGATTCAATCGAGCACGGTATCAGATGGTTAGATGGTGTATATATGTATATATATAAATGTATTCAAAGAGATTTTCCGGTGTTACCGGTCTGTGGTGGGCGACGGCGGCATCCCCGCTGAGGATTTTATGGGCATGGACCTTTCGCGGCTGTTCTGAGGCCGGGGAGAATAGCGACGGGCACATTTTCCGGATTAAGGATAAATTGGTTAAATAACGTTAAGCGGGAGCGCCTCATCTTTAACCGAATAGCTACCTTTGTATCTTATAAGCGGGAAAAGGGACAAAGGGTGTGCTCCCGGACGAATGTTCCGGGTTCACTGCGCGGGCTAAAGGTTTCCAATGTGTTGATATAAGTGCAATGGCTTGCGGCTGCGGAATGAACGGGAGCATTCACCCGACTATTTTTATTTTTTAGGGTTCACAACATTACGCTTAACATCAGATGAAAATTTCAAGGCGACAATCCATGCTTGCCCTCTGGGGAGCCACGGCCGCGATGGCGCTGGCTTACAATGTGACCGGCGTGGTGGCCGATCAGTCGGGCGCTCCTTTGCCCGATGCCACCGTGCGAATATTGCAGAGCCGCGACTCTGCTTTCGTGAAAGGAGGCATTGCTGCGGTCGATGGCACATTCCGAATCACCGATTTGAAAAAAGGATCTTATCTGCTTGAAGCCACTTATGTGGGTTTCAACAAGACCGTGCAGCCTTTTGAAATCAAGAACAAGAACGCCGAGCTTGACACCGTGCGTGTGAACGAATCGTCGGTGCTTCTGCAGGAGGCCACGGTGGTGGGTGTGAAAACTCCGATACGTGTGATGCAGGACACTGTTGAGTTCAATGCCGACACATATAAGACACAGCCCAATGCCGTGGTGGAAGACTTGCTGAAGCGCCTCCCGGGCGTGGAGGTCGATACCGATGGCAAAATCACCGCCAATGGCAAGAGTGTGACCAAGATACTCATCGACGGCAAGGAGTTTTTCTCCGACGACCCAAAGGTGGCTTCGAAAAATCTGCCTGTAAATATGGTCGACAAGCTTCAGGTGGTCGACCGCAAGAGCGACCTGGCGCGTCTCACCGGTGTGGACGATGGCGAGGAGGAGACGGTGATCAACCTCACTGTGAAAAAGGGTATGAAAAACGGATGGTTCGGAACGGTTGAGGCAGGCTACGGTACCGACGACCGCTATCAGGCCGCCTTCAATGTGAACCGTTTCTGGAACGACAACCAGATTACCTTCCTCGGCACTGCCAACAATACCAACGACCTTGGTTTTACCGACGGCAACGGCAACCGCTTCCGCCGTTTCGGCGGCGACCGCGGCATCAATACTTCGCAGAGCTTCGGCGTGAATTTCAACGTGGGCAACGGCGAGATATTCCGCGTTGGCGGCGATGTGATGTATTCCCATTCCGACCGCGACACGCGCACCACACAGGAGCGCCAGTATCTGTTCGCCGACGACCCAAAATGGGAGAGCTCCCGCAACAACAACCGTGACAAGGGGCACAATCTGCGCGCCGACTTCCGCGTGGAGTGGAAGCCCGACTCATTCAATACGTTCGATTTCCGCCCATCGTTCAGCTACAACACCAACCGCTCGCTCAGCTCGAGCACCGATGTGATGAACGGCGGCAGGGTAGAAGCCGACGGTACCACGGTGTTCGACCAACTCATCAACAACAGCATCAACAATGCATCGTCGAACGGCCACAGCATCGAGGCTTCGGGTCGCATGATATACAACCATAATTTCGCCTCGCACCGCGGGCGTTCGTTCTCGGTGATGGGCAACTACAGCTTCTCGAATGTGCGTGAGAAGGAAAACTCGATGGCCTACACATTCTTCCGCGACGGTCTGCCCTCCGACGACGAGACCGACGCCTTCAGGCAGGCAGAGATGCAGGAGCAGGACGAGGACCCCGAAACCTACCGCGACTACGTGTATCAGCAGCGCACCGACAATCACACATGGAGCAACAATGTGAGCGGCCGCCTGAGCTGGACCGAGCCTCTGGGCGATGTGACCCGCGGCAACTTCCTCACGCTGTCGTATCGCTTCCAGTATCGCTGGAACAATGCCGACAAGATGGTCTACCAGCGTTCGCCCGAGGAGAACCCCTGGTATCCCGACCAGTGGACGGTGCCTAACCCGAACTTCGACCCGCAGAATCCCGACCTCGGGTTGCTCACCTACGGCGACTGGGCATTTCAGTCTGATATCTCCAATCAGTTCCGCAACGATTTCATGACCCAGGATATCCGTCTCGGTTACAAGAAAGTGAACTCGGTGTATAATCTTGAGACAGGTCTCTCACTGGTGCCCTCGATGAGCCGCAGCAAAGACCTCATCAACTCGGCCAAGAGTATTCCAGAGCGTTGGGTGTGGAATTATGCTCCTTTCCTGCGTTTCCGCTATCGTCTCGACAAGCAGAGCTCTGTGAATGTGCACTACATGGGCCGCTCGTCGCAGCCGTCGATGACTCAGTTGCAGCCTGTAGAGGATAACTCCAACCCGCTCAACATCGTACAGGGTAATCCGAGCCTCGACCCCTCGTTCAGCCACAACATCCGCCTGCGTTTCCAGAAATTTTCAATGGAGAGCCAGCGTTCCATCATGGTGATGGCCGACGCTTCGATTACACAGAACGCCATCATATCGAAAACGGTGTTCAACAACGCCACGGGTGGCCGCTATACCACATATGAGAACACCAACGGCGTGTGGAACGGCCGTGTTATGAACATGTTCTCGCAGCCTCTCGGCAGCGCCAAAAAGTGGACATTCAACAATCATATTTTTGTGAACATTAACCAAGGTGTGGGCTATAACAACGGCCTGCGCAACCGCTCCACCATGCTGATGCTCGCCGAGGCGCCCTCTATAGCGTTCCGCCCGACAAACCTCGAACTTGAGCTGCGTCCCGAATGGCGCATGCAGAAGACCTTCAACTCGCTCGAGGGTGTGAACACAAACACTGTGCACAACTATGGCGGCTCATTCTACGCCACATGGTATGCCAACTTCGGCCTGGTGCTCTCCACCGACCTCCGATATAATGCCTCAACCGGTTATTCGGCAGGTTACAATCAGAACGAGTGGATGTGGAACGCCTCGATTTCCTATCAGTTCCTGCGTAACCGCGAGGCCACTGTGATGCTCAAGGTTTACGACCTGCTGCAGCAGAAATCGAATATCAGCCGCTCGGTTACCGCCAACTATATCGACGATACCCGCTACAACTCGCTCACACGCTATTTCATGCTCACGTTCACCTACAAGTTCAACACCTTCGGAAAGGGTAATGAGCCTACGGGCCGCGACAGCGGTTGGGGTGGCCGTGGCGGTCATGGAGGTCCTCCTCCCGGAGCACCCCGTGGCGGCGGTCCCCGCTGATGCGAGTAAAAATTTGAACAGAATCTAACCGAAATTCGCTACTATGTTTTTCAGGCGTCACTCCATGCTCGTGCTCTGGGCCTCTACGGCTCTCGCCGCCCTGGCATACAATGTCACGGGCGTGGTGACCGACCGCTCAGGTGCTCCGCTGCCCGATGCCACGGTGCGCATCCTGCAGGCGTCTGACTCTGCCTTCGTGAAAGGCGGCATCGCCGATACAGCCGGATGCTTTTCGGTGGGTGGAGTGGGTAAAGGAGAGTACCTGCTCGAAACGAGCTACATAGGCTATATCACAACCCACACGCCGCTCAAGGTGATCGACCGCAATGTGGCGGTCGACACAGTGAGGGTGGCCGAGTCGGAAATCATGCTTAGTGAGGCTACGGTGGTGGAGGTTAAACCTGCCATGCGTGTGATGCAGGATACTGTAGAGTATAACGCCGATTCTTATAAGACTCCGCCTAATGCCATGGTCGAGGACCTGCTCAAGCGCCTTCCTGGCGTGGAGCTCGACAGCGACGGCAAAATCATAGCCAACGGTAAGCAGGTGACCAAAATACTCGTCGACGGCAAGGAGTTTTTCTCCGACGACCCCTCTGTGGCTTCGAAAAACCTGCCGGTGGAGATGATGGACAAGGTGCAGATAATCGACCGCAAGAGCGACCTCGCGCAGCTCACGGGCGTAGACGACGGCGAGGAGGAGACGGTAATCAACCTCACCGTGAAGAAGGGAATGAAAAAGGGCTGGGTTGGTTCGGTGGAAGGGGGCTATGGCACCGACAACCGCTACCGCGGCTCGCTGAACGTGAATCGCTTTTCCGACGACAATCAGGGCACGGTGCTCGCCGGAGCAAACAATGTGAACGACCTTAAGTTTACCGACGGGGCCTCGGGGCGTTTCCGCCGATTGGGAGGCAACAGCGGCATCAGTGTGTCGCAGGGCGCAGGCGGTAACTTTAATGTAGGCAACGGCGAGACATTTCGTGTGGGAGGCGATGTGATGTACTCGCATGTGGACCGTTCCGGCCGCACTACCCGCGAGCGGCAGTATCTTACCCCTAAGAATCCGCGTTGGCAGAGTTCGGCCAACGGTTCCGACGACAACAGCCACAGCCTGCGTGCCGACTTCCGCGTGGAGTGGAAGCCCGACTCGTTCAACACGCTCGATTTCCGACCGAGCGTGGCCTACACTACCAACCGCTCTATTACCGACGGACAGAGCCGCATGACCGGCGGCCACGCCGATGGCGACGACGGCCGCATGGTCTACGACCGCCTCATAAACCGAAGCATAGAGAGCGCCGAGGCCCACGGCAAGGCCATAGAGACCTCTGGACGGCTCATCTACAGCCATCGGTTCAGCTCGCGGCGCGGGCGCTCTTTTTCCATCTCGGCCGGGTATAACATATCGAACAACCGCGAGAACGAAAATTCATCGGCTTACACGTTCATTGCCAAAAAGCTCGACGACCCCGAGAAATACCGCGACTATGTATATGAGCAGCGCACCGGCAACCACCGCTGGAGTGCGAGCGTGAACGCGCGTGTCACATGGACCGAGCCACTTGGCGATGTGGCGCGCGGCAACTATCTCACTCTGGCTTATCAGATACAGTACCGCTGGAACAATGCCGACAAAATGTCGGACCAGCGCTCGCCCGACGAGAACCCGTGGTATCCTGACCAATGGGTAAATCCTGACCCGAATTTCAATCCGCAGGACCCTGACCTCAGCGTGCTCACCTATGGTGACTGGGAATTTATGCCCGACATCTCCAACCGTTTCCGCAACGATTTCATGAACCAGAACATCCGCCTTGGATATAAGAAGGTGAATGCGAAATACAATCTGGAGACCGGTTTCGCCGCGATTCCGTCGATGAACCGCAGCCATAACCTTATCAACGAGCGTAAGAGCATACCCGAGAGGTGGGTATGGAACTACGCTCCCTTCCTGCGCTACCGCTACCGCATGGACCGGCGCAGCTCGGTGTCGGCCGACTATTCGGGTCGCTCCACCCAGCCGTCGCTGGCGCAGCTGCAGCCGGTGGCCGACAACTCCAATCCTCTGCGGGTGGTGCAAGGCAATCCTAATCTGAACCCGTCGTTCCGCCACAGCCTGCGTCTTCGGTTCCAGAAGTTCTGGCAGGCGACCCAGCAGTCGCTCAATGTGACTCTCGACGGCGAAATGACCCAGAATGCTATCATCACCAAGACGATATTCGACAACACCACCGGTGGCCGATTCACCACCTATGAGAATATCAATGGAGTGTGGAACGCGCGTTTCTCCACGCTTTTCGGGCGCCCGCTGGGGCATCGGAAACTATGGTCGGTCAACAATAATCTGAATGTGAGCGCAAGCCAGGGCATAGGCTACAACAACGGCGACCGCAATGTCACCACCATGTTCACCCTCAATGAGTCGCCCTCGGTGGCGTACCGACCGGAGGACCTTGAGATAGAGTTGCGCCCCAACTGGCGCATGCAGAAGACCTATTATTCGCTTGACCGTCTGGCCAACCGCACAGTGCACCATTACGGCGGTTCGCTCTATGCCACATGGTATGCGAAATTCGGCCTCGTGCTGGCTACCGACCTGCGTTTCACGGCCTCGCGCGGCTATGCCACGGGCTACAACGACGACGAGTGGATGTGGAATGCATCGGTGTCTTACCAGTTCCTGAGCCGTCGTCAGGCCACCATCATGCTCAAGGCCTACGACCTGCTGCAGATGAAATCGAACCTTAACCACACCGTGACGGCCAACTATGTGGATGACTCGCGGTTCACCTCGCTCACCCGCTATTTCATGCTTTCGTTCACATATAAAATCAACACCTTCGGCCGCGGCCATGGTGGCCGGAGGGGCGAAGGTGCTGTAGGCGGAGGCCGCCGCAGAGGCGGTCAGGGTGGTGGCGGCCGACGGGGCGGCCGGTTCTGAAAGTCTTTTTATTCAGGCAGCATGCGGGCGATGTATTTGCCTATGATGTCGAACTCGAGGTTTACCGTGGAGCCTACGGTGATGTCGCCGAAGTTGGTGTGCTCCAGGGTGTAAGGTATTGTGGCCACGCGGAACGAGTCGGCCTCGCTGTCGCATACGGTGAGGCTCACGCCATTTACGCATACCGAGCCTTTCTCAACCGTCACATAGCCTTTGCGCCGCAGTTCCTCAGGCACATCATACTGAAACTTGAAGTAGCGGCTACCCTCCACATCGGTAATTTCCACGCAGCGGGCGGTGCAGTCGACATGACCCTGCACGATGTGGCCGTCGAGGCGGCCGTTCATCACCATGCAACGCTCAAGGTTCACGCGGCTCCCCTCGCGGAGCTCTCCGAGATTGGAGCGCCTGAGGGTCTCCTCGATGGCTGTGACGGTGTGTGTGCCGTCGCCTGGCAGGGCTACTACGGTGAGGCATACACCGTTGTGCGCCACCGACTGGTCAATGCGGAGCTCGTCGGCAAACGACGACTCTACCGTGAGGTGCACATTGCCCCCTTCACGCACCACTCGGCGCACCACTGCTGCTTCTTCTACAATTCCTGAAAACATTGCTGTGAAGTTGCGCTATGGGGCTCAGTCGGCCATGTTGTGGAACACGTTCTGCACATCGTCATCGTCCTCGAGTTTCTCGAGGAGCTTTTCGATGCTTTCGCGCTGCTCATCTGTAACTTCCTTGAGGTCGTTGGGGATGCGTACGAACTCCGTGCTGACGATTTCGAAACCGTTGCTTTCGAGATACTGCTGGATGTTGCTGTACTCCTCGAAAGCGCCGTAGAGCACGATGGTGCCCTCCTCGTCGGCTTCGACCTCGTCTACGCCGTAGTCGATGAGCTCAAGTTCGAGGTCTTCGAGGCTCATGTCGGCCTTGGGCTGGATTTTGAGGATGACCTTGTGGTCGAAGAGGAATGTGAGCGATCCCTGTGTGCCGAGCGAACCACCGTGCTTGGTGAAATAGGAGCGTACGTTGGCCACGGTGCGGGTGTTGTTGTCGGTAGCAGCCTCTACGAAGATGGCGATGCCGTGAGGTCCGTATCCCTCGTAGGTGATTTCCTTATAATCTTTGGCGTCTTTATCGGTGGCTTTCTTTATAGCACGCTCTACGGTGTCTTTGGGCATGTTCTCGGCTTTGGCGTTCTGCATCAGAGCGCGGAGGCGCGAGTTGGAGGAGGGGTCGGGACCGCCGGCTTTCACCGCGATGGTAATCTCCTTACCGATGCGTGTGAAGGTTCTCGACATGTTGCCCCATCTTTTGAGCTTTCTGGCTTTGCGGTATTCAAATGCGCGTCCCATTGGTGTAGTTGTATGTTACTTTATCTTGTTTTGTTGTGATTTCTTTGTGAGTGGTGTGGCGGCGTCAGCGGAGCTCGGCGCCGAGCTTACGGGCGAGATTGGCTGTCACCTTGGCCATAACGGCATCTATCTGCTTGTCCTGGAGTGTCTTCTCGTCGTCCTGCAGGGTGATGCTGATGGCGTATGATTTCTTGCCTGCGGGGAGGTTCTTCCCTTCGTACACATCGAAGAGCTCGATGCTGCGGAGCAGCTTGCGCTCGCTCTCCTGCACTGTGGCCTCGATCTGAGCCATTGTCACGGCCTTGTCGACCAGCAGGGCCAGGTCGCGTTTCACCGGCATGGTCTTGGGCAGCGGGGTGAACTCGGTCTTCTTTTTTACGGCGAGCTTGCAGATGGCGTCCCAGTCGAGCTGAGCGTACATCACGGGCTGCTTGATATCGAGCTTGGCGAGCTGTGATTTTGCTACCACGCCCATCTGACCGAGCTCCTTGCCAGAGCGTGTGGCTATGGTGAGGGCGGTGGCGAAGATGTTGTTTCCGGTTGTGGGCTTCAGTGTGATTTCCGAAGCCGAAATGCCGAGGCGGGCGAGGATGTTGGCCACGGCTCCCTTGAGGTCGAAGAAAGTCGCTTCCTCGGCTGGGCGTGCCCAGTTGGCCTGACGCATGTCGCCGGAGAGCCAGAGTGCCAGACGCGAGCCCTCGGTGTAGGGGGCAAGCGGTTTCTCGGTAGTGCTCTCCACTGCGGGATTGAGGCTGTAGACATGGCCGAATTCATAGAAGGCCAGATCAGGGGCCTTGCGGTTGATGTTGTGGGCCAGCGACTCGAGGCCTCCGAAAAGGAGTGTCTGGCGCATCACGTTGAGGTCGGTGCTCAGAGGGTTGAGCAGTTTCACGCAGTGGTCGGCGGGATAGGCGTCGAGGTCGGTGAAGTAGCGCTCGGCCGTGAGCGAGTTGTTGAGTATTTCGTTGAAGCCTTGTGCCGTGAGTTGCTCGGCTATGAGCAGCTGCATGCGGTCGGCTTCGGCGGTGAACTGGCGGAACTGGAGCGAGGAGTGCACAGTGTCGGTAAATTCTACGTTGTTGTAGCCGTAGATGCGGAGCACATCCTCCACCACATCGCAGGGGCGGGTCACATCCACGCGGTAGCGGGGCACGAGCAGATGCGCCACACCATCGGTTTTGCCGGAAATCTCGATTTCGAGAGATTTCAGTATTGAGTCTACGGTGGCTTCGGGAATCTCTTTGCCTATGAGGTTGTTGAGATAACTATAGGAGAGGTCCACCTTGTAGGGCTCGGCCTTTACTGGATAGATGTCGACAATGTTGCCGCAGATGCGTCCTCCGGCCATCTCCTTCACCATGAGGGCTGCGAGCTTCAGGGCGTAGATGGTGGCGTTGGGGTCGAGGCCACGCTCGTAGCGGAACGATGCGTCGGTGCTGAGGCCGTGGCGGCGAGCCGTGCGGCGTATGCGTGTGGGATGGAATGTGGCGCTTTCGAGGAAGATGTCGGTGGTGTCGGTTGTCACACCGGAGTCGAGGCCTCCGAACACGCCTGCGATGCAGAGCGGCTTCTCGGAGTCGCATATCATAACATCGGCGGCCGAGAGCTTGCGCTCAACACCGTCGAGAGTGACGAACGGGGTGCCCTCTTCTACTGTGCGCACCACAATATGGTTGTCTTTTACCTTGTTGAGGTCGAAGCAATGGAGAGGTTGTCCGAAACCGTGGAGGATGTAGTTGGTTATATCCACGATGTTGTTGATGGAGCGTACTCCGATGGCCTCAAGGCGGTTGCGGAGCCATTCGGGGCTCTCGGACACTTTCACTCCGCGGATGGTGACTCCGCTGTAGCGCGGAGCACCTTCGGTGTCGAGCACCTCTACGGTTACGGCGCCGTCGGCACAGTCGGGCGCGAACGCCTCAACCGAGGGGCGGTGCAGGTTGGCGTGGTCTAAGTGGCAGTCGAGGTAGGCAGCGAGGTCGCGAGCTACCCCGTAGTGCGATGCGGCATCGATGCGGTTGGGGGTGAGGTCGACCTCCATCACCCAGTCGCTCTCGAGCTTGAAATATTCTGCTGCGGGTGTGCCGGGCTTCGGTGCTTCATTCTCGGGAATAACGATGATGCCGTCGTGAGATGTGCCGGTGCCGATTTCATCCTCGGCGCATATCATGCCGAGCGACTCCACGCCGCGTATCTTCGATTTCTTGATTTTAAAAGATTCGTCGCCGCTGTAGAGTGTGGTGCCTACGGTGGCCACCACTACAGTCTGGCCTGCGGCCACGTTCGCTGCGCCGCACACAATCTGGGTGGGCTGTCCGTCGCCGAGGTCTACGGTGGTGATATGCAGGTGGTCGCTGTCGGGGTGTGGCTCACATGTTAGCACTCTCCCGATTACGAGCCCTTTGAGGCCTCCTTTGATTGATTCCACTTCCTCAAGGCCGTCGGTCTCGAGGCCAATAGAGGTGAGCGCCTCGCTCACCTTGGCCGGCGCGAGAGTGAAATCGAGGTAATCTTTTAACCAATTGTAAGATATGTTCATTTCGAAGATGGGTTTTCTGTGGTGCGGGGCAGGCCCTTCAAGCCTCTGTGACAGAGGATGTGGCAGCCACCTCTCTTTCAGATTGCAAAATTAGCAAAAAAATTGCAATATGCCATATACTTTATTTTTAGAAAGATGTAGGCAAATGTTTGCCAGTGTCGGAACTCTTTCATAATTTTAGGGCTGAAAAAGAATTTTACGTTTCACACGACTCCATAACCACATTAACCAATCATAATAACATGAAAAAACTTCTTGCTATTACAGCCATCGCCGCCGGGGTTCTCGCTCTGGCGACATCGTGCCAGAAAGGGCCGTCTGACGACCTGTTCAAGCCCTACAAGGCCACTGACCTGCGCTCGCCCGCAGTGCCGGTTTTTGTCACAGACCCCTATATCTCAATCTGGTCGACTTACGACAATCTGAACGAAGGCCCTACACGCCACTGGACCGGTGATGAGAAGCCTCTTCAGGGATTCGTGCGTGTCGACGGGAAGACTTACCGTTTCCTCGGTTCGGAGACTGATATGTTCGAAGAAGTGCTTCCGATGGCCACAGAGTGGCAGGGACGCATGTCGCGCACCACTCCTCCCGCCGACTGGGCGGCTCCCGACTTCGATGCTACGGCATGGGAGCAGGTTACCGGTCCTGTAGGTTCGGAAGGCGGCGTCAATACCCGCTGGGCCGACCACAACTCAGATGCTTATGTTATCCGTGAGGTGGAACTCACTCCCGAGCAACTCGATGGCGACATGGAGCTACGCTTCTCTCACGATGACGAGATGTGGCTCTACATCAATGGCACCCAGGTGCACGACACCGGCGACAACTATATCTATAACGAGAAGCTCGTGCTCACTCCCGAGATGAAAGCGCTGCTCAAACCTGGCCGCAATGTCGTGGCCGCACGCTGCCACAACGGCATAGGCGGCGCACACCTTGATTATGGCCTCTACAGCAAGATGCAGCAGAATGTTCCCGATGTGGCTGCCGCCGTGCAGAAAAGTTGTGATGTCACGGCTACATCTTCGTATTATACTTTTACAGCCGGTCCGGTGGACCTGAATGTGGTATTTACTGCACCGATGCTCATCGACGACTACGATCTGCTTTCGTCACCCATCAATTATGTATCATACAAAGTGGTGTCGAACGACGGCAAGGACCACGATGTGCAGCTGATGCTTACCGCAGAGCCACTTATAGCCCAGAACCGTCCGTCGCAGCCCACCATCTCTACCATCGAGACTGTCGGCGGTGTGAAATATGCCCGAACCGGCACTATCCAGCAGCCCATACTCGCCAAGAAGGGCGACCATATCTGCATCGACTGGGGCTATCTCTACATACCGGCAATCAACGGTGAGGTGGCAATATCCGACGGTCCCGACATCATGAACACATTCGCTTCCACAGGCACGCTGCCGGAAGGACAGCAGGATGTGAAAGCCTACGAGGTGGGCGAGACCCCGGTGCTCGCCTATGTGCATGATTTCGGCAAGACGAAGGACGCTTCGTCGTTCGCCATGCTCGGTTACGACGAGGTTTACGACATCCAGTATTTCTATAAGCCCTACAAGGCTTACTGGGCCCACAACGGCGATGTGACCATCTACGACATGTTCGGCCGCATGAACAACGACTATGCCTCCATAATGAAGCGTTGCAAAGAACTTGACAAGACCATCTACGACGATGCTGAGGCAGTGGGCGGAAAGAAGCTCGCCGAACTACTTTCGAGCAACTACCGCCTTGTGATCGCCGCCCACAAGCTGTTTGTTGACGACCAGGGCAATCTGCTCTTCTTCTCGAAGGAGAACGATTCCAACGGTTGTGTCAACACCGTCGACCTCACTTATCCCGAGGCTCCGCTCTTCCTCTGCTACAATCCTGAGCTTCAGAAGGCCATGATGACCTCGATTCTCGATTACGCCAAGTCGGGCCGCTGGGACCTCGACTATGCCGCACACGACCTCGGCACATATCCTATAGCGAACGGCAACATCTACGGCGGCGAGTCGAGAAGAAAAGATGTGATGATAGGCATGCCTGTGGAGGAATCGGGCAATATGCTAACTCTTATAGGAATGATTTCAGACCTCGACGGCAACACCGAATATGCCGACAAATATTGGGATGTGCTCACCCGCTGGACCGACTATCTGGTGGAGAACGGCCTCGACCCCGCCAACCAGCTCTGCACCGACGACTTCACCGGTCACCTTGCCCGCAATGTGAACCTCGCCGCCAAGGCCATCATGGGTATTGCCGCATATGCACGCATGGCTGAGATGCGCGGTGACCACGAGACAGCCGAGAAATATATGAAGATTGCCCGCGATTACGGCAAGAAATGGGAGGAGATGGCCCGCGAAGACGATCACTATCGTCTGGCCTACGACCGTCCCGACACATGGAGCATGAAATACAACATGATCTGGGATAAAATCTGGGACACCAACATCTTCCCCAACGACGCCATGAAACGCGAATTCCAGTCGTATGCCGCCCGTCAGAACAAATACGGCATGCCGCTCGACTATCGCGCCAACTTCACCAAGAGCGACTGGTACATGTGGTGCGCCGCTATGGCCGACAGCCGCAAGGACCTCGACATGTATGTAGACCATATCTACGACTACGCCAACGAGACACCTTCGCGCGGCCCGCTTTCCGACTGGTACGATACATCCACAGGCGAGAGAGTGCATTTCATCGGCCGTTCGGTAATCGGTGGCCACTGGATGCCCGTGCTCGTGAACCTTTACAGCCCCTATACCCAGGAAGCCGGCACCGCTGAAGCCGCCAAATAAACACCTCCCTCCTTCAGCCTGAAACTCCTCAGGCTGCCAGAATGAACTGACCCCGGATGTCGGATAATTAATAATCTGTCCGATATCCGGGGTCAATTCACAGGCCTTTAGCATGATTATGCAACCTATTTAGGTTGCAATTGGCAAAAGCAACCTAAATAGGTTGCATGCTACAAGGATAATGTCTATTTTTGCTAAAAATTTCAGATTATGAAAATTGGAGCGATAATAACCGGAGATATAGTGGATTCTACAAAAATGGTTACAGAAGAACGCAACTCTATGCTTAATATGCTGCAATCACTGCCGGACTTGCTTCTTCCATTGGTGAAAATTGATTTGGAGATTTTTCGTGGAGACAGTTTCCAGATAAGAATCGAGAATCCGGTTGATTCATTAAAGTCGGCTCTCGCCATACGAGCCCAGATACGTTCTTTTAAGTTTGCTAAGTATAACCGCCAATGGGATGCCCGTCTTTCAATTGGGATTGGGACTATGGAATATGAAAACGCCACCCTCGCAACGAGTGATGGTGAGGCGTACAGAGCATCCGGAAGAGGGCTTGATTCTATCGCTAAGGGTCGTCTAACGATAGAAACGCCTTGGAGAGAAGCTAATAAGGAGTTGCGCGTCTCGACTGCTTTTGCTGATGATGTTGTTTCCGGATGGACACGGAGTCAAAGTCGGGTCATGTTTCAAAGTCTGATAACGGATATTAATCATGCAGAAATCGGACATGTTCTCGGGGTTACCAGACAAATGGTAGACAAGTCTTTGAGATTCGGTAAGGAAAAATTAATAAATCTATATATCAACAGATTCGAGGAGCTGATTAAAGAAAGACTCAGATGAATATAACTATACTCATAAAGCTCATAGCGGCGCATTTGACAGGTGATTTCATTCTCCAAAATGATAAAATAAAATATGTGCAAATAAATTCTCTAAAAATACTGTAGCTAAATACCAGGCTCTTATTACCCATGCTTTGATTCAATCGGCATTGGCTTATGTTTTTGTTGCCCAATGGAATTGTTGGATAATCCCTGCCATAATTGGAGTTAGCCATTTCATAATAGATTGGGTAAAAGTAATGAGTAAGAGAAACAATCTTATAAGTCTGTTATGGGATCAACTTGCACATTTTGGTGTTATTGTAGGTTTATGGTGGTTCGCTTGTGCAAAAATACCTCTATTCCATACTGGTGATGAAATAATCTCGACCAATTTATGGCTTATGCTTACGGCGTATATTGCAGTGCTTGCACCTACTTCGATTCTGATAAAGTCCTTTATCGAATTTGAAAAATGGATGCCTTCAGAAGCGGTTTCTCAAGGATTGCCAAACGCCGGCAAGTGGATTGGGTATCTTGAAAGAATACTGATTCTGACATTTATCTTCACCAATAACATAGAGGGAATCGGTTTCCTATTGGCGGCGAAATCAGTTTTCCGATTCGGTGAGTTGAACAAGTCTAAAGATATAAAGATTACAGAATATGTGCTCATCGGCACATTTGCCAGTTTTACGATTGCCATACTGATAGGATTTGGAATAAACTGGCTTATAGATATGCATATTGAGTAATAAAAAATCCGCCTGACCAATGGCCTATGCAGGTTATTTGAGGGGCATGGGGGAGGGAGGCTGCTGCAGGAAGACGGAGACGCGGGCGGTGTCGGCCAGGGCCTCGGCCACGGTGAGGGGGAGGGTGCGGAAGTCGGTGACTTTCGCGCCGGGAATCACAGCGGCGAGCAGTTCCTTGGGCGTGGGTGCCGATGGGAGGGCACGGTATTCGTCGATAGTGTAGCGGGTGAATACCGAGCCGGGTGTGATGCCGCAGCGCGAGAGATACCAGCCTCCGGCAAGCGGCACGGGCGTCGACGACGCGCCGAGGTCGGTGGGTGCCGGATACGACAGCAATGTGCCGTCGGAGTTAAGGGCTATGGCCACATGGTCGGCATAGGGACCACTCATCCTGTATGCCACGGCCCTGGGAGCGGTGGCCTGTGCGGTGTGAGGTTCGGATGCGATTACTCCGGGTGTAAAATCGGTTGTGGCTTGTACTGAAGCGGCGACAGCGGGTGCCGCAGCCTTGTGGCTGGCGCACCCGCTGCCTGCTATGAGTGCCCCTGCTGCCGCTATGGGCAGCAGGGCGTTGATTTGCTTATGGCTTGCGGACATATGTGTGAGAGGAGTGTTTGTTGCTTGAGGGCGTCAGGGAACCATCACCTTCGATGTGACGGTGTTGCCTGCGGCATCGGTGGCCACAACGATTGTGAGGCCCGAGGGTGCGGCCGAGAGGTCGATGACGGCCGATGTGCCTGAGTAGCTTACCGGAGCCTGATAGAGGGCGCCTGCGGCGCTGTAGGTCTTTATGTCGGTGATTTCAGCCGGGCCGGCTGCCACCGCGCTGCGCATCTGGGCGTTGTAGAGCACGCTAAGCTCGGTATCCTCGGGAGCAATTACATCTATTCCGGTGGTGGTGGCGCGGAAACGTACCACATGCTGCTCGGTGAACGGCGTGGCCTCCATCTGGTTGGTGAGGCTGTTAAGCTTGAAGTAGGCCGGGATGGCGATGTAATAGGTGTTGAGTTTGCAGTATGCCGAGAGGTCGAAGTGGGTCATGGGGACATCGGCGGTCTCGCCTTCTTTGATAAATGAGGCGTTGCCGGTAGGCATGGCTACTACGTAGGCCGGCTGGAGGGCGTTGGTGTACACGCCTATGAGCATCATGTTGCCGTAATAACCCTTGCTGCAGGTGACATTGGCCATGAAGCTGAGGTCGTCGATAGTGGCGTTGGATGCGTCGCCGGTGAATTTGAAATCGTTGAGCACCAGAGTGGTGGCCGGAGCTCCTTCAAAAGCCACCAGGCCGAGGTCGCGCAGTATGGCACCCGAAAGGGTGTCGTAGAGCACCATGGTGTATTTGCCGCCTACGACGAGCGAACTTGCGTCGCCGCTGAACGAGAATGTGGTCTGATCAGTTGAGTAGCTTTCGCCCGGCATGAGGTCGAGGAAGGTGCCGGCGGTGGTGATGGCAACCTTGCCTGTGGTGTCGAGCATACCTACGGCGATGTTGGCGGGCACTTCCTGATTGGTTTCGTTCGTCACAGTGTAGCTCATGTTGCCCATGGCGTTGTAGTAGACAGGCGAGAGAAACTCAAATTGTGTGCAGGTGAGCATCTCGGGCGAAGGAGTGGTGATGTCGAATGTGGTGCCGTTGCGTGTGAAGAGAGCATAGTTGGGCACATTGATAGGGTTGAGTACCTGAAGCCAGGGTCCGGTGTCGCTGTCGCGGAACACGACGCGGCACTCGTAGGTGACGCCGTTTTCAAGCATGCGGAGGTCTGATTTCTTTATCGAGAATTCAGCCACGCCTTTGCTGGGGCCGATAGAGTAGTATTCGATGTGGAGATACTGGTTGGTGCCGCCGTTTACAGGGGTGAACTCAAGCGAGAAATCCACCACCATGTTGCGGCCGGTGTAGTTGGCCCATCCGCCGGTGATGTTGAGGCGGGTCATGGCGTCTTCCACCGCCATGGGGGTCACCTGTGTGAGTCGCTGAACCGGGAATTCAGAGCCTTCCACCGGTTTGCGGATGTTGAAGATGCCCACCTGCTGCTGGTTGAAACCGCCGGCATGGCCGCCGATTCCGAGGCCTTCTGGCTCAAGGGCTGTGAGGCGGAAATATCCGTCGTAGTCGCCTCCCCATCCCCAGTTAAAGTGGAAATAGTGGTCGGAGGAGTAGCCGTCGCACACAAATGCATGGCCGCCTGTGGGCGCCACACCGGCATAGAGCACGGGGCCTGTGGTGCGGAGGTTCTCATATACCATCTCCTCCCAGTCGGCAAGAGTATAATTTATGCGTTCGCGCGTTTCACAGGCTTTGTCGTAGTTGAAATGGTCGACCAGAGCAGCCGCCACATTTGTGGCCTGTGCGCCCGACTCGGTGGTGCTGTACTGCATGTCTACCGAGTAGCCGCAGGCCTTCATGAGGCGTGCCACGGCGCTTGCCTGTGCGTCGGTGTACTCACCGGGTTTGTATTCGTTGAGCATGTCATCCCAGCTGAACGTCACACCGAGGTTCATGGTGAGTGTCTGGGCTATCTGGCCGGTGGCCGCGTCAATCACTGTGGCTGAGCCCGAACCTTTACCTTTGTCGGGGTAATTGAAATATTTCATTACCTGTGCCATTGCCGTGGCCACACATCCGGTATATGTGTAGCTGCTGCCTATTTTCGGGCACAGATTATAATAAGGCGCATCCTGATTCCAGAGCGTCTTCACCAGCGGCTTGATAGGCTCGCGGTCAGCGGTGGTCGCTGTCGCTGATGTGTTGACATATTTGATAGAGGAGGCCGAAGCGGCTTCTATTTCAGCGGCATACTGTCCGAGCCACCACTGTAGCTGCGGCGGCATTTCGCCGGCAGCTGTCAAGTTAGAGTCGCCGTATCCCAGCAGGGGAGCGGCGGAATCGTCGGCGCTCACTACCATAAATCCCGAACCGGTTGCAGGAGCAAATACATAGGCGGCGGGCTCACCGGCACGCGAAAGCGCGGTGTGCATCAGACGGGGGGCAGCTGTCACAGCGCCTGCCACGCGGTGGCTCTGATTGTCTGATGTCACTCTTGCCAGAGCTTCTTCAGGGCTCAGGCTCCTGGCTCCGACGGCGAAAGTAGCCAGCAGGCCAAGGGAAATGAGGATAAATTTCTTAGTCATGGAATGGTTGTGACGGTTGATGTTATGATGAATATGTGCATCCCCGGGGCAGACGGAAACACGCGGGAAAGCTACATCATGCAAAGTTACAGAAAGTTGTCGGATGCTGCAATTTAAGCGTGTCGTATTCATTTATTTTAAACAAGTTTTAGCACACCGCGGTCCAACGGGCCATTTTTTGGAGCATTTTGAAAAGTTTTGTCTTTGTTAATGTTTCAAACAAGTTGTATCTTTGTTTCAGAATATATACATATACCCTAAACAACAAAAAATGAAAACTACAGGTATCAAACTCCTGGGTGTGGCCCTGATGGGCACCTCCCTGACCCTGGGAGCATGTTCTGGAAAGAAAAGTGCCTCAGCCGACAGCGCTGCGGCTGCCACAGCTTCGCCCTACGTAAGCACTGATACAGTGCACTGGGCCGATTCGCTCAGTCTGAGTGGTTGTAATGCGGATGTGAAAATCAACGGCCAGTACCCTTCGGAGGGCACTCAGCCGCTTCTCGACAGTGTGCGTTCCTGGCTTGGCAAGTGTCTGACCATGAACATGTGGAACGCGGACAAACCGGTGTTCACGCCCACAGCCGAACAGTTCGCTTCGGGCAACGCAATGGCAGAAGCCTGCGGAAAGGCGCTCATAGCATCGGCTCGCACTGATTTCGAGGGGTTCGCCCGCGACAGCATCACTACCAACTACGAGTACATCTATAATTTCGGTTCCAGCTTCAGTTCCGATAGCGTGGTGACATATTTCTTTACGGGATATGGCTATCTCGGAGGCGCCCACGGTGGCACTGTGGCCAACGCACAGTCATTCGACACCAACAGCGGTGTGCAGCTGACCGCCGCAAATATGTTCCGTGCCGATGCCCGTGGGGCGCTTGTGGAGAAACTCCGCTCGGGCCTCTGGGAGCAGTATTTCAAGCCCGAGGCGGGCGAGGGTATGACTCTGCGCGACATGCTTCTCATCAACCCTGACACTCTGCCGCTGCCTCAGTTCCCTCCTGTATTTCTCGAGAAGGGGATAGCCTTCACATACCAGCAGTATGAGATCGCACCCTATGCTGCCGGCATGCCGCAGTGCCTGTTTCCTTACACGGAGATGAAGCCGCTGATGACTCAGGAAGCCGCCCGACTCATTCCTGAATAATTCCGGCACTCTTGTTTTGATATAAAAAAAAGTTTCCGCCCCCGTCGTTGCCAGTGAAGGCTCGGCGGGGGCGGTGTTCTGTTTATAATGAGATGTGATGAAGCTTACTTCTTACTGTCGGCCGATTCGTGGGCTTTCTTGTAACCGGCGTTCAGGCCTTCAACGATATCCTTGGTGATGTCGAGGGCGGGATTGAAATATTCGCCTGCGGTGTAGAGAAGTATGGCGTCGTAGTGGCGTGTGCGGTTGTATTCGGCCAGGAAGTTGTTGAGCGAGTCGAGAAATTCCTGCTGCTGGCGCAGTGCTTCCTGCTGTGCCTTGGCCTGAAGCGAGCCGAGGTAGTTCTGGGCGTTCTGCTGCTTTTTATTGAGCTCATTGAGGTCGGCGTTGTATGATGCCTCGCTGAGGTAGCCGTTGTTTTTCATCTTGTGCTCGATGTCGGCTGCCATGCGGTTGAGCTCGCCCTCACGCGATGACTGTGCGTTCTGCAGTTCCGTCATGGTGCGGAGATTCACATCGTTGAAAGTTTTTACCAGGTCGTAGTTGGCCATCACCGAGTCCATGTTGTAGTAGCGGATGTTGGTGGTGGGCGCGAAGGTGTCGCTTTCGGCCTTTGCGGTGGTTTTAGTCTCAGCCTTGTTCTCCGCGGGAGCTTCGGTCTTGTTTCCGGAGCATGAAGCCGCAGCGAGCATCAGTGCCAGCGCGCCGGCAAAAAGTGCTGTAGTTTTCATTTGTGTGATATATTAGTGCTTTTTCTATGTTTTTTCTTTTTGAGGCCGGGAAGGTCGTGCACATGGCCCGAAGGAAATTTCCCTCCCTTCACAAACAGCGCCCTGAAGCCCATGAGCAGAATGGCGACGGCCAACAGAGCGATGGTTACAATGAGAAGTTTCATGCTGTTCCGGCTGAAATTTGGTGCAAATATAGGAAAGTTGGCGCGAAATTTCGTCATAACTCAATTTTATTTTGTAACTTAGGCGGTGAGAAACGAGTGATTTAACAGAATTTTCCATTCTCAAACTTATTTTAAGGGAGCGCCATGGCGTTCCGAAAAGATGTTGAAATCAGATAAAACTCAATAACCCAAACCGAAAAATGGAAGTAAAAGACCTGCAGCCTAAGGCTGTGTTTGAAATCTTCGACCAGATTACCAAGATTCCCCGTCCCTCGAAGAAGGAGGAGAAAATACGCAAATATCTGCTCGATTTCGCAAAAGAGCACGGCATCGATGCCCATGCCGATAAGATCGGGAACGTGATAATGCGCAAACCCGCCACTCCGGGCCATGAGAATGCACCCACAGTGATTCTTCAGGGTCACATGGATATGGTGTGCGAGAGCAATGACAAGAGCTTCGATTTCGAGACAATGCCTATCCACACTATCGTCGACGGAGAGTGGGTGCGTGCCGACGGCACTACTCTCGGCGCTGACAACGGTATCGGTGTTGCGACAGCGCTCGCCATCCTTACCGACGACACTCTGGTGCATGGTCCTCTCGAGGTGCTTATAACTATGGACGAGGAGACCGGCATGACCGGCGCCAACAATCTCGAGAAAGGTGAACTCACCGGTTCGATACTCATCAACCTCGACTCGGAGGACGACGCAGAGGTGTTCATCGGCTGCGCCGGCGGCATCGACACCGTGGCCACTTTCACCTACGACCGCTCGATGGCTCCCGCCGATTTCCACTATTTCCTGATGGATGTGCGCGACGGTCTCGGCGGCCACTCCGGAGGTGACATCCACCTCGGCCGTGCCAACGCCAACAAGCTCATCGCCCGTTTCCTGTTCAACCTCATGCGCGAGCATGAAGTGGTGCTGTCGGAAATTGACGGCGGCAACCTGCGCAACGCCATCCCCCGCGCGGCCCATGTGCTCTTCGGCGTGCATCCCACCAAGAAGGAACAGGTGACCATAGCCTTCAACCGCTATGTGGCCGACATAGAGCGTGAATACGAAGGTCTGGAGACCACTCTCAAGCTGTCACTCACAACAGCTGAGAAGCCCGACTTCACTATCGATGCCACCACCTCGCGCAACCTCGTTCTGGCACTCTATTGTGCCCCTCACGGAGTTGTTTCGATGAGCCGCACCCTCGAGGGCCTCGTGGAGACATCCACCAATCTCGCTTCGGTTAAGATGCCGGGCAACAACACCATCGTGGTGACCACATCACAGCGTTCGTCGGTCGACAGCCGCAAGTTTGACATCGCCGACCAGGTGGAGGCCGTGTTTACTCTCGCCGGCGCAAAAGTGGAGCATGGCGAAGGCTATCCCGCATGGACTCCCAACCCCAAGAGCGAGATAGTTAACATCGCATCCGATGCCTATGAGGAGCTTTACGGCCAGCGTCCCGCCATCAAGGCCATCCATGCCGGTCTGGAGTGCGCTCTGTTCCAGCAGAACTACCCCGGCCTCGACATGGTGTCGTTCGGTCCGACCCTGCGCGATGTACACTCGCCCTCGGAGCGCATGCACATCCCCGCCGTGGAACGCTTCTGGCAGCAGCTGCGCCGCACACTTGAAAAGGTAGCGGCTCTCTGATGCAAATTATAAAACGCTGACACTCTGCTGCACGGACACGACAGCCTCGCGCCCGTGCGGCAGAGTGCGCGTTTAGCACACCCCACTGTTTCTTTTGCCTTGAACCATACACATGAAACCACTCCTGATATTGCTTGCCGCGGCAGCCATTGGTATGGCCAATCCGCCCGAACCGCCCGAACCGAGCGCTGCCTCCATCGAAGAGGAAGAAGAGCTGAAGACCGAGGAAGCGGTGTTCGGTCTCGAGCTTGACGAGGATATGCCTCCGGCCGTGGACCCTGCGGCATGGGCCGACACCACGCTCCTGATGGGCTCCACCGCATGGCCTGAGGGACGCTACACCGACCTTACCGACGACGATTACCGCGAGGTGGCCGATTCGCTTGGCATTGAGATAGCAACCATAAAGGCTGTAGTCGACATCGAGGCCGGAAAGAAACACGAGGGTTTCTGGCAGCCGGGCAAACCGCTTGTTAACTTCGACCTGTCTATGTACAGCCGGTTCGCTCCGCGGCGGGGAGTGTCGCTAAAGAAGCTCCGGAAAAGCAATCCTGTGATTTTCTCGGCGCCGAATGTCAGGAAATACGGTTCGCGCCAGGCAGGGCAGTACGCACGCCTCGAGGCGGCCTATGCCGTAGATTCGGTGAGCGCTATCGAGGGAACTTTCTGGGGGATGTTTCAGATAGGCGGGTTCAACTGGCGCAAGTGCGGCACGGCCGACATCATTGAGTTCGTGAGGCTTATGAGCCGTTCGGAGCGCGACCAGCTCGACCTGTTCGCCAAGTTCATCACCAATAGCGGCATGCTCGATGACCTGCGCAACAAACGCTGGCTGGCGTTCGCGCGAAAATACAATGGCCCCAAGGCCCGTCAGCGCGGCTATCACACGCGCCTGGCCGCGGCATACAAAAAATACATCAAGAACAACAAATAATTAATCCGTTTCTCCATAATCCTGTCTTGGAGTATGTTTGCTTTTAACTTTATGAAATCTTTAGATGTCTTTCAGGCCTGTCCGGAGATTTCATTCGGTCATTATGGAACCCCATAACTCTTTCACTCAATCTCCAGACATACTCTGAAATCCTCTCTAAATCTTAACATAAGCCAAAAGTAAACATACTCTTAAAACATTAGCGTCTATGCATTTTACCGGACTTTTTATCGGCATCTGCACATTTCTGATTATCGGACTGTTTCACCCTGTGGTGATAAAATGTTATTATTATTTCGGCACACGTTGCTGGTGGTGGTTTCTGCTGCTTGGAATTGCGGCTTTGATTTGCTCGGTGCTCGTGGAATCTATTTTCCTGCAGACATTGCTCGGAGTATTCGCTTTCTCCTCGTTCTGGACCATCAAGGAGATTTTCGAACAGCGCGACCGAGTGGCCCGCGGATGGTTCCCTGCTAACCCTGACCGTCCGGAGCAGCGCCGGAAAGACGACTGATTTTTCCAAATAGATTGTATTTCTCACGCCTCCCCTCATAGCGTCGTGACGGCGCACTTGCAAGAAAAATGCAAATAAAGTTTAAGGGTGTTGACAAAATATAGAAAAATTGCGTATTTTTGCATTTGGAACTAAAATGGGGTAATAGTGCCATGGCGTTGCACCTGCCGCTCATCCGCCTCTCTCCCATAGCCGCGGAAGCTTCGCAGGTCTGTTGAGCCTATGCGCACATCACAGCTCCGTTCCCCTGCGTCCATACGCAGGTCATGACACATAATAATATTTTTGCAGCCGCCTGAGCTGCATGGTGCTCTTTCTCCTCACCACCTCTTCTCCCCCCTGTGACGGGCCCTTCGGTGCCCGGGCAGCCTTCTTCGCCAATAAAAAAACAACATAAATGACAGGTAAATGGAATTATTTACCCCTGACACAAGAAGAGCAGAAGATAGAGACGGCGCTTGCCCGCAGGTACGCGTCGTGTCCGCCTGTGAGCCAGTTGCTGGTGCAACGTGGCGTCACCTCGGTGGAGGAGGCCGACAGATTTTTTAATCCTAAGCTGAAAAACCTCCACGATCCTTTTCTTATGCCCGACATGGACAAAGCCGTAGCCCGGCTCAACCGTGCCATGGGTGCCAAGGAAAAGATCATGGTGTATGGCGACTACGATGTGGACGGCACTACAGCTGTGGCGCTGGTCTACAAATATCTCTCGAACTTCTACTCGAACATAGATTTCTTTATCCCAACCCGCTATGAGGAGGGATATGGAATCTCAAGCGATATCATCGACGATTTCGCCGAGCAGGGTGTAAAACTTGTGATAATCCTCGACTGCGGCATCAAGGCCAACGAGGAGATAGCCCATGCGCGTGAGCATGGCATTGACTTCATAATCTGCGACCATCATGTGCCCGACGCCGAGCTGCCTCAGGCCGTGGCCATTCTCAATCCGAAAATGGAGGGGAGCGCCTACCCGTGTCCCCATCTGTCGGGCTGCGGCGTGGGTTACAAGCTCATGCAGGCATTCTCGATGAGTAACGGCATACCGCAGACCGACCTCGAGGGTATGCTCGACCTTGTGGCGGTGAGCATTGCGGCCGACATAGTGCCGATGGTCGACGAAAACCGCATCATGGCCTACTACGGCCTGCGGAGGCTCAACACCAACCCGAATATGGGTCTGCGAGCCATAATACGCATCTGCAACCTCACCAACCGTGAAATCACCATAAGCGATGTGGTGTTCAAAATCGGTCCGCGCATCAATGCCTCCGGGCGCATGCAGAGCGGCCGGGAGGCCGTGGAGCTGCTTGTATCGAAGGTTATCGGCGAGGCCTATGAGCGTGCCAAGGCCATAGACCAGTACAACCGCGACCGTAAGGAGCTCGACAAGCGCATCACCGAGGAGGCCAATGCCATACTTTCGGGGCGTCAGGAGAGCGAGGCCGACCGCAAGACCATAGTGATATTCAACAAGGACTGGCACAAGGGAATCATCGGCATTGTGGCCTCACGACTCACCGAGCTTTACTACAAACCGGCGGTAGTGCTCACGCTTACCAACGGACTTGCCACCGGTTCGGCCCGCTCGGTGCAGGGCTTCGACATCTACGGGGCTGTGGATTCATGCCGAGACCTTTTGGAGAATTTCGGCGGCCACACCTATGCCGTGGGGCTTTCGCTTAAAGAGGAGAATATCGCCGAGTTCACCCGCCGCTTCGAGGAGTATGTGGCGGCCAATATCCTTCCGTCGCAGCTCAAGCCCACTTTTGAAATCGACGCTTATCTCTCGTTCTCGGAAATCACCCCCGAATTCATAACGATGCTGAGGAAGTTCAACCCCTACGGGCCGGGCAACCTCAAGCCGGTGTTCTGCACCCGCGGTGTGATGGATTTCGGCACCTCCAAACTTGTGGGGCGTCAGCTCGAGCACATCAAGCTCGAGCTTGTCGACGACACATCGGGCAAGGTGTTCAACGGCATAGCCTTCAACAAGTCCGAACTTTTCGAGCGTATACATGCCGGCAGCCGATTCGACATCTGCTACACCATCGAGGAGAACAAGCGTCTGCCCGGAGCCAACGGCGTGCAGCTGCAGATCAAGGAAATAAGGATGGCCGACTGACAAAGGTCATCTGCACCCCTTTTCTCCCGTCATGGAATCATCCACTCCTACCGATATCCTCAGGCGATACTGGGGTTACCAGGCATTCCGTCCGATGCAGGCCGAAATCATCGGTTCGGTGCTTGCCGGACGCGACACTCTGGGGTTGCTCGCCACCGGAGGGGGAAAGAGCATCACCTTCCAGGTGCCGGCCATGCTGCTGCCCGGCGTCACGCTGGTGGTGACACCGCTCATCTCGCTGATGAAGGACCAGGTGGACAATCTGCGTGCCCGAGGCATCGCAGCCGCCTTCCTGCATGCGGCAATGAAGCGCCGCGAGAGCCGTCTGGCGCTCGACAAATGCCGCCTGGGATACACTTCCATCCTATATCTGTCGCCCGAGAAGTTGCAGAGCCCGTCGTTTCAGAGCGAGCTCGGGCAATTGCCGGTAAGCCTTATCGTGGTCGACGAGGCCCACTGCATCTCGCAGTGGGGATATGATTTCCGTCCGTCGTATCTGAAAATCGCACAGCTCAGGGAGCGTTTTCCCGATGTGCCTGTGCTGGCCCTTACGGCGTCGGCCACACCCGAAGTGGCTGAGGACATACGCCGTCAGTTGCGGTTCCGGAAGGATGCGGCCACGTTCCGCCTCACGTTCGACCGCGACAATCTTTCCTACATAGTGCGCCACTGCGAGCAGAAGGAGTGGGCGCTTACCGATATCCTCAGCCGTGTGGCCGGATGCGGCATAGTGTATGTGCGCAGCCGCAAGCGCTCGGCGCTTATCGCCGAGGTGCTGAAAGGAGCGGGCATCAGCGCCGACTTCTATCACGCCGGACTCTCCGCCGAGGAGAAAAACGACCGTCAGAACCGCTGGAAGAGCGGGCAGACACGTGTGATGGTGGCCACCACGGCTTTCGGCATGGGCATCGACAAACCCGATGTGCGCATAGTGGTGCATGTTGACCCGCCTTCGTCGCTTGAGGAGTATTATCAGGAGGCGGGCCGTGCCGGACGCGACGGCAAGCCGTCGTATGCCGTGTCGCTTGTGGTTGACCGCACCGATAAGGCTACCCTTTCGCGGCGCCTCTCGGCCACCTTCCCTCCAAAAGAGTATCTGCGCGATGTGTACGGCAAGCTGTGTGTTTACCTGAACATCGCCATGGGCGAGGGTTATCAGAGCCTGCACGAGCTCAATCTCATGCGCTTCTGCGAGCGCTATTCGTTGCAGCCGGCGGCCGCTGACAGCGCTCTGAAACTGCTGTCGCAGGCCGGGTATATCGACTATGTGGAGGAGGTTTACGCGCAGTCGCGCATGATGGTGATTATGCGTCGCGACCAGCTTTATGACCTTCGGCTCAACGCGCAGTGCGAGCGGGTGTTTCAGTTCATACTGCGCACCTACACCGGCATCTTCGCCGATTATGAGTATATCAGCGAGGCGCGCATAGCCATGGGGCTGAATATCTCTGAGCGCGATGTGTATGAGAACATGCTTCTGCTCGGCCGACTCGGAGTGATACATTATGTGCCGCGCAGTTCGTCGCCGTATGTTATGATGCTGACCTCAAGGCTGCCGGAACGCGACCTTCTGTTCCCGCGTGAGATTTATGAATACCGCCGCAAGGCGATGGAGCAGCGCATCGATGCCATGAAGCGGTTCCTCTTCGACGATACCCGTTGCCGCAACAACACTCTGCTTGAATATTTCGGCGAGAAACCGGCAGAAGGCTCGTCGTGCGGCCGCTGTGATGTATGTCGTGCAGGGCGCCGCAGTTCGCGCACCCCGGAACAACTGCGTTCGGCCATACGCCGCGCCCTGGCCGCCAACCCGCAGGGACTCAGTGCCGACGACCTGTCGCATTTTCTGGCAACGCCTGCCCATCAGCTTGCCCCCGAGCTTCGTGCCCTTATCGACGAGGGCGTGCTCCGTCTTCTCCCATCCGGCCTCCTGACTGTCATCTGATTATACAAAATCAGCCACTTAGCGTTGCCGCTAAATGGCTGACCGGTTTATTGGCGTGAATGTTTATTTCTTCTCAGGTTATTTCACCACGATTTTGCGTGATTCTTTTCCGGCGCGGAGGATGTATATGCCGGGCTCGATGCCGTCGAGCGGAATCTCGCACTTGCCGGAGGGTGCGCTTACAGCTTTTACCACAGCCCCGGAAGTGGAGATGATAGCGATATCGCCGATGGAACGGTTGCTGCTGACATTTACTGCTCCCGGAAGCACCTCGATGCCAATGGCGTCCTCACCAGTAGCGGCTATGCCGGTGCGGTAATGCGGATAAGCCTCCTTAAGTGAGTAAATCATCTTCCCCTCGCCGTCTGCAATCTCATAAAGAGCAGATGTGTATCCGTCACCGGTCGGAATTGCTGCCAACCCCCAGAGTAATTCGGTATATATATTGATTGTGGCATTTTCTCCATAATCCCGGAATTTGCCGGAGTCAACGAATCCAAGACCTTCGGCAAGAATAAGACTTCCATTTCCATAAGCCCATGCATTTCGTTCATTATTGTCAAGTGGTATGTAGGTAATAGGTGCAACATGATCAGCATAACCCCATCCTCGTAGCGAGCCATTGGCTATTGCTTCAAAATTGAGTGCTTCAGCGAAATCATAAAGCAGGGAACCTGCATCGGGGATAGCTACGCCGGTGTTGATTATGTCAGCAGGAAGCTGATATACCTTTTTGGCCTCGATGTCTTCCCATAGGTAGCCTACAAGATAATTAGTGTCTTCCGGGTCGGGAATGTCTTTAGTGTATAACGGGTAAATTTGTTTGTCGTTGACATTTACCGGTTCCCCTAATTTATATTGATATGGGGTTGCATCATCGCCCGGTGAATAGATTTGCTGATAATACCTATTGTATTTCCAGGTTTTTCCGGCCTCAAGCATGGGAGAATATCCGGCTGCGGCTACCGACGGAAGGGCAGCCCCGAGGAGTGCGATAAGTGTAAGGATGTGCTTCATGGAATTGTGGTTAATGATTGATTGAAGTCTATGCCGCAAAGATAATTATAAACAACCCAATTCCAAAAAAAACTAAAAATTTGTTGAAGAAAATTTATGCTGTGCGGTCTGAGTTAGATATTTGCCATATTACTGTCAAGATTCCTGCATTCCCAATATCTTGTTTCAACAGTTGAAATGCCGCTCATCACTCCTTGAGACAGTGAATTGCACAGTTGCTTTAGTTTGGAGGATGTGCCGGCTAATGCTGTTAAATCAGAATTGAAAGCCATGATGCCGTTGTCAGCAACAGAGATGTCGGTAAGCAATATATAGAGAATTTCGCAGTCGCTGAATGTATCCGGAATGCCGGTGATTTCCTTGCAAATCTGTATGCTGTAATCTAATTTCAAGGGCAGATCGGACGAATATCCAGCAACCTGACGGCGTATGCTGTCTTCTGTGCCGCTATAGGTCAGCAACAGTTCCCAGCTTTTAAGCTCGATGAAACATAAAAATCTTTTCGACGGGCTGACAGTCAAAGCATCAACGGATTTCCTCGCTTTCAAACCTTTTGCTATATCAGCTTGGGTTTTCACTTTGTCGAAATCAACCACTTTGGTTTTAGAACCTGCGCTTAGACACAGATAACTTTTCCTTTTTGCGGGTGAACATGCGCTGTGAAGGTCACAGATGATTGTCACAGGCATTCCTGCAAAAGCAGATACTTTGTCGTATATTTCAGAAGAGGTCATTTCATGCTGTTTCTAACGGCGTCAACATTCATAATATCACGTAACGGCGCCGCCAGAAGTGTGAAGACTCGGTTTAAATCGTCGGTTACTTCTTTAAGCGTCACTAACTTCGTCTCGCATGATTCCTCGGCGAGATAGTATCTGACATCCTTCTCTATACCTTTGGCCGATGCGAAATATCTCAGCGCCTGCACAAAATAAGGACTATGGGAGCTTACCACGATAGGGATGCCTTTTGCTACAAGTTCGATGATAAGTTTACAGAATGCTATCTGCCATTGTGGATGAAGATGTATTTCAGGCTCGTCCCATATCAGCATTTTAAAGGTTGAAATGCTGTCAGTCTGGATTAAGCGTTGCAGTACGCCGAAAGATTTAATGCCTGAAGCCACGCTGACAGGAGGTACGGCATGACCGTCCTGATTGAATGATAGTTGCTTGGTTTTGTTGTTCAGCACAAACTCTCCTCCGATTATTGCATTTATCTCGTTAAGTTGATCGCGATAATCGGTTCCGAATAACTCATTTTCGTAAAGCCCGAATATATCATCGGGGCCACTGAGCAACTTTTCGGCCATGTCGGCCAGATGATACGGGATGTTTTCTTTCCTGAAAGCAGTAGGTATGCCGCGCAGTGATGCCGTGGGTATAGGACTTGATAAACGCAAAGTGTTAAGGATGTGGAGATAAAGTGGCGATTCGATATAAGTGATGTCTTCCACGGATGAATTACCATGAAGGCGTACATTGTCGGTCTTACCGTTGTTAATATTTATTACGATGTCGCTGCCCTCGGCATCGGTAGTGTCGTCATGAAAGAGTATGGTTGACTCCGAGGAACCATAGGTGTTCAATGGTTCCATGAATTCACTTTTCGCTATAGTTTCAAATTCATCCTTGACAGCGATTTCCGGATTGTCAAGTTTCTTGATCAACAGGCCAATGCGTGCAAGTCGAATTTGCATCATCATATCCGATCGGGTGGAGAAATTTGTTCTCTCAGCTTCGGTTTCCAGTGCATGACGCAGGTCGTCTATCGCTATGGTTTTATCAACCAGACCAATTCCCAGCTCCTGGGTGTCATTTAGAATGTGCACATTTTCAGACCGATGGAACATTCTTTTTAAAGACACCAGTTCCGATCTGACAAGAGAAACTGTTTTCATCCGGTCGACCTGCTTAACATTATTGGCGGCTTTGAGAATAGAGAAGAGAATCTTTCCCACAGTGCTTTTGCCGGAGTTGTTTTCTCCGGTCAGCACGGTCAGCCCCCCGATCTCTATATCGGCATTCTCGATTTTAAGGATGTTGTGCAGTTTAAGTTTCATATGTTCCTGTTGGCATGGATCTTTAAGATTACAAAAATAATGTTTCCTGTTGAAACCGGCAAATCTAAATTTTATCGTGTCTTTGTGGGGCCGGGATATGTCCCTGATGTTAGGAATCAACACAATATAACTTCCCGGAGGGCGGTGAGTAAACAATATTTAAACACTTTTAGCGGGGGAGGCTTCAACAGGGCGGCGTTTATGTTGTTATAGTAATAAACGAACATTCAACTTATGGAAGTATGCAGAGCCGGCCCCGGGGGAAAGGCTCATAGTGAGGTCTTGGCCCCGAGGGGGCTTCAGCAGACTTAACGAAACATCCCTCGTCCTTTTTATCGAGTAGTGATACTGGATACTGAGGCTCTCATAAATAAATAGTTGAAACGTGAAGGAGGAGCGGGTCCTGTCCTGTTCCTCCTTTTTTATGTGCCTGTCAGAATGCGAGTGCGGCCTCACGGTCGGCCAGGAGCTGTGCGCTGAGGGCTTCGAGCGAGGTGAAGCGGCGCTCGGGGCGAAGCCATTGGCGGAACGCGATGTCGAGGGGGGCGCCATAGGGGAGCGGCGGGGGTGTGCCGATGATGTGTGTCTCGATAGTGACGGCCGGGTTGACCGAATGGTCGACCGTGGGACGGCGGCCGATGTTGGTGAGGGCCGGCAGGCCGAGGGCCCGGGTGATGTAGACTCCCGGTGCGGGCACGAGCAGGTCGGGCGACAGGGGGGTGAGGTTGGCTGTGGGGAATCCGATGGTGCGGCCGAGATGGCGCCCCTCGGTGATGGTGCCACTCAACACGAACGGCCGGCCAAGAAGAGCGGCGGCTCCGGCCGGGTCGCCGTCGAGGAGCTTGCGGCGGATTTCGGTGGAGCTTATCTTCTGCCCGTTTTCCGAGAGATATTCTTCGGCCACGCATATCTCCAGACCGGCCGAGGCGGCCATGCCGCTGTAGGTGTCGAAATCGCGTGGCGCATTGTGGCCGAAGCGGTTGTCATAGCCCATGAGGAGGGCGTCGACATGATATTTCTCTCTGAGCATGAGCATGAAATCGGCTGTGGGGAGCATGCGCAGCTCAGGCGTGAACTCCAGGATGTCGCATTCCACGCCGAAATCCGTTAGCAGAGAGCGCTTCTGCGTAGCGTCAGTTAGCAGCTTCGGGGTGTTTCCGGGCGAAATCACCGACATGGGGTGATTGGCGAAAGTGAGGACGAGCGGGGTGAGTCCTTTTGCGTCGGCAAGCCTGAGGAGCTGGCCGAGGAGGAACTGATGCCCGAGGTGAACACCGTCGAACATTCCTACCACCGCCATGCGGTGCCTGGTGTACGGGTGGCTTGAGGCTGCTGTCATGAGGGGAGGACTCTGATTAACGTAAGACCGTCGCGGAGCGGGAGAATTACTTTTTCAAGCCTCGGGTCGGCGGCCACCACATCGTTGAAGTCGGCTATGCCGCGCGTCTGGGCGTCGTGGTGTGTGGCGGTGTCGGTCACCTTGCCGTCCCACAGTGTGTTGTCGGCAATGATGAATCCACCCGGACGCACCACGGGAAGCAGGGTGCGGAGGGTTTCGGAATAGGTGCGCTTGTTGGCGTCCATATACACCATGTCGAATCCGGGTGTCAGTGCCGGTAGCACATCGGCGATGTCGCCTATGTGCAGGCGCACGCGGTGGCCGTAGGGGGAGCCGTCGAGCTGCCGGCGGATGAACGCCTCCATCTCGTCGTCGATTTCCACAGTATCGAGCGTAGCGCCCTCGGGGAGCCCTTCGGCGATGCACAGGGCGGAATATCCCGCATAGGTGCCTATCTCGAGCGCGCGCTTCGGAGCAATCATGGAGGTTAGCATCTTAAGCAGGCGTCCCTGGAGGTGTCCCGAGCACATGCGTGGGTAGAGCAGACGCAGGTTCACATCGCGGCCGAGCCGACGCAGATTGTCGGGCTCGGGGCTGATGTGGTTGAGGATGTAGCTTTCGAGCTGTGGGTCCATGATGTTTGTGCAATGTTTGCGGCGGCTGTCAGAGCAGGGCTTCGATGGCGAGCCGGTAGCTGTCCATGCCGAACCCGGCTATGGAGCCGCGGCACACGGGCGCTATGAGCGACTGATGACGTATGGCCTCGGGGCGTGCCATGATGTTGGAGATATGCACCTCCACCACGGGTCGGCTGATGGCGCGGATGGCGTCGGCTATGGCGAGCGAGGTGTGGGTGTAGGCTCCGGCGTTGATGATGATGCCGGTGAGGCTTTCGTCGAAGCCCGAGGCCTGCAGTCGGTCGACGATGTCGCCCTCGTGGTTGCTCTGGTAGTAGTCGATGCTCACATTGGGGTAGTCCACGGCGATGGCCTGGAGGTATTCCTCCATCGAGACGCGCCCGTAGATTTCGGGTTCACGGGTGCCGAGCAGGTTGAGGTTGGGGCCGTTGATGATAAGTATCTTGACCATGAGAGAAGGGGAGATGGCGGTCGCGGCCCCGGAAGGGAAGTTGACCGCCGGGGTTATTTCTTGGTTACGTTCACAATCTCGGTGGGCGGCAGCGTGGAGTTGCGCTCGTCGACAGCATCGGTCACTTCATGGGCCAGATGCATGAACTCGCGTGCCATCAGGGTGTCTTTAAGCGCGATAGGGGTGCCGGCGTCGCCGTCGTCGCACACATCGGCCACAAGCGGAAGCTGCGCCAGCAGTCTCACTCCGAGCTCCTTGGCCAGACGCACACCGCCTTCGCGGCCGAAGATGTAGTAGCGCTCGTCGGGGTGCTTGGCAGGGGTGAACCACGCCATGTTCTCCACCAAACCGAGGATGGGCACGTTCACTTTCTCGCCGGTGAACATGGCTATGCCCTTGCGGGCGTCGGCCAGGGCCACTTCCTGAGGGGTGGTGACGATGACCACGCCGGTGATGGCGAGAGTCTGCACCAGGGTGAGGTGGATGTCGCTGGTGCCCGGCGGCATGTCGATGATGAAGTAGTCGAGCTCGCCCCAGTCGGCCTCGGATATGAGCTGCTTGAGGGCGTTGGATGCCATGCCGCCGCGCCAGAGCACGGCGGAGTTCTTGTCGACGAGGAATCCGATGGAGAGGAGCTTCACGCCGTAGCGCTCGAGGGGGATGATGAGGTCGCGTCCGTCGACATTGTGCATGTAGAGCTCGGCGTTCTCCACACCGAACATCTTGGGCACCGACGGGCCGAAGATATCGGCGTCGAGCAGTCCCACTTTGTAGCCTTCGCGGGCGAGGGCCACGGCGAGGTTGCTGGCCACGGTGCTCTTGCCTACGCCGCCCTTGCCTGAGCTCACCCCGATGATGTTCTTGACCTGTGCGAGGGGTTTAGGAGCGGGTGCGGGAGCCGGAGTGCGGTATTTCACCGCGATGCGCCCCTTCACATCCACCTCGGGCGAGATGTAGGTGGTGAGGGCGGTCTCGGCCGCCTTTACTATAGACTTGATGAACGGGTCGGTGGGACGGTCGAAGATGAGCGAAAAGCTCACTTTGTTGCCGTCGATGCGGATGTCGTCCTCTACCATGCCTGCTTCCACGAGGTTGCGGCCGCTGGCGGGGTAGCGCACATTCTTGAGCGCGTCGAGTATGAGGTTGGGATATAAGCGTTCCATAGTCAGATGGTGGTGTTTTTGTCGGTTACGGGAGCTTCGATGTTGCCCTGGAGCACTCCGCGCGAGAAGCTGCGGTAGGTGTCGGGCTCTATTTCGTCGCGTGGCTCCTCAAGGGCGCCTTCTGCGGCGAGTGGGAAAGCGATGTATTTGATTGTCAGACCGCGGCTGAGCCACTGCTGCTCATAGTAGGTGCGTATCTGCAGGATGTCGTCGGCCAGCCCGGAGGCGTAAAGATTGTCGGTGCACACTTCGGGCGTGATGCTGTTGAGCTCGGTGAGCAGGCGTGTGTAGGTGAACAGAAACGGGCTGTCGGTCTTGAGATGTATCATGCCACCGTCGGCGAGCACCTGTCGGTAAAGATTAAGGAATCCGGTGGAGGTTAGGCGCTTGCGCACCTTCTTCATCTGCGGGTCGGGAAATGTGATCCAGATTTCGCTGATTTCTCCGGGAGCGAAGAAATGCGGGAGTAGCTCGATGTTGGTGCGCAGGAAGGCGGCGTTGGTGAGGCCGCGGTCACGCACCTGGCAGGCGCCGGTCCACATGCGTGCGCCCTTTATGTCGATGCCGATGAAATTTTTGTCGGGGAACCGTTCGGCCAATCCCACGGTGTACTCGCCCTTTCCGCATCCGAGTTCCAGCACTATGGGGCCGTCGTTGTGGAAATAGTCGCTGTTCCATCGCCCTTTGAGGGGGAATCCCTGCTCGCGGAGCACGCCGAAAGGATACTGGAACACACACTCGAGTGTTTCCATATCCTTGAATTTTTTCAGTTTGTTTTTTCCCATGCCACAAAATTAGTAAAACTCGCCGAATCCGCCAAAGTCGTTGCCTGCATGCGAGAAAGATGCATGTGCGGTTGCACATTATTGGAGAATTTAATTACCTTTGCGGATAGCTTGCAATGGCCGTAAAAACAGCACACAATTATGACTAAACTGAGATTTATCTTAATATTAGGGCTGACACTCCTCTTTGTCTCCTGCACAATTTCTAAGAGCTTGTTTAAAAACAAATGTGAATGAAAAATGAGCATCAGTCGGATGCTCAGGCATTTATCCTTTGTGGATTGT
>CAKTFH010000012.1 GCA_934555895.1 uncultured Muribaculaceae bacterium | reverse complement strand
ATCCACAAAGGATAAATGCCTGAGCATCCGACTGATGCTCATTTTTCATTCACATTTGTTTTTAAACAAGCTCTAAATGTAAATCTCAGCCGACTGTTATTATGGGCTGGCCGAAGAATGAGGAGAGCATCGAGAGGGTGGAAAGGGTGAAATTATGCTGGCCGCTCAGCCATTTGGTGATCTCACACGGACGCTTGCCGATAGAGCGGGCAAACTCTGCCTTTGACAACCCTTTTTGTGTCATGAGGTCATAGATTCTATTGGACACAGCCATCTCCATATCCACCTCCTTGCGGATATGTTCCGGTATAGATGACACTATCCGATTGTATTCGTCAAAAGCTGTCTTCATATATCAAATGTTTTGTCGGTTTCAATTTCATTCTCGGAAATTACAATGGTTCCGTCCTTTACACCTTCCTTAATAAGTTTATCAAAGTTTTGCAGGGTGACCACAAATCCACGCAACTCATCATCCTCATCATAGGTGCGTGTTTTCTTGACTCCTCCATTTCCGAGTATAAGGATGCTGTCTGAGAGTCGCAGACAATACAGGCGCAACTTTGATTTAACGACCGGGAGCGCACATACTCTATCACTCATCTTCCCTTCCGGTCGGAAGAAACGCTCCAGAGCTCCAAGATCAGCGATGCTTTCAACAAACTTGGCTATGCGGGCCAAATCTTCATTATAGGTAGCATCGTCCTTGAAACGGTTATAGAAACGAAGATACTCACCCTTGTCCTCAGTGATAAACTGAATAGTATAAAGGGTGCAGTTTTGGTCTTTGTTTAGCTGTATAAGTTCTGCCTCACTCATATCCGTATTGTCTCTTTGCCTTAACAACCGCAAAGTTACACAAAATGTTTTTACTTTTGAGTAAACACGGAAACATATTTGAGTCAACTATACAGAACTTTTTTAAACGGAATGGAATTTTACTATTAACTTTGTGATATCATCCCCGGACAGTGAATCGGGAGATAAGCCCTCTGACTTACATTAACGACTTACTATTTATGGAGATAACACCCAACAACATCGTCCTCATATCAGCAATACTGCTGTTTGTGAGTGTTTTCGCCGGACGGGCAGGCAGCCGTTACGGCGTGCCGACCCTCGTGCTCTTCCTCGGTGTAGGCATGCTCGCCGGAGTCGACGGTTTCGGAATACATTTCGATTCCGCGGAAACCACACAGTTTATCGGCATGGTGTCGCTCAGCATCATTCTTTTCTCGGGCGGTACCGACACGAAACTGCGCGACATAAGGCCTGTGCTCGGGCCGGGACTGGTGCTCGCTACAGTGGGAGTGCTGATAACCACGGCCATAACCGGCGCATTTATCTATTATGTGTTTCATTTCTTCGCTCCCGACCACGCTTTCGGCTGGATAGAGTCGATGCTTCTGGCGGCAATCATGTCATCGACCGATTCGGCCTCGGTGTTCTCCATACTCGGCTCTGCCAGAACCGACCTTAAACAGAATCTAAGGCAGACCCTCGAACTCGAGAGCGGCTCCAACGACCCTGTGGCATATCTGCTTGTAATCATGCTCATCGACATGCTTGAAAGCGGAGGGTCGGCCACGGCATCGGGTCTTGCACTGACCATGGCGGGGATGCTGGCGGTGCAGCTGTTTGTGGGCGCGGCCGGAGGCTTGCTCATAGGTTTCGCCGCCGTATGGCTCGTGAAACGGCTGAAATCCGACAATGAGTTTATGTATCCGGTGCTGATGATTGCCTGCGTGTTTTTCTCTTTCTCCCTCACCGAACTGGCCGGAGGCAACAGCTATCTGGCGGTCTACGTTTCGGGCCTGGTGGTGGGTAACAGCAAACTGCCGCTCAAACGCACGATTTCGACCTTCTTCGGCGGTTTCACATGGCTCGTGCAGATTATCATGTTCCTTACTCTCGGACTACTTGTCAACCCGTCGGAGCTTGTCTCCGTGGCCGTGCCGGGAGTGGCCCTGGGCCTGTTTATGATAATTGTGTCGCGCCCGGTAGCAGTGTTTCTCTGCCTGCTCCCCTTCAGGAAATTCTCGTTCAAGGCAAGGCTATACATCGCATGGGTGGGACTGCGCGGCGCCGTACCCATCATCTTCGCCACTTACGCCCTTATTTCGCCAGCCGTGGAGCATGCGGCTTTCATGTTCAATGTAGTGTTTTTCATCACGTTGCTGTCGCTGCTCATACAGGGCACCACGGTAAAGTCGATGGCACGTGCGCTCGACCTCTGCCGTCCGCTCAAAGAACCTGTGTTCGCCGGAGTGGAACTGCCAGAAGACATATCGGCCACAATGACCGAATGTGAGGTCACACCCGATATGCTTTATGAGGGAGAGACACTCCGCACCCTCCGCATTGCGCCCAAGACACTCGTGATAATAATCAAACGCCGCGACGGAGAGTATGTGGTGCCACGCGGCGATACACGCCTGCGCGTGGGCGACAAACTGCTGCTCCTCGCCGAAACCGAACATAGCAGAACTGAGAAAACGACTTAGAGTATGTTTACTCTTAAATCTGACCGAAAATGATTGAAGAAATACTGAAATTCAACAAAGATTTTGTCGCATCCGGTGGTTACCGTGAGTATGAAACCTCGAAGTATCCCGACAAGAAAATCGCCATAGTCACCTGCATGGACACACGTCTTGTGAAGTTGCTTCCGGCGGCCCTGGGATTGCGCAACGGCGATGTAAAGATGATAAAGAATGCAGGTGGCACCATCACCAATCCTTTCGATTCCACCATGCGTTCGCTGCTCGTGGCCGTCTACGAACTCGGTGTGGAAGAAATCATGGTGATAGGGCACACCAACTGCGGGGTGCAGGGCATGAACGCCGAGGAGATGCTTCATCTGATGCGCGAACGCGGCATCTCTGAGGAACATATCACACTGATGCGCCACTGCGGCATAGACCTTGACAGCTGGCTTCATGGCTTTGACAACGGCGAGGATGCAGTGCACGAAACAGTCGACCTGATAAGCAACCACCCCTTGATGCCCGGAGATGTCAACGTGGCCGGCTATATGATGGATTCGCTTACCGGCGAACTCACATGTCTCTGAGACATACGGCAAGAGCTATTCAGCGTTGGCGCGTAGCCATTCGCTTCTGACCTTATCGGGCAGATGAGTCACCTTGAAATCTGAGAAAGAGGCCTTGAATCCGTTGCCGTCAGGGCAAGCGGCGAACATGCCGACCTTTACAGGGTGATTAGCCTCTACCCAAGCATTGCGCATCATTTGATATTCCTTGTCATCGAACGAATAGAATATCTCGACAGCATCAAGCCGACGCACAGCCTTGATCCATATAAACTCCACAGGGCGATCAAGAGCCACAACGCTCCAGTCGGAAGTTTTATGAGTCACGACAGTGCTCAGATTGTATTTGCCGTCAACAAATTCTATTCCGGTCTTGATGTAATTCTCGTGGTCGAGGCGTATCATCATGCCTGCCTGATCAAATCTCACGTTATATTCACCGGAAATTTTCACCTTTGCCTCAAACTCCCCGCCATACTCAGCGTAATAGAACGGGGCATCATCTACGGTGAATCCATAGTGAGATATACGCCAGTAATCGCTGTGCGGGGTAACATCCATTGTAAGAGTGCCGTCGCTGATTTCCCATTTAGTCGGTTCGTTGAACCAATTCATCTTTTCAAGAGTCTGCCCGCTTGTCATCTCTGCTGATATGAGCATGGCGGCGATAATAAACAGTTTGTTTTTCATTTTTATATAAACCATTAGGTTGATTACCTTTGCAAAGGTAAGAAGCTCCTAAACTACATGCAATGGTCAAAAACAACCAATCTGCGAACAGCCGGAGGAAACTCGATGCACTGCTAAGGGCAGAAAATATACCCGGAGCATGCAGCATACTGCAGAGGGTACTTGATTATGCCCGCTTCTTAGCAGACATTGAAAATGTGATTGTTGTGGTCAGCGATATGGCTGCCGGCGAAAGTCATATTTTCGCCGGCGCATTTGCCAACAGTCTCGGAATTACCGATTATAATCAGGAAAAATCGATATGGGAAAACAAAATACTTTCGCTCATGTCACCGGAAGAACAGGAAGAAAAGTATATCGCCGAGCTACGGTTCTTCCATTATCTCCGACATATTCCCCAAAAACGTAAGAAGTATTTCTACCTTGTATCCAAATTGCGCTTTAAATTTTTCAATGGCGAGCTCCACGATGTGCTGCATCGCATGCACTATATTTTTGATGAAAAAAATGATGATGTCAGATACGCGATATGCATTTACGGTCCTATGACATTTGATTTCAACGGTAAGAGCCATGCCGTCAATTCCGTAACCGGACTGACAGAAGAATTGACTGCGACGGGAAACGGGGCCATCCTAAGCCCTCGTGAATCTCAGGTACTCTCACTTATAGACAAGGGTATGAAAAGTGCAGAGATAGCTGAGAGGTTAAGTATAAGCGTCCACACTGTAAGTCGCCACCGCCAGGAAATAATAAGCAAACTGCAGGTAAAAAACTCACATGACGCTTGCCGCGTTGCCAGAACTCTAAAAATCATATGAAATTTAGAGTGTGTTTACTTTTAAACACACTCTTAACATTTGGCGGTTCGGATAAGGTTAATCTATCATAAAAACGCCCTCAAGCTCAAATATACAGTGCATTGCGCCGTTATATCTGAAGTAACACACCTCTTTAAATAAAGCTTTTGATAACACACATGTTCAAGAAACTTATCATGATGGCAACCGCAATGCTCATAATGATTTCGGCATCGGCTGCACTTCCACTCGACAAATACAGCATCAGCCGTAAGGACCTGCCTACAGCTGCACAAGAGATGCTCGACGAGCACTTCCCGAAGGCAAAGGTAAGCATGGTAAAAGTCGACAGGCATCTACTGAAGAAAACCGACTACGATGTGAAATTGACCAACGGAACAAAAATCGAATTCAGCAACAAAGGCCGATGGACCCACATCGACTGCAAAAAGAAAAGCGTGCCCGAATCACTCGTGCCCAAAACCATCCGCAACAGCGTTGCAAAGAAATATTCGGGAGAGAGCATCGTGAGGATCAGTCGTTCTTCGCTCTACTACACTATAGGTCTCGCAAACGGCAAGGAGCTCAAGTATGACCGCCTCGGCATATTTCAGGGAGAGCTGACAACTCATGAAGCCCAGACTTTCAAGGCCGAAGCCATGGCTGAAGCCGACAGTGAGGAAGTGAAAGCCGAAATGAAATAATCATTCAGTTACTGCATCAGGCCAGATAAAATAACCTCGGAGCCGCCTCCCGGTTCCGAGGTTTACTATGTTTTGGTCAAATAGTACCTTCCACCCTTATGAAAATGCGCTCTTAATAATAATGCAGTGAGTAAGCGATTTATAAATTTATATTTTTAAAGGAAATGCTTATCTTTGCATGCGCAATGAAAAGGAGTCCGACGCAACCTGACAGGAAGATGCATTTTTATGACAAACAGACAAATATGGCCCGATGAGATTCAGCATGTAGAGAATCTAAGTTTTGTTACCGTAGAAGGTACCTATGTGAAGGTGCTGACTTTGCGGTTAGCGCTCATCTACACAATTTTTATAGCCTGCGCCGCAGCCATTGCTCTGCTTACGGATCTGCATGGCGGATGGGGCTTGCTTGCCATTGGTGTGCTTGCTGCAGCTTTCGCTGTAAATGTGTCCCTGGTGCGCAAAATTTATAAAATAAGAGGATATGCTCTGCGCGAAAAGGATATATCTTACCGCAAGGGCATGTTTTTCACATCAGTCACCACAATTCCTTTCAGCAAAATCCAGCAGGTGAGCATACGCATGAATCCCATTAGCCGTATGTTCGGGCTCTACTATCTGGATGTATTCAACGGATCACAGGCAGCATTCAACAGTATTTCTATTCCGGGACTTAGGCACGACACCGCCGAGCAGCTGAAACTATTACTGATAAACAACGCCGATTGCGAAAATGACTGACTTTTCCACACCTCGGCGTATGAGCGCCGGAGCTTTCGTAATACTGCTGCAGAAATCTTTCAGAGAGATAGTCGGCACTACGTTCATAGCCATAGCATATCTCCTTTTCGACATCTTCAATTCAGATACATTCAACATTCTGGAGTTGCTCGCAGTTGCGGCGGTATTGTTCACCCTTCCATTTCTTACGGCATTCTTAAAATATTATTTCTGTAAATTCCACATCGAAGGCGACAAACTGATATTCACCTATGGCTTGGCGTCGAAGAAAACAACAAGCATTCCGCTTTCACGGGTCCACACCATGCGCACAAAGAGCGGACTGTTCTACCGGCTGTTAGACCTGCACGGCGTCACATTCGACACTCTTGCGACCTACAGTCAGGAAGTGGAGCTGATACTCGATGATAGCGACATGCAGATGCTTCTTCATCGCGTAAGAATGGGAGAAGAGTTCACTCAGATAACCGATGTCAATATACCGCTGCCGCCTCCGCTGCACAGCAGCAAATTGAAAGTGAGCGATCTCAACATCATGAAAGGCGCCCTGTGCCAGAATCATCTGAAAGGCTTCGCGATACTCGCCACTATCCTAGTGGCTGTCTACGACAAAATCAACCAGTTGGGCAATGATGTCACATCGCGCCTTTTCGATTACTTGGATTCCCGTGTGGAGAGTGTACTCCCTTCAGCGAGTGACATTATATTGTTTTCTGCGGTGATATACCTGACGGTCATGCTGCTGTGGACCGGCAAAATTCTGTTGCGATACAGCAACATGAGCCTACAGTTTGCCGACAATAAAATGACCATTGAATCGGGGCTTCTGTCCCGTTACACCTGCCGCATTGCCCAAGATAAAGCCACGGTGCTTACCATCAAACAGAATCCACTTGAAAAAGCCGCCCATTGCCAGACCATCACCATTTCTCAGGCCCTGAATGTCATGGATACTAAAAAAGAAGGATACATACGTATCTATGGCTCCGATCTCGGCGACAGATTGTTTGAGTGGTGGCTTGGCTGCGACAAAACAACAGTCTATGCACCTCTGATGTGGGCACAATCGGGCAAAGGCGTATTCATGCGAAAATTTTTCCCATTCCTTATTATTGCAATAGTCATGTCATTCACGTTGTTTTATACATTAGGCAGCGTAATACCTGCATTGATAATCTGCTCGGGATTTGTCGCTGTGACAGCTATGCGTGCCGCGATGGCATGGAAACACAGTGGGATAAAGCTCTACGATACATATGTTCAAATAAACGGCGGCAACATAGCAAGACTACATGAATATATCAAATATCCCGACATCGAGTCGGTAAGCATCCGAACCACTCCCCTCACCCCCATAACCGCCCGTGTGACACTTCAGATTTCCACAAACGCCAAAAACTTCAGGATATCGTCACTTGAGACCAAAACCGCCGTCTCCCTCCGCCACCTTCTTCTCCAGACGACCTACACCCAGTCTTGGCTTTAAACTGAATCTTACAGCAACACAGATACTGCGCAGTTCCCGGTACAAAAATAAAAGCAGGCATCCCGGTAAAATGACCGGAATGCCTGCTTCATTATGATGATTTGAGGGATTTTATGGATTGTTTATCTGGCCACTTTGCGGCCGGCCACGATATAGATGCCGTGTGCGAGACTGCCAAAATCAGCAAGAGTGCCCACTTTGATACCCTGCATGTTATAAACCGGAGTTTCGTCTGAGACAGTGTCACCGATTGCAATAACATCCTCGATGCCGCTTCGCTCGCCTTCTTCGTAACGGATTGAATAACTTTCAATCGACGAGCCGGAGACGATATAGGCGCGGAAGGGCTCTGTATTGTCGACCTTTACAAAATTATCCATCCTGTCATCCATGCCGAGGAGTTTTCCGGCTGCTGCGGGAGTGTAGCAAGGGAGCAACTTCACCTTGTTGGCATTGTAGCTACCGGTATTCTCGCCCTCGATATTTATAAGCACATCATGAGCAGAGAATGTGACACTCTTACCTGTATGGTCAAACGACGAACCGTTGAACTCTCCGCGGGCACCGATAAGATATGCAGTGTTCGCGGCCATGGTCTCTGAATATGCAAAACGGAGCTCTGCGCCGCGATTGCCCGAAAAACTCTTCACAAAGAAATTCTTACCGGTATCGTCTTTAGAGGTGAACCAGTCGGCACGCTCTCCAGCTACAGTGATTTCCTGTACATCGAACGGCAGAGCCACTGTACTCCATTCAGGCATGTTCTCGCGTGTATAGCTTGCAGTCCCGGCTGTAAATGCCATCGGCACTGCAGCTCTGTAGCCATCTTTGAAACCGGCCTCCTTGGCCTTGTCGCCAATCACGATATTGGTGATATACTTGCGCATAATCATCTCTACACGCCCTGCGAGTGTTACATCCTCATCGTAATAGAGCACAAGATTGGGGTTAGCTTTATTCACTGCTATCGCACGGGGCGTAGAACCATAAAGATAGAGCGCTACTGCATCGGCCGGCACCTCATAACTTGTACCGGGCACAACTTTGGGAAGCGTCGAAATCGAGCCGTCGGCATTCCATTTGCAGTCAAGATTGAACATACGGTTTATGCTGCTGATAGTCATATCTTCGCTTATGATTGTGGAGCGCGAGAGCAGGAAGTTGTGGAGACCCGGCTCATTTGCAGGCTTGAATTTGTAGTAAATATCCAAAGTCTCCCCGGCAGGGATACTGATGGTATTGCCCGACGAACGTTTCCCATCTACAAAAAGATATGTCTCGCCGTAGAAATCATTGCCATTGTTGGTGATGTTGTACACCACTTTCTGCCATTCACCACCCACTGAGGCGCCCTCAAGTTTAAGCGAGTTGACCACAAGCTTTGTACCCTGACCTGGATGCACGCTGACAAGCATCTCGTCGCCTTTTACAACGAGTTCTACATAATTTCTGTCGGCATGGTCGTCTACAATCCACTCATTTGAACCGACTTCGCGCGAAATGCCGGTGAGAACATATGTGCCGTCGGCAAGATTCTGCATTTTCACCGATGCATTGCAACTGTAGCGATTCGAAGGATTAAACGAACGCGTTTCCGGAGCAAGTTCGTCGGCCACTATGCTGTTGTCGGTCGATGTAAGTCGGAATGCGTGCTCAATGTTGTATCTATGTAGCAAGACAGTGTGAAGAGAATAGGTGAAATTAAGCGAGAAAACGCCTGTGGCATCTTTGCGTAGCTTGCTCTGAGGAGCACTGATATCAGAGATTGAAGCACGTACAATTTCCTCGTCGGGCGTAGTATATGCAGGGCGTACATTCACGCATACATTCTGGCCCATTGAGTAGCCGTTGGCGTCGGTGCTGCCACCTATGCCTTGATTGTCGGGAGCCATAACAGTAAGCACGAAGTAGCCATCATCCCAGCCGCCCCAGCCCCAGTTGATATGGTAGAGGCCGTTGCCGTCATAACCGTCGCATACGAATTCATGCCCACCGGTGCGCTCGTAGTTGTCGGCGCCCACGAGTAACGGACGGCCGGCGGCGAGCTCGTTGTAGAAGAGGTCTTCCCATTCCGCATATGTGTAGTTGAGATGATAGGCGTTATATGCGTCGTTGTTATAACCGAAATATTTCTTGAGAGCGTTGAGCGCGTTGTCAGATGTGGCACCGGTAGCACCGGCATAACCCGACTGCATTCCGTGGCCGGCATAAAGCATAAGCTGAGCCACTGCCATTTTCGATTCCTGGCTCGAGTTGCCGTTGTAGGTGTCGGTCATGGCATCCCAGTTGAACACCACTGGAGGCAACTCTTCGGTGGTCTTGATGTTTCCCGACCAGTTGTAGGTATACGACGGAATTGTGGCGCAAGCTTCCTGCGGCCATTTCCAGTAATACATTATCTGGGTGGTGGCGGTGGCCACACATCCTGTGGCACTGTGCTCATGGTATGAGCCATTGTCCTTGTCGATATACGACGGGGTCATCAGGTTGTAAGGGTCACCCTGATTCCATTTGCTCCTCATCAAAGGTTCTATAGCCTTCTTGTCGGCTACACGAGCCACATTGTTGACTTTGAGCTGTTTTTTCTGAGGCATGCCTGCCTCGATGCCTTCGATCGCCTTGTCGAGACTTTCGAGCCAGCATTTAAGCGGCTCCGGCATATTTGCCGGATCGAGCGGGCCCTGATCGGAGTAGCCGAGCACAGGCTGAGTGAGGTCGCTGCCGGATGTAATGATGTAGCCTTCGTCGCCGTTTATATTAAAGGCATAGAAACCGCGGCTCTGCATTGCCTTGCTGAACCTCGGTTGTTTGCCGGCGACACGGCGCATCGACGGCTTCGAACTGTTCTGCTCAAAAAACTTTTCAGCATTTGCAAGAGCCTGCTCTTCAGGGATGGCATCTGCGAATGCCATCGAGCATCCGGCTGCCATAAGCAGTAGTGTAGTAAATATTTTCATGACACAAGAGAGTGTTTAGCATTTATTATTTTATGATTGCCTTGAAAGTAGGCATATCCGTAACCAGAGATAGACGGCAGATGTGCACACCCGGCTGAAGTGCAACTGTCGATGTCCCCTTCCCGATGCGACGGCTCAATTCAAGAGCACCGGCGGTATTGTAGACTTCGAGAGTCGACTCCCCGGCACTGTCTATGACAAGGTTCCGTCCGATAATGTGCATAGAACATCTGCCATCTGCCACAGTGCTCTGCACACCGGCGCCGTCAGCTGTGAAATGAATGTTATGGAACTGCACACCGGCGCCACTTAACAGCACATACACATCGTGTATGCCGGTAAGCGCTTCACTCATCTCGATATCGGCATCCTGCCATTGCCGTGTAAGGAAACCGGAGCTTCGGCCCAGCAGAGTCTCATCGGCAATCGAATCGGCATAAATTTTTATATACGAGCGTCCGGCGGTGGCTTTCACACGAGCAACAGCTTTATTGAGGCCCTGGTTGCCAAAGTTCACATTGCGGAAGCAGATGTATCCGTTGGAGTGCGGCGTCGGTGTTGTGTTGGGTGTGTCGCCGTCGGCGAGTTCATCGTCGAGCTGAGTAAACTGTATTCCGTCGAAATATTTTGCTTCAAGACCATCGATGGCGCTCTTACTGAACTGACGGTTCACATGAGCGTTGAAAGCCACAGATACAGCGGTCGACGAGCCGAAGGCATCGTTTGTGATGTTTTTCTCGCTATCGCCTTCCATGCGCTTTAAATTCTCATTGGTTTTGGTAAGCCATGCCGACCATATTACACCATTCGAATTGCGGTTCTGATAGGCATGCCATGCGTTTTTCTCCATCCACTCCAGGGGCTCTTCGAGGTGATTCATTTCGGCGTAGTCACGCACATATCGCATTAATATGCCCTTGAAACCGCATAGGTCGCCGTTGATGGTCTGGCACACTGAAATTATTTTATTCGAATTGGTGAGCCCGTTGCGTGAGCGTTCATAGATTTTATGCGCGTCCTGCAGATACATCGGGTCTTTGGTGTGGTCGTAGAGCGCAATGGCTGCGCCGAGCATGGTACCCTGATTGTAGGTAGACACCCAATGATTGTAGTCGCTTTCCATAGAACCGTCCGCCTTCCAGGCGCGGGAATCAGCTACTTCGCCGTTGCCGGGATTATAGAGAAGCTTGCGCTGCCCGGCGTAAATTGAGATAGCTTTTGTGAACCACGACTTGTCGCCGGTTAGACGCCCGAGGTAGCATGCAGCTACCGTAGCCGGACAGTTGATGCATGAATTTGTGGCCAGCTTGTTTTCCTGGCTTTGTTTCCATATGAGGGTGCCGAAGCGCTGGTGAGCGCGGTTATACATGCGGGTATAGTTGTCGATAGCCTTGGTGAGATAGTCTTCCACGCCGAAGTACTGATAGGCGCGGACACATGCGAGCACCATCCATGTGATATCATCGTTGAACTCATTGTTACTCCAGTCGGTGCCGTTGCGCTGCAGAAAGTTCACATAGAGTTCGTTGAAAATTTCTTTATACTTAAGGTCGCCGGTAGTGGCAAAAGCATCGAGTATGGTCTCGAACATTTCGGCATCGCCCCACCAGCCTCCGCCACCGAGCACATGGCCTGTAGCGGCATCATGATAATACTGCCGGAGGAATCCGTCCATCACGGCATCACGCACATCGGTGCCGTATGCCATGGGAATCTCCGTATCATCGGCATTGATAGTGAATACACTCAGCGCCGGGTCGGCTGTTGCCTTATTTACGAGAATAAGTGGGGCATCCTCTTCATCGGAAGCAGCAGCAAGACACAGCTCGGTATTACGGAACGGCACCAGAAGCCAGCCATCGCCCGAAGCCTCGAGATACCACCGGGTGAGGTAACGGCTGAAAACACGCTGGTCGGCCGTTGCACCGGCATTCGTGCTGTTTACTCCGAGATAATAACCGGTATAGCAGTTGCGAAAAGTGTATGTGTCGTCATCGTGCCGGTCGAGCACCCATCTCTGCGCCGGCACTTCTGTGTCTGTCCACATCACGGCTTTGCGTCCGCTCTGAGGCTCGGCATCTTTTACGAACAGGGCCTTCTTGCCCTGTAAGATGCCATAGTTTTTACCCGGCTCTAATGCCGAAGCTCCGAAAAACACTGCGAGAAACAGCAGAGAGTATATAATTTTCTTCATAGCTGATTTGTAGTGAGAGGCTTAGAGTGTGTTTGAATTTAAGAGCTTGTTTAATAATAAATGTTACAGGCAGGGCGGTCAGTCGTCGCGCAGATTTTCGCTTGCGATGAGGGAGTTATGGGGTTCCATAACGACCGAAGAACAAGTGGAAAGATGCCGGCGAATGGCCGCACGGAAGTATTATTTTTCATAATAATTGACATATTTTTATGGCTGTTTCATGGACATAGGTGAATTCCTGTGATTACAAAATCACCTTTGCTTCGCATATCTTGGCCGGTTTTCGTCCTGTTCCTCAGTCATGTACTTCAGTACACTCCTTCGTCACATGGCGCAAACCGTCTCAAGCTATGCGACCCTGCCTGCAACATTTATTTTTAAACAAGCTCTAATATTCTTCAATTAACTGAATTCGGTTTAAATCCAAACGCTCTCTTAGATATTAGTTAGCCTTTTGAAAGAGGGAGCACCCGTAAACCGGTGCTCCCTCTCTTATGGAATGAATTGAGTCAGAGAGGCATCATACGATTACCACTCGCGATTCTGAACGCAAAGCTTGTTGCGGTTCACTTCCTGCTGCGGAATGGGGAGGAGGCTCATGCGCTTTGCGAACACACGCTCCTGCTGCTTCACACGCTTGTAGAAGTTTACATTCTTGTTTTCGTCGGTCTGACCCACGTTGTTGATATTGAAGCCGGTCATTGCGCCGCCTTCACCGCCCTGATGATATGCGGGATAAATCCAGCCGTCGGTCATTTCCGCACCGTTGCGCCATTTGCCGTCAGCCACACTCCAGCGACGCACATCGAAGTAGTGCTTGTTCTCATAGGCAAGTTCGAGAATACGCTCACGATATATAGCCTTCAGCACAGTCTCCTTATCATAGGAAGGGAGAGTGATCTTATCGAGTCTGCGTACATCCTTTCCTGTGTCACCGGCATTGAGACCATACTGGGCGATGCCGGCACGACTGCGGATTTCGTTGACATACTTGAGGGCCTCATCAAATTCGCCAAGCTCGGCACAGGCCTCGGCATAGTCAAGGTAAACCTCAGCAAGACGGTACTCGCAGCTCATATCCCATGCCGACTGCTTGGCATAGTAGTTCTTGCGCACGATAGTACCGAAAATTGGATAGTCGTGTGTACGGCCGTCGGAACCTGAATTGCCATTGAACTGCATCTGCACTGCCGCGCCACCCTGAAAGTTCCACGGACGGTTCTGGAATGTGACTGCGAGATAGAAACGAGCCTCACGGTTATAGAACTGTTTCATGATTGATGTGGGACCGGCGTAAGAAACCGAGCCGCCCGACGATGCAGGCGCGAAATACTCATATCCCGACAGGGGATCGCGATAGGCAGTAGTCTGAATAATAGCCTTAGCACCACGTACAGCCGTGGGAGGGTCGTTCACATCATATGTGAAGTAATCGGGGTCATCTTCGATACGCAGACCTTTGTTGGTGAAATAAAGGTCAACAAACTCGAGGGGAATAGTGAGCGCACCCGCACCCTTGTCATAGCCCGAGGGGAGACCCGAGAAACGGGGCACCATTGCATAGGTCTCCTTGCTGGCGTTGGTACGGCCGTAGATGAGCTCCTCGTTTGAAGCGGTGCCCATCGAAGCGTAAAATACCGACTTGAAGGGGCATGCGGCCGAGAGATCAGAAGTCAGATGATCCTGTGTGTCGCGGAGCACAAGCGAGTACCTGTTGCTGGTGATAATCTTCAGAGCCTGAGCCTTGAGGTCACGCCATTTCTGCTCGTCGCGCTGCTCCGGGAAGAGCTTTGTGCCGTCGGGATTGGTCATTGTCTGATAATAGGGATCGCCATTGTAGAGATACGATGCGCGGAAGAGATATGTGTCGCAAAGGAACATCTCAACAACTTCCTTAGTGAGGTTACCCATATTCTTGTCATCATAAGCACCGTCGGATCCGAACGATGACATGAGAACGTTAGAATCGAGAACGGCCCTGAACTCAGAGATTACATAGTTGAAGCATTCATCTACGGTATTGCGCTGACGCTGATAGAGCTCAATCGGGTCATCGTTGGCGCTCACACGGTCGCCCATCAGAGGCACCGGGCCATAAAGCTTAAGTAACTGAAGGTAGAAGAAAGCGCGGAAAGCGCGCACTTCGGCCTTGGTGATAGCCTTTTCCTCGGCCGACATAGCATCGCAATTGTCCACATTGGTCATATAGATGTTGCAGTTGGTAATGCCGATGTAGTATTGTTTCCACAGGCGCTCTACAAAACCGGTCGACGGAGTGAGCGAACCCTGCACTATGTCGTGTGTCTCAACCCAGTCCCAGGGGAGATAACCCTCGATAGAACCGCCGTTCCAATACATGGCTGTGTTGGAGGCATAACGGTTGGTGTTGTCGGGATAGAACGAATATATGTTGGTAAGCCATCCGAGTGCCATACCACGGTTATGGAATATGTCATCCAGAGTCGTGGCATTGTTAGGCACATCGTCGAAATAGCTGTCGCATGAGGGCAGCGACACCATGCCGGCGGCAAGAAGAGCTAATCCGATTATTTTAGTTTTCATAATTCAGGTCTGTTTAGAGATTGAAGTTGACACCGATAGAGAAGGTGCGTACGTTAGGATACGAAATACCGTTCGATGTGTTGAGCTCGGGGTCCCAGAGTTTGAATTTGCTGAATGTAAACACATTCTCGCCCATCAGATAGAAACGACCGCCTTTGAAAACACTCTTCTGCCATGCTTTGGGGAAATAGAACGAAACTGTGAACTGTTTCAGACGGAGGAAGCTCATATCTTTCTTCCACCATGTGCTGGTCTTGAAGTTGTTCTCGTTCGAAGGGTCGGTACTGCCCCATGCGAGACGGGGATAGAACACATCGGTGTTTTCGGGGTTATCCTCGCTCCAGCGGTCGCTGATGTTGTCGTAGAGTGTGCCGCCGCCGCTTGAACTCTGGAAAGGCTTGATACCGTTGCCGGTAAGCAGACGGTCGGCTTTGGCAGTGCCCTGGAAGAGCAGGCCGAGACCAATATTTTTGTAACGGAAGTCGCCACCGAAGCCATAGTAAATCTGTGGAATATCACCGCGAGAGATACATGTCTGGTCATAATCGTCGATGTGGCCGTCGCCGTTAAGGTCCTTGTACATGATGTCACCGGGCTTGACGAGCTGGCCGGGATAGGTCTCACCGAACTGGGTGATTCCGCGTTCCTTGATCTGCTCCGTGCTGGTGTAGAGACCCTCGGCTATATAACCCCATTCTGCGAGCACATTGTGGCCGCGGCGGTCGAGCCAGGGATAAGCCGGGTCGGCCTGAGCGTTATCAATAACCTTATCCTGGTTGTAGGTCATGTTGCCGCGGAGTGAAATCAGCCAGTCATCGCCGAAACGGCGGGTGTACTCGGCCGACACTTCAAAACCTTTATTCTCAACGATACCTATGTTTGCAAAGGGATTGGCCTCGAGGCCGGCGAGGAAAGGAAGGTCTGTACGCTCTACGAAGATGTGGTCGCGCTTCTCCTTGAAGAGATCCACCACGATGCTGAGGTCGGTGTTGAAAAGATTCAGCTCGATGCCGAGATCCTGCTTGTGAACGCGTGACCACATGGGCTCATAGCCGTAGGAACTGTAGTGCCACGTACCGCTTGCACCGTTGCGTGTCCAATAGTTGGAAAAATTGGGATCACCGCTGTTGAATTTGGCAAAGTATGTGAAACGACCGTCAGAGGAATCATTACCTACTATACCGTAAGAGTAACGGAGTTTGAGGAATGAGATAACGCTGCTCAGAGGGCTCCACCACGATTCGTTGGATGGCACCCAACCTGCGGCTACTGCGGGGAAGAATCCGAAGCGATGGCCTTTGAGGAAGTTTTCAGATCCGGTATAACCGCCGTTGAACTCTACGAAATAACGACGGTCGAAGTCGTACGACGCACGAAGTGCGACACTCTGCTGTTTGTGTGGCAGAGTCTTGAAAAGGTCATCTTCATTTGCATCAAGATAACTGCGCATAGTGAAGAGAGCCATGGCGTTTACATTGTGCTTCCTTTCGAACTGGCGGTTGTAAGTGAGGGCAGCCTCGAGGTAGAATGTGCGGTACACCCATTTTTTTGATTCAACCGACATGCTGTTGTTTCCTTTGAATTTCTCGGCAAGGAGGATATTGCCGTCTGCATCATAGAGGAATTCGTCGTTCACCCAGGTGCCGGTGACGGGATCCTGAGTGGCAGTAGGAGCCCATGTGCTGTCGTCAACTCTATAGTGAACTTCCTGATTGGCGCGCACATCGAATGAAACAAGTGCACGAGCCTCGAGACCTTTCGACCATTTCCAGAAACCGAGGTCCTGAGTGAGCTTGAGGTTTGTGTTCACCTGAGTGCGGTTCTGTGTCTGATAACCGCGGCGTGTAAGTGTTACCCAGGGAGAGTCGAGCTCGCGGTTGTCGGGCGAGATGCCGGGGTTCTGACCGTTGGGATACTGCACGGGGTAGATAACGGGGTTGGTCTGCATGGCCTTTCCGAAGATATTGCCGATGCTCACCTCGGGATAGTTACCGCCGGTGATCCAGCCGTTCACACCGATATCGACTTTAGTGGTCTTGGTGGCCTTGAGATTGATATTGGTAAGGAAGTTGTAGCGGTCGTAGGTGATTTCGGAAGAATAATCCTGCGCGGGATCCTTCTTGGTCATACCTTTCTCGTTGTAATAAGAGAGAGATACATAATATGTGGCATTGGGAGCACCACCGCGGATATTGACATTGTAGCGTCCGTTATATCCGTATTTGTGATACATTTCGTCCATCCAGTTTACACTGGGGTAGAGATATTTGTTGATGGTAGGGTCTCCCGCTACTGAAGCGGCGTAGGCCTGCTCATCGGCTGTAAGGGGATAGCCGTTGGCAATCTTGGTGTTTGTTATGTAATTAGGTTTATAGAATGTCGTGCCTTTGGTGTGCATATAGGCTTCGTTCACACAGTTCATGTAGTCGATGCCGTCGACAAGCGAAGGCACTTTAGTGAGCTGAGTGATGCCCTGATATATGTCGAACGAGAACTTTGGAGTGCCGGCGACACCGGGTTTGGTGGTGATTATGATTACACCGTTACCGCCGCGCACACCGTAAACAGCTGTCGAGGCAGCGTCCTTAAGCACTGTAATCGATTCGATGTCCTCGGGGTCGAGCTGAGAGAAGCTGCGCTCGATACCGTCGACAAGCACGAGAGGACCCTCGTTACGGTTGGTGAGGGTGCTGAGACCGCGGATCCAGATGTCGGCATCGTCCTGACCGGGAAGACCCGTGCGCTGCACGGCTACCACACCGGCTACACGGCCGGCAAGCACATTGGTCATGTTCGACACAGGAGCTTTCACATGCTCCATTTTGAGTGTAGACTGAGCGCCGAGTACGGATATCTTTTTCTGGGTTGCATAACCGGTTACGACAACTTCATCGAGAGTCTGCACATTCTCTTTAAGAATGAAGTCGATAGTTGTGGCATTGGCTTTTTTCTCTTCGGTTTCGTAGCCTACATAGCTCACCTTGATCGTGGCGCCACGCTTAATTGAGAGATTGTATGTACCGTTGATATCGGTAACAACACCATTCTTGGGGTCATCCTTCTGGACAACTGTTACGCCAATAAGAGGCTCACCTTCCTGATCCTGTACACGTCCTGTGACTTTGAGGACTTCAGCGTAAGCCGGCGTAGAGAGTAGTATCGCTAACAATAAAGCGACATACTTAATCCCTGATGCACTGAGTTTTACCATTTTAATAAGGCCTTTAAGTGTTTTTCCACTTCCTTTTTCTTCATGAAGATTAAAAGAAAAAGACGGGCCGGCGACGAAATGCAAAGCACCGGCCCGTTTTGTTATAGGATTTAGAAGATTACTTTACAACTACCTTGGCAGTGGTCTTATTGCCGTCGGCAGCGACAGCTACAATGTAGAGACCGGCAGCTGGAGCAGCCACAACCGCTTCGGGAGCGTTGACGGCAACTGAGGCAACCTGTACGCCTGCGGCATTGTAAACTGTGACTACAGAAGCCTCGCCGAGACCTGCAACAATGATTTCACCGTTGGCGGCAGCTACGCGCAGGCTTGCTTCGGGAGCGTCGGCAACTTCTTCAACACCCAGAGTGCCATCGCTTACAGGGACACCCTTGAGCACGGGATATTTGTAGTCGCCTGTGCCCATAGCCCATACATTCTCAAAATCCCAGCTGATAGCTGTGTAAGTGTTCTGAGTTGCCAGGGTGTTGGGATTCTGGGATGTGGCAGCCTCTACTACACCGCCTTCTGCGGTTTCGTGGTTACCGGGCCAGTCCTGACCGTTCTCGGCGTCCATTATTGCTACAGAATTGTAGATGTTGCCGGAGAAGTAAACGATAGCGTTGGCATTTTCACCAGCGCCGTTACCGGCTATGAAGGGAGATGCGTACTTGGGAGAGCCTGAGCCTGTTGTGCTGCAGTCGCCGATTGATACGCAGTTCTTGATTGTAACGGTGCTGTTTGCTTTATCGATAAGGCCGATGTAACCGCCGGTCCAGCCGCGGCTGAAAGCGGAAGCGTTGACATTCGAGAGACAGTTCTCCAGATTGCAGCCACCATCGAGTGTGCAACCGAAGAAGCCACCCACCTGGGAGCCGCCCTGTACTGTGCCCACTGCATAGCAGTTCTTCATTTCGATGCCGTCGGAATCACCGGCTACAAGACCCACGTGGTCGTTACCGATTACAGTACCCACAAAAGCGGTGTTCTCGATGTAAGCTGAGCCGCCACCGATAAGACCTACATGCTTGACACCTGAGAGGCCGCCGTTGATAGTGAAGTTAGCGAAGGAAATGTTCTTGATGGTAGCGCCGGAAACCTTACCGAAGAGACCCTTGTCGGAGCCTGTGGTGAATGTGAGATCGAAGTTCTTTACAGAGTGGCCCTGCCCGTCGAGAGTACCGGTGAAAACTGTGTTGCCATCATTGCAGAAGCCGTTGAACTCAACGCCTGCGAGGTCGATGTCGGCACCGAGTTTGAACGAGCCGCTGGGGTTCTTACGTATGTTGAGGAAATCTTCAACAGTATTAATGGTAGTTTCCACACCACTGAGTGACACATTGACTGTGAATGAATCGCGGCCTTCGATATGGAAGAGGCTGCTTATGGAAGCATCGAATCCAATCTTGAAGTCAGCTGAGCCGGCTCCGGGGATGTAGCCTTCTTCGTCGCCCACATAAATCTTATTCTCCTCGGGGTAAATCGAAGCATACTGCTCGCCTGAGGTCTGGCTGACTGTTACATCCTGGCCCCATGAGCCTTTGAGCTGGCTATAGTCGTAGAATTCGGTACCTTCGATATAAACGAGGTTTACACCGTCGGTGCTCGGGAGATTGAATATGGTGGTATTCAGAGGAGCATTCATCCATTTGAGCACGGGGAGCATACGACCTTCCGCACCTTCGAGGAACTTCCAGTCGTTGGTGAAGTCGAAGCCGAGAGTCTGCTCATACCATGCTTTGCTGCGGATATCAGCGGTCGAAGCAACAGCACCTGTGCTGCTGTCAGCAGTGCCACCGGTAACTCTCACGCCGTCGCGGAGAGAATATTCGGCGATGTAGTTATTCTCAAGGGTCATCTTGCGTCCTGCGAGAGCGATAATTATGTTGGAGCTGGAATCGGGGTTGATGCCTTTGTAAGATGCGGCAGCGGCAAGGCAGTTCTTGATTACCGAAGGATTGCCGTCACTGTCAAGGAGAGCTGTAATACCGGTCACGTTAGTAGTGCCGCTGATGCAGGCGACTGTACCAGCGAAGATACATTTTTCGATTGTACCGTAGTTCTGCACACCTGCGATACCGCCGGCCTGATAGCTGCGGGTAATAATCTCAGCGTTCGACAGACAGTTGCTGACAGTAGCGTTGCCGTCGAGGTTACCTACGAATGAAGCGACATGGTCGCGGCCTTCGATGTAAGAGTTGGAAACTACCACATTGCTGATGACTGAAGCGCTTGAGGTCTTGCCTGCCACAGCGGCGACATTAGCGTTGCCGACGAGGTTGGCATTATCGAAGCCAATGTTCTTGATGAATGAACCGCTGAACTCAGCGAAGAGAGCCACATTGTCGCGCTCCTTGTCGTTGTACGAAAGGTTACGTATATAGTGGTTCTGACCGTCGAGCGAACCCTCGAAACGGGTGATGGGAGTAAAATCAACACCGCTCATATCGATATCGGCAACCAGTTTGAAGTTACCCATGGGGTTCTCTATGAGTTTGGCAAGATCAGCTGCCGTAGCGATGTTGGTATCCATTGCCTTGGGAGCGAACGCCAGTTTGAGGGTGAAACCCTTGCTGTAGCTGTCGCCTGTAGTAGAGGCTGTGATGGTCACAGTTCCCTCTTTAAGGAAGTTGATGACACCTTTATCCACGGTGGCCACAGAAGCGTCGCTGGTAGCGTATGTGATTTGGCGTCCGAGAGTACTGATAGCGTTAAGATTCAGAACGTTACCAGTATAAACATCTTCAGGAAGAACATCTGTGTGAATGAAATCACCTTCCACGGGCAGTGTCATGCCTGCAAGCACGGGATAGTTGCCTGTGCTGAGATTCCATGCCGCACCGAAACCGATACCCTGATAGGTTGCAGCAACCTTAAGGTCAGCGACAGAAGTGACAATACCGTTATAATCAACCGGCATATCGGTCTGATCCACCACCGTGCCGTCATTACGGTTGATAAGTTCGGTAGCGGCAGAGGTAAGGTTGTCGGAAGCAACGAGATGTGAATTTTCGTTGTAGGTGTTACCCACGATACCATAAGTGTTACGGCCCTCATGGAGACCTGTAAGTTTGCGGGCGGCATTTACATTGCCTGTAACGGTAGTGGTGCCGTCTTCAATGAAAGCCACGATACCTGCGCAACCTCCGTAAGCGCCTACATAAGCCTCACCGAGGAAGATGTTATTACTGATGGTCACGTTGCCTTTGCTCCAGCCAACGATACCGCCGGCCTGATATTCACGAGATATTACATATGCCATCGATAGACAGTTGCTTACCGTAGCATCCTGATCGGTGTCGCCTGCGTCACCGGCGATACCACCCGTGTGGTCGCGGCCGTTTACATAGCCGGCTGTGAATACATTGTCTACAACGCCGCCGCCGAATACACGGCCGACAGCGATACCTACATGCTCGTTACCATAAAGATTGGCGTCGACGATTCGAACATTCTTGATCGTACCTGTCGATGCACCGAAAAGTCCAACCCAGTTGCCGTTTGTAGTGTAGTTCAGGCCACTGATAGTATGGCCATTACCATTAAATGAACCTGTGAAAGGCGCGTCGTTGTTACCGATAGGTGCCCATTCACCTGCGAGCTGAATGTCGGCGGCGAGTTCATACTCGCCGGCAAGGTCGTTGGCAATGGCGGCCAAACCTGCTGCGTCGTTGATTTGAGTGACTGCAAAGGCACTCGTTGACATTGCAAAGGCGGTTGCCAAAGCTACAAACCCTTTCAAATGTAAATGCTTTATCATGATTGATAAGGTTTATTGATAAATAAATAAAAATTGGTTGTATTGCTATTTGATAATTAATCGCTTTGCGGAAGAACTGATTTCAACTCCGGCGACTATGCCTGTGAGGCGGCAGAGGCATATGCCCACGCCGGATGTGAAGGTCACATTTGCACTGTAGTCGCCTCCGTTACCGTCGTTGACAGGGAGCGCTATGCTCTGCAGAGCCTTTCCCGTCATGTCGTAAACTTCGAGGCGGAGAGCCGATGTGCCTTCCGGCACACTATAACGTATCTCAGCCTCGCCATGGCAGGGATTGGGATAGCTGCCGAGGAGCTCGATAGAGTTGTGGACATCGTGAACTGTCACATCGGCTATGCCGGAGTTGTCTTTTATGTGTCCGTACAGGGCAAATTCGTAGATACGGGCTGTGTTACCCCCTTGCTCGCCGGCACCTACACTGAGTCGGAAGCGTTTGGCTGTAACGGGGCTGACAGCCGCCGACAAGTAGTTGTCGGTATTCATGGTTACTGCACTTATGTCGTTCCATTTGCTTCCGTCGTGATACTGCACTTTGAAATCACGGGTGATTTTATCGAGCCCTTCGAGGCCTGCACTCAGCAGTGCCCAGCGGTTTACCACAACATCCTCATTGAAGCTGTATTCGAGCCAGGAGTTGGCCGAGGTGCAGCACCACTTTGTGTCGGTGATACCATCGTTAGCCAAGTGGGGAGCTTCAGATGCATTCACATAACCATTGGCAGAAATCTTGTCCGGGATAAGGCGGCTGTCTTCAAATGTGGCAACATTCCCAAGCTCATTGGCTGCCGGATAGGTGTAAATCTCAGATGCGGGGCGTGCGTCATCGTGATTGTTGTCGCTGAGCGTGGCCGCAATCAGATAGAGACCCTTGCTGTCGGGAAGGGTTATCTCGTTTACACCTTCCGGAAGGACCAATGCGTACTTATATATATATAGGAAACCAAATGTCTCGTCGTGACCGTTCGACACGTTATGACTATGCGTGGCGGTAAAGGCCACTTCGTCGCGGCGATATTCCGAACCGAAGTTGAATGCAGTCTTGGCCTGACCCACATAACCGCCATAGTAGGGTACATTGAGGGTGGTTGTCATGCCCCCAATTATGAAATCACCTTTTGAACCGGCCTCCTCGGTAGAAAGTGCGAGGATATAAAGTTTGTTCTGATTGTCGGCACGGCTGAGTTTGAGAGTCTGGCCGTGGCAACTGAGAGCGTTATTTGCTTTGCGTTCGCGACTGCCGATGGCGAAACTGATATCGTTGACGGTGAGTTCGTCTGAGAGGAGCTCGGCCGGGAAAGCCTTTGCGATGCCGCGTGTGGCGTCAGTCATGCCGTCGTGGCCGCTCATCATGTCGGTATCGAAGTCGAGGTTAACGAACGACGAGGCAGGAAGAGCCGCAGCCACCTGTGTGTCGGGCGCAAGGAGGCGCACGGCAAAAGTCTTAGGCTGATAGTGACCGATACTGAAAGTCATTGTCTTGCCGTCGGTGCTCACCGCCGGTGCGTCGGGGAGCTCCTCCTCGACACCGTTTACCTCGCGGGCCGAGGCTATAGCAGAGGCGAAGGTCACCTTTACATCGCTGCGGTCCACGCCGGTGAGTTCATAAAGGCGGATGATATATTCATCGGTAGTCTCACTCTTTTTAAGCGCCTTGACTGCCACACACGGGGTGTTGACGGAAGCGAAAGAGAAGATCTTGCCCATATCGCCTTCATGTCTGGGAGCGACGAATGCCATGAGGGGCTGATTGAGCATGGCACCCTGCTGCTGCGTCTCTTCGTTCCAAAAACCCTCATGGGGCAGGAATGCCACGGTAAAATGATGGTCACCGAGGTCTTGCAGCTGCTGGTAAGAGTAGTTGGTGGCACGTGGTGTATGGATGAGCGAGAGGCGCAGATAACCGTCTTCGGGCATATCCCAGCCGTATTTGCAGTCATTGAGTATTGAAATGCCGTAGGCACCCGACGACTGACTCAGATCGGCCCACTGATGGCCCTGCATCTCATAATGCTGGCTGGAGCGAACGCCGCGAGTGATGGTGCCTAGCGACAAATCGTAGGTGGCCTTATTTGCGCCCGTGCGCGTGGGCACATTCAGTTTCAGCAAGGTATTGCGTGTTTTCCAGTCGACTTCGTTGACCATGTCGACACGGTTATTGAGCGCATTCACTATTATATAATGTATGAAGTCGCTCCCTTTCGCACTGCGCGACACACGCACGGTCTTCCGGAGCGGGCCGTCTTCTACAAACTGTATGTCAACATTCTCATTAACTCGGGCAATCTCATTGCCTGCCACGCTCTCATAAGTTATTTCCCATGCGGGCCAACTATTAGAGGTGTCATCGAGCATTACCAAAGAAGGAGCACCCATGATAAGACGCTTTTTTTCAAGGTCGTATATGCTGCAGTCGCCCTTGGTGTCGAGAGTGATGCGATAGCGCCCGTTAATAATCTGACGGGCGTCTTTATCCATTGTCAGGTCGGAAGTGAGCGAGCACTGAACTCCCGGGCGCACATCATACACGGCATAACCGAGCGAAGGCACATTTGCCTCGAACACAATGACTGCTTTTGCCCTCTCGGCATCATAGCGTGCCACTTGCGCAAGCACTTCCTTGCCGTCGGGGCCGAAGACTGCAACGTTTTCGATAGGTGCATAAGCATCAATCTCGATTTCAGCCACATCATGACGAGCGAATGAAAGCGGATTGTAAAGCACGATAGGAGTGCCGGTTACACGTGTGTCGAGCGATGCGGTGAAAGCGCCTGCCGCATTGATGAACGCATCGCCGAACGACTTATTGGCTATTGAATATTCATTCTGCGAATATACATAAGCCTTGGGAATAGAAGTACCCGTGATGCCGTCGTGATGAGCCTGCCATAAGTTGTTCATCCACGCCGTGCGCAAAGCCTCGGCCGGATAAGCCGAAGCCCCAAGCCACTCCGACGCCACAGAAGCCTTCTCAGCGGCATCGGCAAGAAGCTCGTTGCGGCGATTCCAGCGTTTCAGCACTGCCTGTGAAGTATATGCACCCACACCGTGTACGCGCATCGGGAGCTCTCCGTCGTGTATCTTATATTTTTCGTTGCGGTATTGGTCAAGATACTCAAATATATCGTCGGGAGTTGCAAGTTTCACACTCACAGGGCCATTAGATGCCACGCTGTAATTGAGCCAATAGGGCGTATTCTCACCCCCGCTGTTGCTTTCGTCATGCAGACCGCCGCCATGGTCGCTGCGGGGACCGACATATCGGATTTCTGCCGCCACACCATAATTATTATAGTTTTCAGTGATGCGATGCTCAATGTCGGCATCGTTTGCCATATCCTTATTATATTCCTCATGGCTATCATAAGCGCCGGGCTTGTATACAGCATAAATTTCCGAGCCGTCGACACCACGCCACACACCAAAGCGGGGAAGGCCGTCGTAGATAGCCGAACCCCAGCTAAGTTTATTGGTATGGAAACCGGTCATGCCACAGTGTGCGGCGAGCGAAGGCAGCGAATAAGGGAAGCCGAAGCAGTCGGGCAGCATTATGTCACGACCGCCCCGCACACCGAGTTCGTTTTTAAAATATGTGGTGCCGTAAAGCCAGTTGCGCATTATCGATTCCGCCGACGACACCATCACATCGTTGGCATCGACACTCGCGCCCGACACATGCCAGCGGCCCGAAGCAACATACTGCTGCATGCGGGCATATTGCGAAGGATAGTATTCCTTCATCCACTTATAGCGGATGGCACCTTCAAAATTAAACTGGAAGTTGGGATATTTGTCAAGAAGAGCGAGGTTCTCGTTTAGTGTGTTTTTGACATACTGGTTAATGGTAGTTGTCACATCCCAGTTCCATTGTGTATCAAGATGAGAATCTGAAATAAACAACAACGTTTTCCTGTCAGCCTGGGCAGAAGCCGTTATAGCAGACAGAAGCAGTATGGTAATTAGACTTTGAGGCTTTTTCATTGATTTCTGATTTCGTAGCACTATCTGTTACGGGCTCAAAATTACATCTCGGGCAATAATAGCGATTAACAAATTTTGTCATTTTATTAATAATTTTTGCCACAAACGAAAAAACTCACACCGCTGTCGCTATACATTAATGCGATGTCATAAATCAATACTCCCAAGGCTGATTTCCGACATTTTAGAATGTGTTTTATAACATATCTGATTTAAAGATATTGTCAGAAATAAAGAATATCGGTAAATTTGTTGCAGAAACTGATCAATGCCATGATGACAATCAATAAATATTTACGGGCTATGGGTATGTCGACAATCAGATGCTGCACATCGGCTGTAAGCGCACATTATTTGCTCTTTTTACTGATATTCCACTTTTCACTGAGCGCCGAAGCAACGCCGGGTATAGTGAGGGCATCCAACACCGAGTCGCTTTCAAACAATTCACTCATGATGCTCGAGCAGGACGAACGAGGCTTCATGTGGCTCGGGTCGTATGATGGTCTAAATCGTTACGACGGGAAAGGCATTCGTGTATTCCGACATGAGACAGACAATCCCCAGTCGCTGTCGGGCAATGTGATAAACGAAGTTCACAAAGCCGAGCATGACAACCTGTGGGTGCTCACCACGATGGGACTTGATAAATTCTCCACACGACATCTCACAGCCCACGAACACTATGATGAAATCCGTGCCGCACGACACACATTCGTGAGCGATACACTGGGAAATGCATTCGTAGTGTCACCCGACTGCCAGTTCATGTATTATGACAAAGTCGATAAAAAATTCAGAACAGCAGAAACGCCAGACTTTGTCGGAAGTCTGGCGTATTGCCCCGCTGTGATGACGGGCAACAATACCGTGTGGTACCTTCCACGCGAACATTACGCATACAAGCTGCACTTCGATTTCTCAGCCGGCTACGACGAAAACCATGCACAATTCAGCTGGCAGAAAGTGAAAATAGGCGAACACGACACCTACGAGGCTTTCGAATCGCCCCGAGGCTTCTATACATTGAACAGTATCGGTGAGATACACCATCACGATGAAGTATCGCACACAGTGCGGCTTATACGCAATCTACACAAGGAGGTCGACACATACGGCAAAGTCAGCAATATAGTACCCTACAACAACGATGTATATATAGCATTTGCGAATTCCGGAGTGATGCGCCTCCGGGGCGATGCCGACTATGACCCTGAAATGATTTACTCCGAGACAGGCGCCTTCAATCTACTACACGACAAACGACAGAATCTGATATGGGTGGCCACCGACGGCAGGGGGCTATATAAGATATGTAACACCGACACCCGCTACAAATCCATACACTCATCGCAGATACCAGGTCTTACCAAACCTATCCGAACCTTCTTCACCGACTCACACAACAATCTGTGGATAGGCACCAAGGGCAACGGCCTCATCGTGCTCAAGGATTATCCCACGCTGCCGACCGAAGGCGAAATACCCGCACACCGTATCATACGTTACGGCACACACCCAGGAGCGCCCGGTGACCTGCCTACAAATCAGATATTTTCAATCAAGGAGAGCGCTTTCACCCCTGGCCGCATATGGCTCGCCGGCAAAGGGCCCGGCATATCGCATATCGACACCGAGGGCAGGATAGTGAATCTCGACGGCCCGGATATTGCCGACATACACGACCTCTTCGAAGCCAGCGACAGCGTCCTGTGGCTCGCTTCGAGCACCTTCGGATTGATCAAAGTGGTCACCGACGGAGGCAACCGGGTGCTTCACACCGATACATATGTATTCCGTGTAGACAAACATATCTGCTATGAAATCTATACCATGGCATGGGATGGCCATGACATATTATATATAGGTTGCCGTGGCGGCATAGGCATAATCCGCTTTAATATCAACGACGGCACCTACTCTCCGCTGTGCAATATCAACGAACAGATACCCGGTATAGGCGACATCATATCACTTGCCTACACTTCCGACGGCACACTCTATTTCGGGTCGAGTATAGGAGGTGGCATCGTGGACTGCAGCAACCCCGAAAATCCTCGTCTGACCAAGGTGCTCACACGAAGCGACGGACTAGCTAACGACATGATACACAGCATTATACCTGATATAGGGGGGGGTAATGTGTGGCTCAGCACCAACAAAGGTCTCGCACGTTACAACACAGCATCGGGCGTTCTGCACAACACCACAGGGATAGCCGGCGACATCAACGAGTTCTGCGACAACTCGGGATATGTATCTCCGCAGAGCAGTGACCTGATTTTCGGCGCCCTCAACGGCATAGTTTGCGTGAAAAAAGACGCCGCCCTCCCCAATCCCACAGCCGCAACCACAACGGCACCTGAAGTGGTGCTCACCGGCCTCACCGTAAACGGAATCGATATGATACCTGATTTCGACAGCCGAGAGCAAGAACTCGAATTCAATTACGACGACGATGTTATATCAATATCGTTTTCAGCACTCGATTATATCACAGGCGATTACATCAACTACTGGTATCAGCTCGAGGGACTCTCCGACAAGTGGGTAAACCTCGGCACATCGCCCACAGTAACATTCACCAACCTTGCGCCAGGCAAATACACACTCCGTGTACGCTGCGAAAACGACGGCGAAAACGCCGGCTTCGAAGCCTTTGTGTTGCCATTCAAAGTAAATCCGGCATGGTACGACACATGGTATAGCTACAGCATCTTCTTTCTGCTGGCAGCGGGCATACTCTTCTTCATATACAACCGTTCGCGCAAGATTTATGCCGAGAAACGCAGAGAACTTGAACAGCGCCTCCATGAAAAGGAGCAGGAACGGTTGTACGCTGACCGAAAAGAATTCTTCACGAACATAACCCACGAATTCTGCTCACCACTGACAATGATTATGGGCATCTGCGACGAAATAAAGAAACACACCGACAAACCCGAAAATCAGAAGCTGCGCCCCTATGTTGTCTCACTCTGCGAAAACTCCAAATATCTCAACGAACTTGTGCAGGAAATTCTTGATGTCCGATACATGGAAGACGGCAGCTTTGTGCATCTGAAAATCCAGCCCATAGCCATAGAAAATGTATTCAAACGCTGGGTCCACGGCTACGAAGAAATAGCTCATCAGAACGGCATCAACTTCATCACCGAAGTAGAGCAACCCGACCTTCGGTGGAACACCGATGTATCATGTCTGAGCAAAATAGTAACAAATCTTATGTCGAACGCCGTCAAATACACCCCCACCGGCGGCGAAATACGCGTATCTGCCAAACAAACGCCTGAGGGCGAACTGCAGTTTGAGGTGCGCAACACCGGACAGGGCATCCCCCAGGAACACCTTAAACAGCTGTTCAATAAATTTGCCGTATTCAACAATGTGGACAGCAACGGATACCGCGAAATGTCGTCGCGCCACGGCCTCGGGCTCTTCATAACCCACGGAATGGTGACCAAACTCGGAGGTACCATTGAAGCCGACAGCATAGTGGGTGAATTCACACGTTTCACCGTCACATTGCCGCTCATGAGCGTGCACTCCAACATAGTCGATGAAACATCGGCTGCATCGACAGCCGGCACCGACGGCCATCCCATAGATATCAAACCAGAAGTGCTCGTTGTAGACGACAACCCTGATATATTATGGCTCGTATCCAACATATTGTCGGCTGATTACACCGTGACAAGTGTGCGAAGCGTGGCCGAAGCGCGCAAACAGACAGAGCGACAGATACCTGCGGCGATAATCACCGACATTATGATGTCAATGTCGGAAGAAAACGGACTCGACTTCATACGCTATATACGCAGCAATAAATTCACCCGCAATCTGCCGGTAATAGTGCTCACGGCAAAGATATCGGAAGAAGACAAGATTGAAGGCTACAATGCCGGAGCCGATGCCTATGTAACCAAGCCATTCAACTCCGATGTACTCAAGACACTTGTAGCCAATATGATAGAGCGCAAAAACGCCGACAAAGACTACTATCGCTCGTCAGAGAGCGCTGTCACGCTGCAGAGCGGTCTGGAAATATCAAATGAGGGGAAACAGTTCATCGACATGATACGCAAATATATCAGCGAGAATCTTGAAGACGAGAGCAAACTCTCCCCGACCGAGCTCGCCAGAGCAGCAGGCGTGGATGTGCGCACACTCTACCGCCGCTTCAAGAAATACTCGCCCTATACGCCTAATGAATTTGTAAAAAAATGCCGCTATGCATACGGTGCCAACCTCATACTCACCACAGACCTCACAATACAGGAAATCATATACCGCATTGGCATGAACAACAAAACAGTGTTCTACGCCGACTTTAAGAAAATCTACGGTATGACACCAAAAGAATATCGCAGTTCATACCACAAGGCTCCGGAATGACACTGACGGAGTATGATCCGTGTATAGCTGGCATTCATTCATACTGGAAAACGATTTCAGAGTCGTGATTCATGCCACATCTGTCATAAAAAATGACAATTTCAGCCATAAAGGAGAAATTGTCACTTTTTATTAACCTATTTTCAGCGAGGCGCACTCTGCAAATTTGTACAAACAAGTAATTTTGCCGCTATAAAACTTTAATCGACTCCGCAACAAATATGGAAAAAAGGGCAAAATCAGTAATTACAGCCGTAGCAGGACTGATGCTGGCAGCGAGTGCAAGCGCCGTGACATCGCCGGTTGACTACGTGAACACCCTCATGGGTACCGATTCCAAGGTTTCACTCTCAAACGGAAACACAGTTCCGTCGGTAGCACTCCCCTGGGGCATGAACCAATGGATACCCCAGACAGGCAAGATGGGCGACGGATGGGCATACGTTTATAACAGTGACAAAATCCGTGGCTTCAAGCAGACACACCGCCCCAGTCCATGGATTAACGACTTCGGCCAATTCGCCATCATGCCGGTCACCGGCGGCATCCGCATAGACGAGGACCGCCGTGCATCATGGTTCTCACATAAAGCCGAAGAGGCTCGCCCCTACTATTACAGCGTTTATCTGGCCGACTACGATGTAACAACCGAATTCACTCCTACCGACCGCTGCGCATACTTCCGTTTCACTTTCCCGGAAGGCGAAGACAATTATGTGATTGTCGACGGCTACGACCGAGGCTCATGGATCAAGGTGATTCCCGAAGAAAATACCGTTGTAGGTTACTCCACACGCAACAGCGGAGGCGTCACCGACAACTTCCGCAATTATTTCATAATCAAATTCGACAAACCCTTCTCCGACAGCTGGGTATGGGAAGAAAACGAGCTGCAGCCCGGCAAGACCGAGCTCAGCGGCAACCACACCGGAGCTGCCGTAGGTTTCAAAACTGCCGGCAAAGAGCAGGTAGGCGCCAAAGTGGCCACCTCGTTCATAAGCCTCGAACAGGCCTATCAGAATCTTAAAGAGCTCGACGGCAAATCTTTCGCTCAGGTACGCGACGAAGCCAAAGCCCGCTGGAACGAAGTTCTCGGAGCTGCGGATATAGAGGACGACAACATCGATGACCTCCGCACCTTCTATTCATGCCTATACCGTACCGTGCTCTTCCCCCACAAATTACACGAAGTGACAGCCGACGGCCGCACCGTGCATTACAGCCCCGACAATGGCAAAATAGAAAACGGCTATTTTTACACCGGCACAGGCTTCTGGGACACATTCCGCGCCCTCTTCCCTCTGGTAAACCTCCTCTGGCCAGATGAGGCATCAAAAATACAGGACGGATGGTTGAGCTTCTATCGTGAGAGCGGTTTCTTCCCCGAGTGGTCAAGTCCAGGTCACCGCGGCTGCATGGTCGGCAATAACTCCGCCTCTGTAATCGCCGACGCCATGCTCAAGGGCCTCGGTACCAAAGGTAACGAAGAAGAATATTACGCCGGCATGGTACACGGCGCCAACAATGTGCACCCCAAAGTAGGCTCATCGGGCCGTATGGGCTATGAATACTACAATGATCTCGGCTATGTGCCTTACGATGTCAACATCAAGGAAAATGCCGCACGCACCCTCGAATATGCCTACGATGACTGGTGCATCTATCAGATTGCCAAGAAACTCGGCCGCCCTGCTGAAGAAATAGAGCTTTATAAGAAACGCGCCGGGAACTATGCGAACCTTTTCGATCCCGAATACAACCTCATGCGCGGCAAGAACAAAGACGGCAAGTTCGCTCCTGACTTCAATCCCCTAAAGTGGGGAGACGCCTTCACTGAAGGCAACTCCTGGCACTATTCATGGTCGGTATTCCACGACATCCAAGGCCTCATCAATCTGATGGGTGGCAACAGAAATTTCACAGCACAACTCGACAAGGTATTCGAAATTCCACCTGTATTCGACGACAGCTACTACGGTGGCACCATCCACGAAATCCGCGAAATGCAAATTGCCGACATGGGCAACTACGCCCACGGCAATCAGCCCATACAGCACATGATTTACCTCTACGACTACGCCGGAGAGCCCTGGAAAACACAGTACTGGAGCCGAAAAACCATTGACAAACTGTATCATCCCACTCCCGACGGCTATTGCGGTGACGAAGACAACGGTCAGACCTCGGCATGGTATGTGTTCTCGGCCCTTGGCTTCTATCCCGTATGTCCCGCCTCGAACCAATATGCCCTCGGCGCCCCGATTTTCAAGAAAGCCATCCTCAACCTGCAGAACGGCAAAAAGGTGGAAATCACCGCCGACAAGCCATCTACAGACAACTGCTATGTAAAGAATATGCGTGTCAACGGTAAGGCCTACAACCACAATTACCTTGACTACACAACCCTCACAAAAGGTGCGAAAATCAACTATAGCATGTCTGATACCCCCAACATGAACCGAGGCACCAACCCTGCCGACGCGCCCTACTCTCTTTCAAACGAGAATTAAGAGCTTGTCTGAATGTCAATACGCCGAAACAAATGCAATATAGTATATTCATCAAAACACTGCTTACTGCCGGAACCGCAATTGCCATGAGCATTGCGGCCTCGGCCGGCGGCCATATTGCCTATGTCAACCCCATTATAGGCACTAATGGCATGGGGCATACCTTCCCCGGTGCATGCGCTCCGTTCGGAGCCGTGCAACTGAGTCCGGACACGGAAAACATTCCCCACAATATCAACGGCCGCTATCAGCCCGACACCTATGCCTACTGTGCCGGCTATCAGCATGCCGACAGCACCATCGTAGGTTTCAGTCACACTCACCTCAGCGGTACCGGCCACTCCGACCTTGGCGATGTGATGATAATGCCCACTACCGGCGAACTGCATCTCACCCCGTCGACCGCCGACAAACACCTCGAAGGCTACCGTTCGGCTTACAGCCACGACACCGAGGTGGCACGCCCCGGTTATTATGCCGTACACCTCGACGACTATGGTATCGATGCTGAATTCACAGCCACGCCCCGCTGTGGCGTACATCGCTACACATATCAGCCCGGCACCGATACAAGTCATATCATACTCGATATGGACCACGGCATCTACAATTACGATGGCAAAAGTCTCTGGACATACATGCGCGTGGAAAGCCCCACACTCATCACCGGCTACCGTATCACCAACGGATGGGCCCGCACCAACTACACCTATTTCGCCATAGAGCTATCCGAGCCCATAACCGATTATGGTTACAATGACAGGCAGACACCGGCATACAACGGTTTCTGGCGCCGTTTCAACTTAGAGCACAATTTCCCCGAGATAGCAGGGCGCAAAATAGTGGCATACTTCGATGTAAATGTGCCTCAGAACCGCCGGATAGAGCTTCGCGTAGCCCTGTCGGGAGTCAGCACTGAGGGCGCGTTGAAAAATCTTCGCGCCGAAGCATCCGGCCGCAGTTTCGACGACATTGCGGCCTCAACCGCAGCCGACTGGGAAGAGAAACTATCGACCATCGATGCACAGGGCACTGACGACCAACTCGCCATGTTCTATACATCGCTCTACCACACAATGATCAATCCGTCGGTGTACATGGATGTCGACGGGCAATACCGTGGACTTGATCACAACATACATCGGGCCGATGATTTCACCAACTACACAGTGTTCTCAATCTGGGATACATTCCGAGCAGAACACCCTCTGATGAACTTCTTGTTTCCCGACCGTAGCGCCGACATGGTGCAGTCGCTTCTGGCACACCAGCAGCAGAGCGTACACAAGATGCTGCCGATATGGTCACATATGGGCAATGAGAATTGGTGCATGATAGGCTACCACGGAGTGTCGGTTGTCGGCGATGCCCTCACCAAAGGGATATGTACCGACAATAGCCGTGCCTTCAGAGCTATGGATGAGACTGCCAACTGCATCTACTACGATGGAGTAAACGACTATCTTAAATATGGCTATGTACCATTCGACCACAACGGGAGCGCCGTGTCGGTAACCCTCGAATACGCATACGATGACTGGTGTATATATCAACAGGCCAAGCGTATGGGCAACGACGCCAAAGCGAAAGAATACCGCAAACGAGCCATGAACTATCAGAATGTATTCGACCCCGACATTGCTTTTTCGCGTCCGCGATATGCCGACGGCCGCTGGAAGGAACCTTACAGCATAACACACTGCAGCGGAGAAGGCTATCTTGAAGGCAACGCCATGAACTACGCGTTCTTCGTGCCTCATGATGTCAAAGGTCTCATAGATCAAATGGGCGGTGACAGGAAATTCATCAACAACCTCGACCGCCTCTTCACAACCGACCTCGATCCCGAAGCTTATGCCGAGACTGAAGATGTGACTGCCGAAGGCCTTATCGGCACCTACAACCACGGCAACGAACCTTGCCAGAACATCCCCTATATGTACGCATGGTCGTCGCAGCCATGGAAAACACAATACTGGGTGCGCGAGGTGCTTAACCGCATGTACCGCAACAATATCGACGGTCTGTGCGGCAACGACGACTGCGGCCAGATGTCGGCATGGTATGTATTCTCGGCACTCGGCTTCTATCCGGTATGCCCCGGCACCGACCAGTATGTGCTCGGCGCCCCCTACATGCCTTACACATGTGTCAAACTACCCGATGGAAAGACCCTCGAAGTGAAGGCCCCCGGGGTGAGTGACACAAAACGCTACATTAAGTCGGTGAAACTAAACGGCAAACCTTACGACAAGGCTTATATTACTCACAGCGACCTCATGGCCGGCGGCAAACTCGAATTCGAGATGTCGTCGAAACCCAACAAACGCCGCTGCATCAGTGCCGACACCAAACCCTACTCACTTTCCGATTCTGAATCCTGACGATCTATACAATTCCAGATATAGATTATTCAGCATAAGACATCGTGATATTGCAAAAAAATATCATAGAAAAATTCCAAATCATTTAATACCTATGTTTAAACAAATTTTACTCGCGGCAGCATGTGTGATGTCTGTACCGGCGTTTGCCGAGAACGACAATGTGCTACCTGACTGGGCTTTCGGCGGCTTTGAGCGGCCGGAGGGTGTCAACCCACTTATCACGCCCAATCAAGAAAGTGTGTTTGCATGCCCCATGACCGGAGGTAATGTCAAGTGGGAGTTTGCAGACACCTTTAATCCCGCTGCAGTGGTAAAGGACGGCAAAATTTACATCCTTTACCGCGCGGAAGACAATCCCAATGCCGGCATCGGCGGCCGTACATCGCGCATCGGTCTGGCCGAGACATCAGACGGCATCACTATCGACAACCGTCGAGACACTCCTGTGATGTATCCCGACCAAAGCGAGATGTCGAAGACCTACGAATGGAAAGGAGGCACAGAAGACCCGCGTGTAATTCGTGCCGATATCGATGGCAAGACTATCTATGTGATGACTTACACTGGCTGGAACAATCAGACACCGCGTCTGTGCATCGCCACCAGCGACGACCTCCTCACATGGACACACCACGGCCCCGCTTTCCTCGATGCCCTCGATGGAAAATACAAGGACCTCGCCTGCAAGTCGGGATCGATTGTAACCGAAGTTAAAGACGGCATACAGCGTGCCGCCAAGGTGCAGGTCAACGGTGAAGAGAAATACCTCATGTATTGGGGTGAGGAATATGTAGCTGCCGCCACGAGCGACGACCTCGTGCACTGGACTCCTTACGTTGACTCCAACCGTAATCTCATCCATCTCATTGACACACGCAAAGGCTACTTCGACAGCAACCTCACGGAGTGCGGTCCCCCAGCTGTAATCACTGACAAGGGTATCCTGCTTTTCTATAACGGCAAGAACCGCAACGGCAACGACGGCGACATCAATTATCCCGGCAACACATACGCCGCCGGCCAGGTGCTTTTCAGCCTTGACAACCCGTATGAGGTAATCGGCCGCCTCGACAAGCCTTTCTTCCGCCCGATGGAATCATTTGAGAAGACAGGCCAATATGCTGCAGGTACCGTGTTTATTGAAGGTCTCGTATATTTCAAAGGCAAATGGTATCTTTACTATGGTTGCGCCGACTCAATGGTAGGTGTAGCCGTGTATGACCCGGCCAAACGCAGCGGTATAGGCGACCCGGTGAAGCTGCCGCTGCCAGAGCGCCTGATCAACTATTATCCCGCCGGCGGCGAGGGTAAACTCCGCTGCATAGTAAAGGCTTCAAGCGGTGCCGCAAATAACGACGAGAGCGCATTTTACCTGAACACATCATACAATTATCCTAACAAAAAATGGTGCGACAACAGCAATCCGGAGCCATGGGTTATATTTGAGTTTACTGATTATTACAAAATCGATCGTTTCGTATTCCGCGATGTAGACAGCCGCGAGTCAAATTGCGGCAATGTGCCTGAATACTGGATTTACACCAGCCTTACCGGAGAAGACGATGACTGGCAAGAACTTGTACACAAGACCGATGTTGCCTCATTAGGCACCAAAGACGACAGCTTCGACCCCGTAGAAGTGCGCTATGTGAAACTCGTAATCAAGCGCGGCATACGCCCCGACGGCAATGCTGATAACGCCACACGCATCTATGGCGTAGATATTTATGGAGACTTCTCTCGCCCGGCAGAACGCGGCGATGTGGTAAGTATAGGTAAAACCATTCTTAAATCATATGACAGCACCAATGAGCGCGAACAGGCTATCAACCTCCTTGCCGGTAATTATACCGACAAATCACGCAAATGGTGCTTCTATAAAGCCGATATTCATAACGACCCTTTTAAGTTTGCAGTTATAGATCTTGAAGATGAGTACGAAATCAGCGGCTTCAGGATGTATGACTGCAAAAACCTGGAACCCGATGACAATGTCACACACTATCAGATAGCCGTGAGCACCGAGCTCCCCGACCTGGACAAAATCACCCCTCAGGGCGATGAAAATACCTGCTGGAATACAGTGGTTGACAAAGCCGACGGCGCATCGCGCAATACCAAGGAAGATGTGCTCGACATACCTGTACGCGCCCGTTATGTGAAACTTACCGTGCCACGCACATCTGAGGAAATGAATGCCCATACATCGCGCATATATGCCTTCGATGTATTGGGTGAAAAGACTACCGACGGTGTGACCGACATCGCCACTGAAGCCAGCGGCATCGCAGTTCCCACTGTCATAACCGCCGGAGAAATAGTTAATTTCAATGTAAGCAATTGCGTGACAAACCTCTATACCGTAGCGGGTGCTCTTGTTGACAGCGCAGCTTCAGACAAGGGCTCATATACGGTGCCCTCCGTTGCCCCCGGTCTGTATATCATGAGCATAAGCGCAGCCGAAGGCACGACAACAGCAAAGGTAACAGTGCGGTAACGACCACTTGCCACACTGACAATAAGAGCTATTTTAATAACAGAGGAGGAATAAGACCTACGGGTATCGTCAACAGGCGCCCGGAAACAGAATCCGGGCGCCTGTGCTCTTGCAGTAGGCGACCCTGATATTAAAATTATAGCCTTGGCATAAGGCTATTCAATGAATAAATGCTCTTAAAGTGTGTTTGAATTTAAACCCAATCGCAAATTACAAATGAAAATCGTAATCATCGCCCTTGTGGCTTCAATACTCATTGCAGCCCCGACACTGTCGGCCGCAAATCCCACTTCACGCCCCGATAAATACCATGAACCTATAAAGATAGACAAGAAGTGGCGCAAATACAACCCCGGTAAAATAAACTTTTCGATACAGTCGCCGGAGACCGAAGGTGCAAAAATATACAGGAGTATCATCAATGACCCCGACAGCTATATTACCGACAACGCACGCCGCGTGCTCCAGACCCTCTACTTCTCGCCTAAAGACAGCATCCCCAACATCACTGACATCGACTATGTGGTGCGCAAATTCGACGGCATATCTTACAAGAGCGGCGGTGGCAACAACGTGCGCATCGACTATAGCACCGACTGGATAGAGAAGAGCTTCGCCGGCAACGATACACTAAAGCTAGACTACGAGACCCGTGGTGTGATATATCACGAGCTCACCCACGCCTTCCAGCACTGCCCCACCGGTGCCGGCGAATATGACGGCAAAAGCCCATGCTGGGCATTCATCGAAGGTTGCGCCGACGCAGTGCGTGTGGCTTGTGGCTGCTTCAATCAGGACTTCTCGTCAAATGACCGTCCACGCGGCGGCAACTGGATGAGCGGCTACCGTCAGACAGGTTACTTCCTCTACTGGCTCAGCCTCAACAAAGATAAAAACTTCATACGGAAATTCAACCGCACCGCTATCGATGTAGTACCGTGGTCATGGGACGAAGCAATGTACAGTATTCTCGGCCACGACGAAAAAAACTCAGTAAAAAACCTCTGGGCTGAATATATGGATGCCATAGGCGACGAGCAGGACCGCGCAAAAGCCAAACCCATAGAATAAGACACTCTTATGACAAGCAAATACACTCTCATCTCTGCATTCACGGCCGTGGCACTCAGCGCCTCGGCCGTTGAAGCAGATTTGACACAATATGTCAACCCACTCATCGGCACACTCGGTTTCGGCAACGTATATCCCGGAGCACAGGTGCCATTCGGAGGCATCCAGATAAGCCCGGACACTGATACCGACGATTACGACACCGCCGCCGGTTACAAATATGACCACCCGACAATGCTTGGTTTCAGCCTCACCCACCTCAGCGGCACCGGCATTCCCGACCTCGGCGACTTTCTGTTCGTCCCAGGCCACGGAGATCTGATGCTCACACCGTCTACTCACGAAAAGCCCGACGAAGGCTACCGCTCGCGCTACAGTCACGAGGACGAAGAGGCCACAGCAAACTATTACCGTCTGCGCCTCACCGATCCCAATGTGAACTGTGAGGTCACAGCCGCAAAACGTTCGGGAATGCTCCGCTTCACATACGACACCCCGGGAAAATCATGGCTGCTCGTTGATCTCAACCACACCCTGCGCAGCTCATGCGAGTGGGCCAACATACGCATTGTCAACGACAGCACCATCACGGGCTACAAGCTCGTTAAGGGCTGGGTGCCAGAGCGCCACGTGTACTTCGCAGCCACATTCTCGCGTCCTGTCAAAGACGCTAGAATTTATATGGACGACAAGCCTGTGATTTACAATACATCCCGCTTCCGCAGCGACCGTGAGACCTATGGCAAAAACGTGAAGCTCGCCATTGAGTTCGATGCCGCTCCCGGCGAGCAGATTACCGTAAAAACTGCCGTATCTGGTGTAAGTTCCGCCGGTGCCCTTGCCAACCTCAAGGAAATCGAGTGCAAGACTTTCGAGCAAGTACGTGCGGAAGGCAGGGAGGCATGGAACAAGCAACTTGCGAAATTCGAGATGAAAGGCGACCGGAAACAGAAAGAGACTTTCTACACCTCGGTTTATCACGCATTCCTGCATCCATTTATATTTCAGGATACCGACGGCAGCTACCGCGGACTTGACAAGAACATACACAAAGCCAACGGCTTCACTAATCTCACCACCCTGTCGCTTTGGGACACCTACCGCGCGCTGCACCCGCTCTTCAACCTAGTACAGCGCGACATACAGGCCGATATTGCCAACTCAATGCTCGCGCATTACGACCAAAGTGTAGAGCATATGCTGCCCATATGGTCTTTTTACGGCGGAGAAAACTGGTGCATGATCGGCTACCATGCAGTATCGGTGCTTGCCGACATGATTGTGAAAGATGTGCCGGGATTCGATCGCGAACTCGCATTCAAGGCAATGGTAGAAACTGCCTGCAATCCCAACTACGACTGCGTGCCCGATTATATAGCCCACGGCTACGTACCCTTCGACAAGGAAAAAGAATCTGTGTCGAAAACTCTTGAATATGCCTTCGATGACTACTGCATAGCCATGGCAGCGAAAAGACTCGGTAAGGAAGACGAATACAAGCGCTTTCTTAACCGTTCGCTCGGCTATCAGACCCTCGTAGACAAAAACACAGGCTATATGCGTGGACGCGACAGCAAAGGCGAATGGCGCACGCCCTTCTCTCCTATCGCTTATGAAGGTCCCGGATCGGTAAACGGCTGGGGCGACATCACCGAAGGGTTCACCGTGCAGTACAGCTGGTATGTGCCTCACGATGTGCAGGGTCATATCAACGAAGTGGGCCGCAAACGCTACATAGAGCGTCTCGACTCACTCTTCATGGTCGACCTCCCTGAAGACATTCCCGGTGCACATGACATTCAGGGCCGCATCGGCGCCTACTGGCATGGGAACGAACCGTGCCATCAGGTAGCCTACCTCTACAACTACATCGGCCGCCCTTGGCAGTGCCAGCAGCGTGTCCGTGAGATTGTAGACCGCTTCTACGGCAACACTCCCGACGCCCTGAGCGGCAATGACGACTGCGGCCAGATGTCGGCATGGTATCTGTTCAACTGCATGGGATTTTATCCCACGGCTCCGTCGAGCAATATTTACAACATCGGCTCCCCCGCTGTACCGGCCGTGACAATGCACATGAGCAACGGCAAAGACCTGCGTGTGGTGGCCGACAACTGGAGCCCTGAAAACGTGTATGTAGACCGTCTGTATGTCAACGGGAAGCGCTGCGACCGCAATTACCTCACCTACGACGAAATCGCCAACGGAGGCGAGCTGCGTTTCGTGATGAGCAAACGGCCCAACCGTCATCGCGGCACCGGAGCCGACGCCATTCCCCCGAGCCTCAGTACTCCCGACGCCACAGTGCGATACACCACTCCGGAGAGCTGACACGGGCAAGATATATCAGAACCGAAAGAGGATGCATTTTAGTCCATCCTATTACACATAAAAAAAATCCTGCAATTCAATGAGTTGCAGGATTTTTACTATCTTTCTCAGACTTGAGTGGAGATGGAGGGATTGTGCCTTATACTCCAGATATACTTATACCTAGTAGTTAGTAAATCTAAAAAAATAGTGCCTTGGGAGTGCCTGAAAATACAAATTTGATTTTCTGTCGCTTTACTTGTATCCATAAGTGTCAAGACATATGTAAATTTAGAGTGTGCTTACTTTTTATATTTTTATAGTTGTTAAACCTTAGATATGATTTATCAAGAACTTGACAGTCGCAAAATCGATCATTTCCTCTGCGGATTCATTGGTCTGCTCATAGTTTCTTGTGAGCCGTCTGAATCCGTCAAGCCATGCGAATGTTCTTTCCACGACCCATCTCAGAGGCTTGGGCGTAAAGCCTATGGTGCCATTAGGAGTATTGCTGACCTCAAGTTCTATCATAAATCGAACCTTACCTGATCAGCAATTTCTCCGCGATACCTTCTGTCCACAAAATTTTTCTAAGTGTCGGCCAAAAGAAAGATGTCTGCCTGCAGAGTGGATGGGCAAGTTTGGAGTCATGCTTTCCGACATTGTCAACCGTCCTGCCGAGGATGAAGCCATTACGGTCAACCACGATATTGCGTTTGATACCCTTGATCTTCTTATTGGCATCGAAACCGTTGTGGCTGTGACGGTTGCCCCATTTGACACTTTCGGCATCCAATGCTCCGACCGTCGGGCATTCGCTCGGCTTGCGTTTCCTTCTGATTCTCATGATTGTCTTTTCTATGAAATATTCGATATGACCGTCCTCTCTCCACTTACGGAAAAACTTATAGACCGACTGGCATTTATTAGGAAAATCTCTTGGAAGCATTCGCCACTGGCAGCCGATGACCAGAAGATAGAGAACTGCCTCAAAAAGGCTTTGTAAAGAATATTTTCTTTTACGGCAATCATTTTCAAAGAATACTTTGGGGTCAGCTGCAAAAGGCGGTTGAAATGTAAAAAACTACCCGAGTGTAAATTTATTTTTAGGGGATAGTTTTGGACGCATATAAATGCTATCGGTTGAGCATTGTCAAACAATTGCTTATATAAGCAAGAATATATAAAATTATTGAGCTGCATACATTATCCCCACCTTGCCTAAAAATTTAACAACCGATTTTTTACATTGACCCAATAATAGGAGGGCGATTTTCGTTATTATTTCAACAGAAACTATATCACAATGAAATATTTAAGCTTACTGTTACTGACTCTGAGCCTGATGCTGTGCTCATGCCGCCACAATAACGAGCCCGATTTGGAAATAACATTGCCCATTTCTGAAACTTACGTACCCGCCACAATCAAATTCAATGAAAACGGCCTTACTGAGGAACAGAAACGGAATCTCATCCATCTTGTACATAGCGGGCATGTTATAAATGACATTTCAGAATTGCCCGATGACCCCATCGGCTTCGGCGAGGCATACCGTAAAATAAATTTCAACGAAAACACCTTGCTGATTAAGTATGTATTGCATGATTATACAATAGATACCTATTCCAACTGGTATTATCGCAATACCAAGGAAAACAGCTATAACTGGTCAGTCAATATAGGCACAGCATCGGACAGAGACATTGACACTGACGATTTGTGGTTTACACGGTTTGCGATACTTGTAAGGAAACTTCCTGCCGGCACTCAGGTAAAATCCTGGTTCGGTTTAACGAGCCTTGGCTGGTATCCGGGAGCCGAGGATTAAGAGCTTGTTTAAAATAAAACTTGTTTAAAATAAAAGTGGAAAGCTGTTTATAGCATAGCTTCTCTGAATCACTTGTAGCTATACTAACGCCATATGGTTGCACTCTGAGAAAAGATCGAACAGCAGTGGAACAGAATCCTTAAATCGAGTTGGCATAATCTTCTATCCCGAAAGAGATGGTCACTTATTTTGGCGCATGGTGACAAACCAAAAGTTCAAAAAAAGCCTGCCCAAAATGGGCAGACTGAAATCAGGACAGAAATCTTCACAGATGCCATATCCTGTTTCGATAGGCTTTCAGTTCCTCCTCCGGGAACTCACCTATCGCTTTGTCAATCTCACGGAGTATCACGGCTTTATCATCAGGCAATGCCCCCGTGATAGGGATCGTATTGGAAACGTGGTGTCCGAGCAGATTTACCCGAATGTTAAGCCGGTCAATAAAAGTGCGCATTTCCACCAGACGCTCAATCTCAGGCTCTTCGATATATGTGCCGTCCAACACCTCCTGATATAATCGGGATTCGGGGAAAACAGTCAGTGACACAATGTTGATAATGCAGGGATGCAACTTGTTGAGGATATCGGCTGTTGCTATCGCACTTGCCTGGCCGTTGCCTTTACCTCCGAGACCATTGAGGTAAAACACATTGTAGCGGATTCCGGCCTCATCAAGTTTTGAAAGCTGCTCGAGAATGTCGGAGGCATGATAGCCTTTGTTCATCCGTTCCAGTGTGGGGTCGTGGGCGGTCTCGATACCTATGCTGATACTGTCGAGTTTCAGATGGCGGAGATTCTTCAGTTCCTCAACCGACTTGGGCGCAATATCCGTGACGCGGGCGAACATCCCGAATGAAACCATGTGCGGGAGACATTTCCTCAGCAATAGCGCAACATCCATGAGCCTGTTGTAACTCAATGCGAATGGGTTTGCCCCGGTGAGATAGACACGCCGGGCGCGAGGCTGCCATCGGCAGATGACCTTCAGGTCTTCCTCAACCTCCGACAACGGTGACATACGGAACGGTGTACCATGATAAAGACTGCAAAACTTGCAGTTATGCCACGTGCATCCCGAAGTGAGTTGCAGGAGCTGTGAACTGGCTTCGTAAGGCGGCCGCCACACCTGACCGGTGAAATGTAGTTCAGGGTATATCATATCTATATTATTTTTTTGCTAAATTTGTAATGCAAAATTAGGTGATTGCCAGAGCCCAAGCAATAACTTACCGAATGGTATGGCCCTCACCGAAAAGTCTGTTTTGCTCGTTTTCAGCCTGCTCAATATTACCGACAATGGCAAAAAAATTAGACTACGAATATTGCAAAGCCGCTCCGGTGCTCGAATGGATTGGAAACAAGTGGGCACTGGTAGTTCTCGTGAAGATTTCCGAGAACGAGCCGGTGCGTTTCAACGAACTTTACCGAAACATTCCATCGGTGTCAGAAAAAGTACTTTCTCAGGTGCTCCGTCAGTTGACAACCGACGGCATAATCAGCCGTGAGCTATTTCCTGATGTACCTCCACGCACGGAATACTCAATAACAGATTTTGGCAGGACGCTTTTACCGCATATAGAAGCCCTCATCAAGTGGGGACAAGAGAACTTCGATACAATAATGTCAAACCGCAAAAAACAAAAATAACGACATGGAACAAAAATTCTGTCAGAGCTGCGGAATGCCGCTCACAAATGAAATGCTCGGCACTAATGCCGACGGCACGCCCAACAAAGATTACTGCATCTACTGCTATAAGGATGGCAAGTTTACTCAAGACATGACTATGGAGCAGATGATAGACCACTGCACCCAGTTCACGGAGGAAATCAACAAGCAGTCGGGACAGAACCTGACTAAAGAGCAGGCAAAGGAGATGATGCGTCAGTTCTTTCCCCATCTCAAACGCTGGAAAAAATAAACCTATGAGCAAAGAAATCCTTTATATCCTTCTTCCAGACTATGCGGCACACGAAGTCGTATATCTCTCGCAAGCGGTTGCTTCCGATGAGTATGCTCTGAAAGAGAATCCTAAGTACATCAACAAGATAGTAGCTCCGTCTATGGAACCCGTCAAATCCATCGGCGGTTTCCAAACATTGCCTGATTATTCATTCGATACGATGCCCGACGATTATGCAGCATTGGTGCTTATCGGCGGGTTCGGATGGGCTACACCGATTGCTGGACATGTCATGCCGATAGTTCAAAAAGCCATCGATGAAGGAAAGATTGTTGGCGCTATCTGCAACGGAGCATCATTCTTGGCAAAATGTGGATTTCTCAATGATGTCAGACACACCGGCAATGGGCTTGAGCAATTGAAATTATGGGGAAGTAAGAATTATACCAATCCTGACGGATATATCCACTCTCAAGCAGTCAGCGACAAAAACATCGTCACGGCAAATGGTTCTGCAACTCTTGAGTTTGCAAAAGAGATGCTTCTGCTACTTGAAAATGACACTCCGGAGCGCATAGAAATGTACTATCAGTTCAATAAGCAGGGGTTCTGTGCCTTGTTTCCTCCGAAATAAAAGAATATGGCCTGTTCCACTGAGTTTATAGAGTTCGTTTGCGACATGCTTGCACCCTTGGGAGAGGTGCGCAGCCGCAAGATGATGGGTGATTACATCATTTATGTAAACGAAAAAAACGTAATAACGGCTTGTAACAACACTGCATTTATAAAAAAATTGCCTGCCATCGCAGAATTGATGGCCGATGCAGAAAGCGGTTGTCCTTATAAAGGAGCAAAAGAAGCTTATATTCTTGACTTCCAAGACAGAAAAAAGGTCTTGAAAGTGATAGAAACATTATGGGAAGATCTGCCTTTCCCAAAATCAAGAAGGAAATGATAGAGACAGAAAGACTTATCCTCAGACCCTGGCAGGAAAATGATGCCGACGCTCTGTTCAAATATGCACGCGATCCGGATATCGGTCCCATTGCGGGCTGGACGCCGCATACTTCGGTAGAAAAAGAACGTTATATGCTTATGCTGCCGTGGAAAGTCGCACAGTTATAATATCTTGGATTGCCGTTACAGTTGCGGTGATGTTCGCTTTGCCGTTTGCTGTGGCAAGATTTACGTCGGAATATTCGGGAATGGCATTGTGTATGATATTGTTCTTCATTGTAAATCCGGTATATTCCGCCATACTTGGATTCCGTTGCGGTAGGAATATCCGTCAGATGTGGCATTTACCGGTGTTATCGTCAGTTGCATTTCTTGCCGGAACGTGGCTGTTCTTCGACATTAAGGAATTGTTGTTTATCGTATACGCCTCAGTCTATCTGATTCTCGGATGTATAGCAATGGGAATAAGCAATTACCTGAATAACGAAAGTATTCAAAATAAATAACGGCATGCCATATATCAATAGACTACGGCAGTGATTACATAGTGACTTGCTGAAAAGTGAATACTTCATGCATAAGTCATAAGTGCTGTATGAGCTGCTATGAACGCTTTCGCGTATCGCCAAAAGGCGATATTGTATTGCTCAGGCTTAGATTATAATAGCTTCGCGAGAGAACCGTTGAGCCAATTACAACGTTTTATTACCGTAACTAAATTTACTTAAATGACTTGAAGAAATTAGTTAATGGTTATTTAGGTAGGATTTCAAGATGTTTTTTCAGGAAGAGAAGGGAGCGATGCGGGCATCATGACCGACGAGTTCTGGAAAAACGCCCGAAAGACAACTAAAGAGCCATTAGTCAGAAAGTAGCTGAATTGATTAAATAATTTAAGGCACTTAATATGTTTTATATCAGAAGAATTGCCGCTTTGGCACTCTTATCAATCTGTGTTATGACTATGGAAGCTAAAAAATCTTATATCTTCCTCGCTACCGGCGTGGAAGAAATCGAGGCTTTTGCGACAATCGATGCATTGCGCAGGGCCGACATCCCGGTTGTAGCTGTTGCCGTTGACACCACTCTTCAAATAAAAGGCGCTACCGGACAGACAATAGTAGCCGACTCTCTGATTTCTGAAACAGACATAAGCAACGCCGACTGGCTCATAGTACCCGGCGGTTTGCCGGGAGCCCCAAATCTGCATGCTTCGGAAGATGTCTCCAAAATGCTGCTCCAGCATTTCAACAAAGGAGGACGAATCGCATCGATATGTGCCGGCCCCGCCGTGGTGCTTGCTCCCTTAGGTATATTGAAAGGTAAAAACGCAACTTGCTATCCCGGGTTAGGCGAACAAATCCACAGCAACGGCGGCATATATGTGAAAGAAAAAGTTGTTACAGCCCCAAATCTGATAACATCTGAGGGCCCAGGCACCACTTTACCATTTGCTATTGAAATCATACGCCAGACCAAGGGCGACAAAGTGGCCGATGACACCGCCGCCTCCATGATAATCACGTTATAAAACAAACGACCATATAAAACACCTCCATTCATCTATTGCCCGTGGATGAATGGAAGTGTTTTTTTACTATATTCATTAATTAAACTGAATTAATTCATACCTTTACAATTGGATTAATTGAAATCCACTACATGGCATCTCAGAATATAAAAAGAGGTTAAGCAACAGCAATGGAAATCAACAGACAGTCAAAGCATAAATATAACGGGAAGCAGACGAGAGAGATGATGGGCAGAGTCTTATCCGCCTCCAACAGCAGCAAAAGATTGATTGATTTATTTGTGTTGGCTGTCACACTACTGTTATCGACAGGCAATGCATGGGCGCTCAACGGCTCATGGCGCGGAGACCTCAGAATAGGAATCATGAAGCTGCCGCTGGTTTTCAACTTCTCGGAAAACGAATCGGGAGAGACATTATGCACCATGGACTCCCCCTCCCAGGGCGCAAAAGGAATTGCCACAGAGGTAGTGCTCTGCACCCCCGACTCCATATCGCTCTCCTGCGATCTGATAGGAGCATCCTTTACCGGCAGAATCTCAGCCGGCGCCATCAATGGTCACTTCACACAGCGGGGCAACGAATTCAGGCTCAACCTGACCCCGGAAAAACCTATCGAGGAGCGACGCCCGCAGACACCAAAGCCGCCATTCCCCTACAGCGTCATTGACACGACATTCACCGCTCCCGACGGGGCTGTGATGAGCGCCACACTCACCATTCCGCTCAACGCAAGCAGCAAAAAGATGCCCGGTGTGGTGATGGTCACCGGAAGCGGTCCGCAGAACCGCGACGAAGAGCTGTTCGACCACAAGCCTTTTGCGGTAATCGCCGACCGGCTTGCCCGCAACGGCATTGCATCGCTGCGCTACGACGACCGCGGCACAGGCACATCTACAGGTGACTTCAACACCGCCACTACCCTTACATTCAAAGGCGATGCCGAAAGCGGAATCAATTTCCTGCGTTCAGTCGGATGCATCGGAACGGTAGGAGTCCTCGGCCATTCCGAAGGGGGTACGATAGCCTTCATGATTGGTGCGGATGGCAAAGCCGACTTCATCATTTCGCTGGCCGGTATGGCCATTTCAGGCAAAGAGACACTGCTGAGGCAAAACGAACACGGCCTTGACAAAAGCGGTCTGCCGGATGCCGACAAAGCCAACAGCCTTAAACTTATTGGAGAAGTATTTGACATTATCGCCGAACAGACTAAGAAAGGGGTATCGGAAGCTATCGACATCGATTCAATTGTCGCCAAATGCGGCCTGCAGGTGCCTCAACCGATTGTCGAGTCATTGAAGATGTCGCAACAGACTCGCAGCCCATGGTTCGACACATTCCTTGCACTTAATCCCCGCAAATATCTCGTCAAGGTGAAATGCCCGGTACTTGCCATCAACGGCGAAAAGGACACTCAGGTTTATCCCGATAACCTGAACGTGATAAAGGAGCTTGTGCCGCAAGCCAAGACCATGCCGATGCCCGGCCTCAACCACCTCTTGCAACATGCAGTTACAGGCGAACTTACGGAGTATGACGAAATTTGTGAGACAATTTCTCCCGATGTGCTCGATGCAATCGTGCAGTTCATCGAAAACAACATTAAGTGACAGCTCTCTGTGACAAACTAACAAAATAGTTGTACAACTAAATAATTAGTTATATCTTTGTGGTGTGAGATTTCATTCACGCACAACAGATATACACTAATTTATTCACACCATGAAAAAATTTGTCGTTTTAGCACTCCTCGCTTTCGTTTCATCTTTAGCTATTTATGGCCAGCAGTGGCAATGGCCCATAGCGGGCAAGAAAGCGGGAAGCGATATTCTCTATGCTCCTCAGAGTTTCATAGACCGTGAACTCAACTTCGCTTCGCTGATTGTTGGCGGCACTGAGGGGGATGTTGTCGTGGCCCCGTTCGACGGTAAAGTCAGCAACATATTCCTCACATACATGGATGGTCTTTCAACCAGCATAGCAGGGGATGCAGATTTCAACATCGACTTCGACACATCGCGCCGCGATTTCGTAAAGAACTCGGAACGGTCGGCGCGCTTTGTCTCCCACAGCATATCTATTGCGGCGCCCAACGGAAACACACTCTCAATGTCGGGCCTGAAACTGCGACGGAGGTTCAAGACCGGCGAACGGATCAGCGTCGGCGACACACTTGGCACAATGGCATACAGCTACAAGAAGGTGCCGGAGCCATCGGTCATGATAAGTGTGTCGCATTACGGTAAAGCGGCCGACCCGATGTCGCCATTCGGCCTTAAGACCACATTCAAGGCACCCGAGCCTATTACCCCGAAGCAATTTCTCACGGCACAGCAGGCTAAGGAAGACATCAAAGTGCTGACCGATATTCTCGTCGACTGTTACCCCTCGCTTGACGAGTTCATCACCAAAGATGCGCTTATGGCCTACAGTGACTCGTTGGCGCAATCTATCACCGGCAAAGTGGATATGGTCGATTTTGTAATCATGATTATGCGGATGTCGGCTTTCTTCCACGACTCTCACATAAATTTCTGGCCTTCATGGGGCATCGGCAAACGCACTTACTGGAATCTTTATCTAGGTCTGGTTGGCGACAGCGTGCGCGTGGTAAATGCAACAGATGGCTTCACCGGCTATCTTAACCGCACTGTCACGGCCATTGATGGCATAGGCACAGACTCGGTAACCGATCGACTCAAAAAATATGTCGCAGACTACGACGCAAAGTCGGAAAGTTTCCCCCTGGCGCATCTGCTCTGGAATTTCAACAGCCTTTACGCCAATAATACTCCAGGGAAATTCAACGGCTTTACCGTGACGCTTGACAATGGCGAGACCATAAAAAACAATAGGCACGAAGGCCATAAGAAACCTATGCCCGCCAGAAAGCCAATGGGCTGGACCAACCGTAACACAAGCCAGGGATTTTCCACCCGCATGCTCAAAGATTCCACTGCATATATCGGGATATCTACATTCAACCTCGACGAGACGGGGACCGACAGCATACGCAATTTCATCCACCGCAACCTCGACACGCCGCATATGATAGTGGATGTGCGCAACAACGGAGGCGGCAGCGGCGATGTGCTCAATAAACTGCTCTCCTATTGCAGCGACAAGCCCTATGCCACTACGCGTCACAGCAGCAAGGTGAACCGCAGGGGGCATTTCCCATCGATGATATATTGTCGTAACTATACCCCCGAATTAGACATATTCGGTGAGGAATATAAGGAACTTGAAGGACGCGACGGACTGTACTGCCAGGAGGAGGAATCCACATTGATGCCTGATGCCGAAACAACTTATGGCGGCCGACTCTATGTGCTTGTCGACGAGCTGTCGTGCTCGGCGGCAACCCTGTTTCCTGCTAACATAGCGCGTTCACACCGTGGAGTGATAATCGGCCGCGAGACCCGCACCGCCTACGCCTATATGACCGCACTGAAATTCGCCGACTTCACCCTGCCGAATTCAATGCTCAACTGGCGTATACCGCTTGTTAAATGTATTTTCGACGAGACCATATCACCCCGTTTCCCCCGCGGGCGCGGAGTGATTCCCGACATCGAGGTTCCGCTCACCAAAAGTGATTTGACAGGCGAAAAAGACACCATCCTCGACAGAGCACTCCAGATGATAGCCAACGGTGAATATCTCGACTAAAACATCTTCTATAAAACATCAGCCAGCGATGCAATCGACTGCACCGCTGGCTGATGTTTTATTGGATATAGATTGGATATAGATTGGAATCAGAAGAGCGACCAGCTGACGGTAAGGCCAGCCATCACAATCGATACCATCGACATGAGTTTGATGAGGATGTTGAGCGAGGGACCCGATGTGTCCTTAAAGGGGTCACCTACGGTGTCACCAACCACGGTGGCTTTGTGCACTTCGCTGCCTTTGCCTCCGAAGTTTCCTTCTTCAATATATTTCTTGGCATTATCCCAGGCACCTCCGGCATTGCTCATGAACACTGCCAGAACAAAGCCTGCAGCCAGACCGCCGCAAAGCAGGCCTATCACACCGGGAACACCGAACAGCAGACCCACAATGATGGGCACTGCGATGGCAAGAAGCGACGGGAACACCATCTCTCTCTGGGCACCCTTGGTGGAAATCTGCACGCAGCGTGCGTAATCGGGCTCGGCTTTGCCGGCAAGGATGCCTTTGATTTCACGGAACTGACGACGCACCTCCTCAACCATATGAGAAGCAGCGCGTCCTACAGCGTTCATTGTCAGGCCACAGAAGAGGAATGCCATCATGGCGCCGATAAACATACCTGCAAGCACCATCGGGTTCATGAGGTTCACATTGTAGGCCATCATGAAATCGGTGAAAGTGGCGTCGCTGAGCGGAATCTGGATAGTGTCGGTAAGGCTGGTGCCAATCTGAATGAAGTCCTGACCGATGCGGTGGAGTCCGATGCGGATTTCCTCGATATATGAAGCGAGGAGTGCAAGGCCGGTAAGGGCTGCTGAACCGATGGCGAAGCCTTTGCCTGTAGCGGCAGTAGTGTTACCGAGCGAGTCGAGGGCGTCGGTGCGACGGCGTACCTCCTCACCAAGTCCGCTCATCTCGGCGTTACCGCCGGCATTGTCGGCGATTGGGCCATATGCGTCGGTGGCCAGAGTGATGCCGAGAGTCGAGAGCATGCCCACGGCTGCGATGCCGATACCGTAAAGACCCCATGAAATGTTGGCGAAGTCGAAACCAGAAGCGAGCCAGTAGCTGAGTATGATACCCACAACCACAGCAATCACGGGGATGGCGGTGGAAATCATGCCGAGACCCACACCCGATATAATCACAGTGGCCGGACCGGTCTGACCGCTTTCGGCCAGTTTTTTGGTGGGTTTATAGCTCTGCGAGGTGTAATATTCCGTAGCGCGGCCAATCACCACGCCCACGAGCAGACCTACCACCACTGCCAGCGAGAGGTTCACCCAGTTGTCCATCTCCAGGAGCCAGAGGATAAGGAATGTAGCACCCACGATAAGCACCGAGCTCACATTGGTGCCCACGCTGAGCGAACCCAGAAGGTCTTTGATAGAGGCGTTTTCCTTGGTCTTCACGCAGAAGATGCCTATGATGGAAAGGATGATGCCCAGGGCGGCGATAAGCATGGGGGCCATCACGGCCTTGAGCTGCAGAGTGATGGCGGCCTCTTCACCGAGAGTGCCGACAGCTCCTGCGGCGGCAGCGGCTCCAAGAGCGGCGGTGGCGAGAATCGAGCCGCAATACGACTCATAAAGGTCAGCACCCATACCGGCCACATCACCAACGTTGTCACCCACGTTGTCGGCGATGGTAGCGGGGTTGCGGGGGTCATCCTCGGGAATTCCGGCCTCTACCTTACCCACAAGGTCGGCACCCACATCGGCAGCCTTGGTATAGATGCCGCCGCCTACACGGGCGAAAAGCGCCTGTGTAGAAGCGCCCATGCCGAAGGTAAGCATTGTGGTGGTAATCATCGTGAGTTTGTGAGTAGTGCCGGCATCGCCCTCCACCCAGTCGAGAAGCAGATACCAGAACGAGATATCAAGCAAGCCGAGACCCACTACCACAAGGCCCATCACGGCACCGCTGCGGAAAGCCACACGCAGACCTGAATTAAGCGATTTCTGAGCGGCATGAGCCGTGCGGGCCGATGCGTTGGTGGCTGTCTTCATACCGAGAAAGCCCGACAGACCGGAAAAGAAACCTCCTGTAAGGAATGCCACAGGTACCCATGGATTCTGAAGGCCGAAACCGTAAGCCATTATGGCAAATAGCACCACGAGCGCTATAAATACCAGACCCACAATCTTATACTGCTGTTTTAGATACGACATCGCACCCTTACGCACATGCGATGCGATTTTTTTCATCATGTCGGTACCCTCGCTCTGACGCATCATCTGGCGGTAGAAATACCACGCCAGGAAAAGCGCCACCAAGGATGAAGCCGGCACAATCCAGAAAAGGACTTTTTCCATGAAATTAGAAATAAAGTAGTTAATAATTAGTTTTCAATGGATTCGACAAGGCAGGAACATCGGTCTCACAAAAGACCTTCACAAATGCCTCAGCTATTCCGCATCCCCCGTTATCTCGATACAAAGGTAACTAAAAAACGCGACTTCCACGCATCTGTCAAATAAAAAAATAGACTGCTCCATATATTCATGTATGGTTTTCTAACAATATTGAAAACACCGACAGCGTCAGATCAAAATTAATTGAGTATATTTGCAACACATCACACACATGCATTACATTAAATAAGTAAAATAAGCATGAAACACTATCTGATAAAAGCAGCCGGTGCGGCCGGAATTGCCGTAGTTGTCGCTGCAGCCCTATGCACAGGCACAGCAAACAGCAAAACTACCGACATATCGACGCCAGATTCGCCGGCAGCAACTTTTCAGAATCCGCTGTTCGAAAAGCGAGGTCCTGATCCATGGGCCATATACCACGACGGCAACTATTATTACATGCACACTATGGCCACCAAACTGGTGCTATGGAAAACGCCCGATATCACGGCTGTGTCATCCGCACCGTCAAAAACCATCTGGCAGCCTACCGACCCGACCAACATGCATAACCTCTGGGCTCCGGAAATACACCATCTGAACGGCAAGTGGTATGTGCTCTATGCGGCCGACGACGGCAACACCGACAACCATCAGCTATATGTGCTTGAAAATCCATCAGCCGACCCTATGGAAGGAGAGTTTAGCATGAAAGGACGCATTTCCACCGACCCCGACAACAACTGGGCTATCGACGGCTCATATTTTGAGCACGACGGCGAACTGTATATGGTGTGGTCGGGATGGCAAACCAGGCGCGTCGACGACGAGACACAGTGCATCTACATAGCCCGAATGAAAAACCCTTGGACACTTGCATCGGAGCGCGTGATAATATCGAAACCCGAACTGGAGTGGGAGAGGAAATACATGAACCCTGACGGATCGATGCCCGACCACCGTATTTACGTAAATGAAGGACCGCAACCACTGAAAGATCCCGACGGGAAATATATCCACGTAGCATACTCGGCAAGCGGATGCTGGACTCCATATTATGCTCTGGGACTGCTCACCGCCGACGCCCATGCCGACCTCCTTGACCCCGCATCGTGGCATAAGGCCGATGCTCCGGTTTTTCGCCAGAACCCTGACAACGGGGTTTACGGCACCGGACACAACAGCTTTTTCCTTTCACCCGACGGCACTGAAAACTACATCCTCTATCATGCACGCGACACCCAGACAGACCCTCCCGGCGAGGGCGACCGACGCACCCCGCGTATGCAGCCTTTCAGATGGAGCGCCGGCTATCCGGTTTTCGGCACTCCCCTGCCCACCTCCACACGGCTTGCCAAACCATCAGGCACACACAAATGATTCACTGGACCAAGAGCTTAACTAAAATTCAACAAAATGACACATTTCCGAACCACGATTACCGCTCTTCTGCTTTGCGCGGCATGCTCCTTGACAATGCATACCGCAGCTGAAGAGACATTCACCAATCCCGTAATTTATGCCGATGTACCCGATACCGACCTCATACGTGTAGGCGACGATTTCTATATGATAGCCACCACCAACCAGTATTCTCCGGGTGCTCCTATAATGCACTCCACAGATCTTGTGAACTGGAATATAGTGAGCTATGTGTTCGACGAACTCCGGGAGAGCCCAGCCAACAACCTTGAAAACGGCAATATCTACAGCCGTGGCCAGTGGGCCGCATCGCTGAAATATCATGATGGTAAGTTTTATGTGTTTTTCGGCACCGGCAACCGGTCATATCTTTATTGCGCCGACTCACCTGCCGGTCCGTGGCGCATGCTGGCAAATCTGGATAAATACTACCATGATGCAGGTCTGCTTTTCGACGACGGGCACCTCTATTTGGCCTATGGCGGAAGCCATGTGCGTCTTGTGGAGTTCACCGACGACCTTTCAGCTATCAACCCCGACGGAGTGGATGTAGAGCTGATTCCCGGTGAGCCAAAAGGGTTGCTCGAAGGCACCCATTTCTACAAGATTGGCGATAAATACTACCTCACACTCATCTGGTGGCCTGCCGGAGGCATCCGCACACAGGTATGCTTCCGCTCCGATAAGATCACCGGCCCATACGAGATGAAGGTGATTCTCTCCGATGACCTCGGTTATCCGGGCCATGGCGTGGCACAGGGCAATTTCTTCGATCTTCCTGACGGGCGCTGGTATGCCATGCTTTTCCAGGACCATGAGGCCGTAGGGCGTGTGCCGGTCCTCACCGAATGCCGATGGGAAGACGGATGGCCGATTCTCGGCAACGCTGAGGGAAAAGTATCACCCGTAATGGCATATCCTCTCCCCGACAGCGGTGTGAGAACAGCCCTTACCGTCAGCGATGACTTCTCGAAACCAGACCTTGGCATCACATGGCAGTGGAACCACAATCCCGACAACACGCTGTGGTCGCTCACCGAACGTAAAGGATGGCTGCGACTTCGCACCGAAAAAGTCGTTGAAAACATTTTCGACGCACGCAACACACTCACTCAGCGCACTTTCGGGCCCAAGTGTTCCGGTAGTATACGTATCGACGCGAGTCATCTCAACAACGGCGATCATGCAGGTCTGGCCGCTTTCTGCTCAGAGCCCGGCACCGTAGAGGTGATCAAAGATGGCGGCAAGCTGTTTCTTGCAATGACCGACCGTCTTGAGCAAAAAGAGTGCATTCCTCTGAAAGGGAACAAAGTGGATTTACGCATGCAATGTGACTTCACCACCGACACCGCCACATTTTCTTATAGCACCGACAAAGGACACACTTGGAAATCTATCGGAAAGCCTTTCCATATGATTTTTAACACCAAACACTTCACCGGCAACAAATTCGCTCTCTTCTGCTACTCCACTGCCACTCCCGGCGGCTATGCCGATTTCGACTCTTTCACATTCACTAACACACTCTAAAGAGTGAACACCTGACATTGATGCCATTTGCCCCCGATGCAGTGCCAACTATACCACTGCATCGGGGGCAACACTTTGATGGCCGCATATACTCACCGCCTTCCGGCTGCAAACATTTCGGCGCGTCGGATGTTTTCCTAATATAGGAAAGCAACATAAAACAACTGAAAACTACTATGAAAAAAAATCTTATCCTGGCAGCAGGAATTATCTTAATGGCTCCACTTGCCTCAGTGGCACAGAGTAGCGCCGACGCTCCTGCAATTGTACAGCGCGTCAAGCTTATGTATGACCTGAATACCCTCTCGCCCAAAGATGGCGACAATGCCTATTTCAACGGTTTCGGTGCCGGTTACGACATCGATTTCAGGGTAAGTTCCACGATGCCTATATATGTGGGCACAGGTCTTGATGTTCGCGGAGCATGGCATGACGAAAAGATTATAGAAAGCGGGGACTATAATCCAGTTGATATTCAGGTCAACAGCACTCTGGTGAACCTCAACATGCCTATCAATGTGTCGTACCGTGTGCCTGTGGCTCAGGACTTTTATCTAACACCTCAACTTGGTCTCGATTTCCGCGTACAGCTCTATGGTCACTCAAAAGTCGAGAATGTAGTGAAACTCGACCGTGATGACGACCTCGACCTCGGCGATTATTCAGTAAACCTTTTCTCCGACAAAGATATGAACGGCGACAAACTACGCCGCTTCCAGTTCGGATGGCATGCTGCCGTCATTGCTGAATATCAACGCATCAGCCTCGGGCTGTCCTACGGCACCGACTTTGTGAAACTCCACAAGAACCTCGGAGGCTCCAACTTCCTCGTATCCGTCGGTTACACTTTCTAAGCTGATTTCTCCATATATTAAGTCAATCCATTGGTAACGGCCACTGTAACTCCCCTCCTGAGAGCATACGGTGGCCGTTATTACATTTGATTCTTACAGGCTGCACCAGACATGCGAATCATTAAACGAACATTTTCCATGAAAAATTTTCAAGGGAACAGGGTGTTTTGTAATTTCGCACACAATTTGCAGAGCTATCGCGCCGTTTAACATTATATGTGTAAGAAGTCAAAAAACACCATCATCCGCCTCACCACAACCTTTGCTGTGGCAGCATTTATATTTGGACTCTGCGCAGGTCTCAGTTCATGCAGCGCCAAGCTGTCGGAAGCCGAGGAACAATATGAACGCGGCGAATATTTCGACGCGCAGAAAACCTACCGCAAGGTCTATAACAAGCTCACAAAGCGCGAGGAGCGTCCACAACGCGGCAAAGTGGCATACAAGATGGGGCTCTGCTACGACAAACTCGGCATGAGCGCCCGCGCATCGTCGGCTTTCGCCAACGCGCTGCGTTACGGGTATCCCGACAGTACAGCTACCCTCCTCATGGCCAAGGCACTTCAGGAAGAAGGTAAATATGCACAGGCACAGAAAGCCTATGAGGAATACCTAACCAAAGACCCAACAAACCCCACGGCCCTCAACGGTATGGCCGGCTGCAATCTGGCTCTGGAACAGAAGGCCAAGCCAACACGATATATAGTAAAAAACGCAAAACTACTCAATTCGCGCCGCGCCGACTATTCGCCCATGTTCGCCGACCCGTCGCAGGCCGACCAACTTTATTTCACAACCACCAACGAAAAAGTCACCGGCAACCGCCGCAGCGAAATCACCGGCATGAAAAAGGGTGACATCTGGGTAGCCAAGAAAAACGAGAAAGGCGAATGGCAGCGACCCGAGGCTGTGGAGGGCGAACTCAATTCCGAGCTCGATGAGGGTGTGATATCTTTCACACCCGACGGCACCACGATGTACCTCACCAAAGCGCGTCGCGAACCCAATTCCCACACAGGCACTGAAATCTACACTTCCACCCGTTCCGATGCAAAATGGAGCGCCCCTGTGAAATATGAAATCACCGCCGACACTATCTCGAGCTACGGCCATCCGGCCGTATCGCCCGACGGCAGCTGGCTCTACTTCGTTTCCGACATGCCCGGAGGCGCAGGCGGCAAAGACATATGGCGTGTGAATCTGCGCGAGCGTCAGGGCTCGCTTGAAAATCTCGGCGAATTCATCAACACTCCAGGCGACGAGATGTTCCCATATGTGCGCACCGACTCGCTGCTCTATTTCGCATCCGACGGCCATCCCGGCCTCGGCGGCCTAGACCTGTTCCGTGCCACTCTTACCCCTTCCGGAGGCTGGAAAGTAGAAAACATGGGTGCACCGATGAACTCCTCAGCCGACGATTTCGGCATTACATTCGGCCAGGGCGAGAGCGGATTCTTCAGCTCCAACCGCACCGACGGCCGCGGCTACGACCACATCTTCTCGTTTGAGCTCCCCGACCTCCAGATATGGATCTCGGGCTGGGTACTCGACAAAGATGAGGAGCCGGTTCCCAACGCAGTAATACGTATTGTAGGCAACGACGGCAGCAACCAGAAAGCCGTAGCCAAACCCGACGGCACATTCCGTTTCCCACTGCAGCGAGGCATAAGCTACGTGATGCTCGCAGGCGCCAAAGGCTATCTCAACGCCAAACAGGAATTCACATCCGACACCGCCGAGGAAGATGCCGAATATGGCGTCGACTTCATCCTGGCAAGCATCAACAAACCGGTGGTTATCGACAACATCTTCTACGATTTCGACAAAGCCACCCTGCGCCCCGAATCGCAGACCGCTCTCGACGAGATGGCACAGGTGCTCCGCGACAACCCTAACGTGACAATCGAGATGGCATCGCATACCGACCGCTGGGGTTCGGAAGAATACAACATCGACCTTTCCGGGCGCCGGGCCCGTTCGGTAATCGACTATCTCATTTCGGTAGGCATCTCTCCCGACCGCCTGCAGAGCCAGGGCTACGGCAAAAGCCGTCCAAAGACCATCACAAAGAAGCTGGCAAGGCTCTATCCCCAGTTCAAGGAGGGCGATGTGCTCACACCCGAGTATATCGAAGCCCTTTCCGAGGAAGACCAGGAGGTTGCCGACCAGATTAACCGACGCACAGAATTCCAGGTTCTCTCCATCGATTACCAGATGTTCTGACAAGTCTAACACACAGAATTTCAGCAATGAGCCTTCAGGCCAACAACTTCGACCGATATTTCACTCCGGTGAGCATCGCACCCGCCGGAATGGAAATCACGCACTGTCAGGAGATCTGGACTGTAGGCTCGTGTTTTTCCGACGAAATAGGGCGCCGCATGGCCGCAGGCGGTTTCCGGGTGCAACCCAATCCGCTCGGCACCCTGTTCAATCCCGCCTCCATCTGCCGTCAGCTGCAGAGGGTAATTTCAGGCGAACCGTACACTGCCGATGACCTCATCGAGCGCGACGGCCTCTGGCACAGCCTTGACTTCCATACATCGTTTTCCGCATCCGGTCCATCCCAAGTGCTGCACAATATCAACGGCACCATCTACCGCCTGCACTCGGCACTCCCATCGCTTGAGCGTCTCATCGTCACACTGGGCTCGGCGCGTGCCTTCAGGCTTAAAAGCAACGGCACAATTGTGGCCAACTGCCACAAACTCCCCGCCGACAATTTTGAAGTGACTGACCTCTCGGAAGACGAGATATATAAGATGCTAAGCACTACGCTCAAATCCATGCGCGAAGCAGCTCCTGCCATGAAGGTCATCGTCACCGTCAGCCCGATACGCCACAAAGCCTACGGCCTTCACACCGACAAACTTTCCAAGGCACGACTGCTGCTTGCCGCCGACCGCCTCTGCGCCGCCGGCGAGGCAGAATATTTCCCCGCATATGAAATCATGACCGACGAGCTGCGCGACTACCGCTTCTACGCATCCGACATGATACACCCTTCGGAAGAAGCTGCCGAGCACATTTACCGCAGGTTTTCCGAAACATACTTCAGTGCCTCCACCGCTATGGAGGCCGCACGCCGGCGAAAAGAGCATCTGCGCTCCCTCCACCGCCCCCACAACCCATCAACCAACAGCTAAACAGTCCAATCAAAGTGACACTTTACGACATCAGCACCCTGCTCTCCGACATACCTCTGGTGCGCGACCTCAATTTCCCCGGCCGCGACATCACCACCCTGCTCACCGACAGCCGATCGCTCACCGACCCCGAAAGCTCGCTGTTTTTTGCGCTGCGCACCCGTCGGGCCGACGGCCACGCCTATATCAGCTCGCTTTACAATGCCGGTGTACGCGCTTTCGTGGTGGAAGACGCATCTATGGCCGACCGCTTCCCCGACGCAGATTTCATTGAGGTTATCTCTACTTCCGAAGCCCTGCTTGCCACAGGCGCGGCAGCCCGTCACGCCAGTCCGGCGCAGGTGATAGGCATCACCGGATCCCGTGGCAAAACTATGGTGAAGGAGTGGCTCTATCTGCTGCTTCGCGACGATTTCCGCATCTCGCGCTCACCACGCAGCTACAACTCGCAGATAGGTGTTCCGCTCAGCCTGTGGCAGTTCAGTTCCGACACTACCCTCGGCATCGTGGAGGCCGGCATCTCGGCCCCGGGCGAGATGGCACGCCTACAGGGAGCCATCAGTCCTGATATCGTGGTGCTCACATCCATCGGCAACGAGCATGCCGAGGGCTTCGACTGTATCGAAAGCAAGATAGAGGAAAAGCTACTCCTTGCAGCCCAAGCAGGCACACTCATTTACCCGGCCGCCGACCCCATCATAGCGAAAGCCGTGGAGAAAGCCAAGAGAGACGCGGTGATTCCGTTCAATATACAACTCATCGACTCCTCACGCTTCCTGCCACAGGTCATACCCTCAGAGTTCCCGGTACTCACACAGCCATGGGAACGGCAAAATGCCGCCACCTGTATGGCCGTGATGCATGTGCTGCGCTATGACCACGACACCATCATGCGACGCATGCACCGCCTTACCCCGATGGGCACCAGACTGAAGGTAACCGAAGGTGTCAACAACTGTCTGCTCATCACCGACGACTATCTCTGCGACCTGCATTCACTGGCACCCGCTCTTGACTTCATGAAACGGCGCGCCACTCCCGACCGCACCAACACGCTCATCATAGCCGACATCGACCACGAGGCCTCCACTGCCGCCGAAACCTATAGCGGCCTGGCACGCCTGTGCCGTGAGCGCTCCATCGACACCCTTATAGGCATAGGCGAAGAGATTTCTGCCCATGCAGAGCTCTTTGCAGGCATATCCGACACACGTTTCTTCACCGACAGGAAACAGGCGGCCGACACGCTCACACCCACCGATTTCTCCGACAGTCTCATCCTCATAAAAGGCGCTCCCGGAGCACCCTTCTCAGAGCTCTCCCGCATGCTTGAGGCCCGCACCCACGAGACCGTGCTTGAAGTGAACCTCGACGCGCTTGTCGACAACTACAACTTCTACCGCTCCCGTCTGAAACCTTCCACCGGCATCGTAGCGATGGTGAAGGCCGACGGTTACGGTGCCGGCAGCTACGAACTGGCCAAAACCCTTCAGAGCGCCGGGGCCGCCTATCTGGCAGTGGCTGTGCTCGACGAGGGTGTGGCCCTGCGTCGGGCGGGAATCACCATGCCGATAATGGTGCTCAACCCAAAGGTGCTCAACTACCGCGAGCTCTTCGCCCACAGCCTTGAGCCGGAGATATTCAGTTTCGGCATTCTTGAAGAAATTATCGAGCAGGCGCGCCGTGCCGGAGTCACCGATTACCCCGTGCACATCAAGCTCGACACCGGCATGCACCGTCTGGGCTTCACAGGCGAGGATATCCCCGAACTCATAAGCCGTCTCAGACAGCAGAACCGTGTCAAGGTAGCCTCGGTCTTCTCACACCTTGCCACAGCCGACTGCCCCGACATGAACGACTATACGCTCATGCAGCTCGATTGCTTCACCCGCTGGTCGGCAAGTATCGCCGACGCTTTCCCTTACAAGGTGAAGCGCCATGTGCTCAACACCGCCGGCATCATCCGCTTCCCCGAATATCAGTTCGACATGGTGCGCCTCGGCATCGGACTTTACGGAGTGCCGGTGCTTCGCGACGGCAGCGAGAGCGCCCTCCGGCAGGTTTCCACACTCCGCACCGTCATCATCTCGATTAAAGAATGGCCGGAAGGCACTACCATCGGCTACGGACGCCGCGGCGTGCTCATACGACCGAGCCGCATAGCCACCATCCCTATCGGATATGCCGACGGCATCAACCGCCACATGGGCCGCGGCACAGTGAGCTTCCTCGTCAACGGCCACCCCTGCCCCACCGTGGGCAACATCTGCATGGATATCTGCATGATCGACATCACCGACGCCCCGGGCGCCGACGGCACCCCCGGCTCACACCCCGCTGTAGGCGACAGTGTGATTGTGTTCTCGCCAGAAAATCCGGTCACCACCATGGCCGACGCGCTCGATACCATCCCCTACGAGCTACTCACTTCAGTCAGCCCGCGTGTACGCCGCATCTACTACACTGAGTGACAACACACTCCCACTTTGTTTGATTAACTTTATTTAACACCGCTTTGAGATGTATCTCAGGCGGTGTTTATTCTTTATTTGGAATTTTTATTAATTTTGCGCCAATATTAACCAAAATATACAACCGCACATCATCGGGTGTTATCATTGTTTCCCCCGATATGACCTTAAGAATACCATGATGCATCAATAACCTCCCTATTTGGCATCATTATCTTAAAGCTAACAGTCAACCCTATTAAATAACCAACGACATTTCTTTATGAGCATAGATTCAATAACGAAGTGCAAAAATCCTCGTTCTGAATAGCCCCATATTTTTTGAGACACGAGACTTAATGGC
>CAKTFH010000011.1 GCA_934555895.1 uncultured Muribaculaceae bacterium | reverse complement strand
ACTAAATTTTGACTCTCCCAAGAATGTTTTCTTCCGACAAATCGATAATTTTGCACTTGCCAGTTGAGAGTAGGCCGGCCGTCACGCACGCTTTTCCACACATTTTTAGCGTTTTTTAGAGATTTTCTTTGTTTATTTCGATTTAATCGCTACATTTGCCGCACGAAGCGAAAGGTCTCAGGCCTGAAACTCACATGTTTATTCACTTATACTTCAACCTTTTTAATAACCATTTTTTACCATGAAGAAAAGCTACCTCTTTTTGGTTGCAGGTTTCGCCTGCGCATTAGCAGCACCGGCAGCCGAGACCCAGATTATCTCACGCTGGAATCCCGACAATGTGGTTGTTCCCGCCACTCAGTACACCAACGAACAGTGGGAAGCCGACATCTGGCTTGCAAACGGTCCGGAATATGGATCTCCCTGGAGCACCGACAACCCCCGCTACAACGTTATCGTTGGCACACCCGCAAAGGATGCCAACGGCAAAAATTGGTATGAGCCCGACTACACACTCACTCCGGGCACATCCGGAGGTCAGGAAATCAACTGGGAAAGACACCGCTCACCCTTCTCAAGTGATGCTTCATATCACAACATGGAATCGTACCAGTGGGGCACCAATACCACAGCCGACATCTATATCCGCCGCACATTCAATCTTGATGAAGTGCCGCCTCAGGATATTTTCCTCGCCTGCCAGCATGACGACGCGCCTACTGAATATTACATCAACGGCGTTGAGGTGCTCAAGATAACCGACGGATGGCAAGCTCCTTACACTTATCTTCTTACCGAAGAGCAGAAAGCCCTGCTCCACACAGGCGAAAACACCCTCGCTTTCCATGTGCATCAGAACTGGGGCGGAGCCCTTGCAGACGGCGGCCTTTACTATACCGATATGACCGAAGAATATGCCGTAATGGCCAATCGCACGGGAGGTCCGTGGGAATGCATGTACATGTTCGGCGAAGGTAACGGCGAATTCGAATTCATGGATACCGAAGGTTGGGAAAAGCCCGAATATGACGACACCGAGTTCTTTGAACCGGCAAATGGTCCGTTCGGCGATGTCAAATGCGAATGGAAGGAAACAGAATGGGACGGCACTCTCTACTCGCTCTTCGTGCGCCGTCACTTCACCCTCACTGCCGACGACATGAAGCTCCTCACCGACGGGAAGCACCGCATGGTTCTCAACTGCTTCTACGACGAATACCCCAAGGCTTACCTCAACGGCGAGAAGATCTGGGAAGCTGAATACTGGACAACCGACAACGACCCCGTCAACTACGCACGCCACACTCTCACCGAAGAGCAGATGGCTCTCCTCCACGAGGGTGACAACGTATTCGCTATCTCGCTGCAGAGCGGTGGCGGCGGTTCGGCCGTTGACTGCGGATTCAATATAGTAAAAGACTACGTTCCCGGCGGCGCAGGCGTTGCAGCTCCCGAAGCCGACGCAATCGCCAAGCCTCAGGACAACCGCATCTTCAACCTCTTCGGCCAGTACATGGGCACCGACGCTTCCCGTCTGAACAGCGGCATCTACGTGATCGGCGGCAAGAAAACCGTTATCCGCAAATAATCAAACCTCTGACCCTAAGGGCTGACCGACCCATAGACACAAAAGGCGGTGTATCGCATCAGTCGACACACCGCCTTTTCGCATGTCAACATGATGGCCACTGAACCATCTTCTACAGCAGGATGTTATACCTTTACATTTTAATGCAATAATATCATGCAGAAGATATCTTTACTGGTCGCCCTCCCGCTGGTAGCGGCAATGGCTCTTACATCATGCAACTCACGTGCGAAACTGGCCCAGTCGCTTCAGGGCCAGTGGTCGGGCAACCCCGAAAAAGTGCTTGATACCGGCGCAGCCACAGCCTCGGCAGTCAGGGTGCTCAACTTCACACAAGGAAGCGCCGACACTGAAGGCACAATTACAATAAGCGCCTTAATCACCGTGGAGAACACGATGCCTTTCAACGACTCCATACAGACGCCCCTTACCATTAGTGCAAGCGGCACAGCTTCAGTTACAGGCATATATCAGGTAAAAGACCACGACGAGATTATCGTAAGCCTCGACGCATCTTCGTTCACTACCGATGTCGACCCTGAGGGCGTGCAGCTCAACTACAATATCCTCACCCAAAATTCCGGCTCGACCACCGACAGGCTCCGCCCCGCCGCCCTTATTCTCGCCCGTCAGCAGATTACCCGCGCCGCACAGAGCCTTATCACCAACATATCGGAGATCGATGATATACATGTGGACGGCAACATCATGAAATGCGAGATCGGACACAGGGACATTGTGTTCTCCCGCGCTCCGGGGATGGTGCCTGATATGCCGTAAAGCGCTGTTTTGATAATTTGATTTTTAGATGGATTTTTGCTATTTTTGCGGTGCTTAAACGGCAACCACGCAATCAAAAATCTTACAGCATAAATATGGCAACAAAACCGTTTCACTACCAGGAGATGTTTCCTCTAGGACCCGACACCACTGAGTATTATCACCTTACCTCCGATTATGTAAAGACCGAAAACTGGGGAGGCCACGAATTTCTCGTAATAGACCCAGAAGCGCTCACCGTGCTTGCCCGCCAGTGCACCCACGACAATGCATTCTTTCTGCGCCGTGAGCACAATCTCATGGTGGCAAAAATCCTCTCCGATCCCGAAGCTTCGGCCAACGACAAATATGTAGCTCTCACCATGCTGCGCAACGCCGAGGTATCGGCCAAGGGGGAGCTTCCCCTCTGCCAGGACACAGGCACAGCCATCATCCACGGCGAGAAGGGCCAGCTGGTGTTCACCGGTGGCAACGACGAGGAAAAACTCTCACGAGGCGTCTACGACACATATACCACCGACAACCTGCGCTACTCGCAGAACGCTCCCCTCACCATGTACGATGAGGTAAACACCGGCTGCAACCTTCCCGCGCAGATCGATATCCACGCTACCGAGGGCAATGAATACCACTTCGTGTTCGTGGCAAAAGGCGGCGGCTCGGCCAACAAGACCTACCTCTATCAGGAGACCAAAGCCATCATCAACCCCAAGACACTTGTTCCCTTTCTGGTGGAGAAGATGAAGACTCTCGGCACAGCCGCATGTCCTCCCTACCACATCGCATTCGTAATCGGCGGCACATCGGCTGAGAAAAACCTCGAGACCGTAAAGAAAGCCTCCATAAAATATTACGACAACCTCCCCACCACAGGCAACGAATATGGCCGCGCATTCCGCGACATCGAGCTCGAAAAGGAACTCAAGAAAGCCGCTGAGGAAATCGGCCTCGGCGCACAGTTCGGCGGCAAATATTTCGCACACGACATCCGTGTGATACGCCTCCCCCGCCACGGAGCTTCCTGCCCCATCGGCATGGGCGTAAGCTGCTCGGCCGACCGCAATGTAAAGGCAAAAATCAACGCACAGGGCCTCTGGATCGAGAAACTCGACACGAATCCCGGCGAACTTATCCCCGAGGAGCTGCGCCGCGCAGGCGAGGGCGATGCAGTGAAAATTGACCTCAACCGCCCCATGAGCGAAGTGCTCGCCGAGCTCGACAAATTCCCCGTGGCAACACGCCTGAGCCTCAACGGCACCATCATCGTGGGCCGCGACATAGCTCACGCCAAAATCAAGGAGCGCCTCGACGCCGGCGAACCCATGCCGCAATATCTTAAGGACCATCCCATCTACTACGCCGGTCCCGCCAAGACCCCGAAGGGCATGGCGTCGGGTTCGTTCGGTCCCACCACAGCAGGCCGCATGGACCCCTATGTCGACCAGTTCCAGAAAGCAGGTGGCTCGATGATAATGATCGCCAAGGGCAACCGCAGTCAGCAGGTGACCGATGCCTGCAAGGCCAACGGCGGCTTCTACCTCGGCAGCATCGGCGGTCCCGCCGCCATCCTCGCACAGAACTCCATCAAGAAGGTCGAACTTCTCGAATATCCCGAACTCGGCATGGAGGCAATCTGGAAAATCGAAGTCGAGAACTTCCCCGCGTTCATCCTCGTAGACAACAAGGGCAACGACTTCTTCAAGCAGCTACCCTGCAACGGGTGCAAGCTCAACAAATGACGCACTGACAATAAAACCCAACAACGCTACTTTACATACGAAATGGCACATAAAGCATTACTGATGATACTCGACGGGTGGGGCATAGGCAACCACTCGAAGAGCGACGCAATCTTCTCGGCTCACCCCAAATACTGGCAATACCTCATCGACACATATCCCCACTCGGAGCTCCAGGCTTCGGGCGAGAATGTGGGTCTGCCCGACGGCCAGATGGGCAACTCGGAAGTAGGCCACCTCAACATCGGCGCAGGCCGCATCGTGTATCAGGACCTCGTGAAAATCAACAAGGCCATCTCTTCAGGCTCTATCCTAGAGAATCCCGAAATCAAGAGCGCCTTCAGCTACGCCAAAAACTCGGGCAAAGCCCTTCACCTGATGGGACTCACCTCCACCGGCGGCGTTCACTCGTCGTTCGAGCATATCTTCGCCCTGCTCGACATAGCCAAGAAATACGGTCTCGAGAAAGTGTATGTGCACTGCTTCATGGACGGCCGTGACACCGACCCCCACAGCGGCAAAGGCTTCATTGAGAAACTCACCGAGCACTGTGCAAAGAGCACAGGCGCCATAGCCTCGATTATCGGCCGCTACTACGCAATGGACCGCGACAAACGCTGGGACCGCGTGAAAGTGGCTTATGACCTGCTCGTGCACGCTCAAGGCAAGCAGGCCACCGACATGGTGGCAGCCATGCAGGAGAGCTACGACGAGGATGTGACCGACGAGTTCATCAAGCCTATCAACAACTCCACAGTCGACGGCACCATCAAGCCCGACGACGCCGTGATATTCTTCAACTACCGCAACGACCGCGCCAAGGAACTTACCGTGGTGCTCACACAGCACGACATGCCCGAGGAAGGCATGACCACCATTCCCGGCCTGCAGTACTACTGCATGACCCCCTACGACGCATCTTTCACCGGCGTGCATATCCTCTTCCCCAAAGAGAACGTGCAGGACACCCTCGGCGAATATCTCTCGCGCCTGGGCAAGCATCAGCTCCACATCGCCGAGACAGAGAAATATGCCCATGTAACATTCTTCTTCAACGGTGGTCGTGAAGCCGCTTATGAAGGTGAGGACCGTATTCTGGTGCCCTCGCCCAAAGTGGCCACCTACGACCTCAAGCCCGAAATGAGCGCCTATGAGGTGAAGGATAAACTCGTGGCAGCCATCGACACCGAGAAATATGACTTCATCGTGGTGAACTTCGCCAACGGTGACATGGTAGGTCACACAGGCATTTACGAAGCTATAGAAAAAGCAGTGAAAGCTGTCGACGAATGTGTCGAAGCTACTGTAGAGGCTGCCAAGGCACACGGCTACGAGACCATCATCATAGCCGACCACGGCAATGCCGATCATGCTATCAACGCCGACGGCACACCCAACACTGCACACTCACTCAACCCCGTGCCCTGTGTGTATGTGACAGCCGACACCAAGGCCAAGGTTGCCAACGGCATCCTGGCCGATGTGGCTCCCACAATCCTCCACATCATGGGTCTGCCCCAGCCTGCCGATATGACCGGACACAACCTCATCACCGACTGATTACACCGGTTCCCTGAATAAACAGCCATCCCGGCCCAAATGCTCCTCAGAGTGTATGGCCGGGATGGCTGTTTTTATCAAAATTATCTGTATCTGTATTTCAGAGATAGCGTGAGAGGGCAAATGCCGTGCGGGTATATTCCGTGTTGAGGTCGATGAAATCGAGGCGTGCACGCAGGAAATAAGACACCTCCTGAAGATAATCGAGAAGCGAAAGCTGACCGCCGTCGAGAGCCTTACGCAGCAGCGCAAGATTGTTGACATTCTCCACCACCGGCGCGTAAAGAGCTATCTGCGAGCGTAGCGTGGTGGCGCCGGCGAAATCGACACGCACTGTCTGCTCCAGCTGCATGCGGAGACTTTCCGACGAGAATTCAGCGGCCATCCGGCGGCTGCGCACTGCAGCCAGCGAGTGCTTGCGCGAATAGACAGGAAGTGTCACCCCCACAGAGAAACCGTTGAAATGCGACATCTCCTCATAGGCATGCCTGTAGCCCAGCGAGATGCCGGGTAGACGGAGAGCCTTGGCCACGGCCTCATTACGCCCCTCAGCTGCACTGAGAGCGCGCATCGACGCAAGTTCCGGCGAACTTTCCACCCCGCTCAAATAGCTTTCAAGCGGCGACAGAGTCACCGCAGGATAATCGGTAAGGTCCCCGGCCTTTGCGGCCACATCGGCATCGGGCGCCAGGGAGGCAAGTTCGGCAAGGAGAGCCTCACGATCAGTCTGTACAGCGGCAAGCTCACCCTCCGAGTTGATTTCCTCAATCTTTATCTTGTTGAGGTCGAGAATTGTGGTCTCGCCCATCTGCCATGCCTTCTCGTAGTGCTTGCGAAGCTCCGCATTGTTGTCGCGAATCTCCGTCAGCAATGCCACGCGCCGGTTGGCTCCGACAATATCAGCGAGCAACTGCAGTGTTTTCAGCCTCAAATCACGGCGACTCTGCATGGCACTCTGTGCCTTGGCCTCGGCCAGCGCGGAAGCCGTCGAGGAACGGGCACCGAAAATGCCGGGCCACGGCAGGCTCTGGGTGATGCCGATGTTCCACTTGTTCTCGGCGGTTCCCGACCACAGATGCTCGAATTCCAGTTCCGGATTTTCAAGCACATTCTCCGCACGGAGTTCTTCTATTTCAGCCGAAGCCGATGCCTCCTCGGCTTTCAGCGCGGGATTCGACTCCACCACTGCATCGGCAATCGGCGCAAACGCACCTTCGCCGGGGAATGCCGGCTGCTGTGCGCCGGCAGATACGGCACAGATAACAGCCGCAAATATCAGCGCATATTTATTTTTCATTTTCGGAAGTTATTAACGGTTGATTCTCTTCATCGAACGCCGGCGCAGATTTATAAAGCTGTTTTGGATAGTGCAGGGCGATATATCGATAAAGGATTGGCACTACAAACACATTGAGCACCGTGCTGGAGATGAGGCCGCCGAGAATCACCACCGCCATAGGGCTCTGGATTTCGTTGCCGGGCACGGAGCTGCGCAGTGCAAGCGGCAGTAGCGCCAGCGCCGAGGTTAGGGCGGTCATGATGATAGGCGTGAGGCGGTCCGACGACCCCTGTGCGATACGTTCGTTCAGAGGAGTACCGACGAGTTCGAGTTGATTGTAATGGGATATGAGCAGCATGCCGTTGCGGGTGGCTATGCCTAACAGTGATATAAAACCAATGATGGCGGGAATGTTGAGTTCGCCTCCGGTGCACACAAGTATAAGCACCCCGCCTATCATGGCCAGCGGCATATTGATGAGTATCACAAGCGACTCGGGAATGCTTCGGAACTCGGCGTACACCAGTATGAAAATCACAAGAAGCGCCAGCAACGAAGTCAGCGCGAGTGTGCGCGAAGCCTCGGCCTCGCTCTCGAACTGGCCGCCGTAGGTAATAAAATAGCCCTCAGGGAGTTCCACATCCTCAGCCACACGTTTACGCAGGTCGTTTACAGCACCGCGCAGGTCGCGTCCGTCGACATTAGCCGAAATCACAAGCCGTCGGTTCACATTCTCGCGGTTGATGGTGTTCGGTCCGGCCGATGACACCACATCGGCAACATAGCTCAGAGGTATCTTGCCCACGTTGGAGTCAATCATCAGGTCGGCGATTTTTTCCTGTGTATCACGTGCCGAGGCGTCGAACTTCACCGTAATGTCATAGGGCAGACCGGCGTCATAGACCTGCGACACAGCCTTACCTGCAAGGGCCACATCTACAAACTCTGTGAAACGGCTCATGGGTATGCCGTAGCGGGCAAGCATGTCGCGGCGCGGGCGAATGTGGAGCTGCGGGCGCTCCATCTGCTGCTCGATGTTCACATCGGTGATGCCCGGCACCTCCATGGCGGCGGCACGAATCTGCTGTCCGGTGGCATAGAGGCGGTTGAGGTCGGGGCCGAAAAGTTTCACGGCAATCTGAGCCTCTGTACCCGAGAGCATCGCGTCCATGCGGTGCGAGATGGGCTGACCGATTTCAAGACTGACGCCCGGAATCTCCGAAAGGCGTTCCCGCAAATCGCGCACCATCTCGTTGCGCGAGCGGTCATTCAAACGGTACGGGGCCTCGATTTCAGAGGAATTGACACCCTGCGAATGCTCATCGAGCTCGGCACGGCCGGTTTTACGTGCCACAGTGACGACTTCGGGTGTCTCGAGAATAATCTGCTCAGCCAGACGGCCTATGCGGTCGCTCTCCTCAAGCGAGATACCAGGCAGCGTGGCCACATTGATGGTCATGGAGCCTTCGTTGAAAGGCGGCAGGAAGCTGCGTCCCAGAGTGAAGAAAAGCGCGAACGACACAACGAAAAGCACTGCCACACCGCCTATTACTAACTTATACCGGCGCATGCACCATTGCAGGGCACGTGCATAGGCAGCTTTCAGGTGCCGTGTGGCCCAAGGCTCACGGGCAAGCCTCTCGGTCTGCATATTCGACCCGAGCAGATATGAGCACAGCACCGGAGTGAGCGTGAGGGCCACTATTGTAGACGCAGCCAAAGCCACGATGAAGGCCACTCCCAGCGGGATGAGCATGCGCCCCTCCATGCCGTGCAGGAAGAAAAGCGGCAGGAAACTTGCCACGATTATGAGCGACGAATTGAAGATAGGCATACGCACCTCTTTCGAGGCATGATATACCACCTCGACTACCGGCAGACGAGTCTCGCGCGGCAGCTTGCTGTTCTCACGTATGCGGCGATACACATTCTCCACATCCACTATGGCATCGTCGACAAGCGAGCCGATGGCTATTGCAATGCCACCGAGGGTCATGGTGTTGATGGTGACGCCCATCAGACGCAATATCAGCACCGTGATGAGAATCGACATTGGGAGTGCCACAAGCGACACGAGCGTGGTGCGCAGATTCATCAGGAAGAAGAACAGCACTAAAATCACCATGAGGGCACCCTCGAGCAACGACATCTGAAGGTTGTTCACCGAGTTGGCTATGAAGTCGCTTTGGCGGAATATGTCGGCGCTGACGCGCACATCGGCGGGCAGAGTGGCCTTGATGTCGGCCAGTTCCTCGTCGATGCGCTCGGTAAGGCCGATAGTGCCTACCGAAGGCTGTTTCGTGACGGTCAGAAGCACCGAAGGCTCCGTCCTCACCGAAGCCACACCGAGCTTCGGCTCCTTCACACCGATTACGGTGCGCGATATGTCGGCGAGCGTGATGGCCGGTTCACCGGGGAGAGCCCGCACCACTGTGCGCGATATGTCGGCGGTGTCGGCTGTATTCACATTGCCCTTGATGATATATTCGTTGCCGTATTCGTAGAGAGTGCCGCCGGCTGCATTCTCGTTGACACCCGAGGCAGCCTCGAGCACCTCGGTGAGAGTGATGCCGTGGAAGCGCATCTTGCCCTGGTCGAGCAGTATCTGATATTCAGCTACATCGCCGCCTATTACCGACACCTGCGATACACCACCGATGCTCAGCAGGCGGGGACGCACCTCGCGGTCGGCAATCGACCGCAGACGACTGAGCGATGTGGGCGGCATGCCGAGCGAATCGGCAGCGGCATGGTCCACGGTGAGGCCCACAATCATTATCTCGCCGAGAATCGACGACTGCGGTCCCATGACAGGCGCGCTCACACCCGGCGGAAGGGACTCGGCCACACCGCTGATTTTTTCCCCGACAATCTGGCGCGCCTGGTATATGTCGGTGTTCCAGTCGAACTCAACCCATACCACCGAAAATCCGGTGGCCGACGAGGAGCGCACACGGCGCACCGAAGTGGCGCCGTTCACGGCAGTCTCGATAGGAAATGTGACAAGTTTCTCCACCTCTTCCGGCGCGAGGCCGGGGGCTTCGGTCATCACCACTACTGTGGGCGCATTGAGGTCAGGGAAGATATCAATCTCTGACCTCATCATGGCTATGGTTCCGCCCACCAGGATAAGTCCGGTGAGTATAAGCACCACAATGCGGTTGTAGAGCGAGAAGTGTATTATTCGGTTAAGCATGGCTTTCTATGAAATTATGGCCGGAGTGGCTCAATGATTGTGTGAATGTCCTGCAGGCACCGCGCCTGAGGTTTCGGCGAGGCGCACGAATGTCACCCCTTCAGTCACCACCTTCTCACCCGGAGCGATTCCGCTAAGAATCTCAACCCGGTCACCTGCCTGGGCACCGAGAGTCACGGGGCGTTTGTCGTAAGCGTCGGGATGCACCTGCACATATACGAAGTGTTCGCCCTGTTGCTCGCTCAAAGCGCTTATAGGCAGCGAAATCACATCCTGGCGAGGATTGCCCTGGAGATAAACCTCGCAGAAAGAACCTGCAGACAGTCTGCCCCCGACATTTTTCAGAGAGAAAAACACAGGAATGTATCCCTGCGATGCAACGGCCGTCTGAGCAAGTCTGTGCCCATTGAAATCGGCTATGTCAACCACTGCAGGGGAATATGCTGTGCGGAATTTGGCGCCGGTGACCGACGGCAGAAAAGCGATCTGATTTTCCGGAAGATTGGCACGCAGCATCAGGTCATCGTTAGCCGAGATGTCGGCAATAGGCGCGCCGGCATCGACAAACTGACCCTCCGACACATATAACGCGCTCACGACTCCTGCCGAGGGAGCGGTGGCCGAACTTCCGGCCGATGTTGCCGAACCGGCGGCGGCTTTGGCCGATTCATACGCCTGCAGGGCAGCGTTGTAATCGCGTGTGCTCACTATACCGTCGCGATGCAACGGCGTGATGCGGTCGAGTTCACGTTTGGCAGCCTGAAGCGCCACCCGTGCGGCTTCATTGGTGTCGCCGCCCGCCATTCCCTTACCCGAGACAGTGGCAAGCACCTGACCCCGGTTCACCGCGGTGCCCGGAGTGGCAGCAGGGGTGAGATGGACGATACCCGCCGAACGGGCGGTGACGGTGCCGCGTGCTGAAGGAGCCGCCGACAATTCGCCGCTCACACGCACCACCTCAGCGAAATCGGCGGCCTGCACCTCGGCCGTCTTCACTCCGAATTTTTCGGCGCGGTGCTCGTCAAGCTTTATCTCGTCGGTATGCCCATTCGCTTCCGACTCTTCGAGAGAGCCCTCGTGGTCATGCTCGTGGGTATCATGGGCCGAAGCCTCTTCAGTTTCCGAATGATGATTGTGAGCAAGTTCGTTCTGGTCTCTACGGCACCCGGTGAGGGCGAGCGTCAGCACCGCGCATATTGGCAAAACGCGGAACAGTGTGCTGTATTTCATATAATTAACCGGTATTAAGATGGTATTTTATTGACAATTATTATTTGTTAAAGCAAATTTACTCATTATTTATGAAACAATACCTATCTTTGCAACGCAACTTTGGCACACCCCCCTACATATGCAACCCGATTGCATAAAACCGTGTCCTTTCATGCACATAAATGCATGAAAGCGCATGAAACGTATGTCTAGGTTCACCAATCATAAGCTACAACCCAATCCCCGCACATGATATATCTATGCATTATCCTGGGCCTCGCCGCAGCCGGTTTCCTGGCCCTTGCGCTGGTCTACAGAGGCAAGCTGGAGACTTCTCACGCCATACTGCGCGAACGTGAGCGCGAGACCGAAGAGACACGCCGACAGCTTGAACACGAACGCACAGCAGGCCGTGAGGCCGAGGAGGAGCATTTCCGCAATCTCGCCAACGACATCTTCGCATCGCACACCTCCAGGTTCCGCGACTCCACGGAGCAGCGTCTGAGCGAGATTCTCGCTCCGCTGAAAGCCGACATCGAAGGTATGCGCAATGCCGTAGGCAAGGCATACGAAAGCGAAGCCCGCGAACGGTTCTCGCTGCAGAGCGAACTGAAACGGCTCATGGAGCTCAACGCCTCGCTCGGCAAAGAGGCGCAGAACCTCACCCGAGCCCTGAAAGGCGACTCGAAGGTGCAGGGCGACTGGGGCGAGATGATACTCGAGCGCCTGCTCGAGACAAGCGGACTTAAAAAAGGCGTCCATTTCTCCACACAGGCCACTATGAACACCGACGGCTCACGCCTCACCGGCGCCGACGGACGCCAACTACGCCCCGATGTGGTGGTATACTACCCCGATGAGCGCTGCGTGGTGGTCGACTCGAAGGTGTCGCTCACAGCATATATGGACTATGTGCAGGCCGAGCCGGGCAGCGAAGCCGCCAACGAGGCCGCCAGGCGCCATGTAATGTCGGCACGCCGTCATGTGGCTGAACTCGCAGAGAAAGGCTATCAGGACATCGTGGGTGAGAAGCGTCTCGATTTCGTGGTGATGTTTATCCCCAACGAGGGTGCCTATTTCGCCATGATGAAACTCGAGCCGGGCATATGGGAGGAAGCCTACCGCAAACGTGTGCTAATTTCGTCGCCAACGCACCTCATAGCACTACTCCGCATGCTCGAACAGCTCTGGAAGCAGGATGCCATAAACCGCAATGTGCAGGAGATAGCGCGACTGAGCGGCACGATGCTCGACAAGTTCGCAAACTTTACCACCGACCTCGACAACATCGACAAACATGTGCAGGCCGCCTCGGCTGCTTACACGCAGGCACGCAGACGACTTGCCGAAGGGCCCGGCAACCTCTGCATTACAGCAAAGAAAATACTCGACCTCGGCGCCCGCGCCTCAAAGGGCGCAGCCATAAGACGCCTCTCGCCCGATGACGAAACCGCCACCCTTCAGGAACCCGCAGACAACTGACATTTTACCGACCTACCAATAACATTTATTATTAAACAAGCTCTAAAACTCTAATATCATCATTCATGAACGACGACAAAGGTACAACTACCGAAAACTCAAAGCCCTGGTGGCGGCGTATAGGTCTGCTGCCTAAAATCCTCATCGCCATAGTCATAGGCATCGGCGCAGGATTTTTCCTTCCCGTATGGGCCGCGAGAGTGTTCGCCACATTCAATGCCATTTTCAGCCAGTTTCTCGGATTCTGCATCCCGCTGATAATCTTAGGATTCGTGGCGCCGGCCATAGCCGACATAGGCGTGCGCGCCGGCAAAATGCTGCTTGCCACGGCAGCCCTGGCCTATCTGTTCACTCTCGGCGCGGGATTCCTCTCCTACTTCACCGGCGAGCTGCTTTTCCCATCGATGATAAAGCCGGTGGAATATATCGCCGAGGCGACTACGGCGCCACAGGTCGACGCCTATTTCACCATCGAGATGCCTCCGCTGTTCGGAGTGATGACAGCGCTCGTCACGGCATTTCTGCTCGGTCTCGGATGCGCCTTCGGAAGTGCCTCAACGCTCAAGACACTCCTCGACGATGTGCGCCGCATAGTGATGATGGTAATCAACAAGGTGATAATCCCGCTACTGCCGCTCTACATATTCGGCATTTTTCTCAACATGACAGTCACAGGCGAGGTGGGCACCGTGCTCGGCACCTTCGTGAGCATCATAGCGGTGATTTTCGGACTGCACATCCTCGTGCTGGTGCTCCAGTACTGCATAGCGGCATGCTTCTCGACAGGCAGCCGCAATCCTTTCCGCCTGCTGTGGAGCATGATGCCCGCCTATTTCACGGCACTCGGCACACAGTCGTCGGCGGCCACCATTCCGGTGACACTTAAGCAGACCATAATGATGGGCGTGAACAAGGATGTGGCGGGGTTCACGGTGCCTCTGTGCGCCACCATCCATATGAGCGGCAGCGCGCTGAAACTCACAGCATGTGCGCTGGCCCTGATGATGACCCACGGCATGAACTATGACTTAGGGATGTTCGCCGGCTTCATATGCATGCTAGGCATCACGATAATTGCGGCCCCCGGAGTGCCCGGAGGCGCGGTGATGGCGGCGCTCGGTCTGTTCTCGTCGATACTCGGTTTCTCCGAGGCCGACTGCGCCCTGATGATAGCCCTCTACATTGCCATGGACTCGTTCGGCACGGCCTGCAACGTGACAGGCGACGGAGCCATCTCGATAATCATAGGCCGGCTGTTCGGCGCCCGCACCGTGGCGCCTCAGCAAGTATAGAAGCGAGTGAAGGCGGCTATGGTGTAAAGGTGGTCGGCCACAGCGGCGGTCTCCCTGCACGAGTGCATGGCCCACTGCGGAGCACCCATATCCACACCGCGGAGCGGAAGCTGCGAAGTGAGGATGTTGCCGAGAGTCGAGCCGCCTGCCACATCGCTGTGATTCACGAACATCTGCACCGGCACACCTGCCTCCTCGCATATCACGCGGAATACTGCGGCACTCTCGGCATCGGTCATATACTTGCAGTTGGCATTGATTTTTATCACAGGGCCGCCTCCCGGCACGGGGTGATTTGTCGGGTCCTGCTTGCTCTCATAGTTGGGATGGATGGCATGTCCGTTATCAGCCGAAATCATGAATGAATTGGCTACGGCGCGACACATGGTCTCCACATCGCCACCTAACGCCAGATTGACGCGCTCAAGTATATTGCGGAGTATAGGCGACGCCGCTCCCTGCTTGGTGCCCGAACCAGTCTCCTCGTTGTCGAATATAGCCATCACGCGTGTCATCTTCTGCACGCTGCCCGATGCTGCCGTGAGAGCCGTGAGGGCGGCATGGGTCATCTCGAGGTCGTCGATGCGGCCCGAGGAGATAAATTCGTCATCAGCGCCGAAAAGACATGCCGGAGTGGTGTCGTAAAGCGAGAGGTCATAGTCGAGGATTTCCGAGGTATCCACGCCAAGCTCGCGTGCGAGAAGATTGAGGATATAGTTCTGCGCCTCTGCCTTGTCGTTGAGCACGGCCATCACAGGCAGCATGTCGCGCTGCTTCGAGAGCGGATTGCCCTCGTTTACGGCACGGTTGAAATGTATTGCCAGATGGGGTATAGTGAGCAGCGGGCGCTTGAAGTTCACAAGGCGTGTGACAGGTGCCAGCGGCGATTTGCCGCGAAGCATCACACGGCCTGAAAGCGACAGCGGACGGTCGAACCATGTATAGAGAATCGGACCGCCATACACCTCTGTGTTGAGTTTCAACACATTGCCCGAGCATACCATCTCGCACGAAGGCTTCACCCTGAAACCCGGCGAGTCACTGTGGGCGCAAATGATGCGGAAACCGTCTGAGGGTTTACCATGACCCACCACAAACGCAAAGATGGCCGAATGGTTCTTCACCACGAAATAGCGTCCTCCGGGCTCCACGACCCAGGCATCGGCCATATTCAGCTCTCTGAAGCCGAGAGCCTCGAGGCGTGTGCGTATATTCTTTACTGCAAGGAAATTGCAAGGCGACTCATCAAGAAACTGAAGGAGGTCGGCGGTCTGTTCGTTCATGGCATTTATAATTAGTGATGAATTATCGGCATTGATCAATCTTACCGCTCCGGACTCACGGAAGATTCCGGCTTTACAGCATTCTCGGGTTGCACGGGAGTATCTTGAGTTTCCGGGGTGTCGGATGATGTCTCAGCTGATGCGCGGGTCGGTTCCGGAGCCGGGGCAGGCGCAGGTCGTGGAGCAGATTCGGTGCGCGATGTGCGAGAGCCGAACGGCGGCTCCTTCATCAGTTCAAGCATCTCATACGACACATTGAACACATCTTCAGGCGATTTGGGCCGTATCGGCTCGAACCACCGGAAGCTCGGGAGGTAAAACAGATTTTTCTTGGCCAGATATAGCGGTGTGACCGTACCCGACGACTCGGGCCAGAAAAGCATGCGCTCCACGGTCTGATTTTTGAAATCGGCCGAAAGGAAAGAGCACTCCACGTTGGCTATCTTGTTGTAGGTGCTGTCGTTTTCCTGCGGCAGGAATATCGCCATCACATTGCCGCTAACATCGAGATGACTCAGCTGGCCGTCCTTGAACAGGGCAAGCATCTCCTTGCCCGACAGCTGGCTGTAGAACTCCTCGTCGATCCACTCGGCGTTGAAGGCGAAATCGGGAAGTTTTGCCCAGTCGGCGGTGCTGTCGTTGAGATGCACTTGTATTTTGTTGCCGAAAATCTGTTTGTTCTCGTTCCACACCACGGGGTGATAGTCGAGATACATCATGGAGTCGCGCTGCACGAAAGTCATGGAGTCGCACAGACCCTGGAGGTCGGTACGGAAAAAGCGCACGTGCGGCGCCGCTATCATGTGGTGGGTGGTGTCGGCAGGAATGGTCACCGAGTCGTTAAGCGCCTTTTCTGGAGTGATGACCAGAAGCGTGCGGATGGTGTCGGCGTGGAGATAAAGTGTGTCTCCGGCAGTCGAAAATTCCCTTGCAAGAGCGTGGCCGGTGACCATGGCGCTGTCGCTCACCTCAAAGAAATATCCGTAGTCGCCGTTGAGAATCACCTTGTTGGTGGTATCGGTCAGCTCGATGTTGCCGAAAGCCTCGCCGAAACCGATGTTGCGGTCGTAGTAGAGCGTGTCGCCGGTAAGGGTATTGCCATTTGAGGCCACCACAAGCGAACGGCTGTATAGGTCGGCCTGCGAAGTCTCGGTGTTGTAGACACCCTGCGTGGTATATATTGTGCCGTCGCCTGAAATCACCGTCGAGGTGGTGTCGAGTATGGCTATGTGTGTGCCGGTGTTGTAGAGCATCTCTTCCGAAAAAATCTCGAGAGTATCGCTCTCGGAGAGGCTCGTCAGATGCACATTGTCGCGGAAAAGGGCATCCTTGGTCGAGGGGCTGTATTCGCCGTAATACGATGTCAGGCGGTTGTCGCGGTCGGTGAGAGTGCCGCCCACCTCATAATACCCCAGCTCAATGGCCATGTCGTAGTTGAAGATGTCGGTGGTGAGAGTCACATCGCGGTTGATGAGGCGCACTTTCTTGCCGTCGAGCGAATAAAGCACGGCAAGCTGTGTGGAATCGGAATACTGGAGCTCGTCGGCATAGACGAAAAGGGTGTCGCCCTGCTCCATGCGCACATTGCCCCAAGCCTGTATCGAGCCGGGATTGTCGTAAAAATGCGCGCTGTCGCAGTACATGTACATGTCGGCCTTGCGGAACTCAACATCGCCCACCACAATCTGATAGTCGCTCCCCTTCTCGGCTCTGAGCTCGCGAGCGCGCTCGAGAAACACTCTGTCGCGCATATATCGGTCGGCCTCGGGGATATGTGGCCTGATACTCATGGTATCGGGCTGCCTGAGCGAACGGCGCGGCAACCGGGTGCCTTTAGAGCCGGCCGGAGCCTGGGCTGCCGCTATCACCGACACGGCCACTATGGCCAAAGCCAGCACAAATGCTCCCCACATGCCTCCCGCACGGCGGGAGCCGCAGCCCGATGTGCTTCTGCGCATAAGTGTCACTTCTTGATTTTCAACCATCCCGGGTGCTGAAATTCACAGTCGGCCCAGTTGTCCTCGATTTTCACGTAAGTGCTTTGAATTTTCTTGTCGATCCAGTCGCGCACCATCTTCTGTTTAGCGGCATTCTCATACATGCCCTTGATGGTCTGATAATCGTCGGAAAGATTTGCGCGATGAGCCGGGATGCGGGCGGTGAGCTTCACAATGGCCACTATGTCGGCGTTGCGCTTGGGGTCCTTCATTATGAAGGCCTCGCTGACATCGCCCACCTGCATGCCGTCGATTTTACGGGCCACCTCCTGCGGAAGCTGCGACATCTCAAAGCGGGTTGTATTGTTCTCGGAATTTACCATCTGGCCGAAACTGTTGCGAGTGTCTTTGTCCTGCGACAGCACCGTGGCCTCTTCGAAGGTCACCTTGCCTTCATTGATGGTGGTGCGGAGCGAGTCGAGCATGTTCACCGATTTAGTAAGCTCGGCATCGGAAACTTTCGGACGAAGCAGTATGTGGCGGGTGTTGATGCGGTCGCCGCGCTTCTCGATAAGCTGTATGATGTGGTATCCGTATTGTGTCTCGACGATTTTCGACACCTTTTTCGGGTCGTTGAGGTTGAAGGCAACGGCGGCATATTCGGGCTCGAGATGGCCGCGGCCCATGAAACCTATTTCACCGCCACGCACGCTCGAACCGTCCTCGCTGTACATGATGGCGAGCGTGGAGAACGATGACTCGCCACGGTTCACCCTGTCGGCGTAATCGCGCAGACGGGCTTTCACATCGTCGATTTCCTGCTGCGGTATCTTGGGGTTGATGGTGATGATCTTCACCTCTACCTGCATCGGCACATAAGGCACCGAATCCTCGGGCAGCCCGGCGAAATATTTGCGCACATCAGAAGGGGTCACCTTGAGGTCTTTGGCGATACTGCGCTGCACTTCCTGCACTCGGTACTGGTTGCGCATACTCTCCATCATCTCTTCTCGGAACTCTGCCATAGGCTTGCGGAAGTATTCCTCCACTTTTTCCTGAGTGCCGAGGTTGTTTATCAGATAGTTGATGCGCTGCTCCACAGCCTGACTCACCATCGATTCCTGCACTTCCACCGTGTCGATGTCGGCCTGATGAAGGAAAAGTTTCTCTATGGCAAGATTCTCCGGTATCACACAGTAAGGGTCGCCGTTGACGGGAGTCTTCTCGTAGAGCATCTGCTGGTAGGCCTGCTCCACATCGCTTTTGTAGATGGGCTGGTCTCCCACCATCCACGCCACTTCCTCCACTATATTGTTGTTGACAGCCAGAGCTGCGAAGGCTATGGCGCATCCGGCTATTGCCAAAGTAAAGTGCTTGTTTCTCACAATTATGCGGTTACAAAGAAAATAAAACTATATATGAAACCCACCGATATCCCACAGACACCCTGCATGATAGGCATATGAAGCATCTCAGACGGGAAGCGGAAAACAGGATGGGAGAGAGACTGACGGGCGAATCATCTGCATGACAGCCCGCACAGTGGTTTCAAACCACAAAGTTAGCGTTTCTTTTGCAAACGACAAACCGATGATAGTTAACCGATGCAAAAAAAGCCGGGAGAAATCTCCTGGCTTTCATCTGAGTGGCGGGAGGAGGACTCGAACCTCCGACCTTTGGGTTATGAGCCCAACGAGCTACCACTGCTCCATCCCGCGATGTCTTGTTTTCGGGTGCAAAGGTAGCAACTTTCCCAATTCTCACCAAATTTCCGCCAGTTAAAATAGGTTAAAGCTCCACTTCCCGAGCTCAATGATTTTTCCAATATATTGAAAATCATCGACGACCTAAAAATATTAGATTATAATTCTCTTTGCCATGGCACCGATCTTGTCATGGTAGGCGACCTGTAAATCCACTGAGAGGAAAGAGGCATTTATCAGCTCATGCCATTTGGGAATGGCTTTGGCGAATCGGGCGAAAAGGTTTGCAATGGCTTTTTCATCCATACCGCTGTCGCGCATCGTTTTCTCGAAATCTTCCCGCTTTATCCGCTTTTTCTTACCATTGAGCGTCAATGCAAGTTCTTCTTCATCCTCAGGCATGGCGAGGGCTGTTGACAGCAGGTCATATGCCGGGGTCAGCATATAATTGTCGGCAGGTCGGAAGAGGGAGAAATTCTTCAGGTGCATGTCGGCGTTGCCGGTCAGCCATGAGAACAGTACAACTTCCCAGAAGTTGACGACATCAAGCAAAGGGGCGGATGAATACAGGCGAATCAATTTGGCGATACGCTCGTATGAACCTTTGTATTTGTCCTCGGTAAGCCGTTCAGAGAGCTGGCACATATCCTCCATAGCAATCTTCGCGCCTTTTTTTGTGCGGTCAACGCGACGGGTGATGTAGCATAGTTCGCCGTCGGCAAACCGTATCAGCGAATGTGGCACGGTCTTTATTCCGACAGCTTCCGCCATGTGCATTGTCAGGTCTTCGTTTTCCGGCAGATTGGCGAATCGATCGGTCTGCGGTTTAAGTATAAATCGGCCCCACAGTCCTACGATAGTGAACCGCTGAAGCTCTCCGGCATGACCGCGTGCGATGTCGAGCGACAGCTTTGCCTGCACACCGGTTACAGTCGTGCTTGCCGTCACTATCTCCCTTGCCAGCTCCTTGATGTTGGCACGGGTATAAGGCAACGCCGGCACCGTCGTCGATTCAAATATTTTGCGGGCACAAGCCTTGTGGTAATCAACCTCACCATCTGCCAACGGTTTATAGCAGTAAAGACACTTATTCATTGCCGTCCTCCTTTCTTTCCTTAGGTATGACGCTTATGTTGCCGATGCAGTCCTTGCAGCAGGCGAGTAACAATGAGAATCTGTCGCGGGCTGAAATTTTCCAGCTCTGTTCCGCTATGTCGAGGAGCCAACCTTCGGGGATGAGTCCGTCAAAAAACGGAAAAAGCACGTTGTCGCGGTATGGCTTATCTGTCAGCGGCAATGTCAGGCTCACCGCAACGGCAGCATCCGATTTCAGATAATCGGAATCATAACAAAATTCATAACCCATATCATCTTCAGTCAGAATCCCGGCGAGCGCATTATTCAGAAATATCTTTGCCTGTTTCATACCTCAGTGATTTTTGTTGGGGCCATTTCGGCTCCGAACATTGCAAGAACTTGATTCACTTTGTCGAGACGAAGGGTAGTTTTCCCTTGTTCAAGTTCGCGCACAAAGCGCAGACCTACCCCGGATTTCTGGGACAGGTCAACCTGCGTAAGCCCGAACTGCTTACGCATCTCCTTAACGTATTTAGCTAACTGAGTCATGCGATATACCCTTTTGGGTGCAAAGTTAGCAAATTTTATTCAAATTACACCATTAAGGGTATAAAATATCTTGTGACAATGCAGATTACACCCTTTAAGGTATATCTATTATAAAGATAGTAAACCAATGAACTGCAGCAGTCCATGAATCGAGACAGTGACAATACTCTTTTCCGCGTCATCGAATTATCACAGACTCGCGTTGCCTGGAATGTTGACGGGAGGGTGAGGATAATGGGAAAATATGCAGGCTGATGAATAATTATAATAGGAGCCTGACACGAAATTTCGGGATATTTCACACATTTTGTCAGAACATTTGCCGCACTCGAAATGTTAAAATACTACGAAAACGCTTATAGATGAGAAAATTTAGCTATCTTTGCGTTAAATAAGCATGCCGCTAATCAAATTTGTTCAATTTATTCAAACCATCTTAAATATTTTTCATTATGAATTCAGAGACTATCGGCGCATGGGCCGGCCAGGTATGGAACGCCCTCAATGAAGCAGATGTTCTTGGCACCAAGCAACTTAAGAAAATCAGCAAGCTCAAAGACAAAGAGCTTTTCGCTGCAATCGGTTGGCTCGCCCGCGAAGGCAAGGTTGAAATCATGACCAATCCTGAGGATGAGAAAGACTACCTTTTCTCTCTCGTAGGCGACAAGTAATGTACTAAGCAGCCTATCCACCAAACGTGGTAAGGCTTTTTAATGCAAGTTTTTATCCGGAAGCAACTCCGTGAAACAGATAAAATCTTCGCCCGGGCTCTCGCGCATCAGCGCAAAGCCCGGGCGAATCGTTATACCCAATCATTAAACCATTAAACTCATCGGGTGCTCACACCCGCACCGCGATGTTTATGAGCGCAAAGTAAGTGTGTCGGGGAGCTTGGGCATGGCGCCGTGGCATGTGCAGACATATGCCGACACCTCCACTGCCCGGCGGTGGGCATCCTCAACACCCTTTCCTGACAGGATGGATGAGATGAAGGCAGCCGTGAACGAGTCGCCGGCCCCCACGGTGTCGGCCACCTCAACCCTTGGAGTGGGCTGGAACGACTCACCGAATGGCGTGAACACATAGCTGCCGTTCACGCCGCAGGTGAGAATCAGCATCCTGAGGTCATAGGCTTCCAGTATAGCCTTGCACTTGTCGCGGAGGTCTATACCCGGGAGAGCGAAAAGGCGGCTCACCTCCACCAGCTCCTCATCGTTAATCTTCAATATGTTGCAACGGCTCATTGAATCGGCGAGCACCTCTTTGGTGTAAAAATGCTGTCGCAGATTGATGTCGAACACCCGCAGGGTGTCCACATCGGTCGGCATCGCATCGAGAAAGCGTTTGATTGTGTTTCGCGACACCTCGTTGCGCTGTGCCAGCGAGCCAAAGCACACGGCACGGGTGCGACGGGCCAGTTTGTCGATGGTATCGGTGTAAGGGATATTGTCCCAAGCAACATTCTCCTTGATTTCATACTGTGGTACGCCGGAGGCATCGAGTGTCACCTGCACGGTGCCGGTGGGGAAAGGCACAACCTCAATGACATGGCTGAGTCCCTTGCCATCGAAATTCCCGATAATCTCATCGCCGAGGGGGTCGGCGCCAACAGCGCTCACCACACAGCTCGGCAGACCCATCTGCTCCACATGATAGGCGAAATTGGCCGGAGCCCCGCCTATCTTCTTGCCCTCGGGAAGCACATCCCACAGGGCCTCACCCATTCCCACTACTACTCCGTTGAACGATTCCATATCAGTAATTTCTTTATATTTAAATCTTACGAATCTTGAATGTGTAGAAAAGCAGATATGCCACTCCGGCTGTCATAACTGCCACCGCACCTGCCTGACCCACGGCATCGGCGGCAAAACCCATGGCGAGCGGGAAGATGGTGCCTCCGAAGAGACCCATGATCATGAGGCCCGAAATCTCGTTTTTCTCTGAGGGCATCGATGTGATGGCCTGCGAGAAGACTACCGAGAACACATTGGAGTTGCCGAAGCCCACCAGGGCTATGCCTGTATAAATAAGGGCTATGGAAGAGGCGGTGAAAAGTATCACCATGGAGGCGAGCATCATCAGCACACTGATGGCAAAGAACAACCGGGGCTGCACGTAGCGCAGGATAAACGCGCCCGAAAAACAGCCGGCGGTGCGGAAAATGAAATAAACGCTTGTGGCGAAGCCGGCCTGCTCGATGCCCCAACCAAGGCGCTCCATGATGATTTTCGGTGCGATGGTGTTGGTGCCCACATCGATACCCACGTGGCACATGATACCTATGAAGCAGAAGAGAATGAACGGCTTACCGAGCAATTTGAGGCACTCTAAGACGCCGGAAGCCTTGTCGGGACGCTCTTCATCGATAGAGGTAGCCGCCAGTGCTGCCACCGACAGAAGGCACACCGCCTCGTAAATCACGAACAGCGAACGCCATCCCAGGCCGAATGTCGGCAAATATGTAGTGGCACCCCAGGCGGCGAGAATCGGCGCGAGGAACGAAGCGATAGCCTTCACAAACTGTCCGAAAGTAAGGGTAGACGCGAGTTTGTCGCCGCTTATAAGATTAGAGACAAGGGGATTGAGAGATGTCTGCATCACTGCATTGCCTATGCCGAGCAGCGAGAACGAAATGAGCATCACCATATAGCTGTCGCCGAATACGGGAATGATGAGCGACAAGGCAGTGATAACAAGGCTGACCAACACCGTGCGCTTACGCCCGATTTTGTTCATCAGCATGCCCGTGGGCACCGAAAAAATCAGAAACCAGAAAAATACAAGCGACGGGAATAGGTTCGCCTGTGAATCGGTGAGTCCGAGGTCTTTCTGCACATAGTTCGAAGCTGTTCCCACGAGGTCGACGAATCCCATGGAGAAGAAGCAGAGCATCACCGGGATAATCTGCAAAAGGAACGACTTTCTGTCGGTCGCTACATTGGATATTGTCTGCATATTGTCGTTACTGTTATATTTGAATATTTATCTGAAAATCATACTGCAATCAGTCGGCCTTCACCGGCTGGGGCACGCCGGCCTCCGCAGCTGAGGAGGTGCCGAGCGCTTTGGCATCGGCGTCGCCGTACCAGTAGATGGTCGTGGCATAGTCGGCCACACCGGGGTCCCATCCAAGCATCTCTATGTCGAATCTGAAGTCGCGCTCAAACGGAATGCCGTCGAGATTTCTGGTGCGGAAAAAGGTATTGTATCCGTGCGAGCTCCCCTCGTCGGCCCTCGGAGCACCTCCGAAAGGCGTATGAAACGGATATACCGGCGCCCATGAACTGTTGTAGTAGTCCTCGGTGCCTGTGCCGAAATGCGATGGGAAGGTATCACCGTCGACCCAAATTTTCTCGTCACCCTCACCATACCAGCGCGGAGCATGGTTGTAAAGCGTGAGCACATCGCCTTTATAGATGCCGTAGCCCTTCAGACGGGCGAAATTCCAGTCGATGCAGCGGTCCTGCTCTTCTGGGTGGTTGTGGATATAAATGCTGTCCTGCCGCTTCCAGGAGGCGTGGAAGTAAAGCGAGCGCTTGTTCCATTTCAGCGGAGCAACCGTGGCGGCAACAGCGACATCGACACTCTCGTCTGAGATATTGTGCAGTGTTATCGCTCCGGTGCGTCGGTAAGGCATCAGCCACCGGCTCGTCACGTTGCCCTTGCCGTCTGAGTCGAGGAACCAGCTCGACACTTTGGGCGCACCTATGCCGCCTCCGGAAAAGTCGCTAAGAGGCACCATCACCGTCTCCTTGCCATCAAAATCGGCGGTAAGTATCAGCCGGCGCATGACATCGGCGTAGGCCGACGCATCGTTAGGAGTTACCGCGAACGAGAGAGCGTAAACGGCATTGTTGCCCTTCGGAAGGGAGAGAGTGACCGAGTCTCCCGGCTTCATTACGGCAGAGGTCTCAAGCTTGCGCTCGCCTTTGCGTAGAGCCACCGACGGGTGCAGAAGGTTGTCGTTCACCTCCTTTATCCTGCCGGCAGCACGGTCGAGCACCTGCGTGGAAAATGTCTCCACCTCCACATCGGCCGGATATTTACGGTAGTTGATATGGTAATATTTCGGGGTGGCATTTATCCCGGCCTCATCTTCGAAAGTGATTTTGCAGCTTTGGGCATAAGGGATGGGGAGAAACGAAGTGTTGCCTCCGCGGCCCTCAGGCTTATAGCTTGTGTGAGGTATTATGAGTGCGCCCTCGGCATTGGGTAACCCGGCCTTCATGAGGTCGTAGGCGGGAATCACCCATCCGGGAGTCTCGGCACCATCGAAATAGAAGCGCCAGGTGCCTCGGGTATCGAGGGTGGTAATCCATATGCGGGTTATAGCGCCGGGGCCGGTCTGGTCGAACATCACGCGCTCCACACGACCGTCGACAGTGTCGGTGCGGATGATGCCGAAACCGTCGTTGTTGGCGAACCATCCCTGATGGTCGGGCGACACCGACCCACGGTCGTAGCTGCTCTCCTGACGGGCGGTGTAAGCCGGCGACGGGCGTCGCGACTGCTCCTCGACCGATACCATCTCGTCGAGAAGAGTCTCCATGGTCACACGCTGCTTTGCTCCCGTCGAAAGCGATGCGAGCATGAGCGTGGCCGCTAAAGCATATTTACAGGATTGTATCATGGCATTGGTTATTTTTCAGGCAGTGCAAAGTTAAAAATAATTCCACGTGCGCCCCTACCACATTCGGCGCTTTAGCTATAAATTTCGTTGCATGGCGCATTTTTATACCGCTCAAATGCCGCATAATGCGTTTTATTGCCTAACTTTGACTCGTAAAAACAACCGGAATCAAACGACTCACCCTCCAATCATTTATCCATGAAACGACTGCTGCCGACTATCCTCATATCGCTCGCCGTGCTCCTGATTACGGCCTGCTCGGGGCGCCCCGAACCCACGCTGCGCATAGGTGTGTCGCAATGCAGTTCCGACGATTGGCGTCAGAAGATGAACGAGGAAATCACCCGTGAAATGTTTGCCCACCCCGAGGCCGAGGTGGAGATACGCTCCGCCCACGACAACAATGAGCGGCAAATTGCCGACATACGCTATTTCGCCGAAAACGGGTTCGACATCATCATCGCCGCTCCCAACCAGGCCGACGCGCTTACCCCTGTAATAGAGGAAGTATACGCCAAAGGGATACCGGTGATAGTGTTCGACCGAGACATCAACGGCACATCATACACGGCCCGAATGACGGTTGACAACGCCGCCATCGGAGCGTCGGCCGCCAGCTATGCCCGTCAGCTTATACCCCACGGTGACATAAACGTGATAGAAATAGGAGGCCTGCCGGGTTCTACCCCGGCAGATATGCGCCGGCACGGTTTCGACAGCATCGCCGCCTCCACCGCCGGCATAAACATCAAGGCATATACCCCCGCCGACTGGCTGCTGCCGAAGGCCGAGAAAGCCGCCGACTCGCTACTGCGCCTATATCCGGAAACAAACCTCATCTACGCCCACAACGACCGCATGGCCATAGGAGCATCAAATGCCGCCCGAAGGCTCGGCCGCGACTCCCTCCGCATCATTGGCATCGACGCCGCCCCCAATATCGGCATCAAGGCCGTGGCCGACAGTGTAATTACAGCCACATTCCTGTACCCCACAGAGGGACACCGGCTCATACGCCTCGCACTCGACATACTCAACGGGCGTCCCTACGAGCGCGAGCTAAAGCTCCCTATGTCACCGCCGGTTGATGCCTCCAACGCCGACATACTCCTGCTCCAGAGCGAGGCGCTGGCCGACGAGACAGCCAAAATCATCAGTCTGAAAGAACAGGTCGACACCTACTGGGACCGCCATTCGGCGCAGACCATACTCTTCTATGCCGTGCTCGCCATACTGCTGCTTATGTGTGGAGTGGTGTTCCTGCTTGTCAGAGCTTTCCGCCTGCATCGCCGCTATCAGCAGGAGCTAATGGACAAAAATTCACAGCTCGCCGAGCAACGCGACCGACAGACCGAACTCAACCGTCAGCTCACCGAGGCCACGCAGTCGAAACTGTCGTTTTTCACCAATGTGAGCCACGATCTGCGCACTCCCCTCACCCTCATATCCGAGCCTGTAGACCAGCTCGCCGAAGCAAAGAACCTGACAGCCGAGCAGCACACCCTCGCCGAGGTGGCGCGACGAAATGTGCGCATACTCCTGCGCCTCACCAACCAGATACTCGACTTCAGAAAATATGACAGCGGCACACTCACGCTACATCTGACCGAAACGCCGCTGCCCTCGCTGATACACCAGTGGGTGGATGCGTTCACACCACTGGCCCAACGGCGCCACATAAACCTTAGCATGAGCATCGACGGCAGCGTGACGGTGCAGACCATGGCCGCCGATACCGATAAGCTGGAGCGTGTGATATTCAACCTGTTAGGCAACGCGCTGAAATTCACTCCTGCCGGTGGCAGCGTGAAACTCGACATAGCGCAATCGGATGACAATCTCGTCATCACAGTGACCGACAGCGGTATAGGCATAGCAGCAGCCGAGCTTAATAGAATCTTCGACCGATTCCACCGTGTGGACACCATAAGTCCAAACGGCTCGGGCATAGGCCTGTGGCTTGTGAAAGCGTTCGTGGAGATGCACGGCGGCACAGTGACGGTGGGAAGCACACCAGGCAAAGGCTCAATCTTCACGGTAACCCTCCCGGTACGCCACACCGACCAGGTCACGCCTGCGGAAGCGCCCTCAGGCGCCCTCGACCTGCAGGAATTCGACGACACCACCGAACCACACGCCACAGCCATAGACCCCAACAAACCGCTCATGCTGGTAATCGACGACAACGCCGACATGAGGCGCCTGCTCGAACAGACCCTCTCGCAGCACTATACGGTAATTCAGGCAGCCGACGGTGCCGAAGGGCTCCGCAAAGCAGCCAAGCATGTGCCTGACATAGTGGTGTGCGACCTCATGATGCCGGTGATGGACGGTCTGGAGTGCACCCGCCGCATAAAGGAGGAGATTTCCACCAGCCACATCCCGGTGCTGATGCTCACGGCATGCCCGCTCGACGAGCAGCGGGCTCAGGCCTATCGGTGCGGAGCAGACGGTTATCTCTCGAAACCGTTCACAGCCGACACACTCGCGGCCCGATGCGAAAGCCTCATAGCTAACCGACGCCGTATACGCGACATATACGGCGGACACATGGCCGCACCACTCCCCTCGCAGAAACCCGTCGAAAACAATACGGCGGCAGACACATGTCAACCTCCGCAGAGCGGGCCAACGGTGGTGCACGACATCGACAGCGATTTCTACGCCCGATTCCTCGCCGTGGCCGAGCAGGAGATGCGCGACCCCGACACTGGAGTAGATACCCTCGCGGGGCTTATGGGTCTGGGACGCTCGCAGTTCTACCGTAAAATAAAAGCTCTCACCGGACAGTCGCCGGTGGAGCTTCTAAGAGGTATGCGTCTGCGGCATGCGCGCAATCTGCTGACCACTACCGAGCTGACGATAAGCGAGATAGCCTACGATTCAGGATTCTCGGTACCGGCCTATTTCACCAAATGTTTCCACGACGCCTACGGGCAGACCCCGTCGGAACTGCGCGAATCACTCTCGCAGAAGAAATAAAAACGGGTGGGATTAGTGGTCACATCACCACCACCTTATCGGCATACTGACGGTCGCCCGAAACTATGCGCACCACATAAGAACCCTTCTCAAGAGGAATAAAAGCGCTGTCGTCACCCGAGGTCATGGCCACCGACTGCTTCCCCGAAATATCATAAACCGTAGCGGAGAATCGTCCGTCGAGACTGATACCTACGCCGCCCTCCTGCGATGTGAGACGGTATGCGGTCGATGCCTGTGGCACTTCGACAGCGGTCTGGCCGTCAGCCACATATTTCAGAGTAGGATATTCCCCTTCTTTAATTTGCCACACCTTGTCGAAATCCCACGAGAGATTGTTGTCGTAGAAGGCACGTGTGCGGAAAGTGGCGTCGGGCAGTTTCTCTATCTTTTCAGCGGGGATTTTCACGCCCACGCCGCCGTCGCCCACATAAGTAAGCTTGAGGTCGTCGCGCACATAAAGCTTATCCATATGCTCTATCTGCGCGGGATTGGAAAGGCGTCGGCTGTAGAAATAGTTGGGTGTGTGGGCCGTGAGGGCGTCGGCCAGACAAAGCACCTCGGTCATGCGTATGGCATGCTGCTCCTGTGTGATGGCCACGATGCCTGCGGCATTACCGGCATTATTGTTCATTTGTGCCGAAGAGGCTTTTCCGGCGAAATACACCCTCTGGATGTCGAGACGGGCCACACTCACACCATCATCGCCATGCACCAGTCCCACAATACCTCCGGCACATGACGGGTCGTTGAGAAGATTGGTGCTGAGCTTGGTGGCGGCCACTTCGGCATTGACATAACAGTCGTGGATGCGGTTATACTCGGTATGGTTGGGGTCGCGTGCCACACGGCCCGCGATACCCCCGGCCTCGGTTCCGCTCTCGATGCGTCCGGTAACCGACACTCCCTGAATGGTGCTCGCACCTATCATGGCACCGGTGACACCTCCGGTAGGAGCCGCACCCTTGAGGTTCACATCCACAAGATTGAGATTTTTCACGGTACCGTGGTCAAGTCTTCCGAAAAGTCCTTTGAAGGATGTTCCGGTGGTGTTGGTGAGTCCCTTGATGCTGTGTCCTCGGCCGTCGAAGATGCCCTTGAAACGGGCAGGGTCGCCGTCGGATGCATTTGCGGCCCCGATGGGCACCCACTGCGTACCCTCGGGAATCTCGATATCGGCAGCGAGATAGAAATTGCCGTTCATATCCATGCGCACGATATTGTCGATATCCTCAAGGCTCGATATGGCCACAGGGGTCTTCTCGGCGGCGTTCTCGGGATCTTTGGTGTCCATGCGCACACCGCGGTCGCCCTGCTGCTCCATCCACGCCTCGAGGGCGGCACGCATAGTGGCTATGCGGTCGGCATGCTCGGGCCTGTCGGCGATGTTGTTCAGTTCCCACGGGTCCTCCTCCAGGTCGTAGAGTTCAAGTGCGGGACGCTTGAGATAGGCGTCAACAAGGTGCTGCGCATTGGCGTCGGTCGCGGCTGTCTCGAGCCACGATTTCCACATCGAGCTTCCGGGCTTGGTCACATATTTGCAGTGATAGTCGACCTCGGGAGTAAGGTTCACGATGAGCTTGTAGCGCTTATCCTGAATGCTGCGGATAGGATATGCGTCGCCCTCGGGGATATTGTTGTGGATGCCGTAGGCCCACTGGCGGTGCTCGTCGGCCTTGCCGTAGAGCACATCAAGGCAGCTGAAGCCGTCGAGACCTTCGATAGCCTCTCCCCCGGCGAAGTCAATCATAGTGGGAAGTATATCCTCATACTGCACCAAGGCATCACTCACCGTACCCGGCTTGATGGCCTTGGGATAGCGGGCTATGAAACCGCTGTGGGTGCCGTAGCGGTAGAGGGTCCATTTGCCGAACGGCATCTGGGGACCCTGTTCGGCGAGGAATATCACGAGGGTGTTGTCGAGGTTGCCTGTCTCCTCAAGGGTCTTATAAACCATGCCCACCTCGTTGTCGAGCAGGCGAATTTCGGCGAGATAGTTGCAGAACTCCTTTCGGGTCTGCGCATTGTCCACACAATTGGGTGGAAGCACCACCTTGTCGGGGTCGAACTCCGATGCGTCGCCGGCATCCCACGGCATGTGAGAGTGAATACTGCAGACATAGAGGCAGAATGGCTCGTCGTCGTTGCGCTGCATAAAGGCCTTGATGCCGTCGGGAGTCGACACCGCGGGATGCGAGGCAACACAGTTGACCGTGAAGCCGTCGACCTTCTCAAAAGGATACACCACCGGCTGATTGGCAGGATGGTCCTTGCCGGCGCGGCCAACGCGATAGCCCAGATCGGCCATATAGTGGGCGGCACTCTTCATACTCGTGTAGGTAGCCTTGTGGTTCTGATAGGAGCCGTTGCGGGCCGGATACATGCCGGTGTAGAGCGAGGCTCTGATGGGCACACTCATAGCCATCGAGGCGAAATTGTTGGTCATGCGAATGCCCTCGTCGGCCAGACGGTCGATATTGGGGGTCGAGATGTTCTGGCCGCCATAGCAGCCGATTTCATTAGTGCCCATGTCGTCGGCCACAATCACAACCACATTTGGCTTCTGGGTCTGCTGCGCCACGGCAGGCAATGCAATCATCGATGCCATGGAGAGCAGCGTGCGGCCGCCGTCCACCGACATCAACTTGTTTCGTTTTATCATCATAAGATTCACTGAATAAAGATATTAGATTTAATCTGCTGAAACGATAGAGCATATGCGATGCCCGTCATGCAAAGATAATGTTAAAATTTCAAATCACAAAACGCAGGCGCACCGGGCGATGGCTGTGGAAGCCGTGCCCGGTGCGCCTAGTATATCCTGAATGAAAAAACTATTGTTTCTTTGCCGTTAAATTAAGAGAATAGATTATTCCATCAATCTCAACTTTTGGATTCATGTATATCAAGTCCTCATCATCGATTTTGATAACAATTGATGGTATAGTTGTATGGGTAAGTATTAATGCATTCTTTTTGTCTTTATTGCTATCTTTTGCGACTTTAAAAACATCGGGAGCTCCAAAGAAATCATTTCCATCGCTTTCTATTATGCTTACTTCCACCTCATTTCCTTTAGAACGAGTTATTCTCAATGTAACACCATTTAACTCTTCTAAATCCTCGCCGTCAAGACTGATTGTTCCATAACCAACATATTCACCTTCAGCTTTCCCTGAATAACCACTTAATTTTCTACGTGCTTTTTGAGTTTGTGAAGTCTCGGACGAATTAGCGTCAGATTGCTGGGAGGGCCTTAGTTTAGGACGAGTAATCGGTTTTACTTCTTCCAAATTTGTAAACTTAATATCTGGTTTTGTAAAATTGAATTTACTATTAGTCGTTTGTGAATCAAGATATTTATAATGCAAATAATATGCTGCCTGTTCTGTACGAAAAGCGGCTGGCGTACCAATAGCGAAACCGATTCCACTTAAAGCCGCTCCACCAGCAGCTACCAATGCAAGGTCAGTTGTGGCGTCGGCACCATCCTTCGCTGCCAATAATGCTGCAATGCCACCAATCACTGTCGCTCCCGCTCCCAAAAAACCAACAGTGTATCCAAAATATTTGGTGAATGATGTTCCGGCATGAGACGCATACCTATAATTGAGTCCAAATGGAATCAATACATTTTCTCCCGGTTTCTGAGATAGCATAAATGCCTGATAAGACCCATCGTCTATCTTTATATTAAGCACTCCGCTCGCTGGGATAGTCCCCACGACCTTTTTATCCGAATCATATATCGTTTCGCCTGGAATTCCACAGATAGAGACTTTTTTTGATGTCGAACAAGATGAAATCAAAGCCACGCAGACAAAAGCAGTAAATATTTTAATGATAACTTTTTCCATGATTATGTCAGATTTATTTATAGTCAACAAAACCTCCGTTCACAACAGCTTCGGTAGAATAAAGTGCATTAGCGATTAAGACCCACCATGGTTCATATACCGCATCTGTTTTAATTTTAAATATGTTTTGAACAGCATCATTAATCTGCCTACCGGATGAAACGGGGACAGTAATCATTGCATTGACATAAAAATCAGTAGTCAGCTTATCATAATTCTGGCCTCCGTCACAAGAATAGCTGATGCATACACTGAATTTCAATTCCGCATTATCTGGTTTATTAACAATATTGACTAACGGTTCAAAAGCAGTCTCGCGTCCAACGCACAATGCATTTACATCAAACTGCTTGGACAATATCACATTTCCATAAGGGCCTATGGTTACACGGGGTTGATCAGCTATATATGTGGTATTCGATGTGGATGTTCCTGAGGTTTCAGAGCCTCCCACATTAATGCCACTAAGAGCCGTTCCTAATGTACCACCAATCCCTAAAGCACTTCCTAAGGCGCCTAAATTAACTGACGCTCCTGTTGTACCTGATGATAAATCCGTAACTGTAGAGGTTTTAATTGTCGGATCAAAATAACTTGTAGACGAGCCATCTGTATTAATAAAAAACGACATCGTCTGATCTATGACCATTATTTCATCGGTATTATTTTTTATACCTACTAAAATATGCCCGTCATCTGCAATCGCATAATTTACAATAATCTTTCCCTCACTCTTTTTTGCAGGATCTTTCGGAGATGCTATCCTAACTGACTGGTACGTGATTGCATTCGTTTTAAGTCTTGTGGATGAACATGATGTCATCACTAAGGCAGATAGCGCCAAGTAAACCAACTGTTTCCTTTTCATTGGATATAACCGGTCCCCCACTGCCAAAAGGACTTTTATTTACACAAAAAAAGCGTGGCATGTGTTCGGTTTATTTTAATGGAGGCATCGCCAAACGCCTTACTACGAAATAAACAGTCCACTCCCACGCTATTACGGATATCTGCATCCCATGCGGGAAGTGGATATACGACAAGCATGAGCGTCTTGACTGCTAAATCCTTCGTAGTGTTGAAATTTGGCGATTTCCCATTAAAGGATAAAGCACGAAACGCTTAATAAATATGTCCGCAGAAATTTCTGCCTTGCAAATATAATAACTTTTATCGGATGTTTTGTCCTGAAAAGCAATTATATTAAAAACTGGAAAGACGAATTAACCTTCCGAATCAGCCTTCTGAACAAACGACGATAAGGACGATACATATATTTCTTCCTCATATATCACAAAACGCAGGCGCACCGGGCGATGGCTGTTGAAGCCGTGCCCGGTGCGCCTAGTGTATCCTGAATGAAAAAGATCAGTTTTTCTTGCGGTTGCCGTAACGCGAGAGGAATTTGTCGACGCGGCCTGCGGTGTCGACTAGTTTCTGCTTGCCGGTGAAGAAGGGGTGCGACGAGCTGGTGATTTCAAGCTTCACCAGAGGATATGTAACGCCGTCGACTTCGATAGTCTCACGTGCGGCGACAGTCGAGCGTGTGATGAAGATTTCATCGTTCGACATATCTTTGAAAACTACTTCGCGGTAATTGGAAGGATGGAGGTCTTTTTTCATTTTATTTCGTGATTTTTAATATCTTAGCTTAAGCCGCTGGTAGGGCGGCATATAGTAATGGCTTGCAAAGGTACGCATTTTCCCCGAACCCGCAAAAACTTTCGTAAAAAATCTTCGCCAACTCAATTTCAAGCCATTCCAGGCAATCAAATCTTTTTTAGAGTATGTTTTACTCTTAATCCTTACCTGTCATTGAACGGATATATTCATACTCTTCCTGGCTCCAGGGCGTGCCGTCTTCTTTAAAGATGTCGTGGAACCAAACTTCCGGTTCGTTTTCCCATGCCACCTCCTTGCCGTCAACAACCTTGTTCCAAGGATAGTTGAAATTGCATTTACCGGCGACAAGACCGAAGTTGATGGCTCCGACATTATATTTCTTGAAAATCGGCATGGAGCCCTGAAAGGTCGACTGAGGCCTACGCAGGTATTCCGTGCATACCATTGGTCTTTCATAAGGAAGTAGCGACTTGATGAGCCGCTCGAGCGCCTCGGGTTCACGGTAACAGTGGAATGAGAGCACATCGCTGTTTTCCAATGCATATGTCGCTTCAGGGAAATGAGTAGGCAAGGACGATTTTGTGGTTGACAGCTCGTCCCAGATGGGTGCTGTCAGCGGTTGAGTAGGATTGCATGAACGCGCCCATTCAAAGGTTGCCTTCATCAACGGCACAGACGAGGTGATACCCCGCCTAAGATTTTCAGGCTCGTTATAGAGGCACCAGAGGAGGATTCTGTCATCATCGGAATAACTGCCTATAATATCCTTCACCATCCGCTCGAGCTCAGTCCATTTTGCGGGATTGTTGACATATTCAGCCCCCGGAGTGGTAACCCATTGGGAATTGTGTATGCCTTTGATGCTTTCAGGCTGCTTACCGAGACGGGGATTCTCGCATTTGCCTCCGTTGGTCCAGAATGTGGGAAGCACACGGATATTATGGCGGTCTGCAAGTCTGAGCAAGGTCTCAAAACGCCCCTTAAAACCGTCGGGATCATCATTATATACCATATTAGAAAGGAACACTCTCACTGTATTGAATCCCAGCCCCTCAGCACATTTAAGTTCTCTTTCTATCACTTGAGGATTGAAATCGGCTTTCTGCCACATCTCTATTTGATTTATAGCATACGACGGCACAAAATCACATCCTACAATCCAGCCTTTATCTTCCATCCATTTATTGGCCTCTTCATTGGTCCATCGGTCGCGAGCCGAAACAGGCAATACACTTGTAACAATCAGAAGAACAAAGGCATGACAGCAAATATATAATTTTGATTTCATTTCAAGTAATTGTTTAATAGTAGGTTTACTTTTAGCTTATGTTAAGATTTAGAGAGGATTTCAGAGTATGTCTGGAGATTGAGTGAAAGAGTTATGGGGTGCCATAACGACTGAATGAAATCTCCGGACAGACCTGAAAGACATCTAAAGATTTCATAAAGTTAAAAGTAAACATACTCCCTAACTATTTTATGTTTGCACCGACGGTTTCAGTAATAATTCAGACGGGGAGGTTCGTCAGTGAACCACTTTAAAGGGAAAATCTTCTCCATGGCCGAGCGGCGCTCGTAGAAGGAGCGGACATATGCCTCATCGGCGCCCTCCGGCGGCACAAGGAGCGCCAGCGAGCGCACCACTTCGTCGCGGTCGGCCAAAACGGCGCTGCGTTTGGCAAGATTCTTCTTGAGTTTCGACAGATATTTCTGCAACTCTTTTGTAGGCTTGCGGGAAAGCATTTGTGCAATGTAGTTGTGAAATCCATCGGGACCATCGTGCAACCATATAAGCATGGCTTTCAATCCGAAGAGCCTGAGGTCATCCTCGGTAGTCGCACGGCGACCGGCCAGCACAAGCGCCTTCTCAGCATTGACATTCGCAGCGGCTTTATCCCTCTCCAGACTATCCTCGATATTTTTAAGATATTTCATTCCATGGGAAAGAGGCATCAGAAGAAGGCCATCGAACAGCGACAATGTCTCGGCATAGACCGTATCACGGTCGGGAGTCTTCATCATGTCGCGCAACAGCGTGCGCATTACAGCAGCCCACGCTTCATTGCTCATTTTATAGTCAGCCATCACGACAGTTCTTGCGGTGTCACCATAATCATTGACTTCCTGAGTATAATTATCGGCCTGATAGTCCTTAAGGAAATTGTCGAGATGCGAAAGTGCCATATTCTGTTGACCGAAAGTGGCAAGCAGACGGGCGTTTGCTATGGACACCGGCGCATACGGGGGAAATAGAACGGCCGATTCGCCAAGAGAGCGAAGCGCCTGACGCATTTCCGGCACACTGTGTTTATCCTTGCGAGCAGGCCATTTGAAAACATAATCATCGGCAAGATCAAACAGCTTTTCCATGCCGATAGGAAACCAGTAGTCGCCATGTGGCGACTTCCTCGTAAACGGCATATAAAAATCCCTATACGATGCCACCGGGACGCCATTTTTTAATGCCGGACGCCAATCCATTTCCTTCATGGCCTTCTGGAGTGCTTCCATAAGCAGAGGATGGGGAGTCTGGTCGGTCTGCAACTCGTATTCAACGACCTTCCCATCTACATCTATCAGAGCAGTTATTATCACTCCATACCATTTTTGCGCTTTCCAGGCTTCGGGAGGATAACGGAAATGCTTTTCGGCGAAGAACCGCACATCGTCTACAAGGCCCATATAGTCGCCTGGCAGCAGTGCACCATAATCGGGGTCTTCACACACCACTATGGCGCGGGCAGATACAGTGCCGATCGCGCACATAAGCATAATAAAAATCGTTATTTTTCTGATAATGCTTTTCATAGGTATTAATCTCCAAGCAGTATTCTTAATATGCTGCAAGTTACTAAAAAAACGGTGCGCCATATAGCACCATTCGCATATTTTAACCTTTTTTAACCCGCAATCATCACCATAAAATCCACCGCAAATGCAGCAAAAATTCAGCCGGCGACAGCGCGAGGGGTGCTGTCGCCGGCCGGTATGGGTCAGAAGTATAGATTAGTTGATTTTGATGGCAAAGCCACCGCCGGGGGCCATGTGCAGCTTGATTTTGTCGGTGTTGCTGACGGTCTGCTGCTTGCGCACGAAGTCGGTGCCGCGGCGATGGGCGTTCTTGCCATCGGCGAAGATTTCGGCAGTGTGGTTCCCCGAACCGAGGAACGAGAGGTCGAGTTCATAATCGCGGGGAGTCCAGTTTGTGAGACCACCCACATACCATGTGTTTCCCTTGCGGCGAGCCGTCACAATGTGCTCGCCAACTTTTCCATCGAGGATAATAGTCTCATCCCACACGGTGGGTACCTGAGCGATAAACTCGGTGCAAGCCGGTTCCTTGCGGTAGTTCGACGGGGCGTCGCAGAGCATATTGAACGGCGAGTCGAGAACCATATAGAGCGCCAACTGACGGCAACGAGTGCCCTGACTCATGGGTTCGTAGTAGCTACGGCGATAGTTCATCTTGGTGCCATTGATCATCGCGCCCTGAGTGTAATCCATGGGGCCTGCGGCCTGACGGATGAATGGAATCTGCACATCGTAGGTCACCTGGTCGGTGTCGATGTCGCTCCATTTCATTGTCTCGAGGCCGTGCACGCCCTCAACGTTGAGCACATTGGGGTAAGTGCGGTTCATGCACGAGCCTTTGTGGAAGCCGTGTAGGTCGAGAATCATGTGATAGTCGGCGGCCATAGCAGCGGCACGCGATGCGAACTCGTTGACAATCTGGTCGTCGCGGTCGAAGAAGTCGACTTTGAAGCCCTTGATGCCCATAGCGGAGTAGTGTTTGAACACATGCTCCATGTCGCGCTCCAGAGCGTAGAAACCGGCCCAAAGAATGAGTCCTACGTTTTTGGCCTTCCCATACTCCACCAGCTCCTCGAGATTGATTTCAGGCACAACCTGGAAGAGGTCGGCCTTCTTGTTGACGGCCCAACCCTCGTCGAGTATCACATACTCGATGTTGTGCTCCGACGCAAAGTCGATGTAAGCTTTGTAGGTATCGTTGTTGATGCCGGCCTCGAAGTCGACACCCTCGATATTCCAACCGTTCCACCAGTCCCATGCCACCTTGCCGGGCTTGATCCAGCTTATGTCGGCCACACGCGAAGGCGCGGCGAGCAGGTAGGTAAGCTCTGTGGCGGCGAGTGTCTTGTCGTCAGGAGCGACCACAGCGATGCGCCACGGAAGTTCCTTAGGACCGTTGGCCTTGGCTATGTAAGGCTCGCTCTCGGTGACAAAGAGCTGCAACTCGTTATGGCCGCCCTGCTTCCAAGCCTTGGGGTATGGTGCGAAGACGCCCACAAGCTTGTCTCCCTGCGCGTTGAGATACATGCCGGGATAGTCGGTGATGCCGGCCTCTGAGAAGAGAATCTTCTTGCCCTTGACAGGTTCTACGGTCAGCGGCAGAAACGCCAATCGGTCGGTGTCGAGTTCGCTGAGCTTTGCTATGGTGTAGGTGTTTTCGAAAGAGTTGAAGAACTGGGTGGAGAAGTCGCCCTTCTTGCCCGATGTGCGTGCATTCACATAGGGCACAGTAGCCACGGCATCGCCTGTGAAAGCAAACTCGGCAATTTCATTGACGATATTAAACGGTTTTTTAGTCTTGGTCACGAAGCGGTAGGCTACGCCGTCGTTGTAAGCACGGAATTCCACACTCCAGTCCTTGCCTATACGCAGGGTGAGTTGATTGTAGCGGTCGGCTATGTAGTCGGAGCGGTAGAACGGCGAAGCCACACGGGTGTCGACACTCGTGGTCTTTACCGAAGAAACCTTAACATCGGTGCCGACGGCGGTGCCGTTGTCAAGCAGCACGCCTATCTTCGAAGGTGCCATAAGCTGCTCGCCGTCGTAGGCGGCGGTGAAAGTGAGTTCGCTGCCTGCGGTAATCTGCGTGGTCACCTTGCCGTCAGGCGACGAAAGCGTGTAGGTGGAGGTTTTCGCCGCCATGGCTGTGAGCGCCAGGCCGATGCATGCTATTGAAGCTATGATTCGCATATTCCTTAAAATTTTATCACTTCGACGCAATCGGCTCCACATCGATGTAGTCGATATCGGGCATGAAGTAGGTGGGGTTTGACAGAGTGATGGTGTTCATGCCCTTGTTGAGGTTCACGGTAACCGACTGTGTGGCAACCTTCGATACATAGTCGCCGGAGTTACATTTGAGATTGGCTACCTGACGGCCGTTGACATCGACTGCTATATTACGGTCCTCTGCCGAAAGATAAGCGATAGTGAGCTTATAGGCACCCCCCTTGGGACTGTAGACATCATTGAATACGAGGCAGTTGTCCTTACGGTGGCCAAGCCAGCGCACTGCTGCGCCACCCGAGTAGGCCGAAGAACCTTCGGAATAGACACCGGTATTCTCAGTCTGGTTGTTTCTGATTTCCTGATAAGCGGGTATAAAGCCGGTCTCGGCCTCATAGCGGGTGCGCACCAGGCGCTTGTCGGCCTTTGCCTTGAACACGCGCACACCATGGGCGGGTACCGTTACGGTGTATCTGTCTTCAGCCTTGCCGAGGTCTTTGTGCGACACGAGGTCGCGGAGAGCCACCTTGCCGCCAAGCTCAAGCTTGGGAAGGTCGAGGTTTACAGTCTGAGCCTTGTCGCTGGGGTTGTAGACAGCGATGGCGCGGGTTTTGCCCAGGCGTTTGTCTATATCCTTCACCATCACGTAGGTGTCGCCGATGCGGTCGCCCACATATGCCTGGAGGTGCAGAGGGTCCTGGTTGAGGGCGATAAGTTCCTTGTTGGTGAGCAGCTCGATGGTGGAGGGGCTCATGTTGCGCATGTCGCAGCCCACGAGCAGAGGCGAGTCCATGATACACCACATGGCGAAGTGAGTGAGGTCTTCGTCGGGAGTCATGCCACGGCCCACCTCAAGCATATCCATGTCGTTGTAGTGGCCGTCGCGGCAGTAGGCCGAGAGATAGAGGTTCTCACCGAGGATGGCACGGACCGACTCCCATTTGTTAGTAATGTCGCCGGTAGTACGCCATGAGTCAGCGATGTCGGCAGCCCATGTGCCGGGGAGCGCCCAGCGGCAGATGTTGTAGTGTATATCATCCTTGCCACAGTTCTTTATGGCTTCGGCGATTTTGGTGTACTGCTCTTTTTCGTCGATGCCAAGATGCATGCCGCCGCAGTAGTCCACTTTGATGAAATCATAATCCCAATCCTTGAAATATGTGCGGCAGTCGGCTTCCTCATGGCCGTAGAGGCCAACATTCAAACCATAGGGAGCCTTGTTTCCTGAGCCGCAGGTGTTGTCGCCGGCGTCGGAATAGATACCGGCCTTAAGACCTTTGGAATGGATGTAGTCGGCCACGGCACGCATGCCGTTGGGGAATTTCTTGGTGTCGATGATGAGTGTACCGTCGGCGGCGCGGCCGTTCCAGTAGCCGTCGTCGATGTTGATAAACTGGTAGCCGGCATCCTTGAGCCCGGTCGAAACCATGGCGTCGGCCTGTTCCCTGATAAGTTGGTCGTTGATGTCGAGGAAATAAGTGTTCCACGAGCTCCAGCCCATAAGCGGAGCTCTGCCGCTGTCGGCGGCTGCCGCTGTTGCGGCCAGAGCGGCCAAAGCGACAAATGCAAAAGCTTTTTTCATGGTGAAAATTATGATGAAAAATAATCGGAGATTTGTGTTAATACATCCCGTCATGTGTGTCACACCGCACCCGATTGTCTTGTAGGCAAGAGGCTTCCGAAGCCGCGGCGGCAGGTGTGCACAAGTGCGCCACAAAGATACTATTTTTGTAGCGAAAACAGACATAATAAGATATCTATTTTTTTCGTATATTTGCAGTTCGGGGTTATCTCAGCCCCAGGCATAACAACAGCATCAGATGAATTTCAAACTAAGTTCGGAATATAAGCCCACGGGCGACCAGCCGCAAGCCATAGAACAGCTCACGCAGGGAGTGAAAGACAACTCCCACGCACAGGTACTTCTTGGCGTCACCGGGTCGGGAAAAACTTTCACAATGGCCAATGTGATAGCTCAGGTGCGCCGTCCGACCCTCATTCTGAGCCATAACAAAACGCTTGCCGCACAACTCTACGGCGAGTTCAAGCAGTTTTTTCCTGAGAACTCGGTGCAGTATTTCGTGTCGTATTACGATTACTATCAGCCCGAGGCCTACATACCCTCGGTGGACAAATACATCGAGAAAGACCTCATGATAAACGACGAGATAGAGCGCCTGCGCCTCGCCACGGTGTCGGCCCTCCTGTCGGGCCGGCGCGATGTGGTGGTGGTGAGCTCGGTGTCGTGTCTCTTCGGCATGGGCAATCCCGAAGACTTCAATGCCAATGTAATCGACATACACACAGGGCAGAAAATAGCGCGCAATGCCTTCCTGCGCAGCCTGGCCGAAGCGCTCTATTCGCGCAACGAGATAGAACTCAACAGCGGCAACTTCCGAGTGAAAGGCGACACGGTCGACATCCGTCTGGCATATGAGGATATTTTGCTCAGAGTGGTGTTCTGGGGCGACGAGATAGAGCGCATCGAGACACTTCACCCCATCGACAACATCAGCCTCGGGGCGCACGACTCGTTCAGGATATATCCCGCCAACCTCTTCGTAACCTCGCGCGAGCGTCAGGCCTCGGCATTGGCTTCGATGGAGGTCGACCTCGGCAACCAGGTAGAGCTCTTCAGAAAAGAAGACCGCGAGCTCGAGGCACGCCGCCTTTACGAGCGTACCACCTACGACATAGAGATGATACGCGAGGTCGGCCACTGCCCCGGCATTGAGAACTACAGCCGCTATTTTGATGGCCGCAAGCCGGGTATGCGCCCGTTCTGCCTGCTCGACTATTTCCCATCGGACTACCTCACCATCATCGACGAGAGCCACGTGACAGTGCCGCAGATTCGCGCCATGTTCGGTGGTGACCTCTCGCGCAAGCAGAATCTGGTTAACTACGGGTTCCGCCTCGATTCAGCACTCGACAACCGCCCGCTGCGCTTCGAGGAGTTTGAAAGACTGACTAACCAAGTGATTTATGTGAGCGCCACCCCGGCCGACTACGAGCTCGAGCAAAGTGAGGGCGTGGTGGTGGAACAGGTAATACGCCCTACCGGTCTTCTCGACCCGCTCATCACCGTGGAACCGTCGGAACACCAGATCGACCATCTGCTCGAGCAAATACAGCAGCGCAAGGAGCGTGGAGAGCGAGTGCTCGTGACCACTCTCACGAAACGCATGGCCGAAGAACTCGACGACTACATGCATCAGCTCAATATCAAATCAGCCTATATACATTCGGATGTAGATACACTCGACCGCATCCGCATTCTCGACGATCTGCGTGCCGGAGTGTTCGATGTGCTTATAGGAGTGAACCTACTCCGCGAGGGCCTCGACCTCCCGGAGGTGTCGCTGGTGGCCATACTCGACGCCGACAAGGAGGGATTCCTGCGCTCGCACCGCTCGCTCACCCAGACTGTGGGACGCGCCGCACGAAACCTCAACGGCACCGTGATAATGTATGCCGACAAGATTACCGACTCGATGCGCCTCACCATAGAGGAGACTGAGCGACGGAGAGCAAAGCAGCTGGCCTACAACGAAGAGCATGGCATCACACCACAGGCCATCGTAAAGGCGCGCAACCGCATCATCGGCATCGACGAAGAGGAGGCCGAGCGCTCGGCAGGAGTAGGCGGTGAGCATCAGAAGACACGCTCCACTTCACGCAAGGCGGCTTCGCCCGTACCTTATGAGCAGGAATACACCGCCGATGTAAATATCGCCGCCGATCCTGTGATAGCCTACATGACTCCCGCCGAACTTCAGCGCTCCATCACCCGCATGAGAGCCGAAATGGTGAAGGCGGCCAAAGACATGGAATTTATGGAGGCCGCACGCCTGCGTGATGAAATCCTCAAGATGGAAGACCGCCTCAAAAGCATGGAGAAATGAAACCACGCCCACAGAAAACCGACAGACCGCACCGACAGCCGCATAGCGATATCAAGCAACAGTCCAAGCTACAGAAGCGTCAGGAAGCGCCTTACGAACCGATGCCAAAAAGACCCGTCACCGACTGGCTCCCAACATCGGTGAAGGAGGCGCGAGCACGCGGATGGGAGGACGGAGACATCGACATAGTGATTTTCTCTGGCGACGCTTATGTGGACCATCCTTCGTTCGGAGCGGCGGTCATAGGCCGAATGCTCATGGAGATGGGAGGCTACAAGGTGGCCATCGTGCCGCAGCCCAACTGGCAGGACGACCTGCGCGACTTCAGGAAATTCGGGCGTCCGCGCCTGTTTTTCGGAATATCGGCCGGTGCTATGGACTCGATGGTAAACCACTATACCGCCGCCCGCAGGCGCCGGAGCGATGATGCCTATACTCCCGGCGGACGCCACGGGATGCGGCCCGACTATCCAACAATAGTATATGCCGAAAAACTGCGAAGCCTCTTCCCCGATGTACCAATCATAGCCGGCGGCATAGAGGCATCGCTGCGACGAAACTCACATTACGACTATTGGCAGGACCGCCTGCGCCCCTCGATACTGGCCGACGCGCCGGTCGACATGATAGTGTATGGAATGGGCGAATCGACAATGCTTGAACTCGCCCACCGCATAGAGGCCGGTGAAAAAATCGCCGACATACGCGATGTGCCGCAGACAGTGGTGTGGGAACCGCTCGAAGCCATGCCGATGCGGAACGATGACAGCAACATAGTGCTAAACTCATGGGAAGAGTGCCGCACCGACAAACGCAAGCAGTCGGCCAACTTCAAGCACATAGAGCAGCAGAGCAACCGCATGCACGGTGCCACCCTGTGGCAGAGACACGGCGACCGCGTGGTGAAGGTGAATCCAATGCTGCCGCCGATGACTACCGAGGAGGTGGACCGCACTTTTGACCTCCACTACACACGCCTGCCGCATCCGCGCTACAACGGTAAGCGCATCCCGGCCTACGAAATGATACGCCACTCGGTGTGTCTGCACAGAGGATGTTTCGGCGGTTGTGCCTTCTGCACCATCTCGGCGCATCAGGGCAAATTCATAGCATCGCGCAGCAAAGAGTCGATATTGCGCGAGGCACGCGCCGTGACACAGATGCATGATTTCCACGGCTACATATCAGATCTCGGGGGGCCATCGGCCAACATGTACGCACTCGGAGGAAAACGCCTCGAAGTGTGCGAGAAGTGCATGCGGCCGAGCTGCCTCCACCCCGTGCCATGCCCCAACCTCAACACCGACCATTCAGCGCTACTCGATATATATCACGCCGTGGACGCTTTGCCGGGAGTGAAGAAATCGTTCATAGGGAGCGGCGTGCGCTACGACCTCTCGATGCACCGCACAGGCAACCCGAAAGTCGACGCCGTGAACCGGCGCTACAACGAAGAACTGATTACCAGCCATGTGAGCGGACGCCTCAAGGTAGCGCCCGAGCATACCGAAGATTCGGTGCTTCAGGTGATGCGCAAGCCATCGTTTAGCTTGTTTTACGATTTCAAGCGATTTTTCGACAGTGTGAACGCCCGACACGGACTGCGGCAGCAGCTCATACCCTATTTCATTTCCTCGCACCCCGGATGCCATGAAATCGATATGGCGAACCTGGCAGTCAAGACACGCGACCTTGACTTCCATCTCGAACAGGTGCAGGACTTCACTCCCACGCCCATGACCGTAGCCACGGAAATCTATTATTCAGGCTATCATCCGTATACAGGCGAAAAAATTTACACGGCGGTTTCGGCGGCCGAAAAGCTCGCCCAGCGCCAGTATTTCTTCTGGTATGACCGCACCTATCGCACATCCATCACTACATCGCTCAGGAAACTCGGGCGTCCCGACCTCATAGCACGCCTCTTCCGCCGTTAAGCGGCGTCGCCTCTGGCATGCTTCACGGCACGCGTCACGTAATCGGTAAGATAGACAGTGAACAGCGGAAACACTATCATGCCGCACACAGGGAGCACCACAGCCACAATCTTTCCCGCCACCGTCACTGGCGAGATGTCGCATCCCACAGTAGTGATATTCATTGCCGTCCACCACAGGGCAGTCCAGTAGCTTGTCACCTGCGGATTGGTGCCGGCTTCCTGCTGATAAAAAATCAGCGAGCAGAAGTAGCCGACAAGCACCATAATCGACAGATAGCTGATAAACAGACTTGTAATGGCATTCTGTGACAAGTAGCCCATGACAATGGCCAATGCCAATGCTCCGCGTGCCAAAGGTACAAACCGGATGAAATAGATTACCTGGTAGCTCAGATTGATATCCAGCAGATTGATTATGTTAAGATAGGGGATAGACAGAAGCAAAAAAGCGATTCGATTGCGGAAATAGCTCCATTTATTGCGACTATAGCATAGCTCCACAAAGAAATCGATGATGAAGACCACGCACACCCACAACTGAAAAGTCATATATGAATGGCTTTCGAGGAGGTTTACGCGGTTAAACGTATCCATTGATATCCAGATAATCAGTGCCACCGACAGCACCAGCACAATAAAGTTCATCACAGCAGGTAAATCGTGCATCCTCCGCGGCTTGGGCCGTGGTGCCTGCTGAGACTGAATGTCATTGTCGGATGGATCTTGAGCAGTCATAATGTGTGAATCGTTTAGAATATGACGGCAAAGAATACTTTCGCCTTTAAATTTCAAACAATTCACATCCACGATAGTTTACGGCCGCAGTCGCCCTCCCCCACTCCGCTCACAACAATGGATATTTACGCCATTCCAAGATTACTTTTGGGTAAAATTTACGCCATTCCAAGATTAGTGAGAGGGGCGAGAGATAAAAAAGCCTCCGGGGCTGATGCGGAGGCATGGCCCTGGAGGCAATATATGATATGTTTGTGAAGCAGAATATTGTCTGCGTTAAGCTCGGAGATTATTCAAACTCGATGAGGGGCGCGTCGGTGCCCACAACATCGTCGACAGCAACAAAGACACGCTTCACAGTGAGGTCACGCTCGGCTTCGAGGTCGTTTTCCATCTTCATGGCCTCATACACGAGCATCTTCTGACCTTTGCGCACCTTGTCGCCGGCCTTCACATCGAGTTCGACAATGCGGCCGCCCATGGGAGCGCGGAACACTTCGCCGGTGATGGGAGCGTCGTCAACTGCAGATACAGTAGCCTTGGCTTCGGCCTTGGGCTCCTCTTTAGGTTGCCTGGCAGCATATTCCTCGGCGCGGCGGTTGCGAAGGAACTTGTTGGCCACATTGGGCAGAAGTTCCATAAGCAGCTCCTCTTCGCTGTTAGTGGCGAGTTTCACATCGCCGTACTCAGGCAGGGTGGGATTTTCAGGCTTACGATATTTTGTCACATCGTAGGGGTGCTCTGTAGCATCGCCTGTGATTTTCTCACGGAAGGCGGGGTCGATGGGAGCGGGAGTGTGACCGTACTCACCCTTTACCAGTGATATGAACTGATTGGAGGTGTTTGTGTAGTCGGAGTTGCCCTTCTTGCGGTCGATGGCAAGGTTCACAGCCTGTGCGCCTACAATCTGTGAAGTAGGAGTAACGAGAGGCACCAGACCTGCGTCGCGGCGCACCTTGGGAATGAGCTTCATGGCATCCTCGAGGAGGTCGGAGGAGTTGAGAGCCTTGAGCTGTGCCACCATGTTGGAGTACATGCCACCGGGCACCTCTGCCTCGCGCACCAGAAGGTTGGGTGCGGGGAATCCGAAATGAGCCTCGATAGCATGACATGCCTTGAGGAGTTCCTCCTCATTACCGGCCTTGGCTGCCTCGATAGCTTTGTCGAAGAGAGCATCGACTTCGGCGGGCAGCTTGTCGTTGAGCGGGTCGAAACGGTGGGGGAAACGGTCTTTGTGAAGGTCGAAATCGGCGAGATTGCGGCGCACGCCTTCGAGACGCTCGCGGATTTCGCCTACCTTGGCCATATTCACATCAACCTCTACGCCGAGTTTCCGGCAGAATACATACACAAGCTCGATGGCAGGAGCTGCGGTGCCTTCTCCGAACCACCAGATATTGGTGTCGAGGATATCCACACCGTTGAGAATAGCCATGAGCGACGACGCAAGGCCGTAACCAGGAGTACAGTGAGTGTGGAAGTCAACCGGCACCTTGAGAACCTCCTTGAGGCGGCCGATGATGGAAGCGGCACGGAGAGGATTGACCAGACCAGCCATATCTTTAAGAGTAATAATCTTCGCACCGAGACGCTCCATCTCAAGAGCCTTGTCGACGAAATACTGGTCGGTGAAAATCTTCTCGGGAGCGGCGCTCTTCTTACCGAAAAGCGATGCGAAGAAGCCTTTCTTGGCGGGAGCTTCCTCCTTGGGGTCAACGGTGTAGCAAACAGCACCGTCGGCGATACCTCCGAGCTGGTTGATGAGCCTTATACTTTCCTTTACATTGTCAATATCGTTGAGAGCATCGAAGATACGCATCACGCTGAGGCCGCTTTTAATGGCCTCTTTATAAAAGCCTTCGAGCACTGAGTCGGGGTAAGGCACGTAGCCGAAAAGGTTGCGGCCGCGCGAAAGAGCCGAAAGAAGCTGCTTGGGACCTACTGCCTCGCGGATAGTGCGGAGACGAGTCCAAGGACTTTCATCGAGATAGCGCATCACAGAGTCGGGCACGGCGCCACCCCACACTTCCATGATATAGAACCCCGCATCCTTGTAGAGAGGAAGAAGCGGGTCGATATCCTGCTGCTTCAGACGGGTTGCGAAGAGCGACTGCTGTCCGTCACGCAGAGTGAGGTCTCTGATTTTAAGCTTTTTAGTCATCATAACCTTATAGTTTTTGAATTGTCTGTAACTAATCGCATATTGGATTTGATGTGCAAAGTTACTAATTATTTTTGAATTGGCATCACTCTCTAACCACCACGAACTTGATGCGGACAGTTGATATTACGAAACAATGTGCAACAAACATTTTAATTATTTGAAAGTATTTCAAAATTTTTTTTGTAGATTTGCACGGTGAGGGGCCTTTTTAACCGGATATGCGCATCAATACGTTTTTTTGATTACAGACACACATACAATCATTTATAATCATTAACCACATATAATCATTAATCAAAGGAAATAAAAAATGAGACAACAACTACTAACAGGTTGCCTTACATTGACAGCCCTGTGGGTGATGACTACGGCGAGGGCTGAAGTGCCGCCGGAAATCACTCAGGACTTCTACTTTTCGACAGGGCCGGGCATAAGTGCGGACGGCGGCAGTATAACATCTTCTATGGGCTACATGCTCACCAAACCTCAATGTGTCGAGGGAGACACTTCATTATTTCAGAGTATTCTCGAGACAGTGGCAGATGATGTCTATGCTTCAGTGATTAATCAGATTGCTGATTATGAATCAGACTTCAGCATAGTTTGGAATCCCGCCAAGAATACTCTTGAAGTCGTTACGGCTTCTGGCGAAGGGCTGCCTTTGGGCATCCTCCATGTGTATAATTCGCTCGGAGAGGCAGTGGGAAGCAGCCACTCCGACGGCGCATCGAGAATGTTTATAGACATGTCGCGATGCGGAGCCGGCATATATATAGCTGGATTTGTGTGCAACGGCAACATTATCGCAAGCGCTAAATTTCAAAAACAATAATATAAACCGATCATTACAAAACAAGACGATATGAAAAGAATACTTACTGCCCTTGTTGTGCTTTTTACCTTTGTAAGCTCATTTGCAGCGAGCAATACATTGAACTATCAGGCCATTGTACGTGAAGCGAACGGCAATCTGGCTGTTGACTCCAAAGTGGGAGTACGTTTCCGCATTTTAGACAGTAATTCTCAGGCGTTATATACAGAAGAAGCTACGGTGACAACGGACGGCAACGGACTTTTTGGCTATGCAATCGGCACCAAAGGCGATCTTTCTGTAGTCGGATGGGAACAGACCGGACTCCGTCTGGAAGTGAGCATTGACACTGCAGGCGGCCAAAACTATACCTCAACATATGTTTCCGACATCAATTCTGTTGCCACATCGCTCTATTCAGAGCATTCAGGTGACACAGAAACTGTAATGAAGGATTTAGCTCAGACGCAAATGATGCTTGAGGATGTGAGAACAATGATGCATGCAGTATCTTATGAAACGGATGCCAAACTGAAAGAAATGCAGGATCGATCGGAGTATAACAGACAATTGATTGAGGAAAACCGAATGAGAATTGAAGACCTGATGGCGATTGTAAATGATTTGAACATCAGGATAGAGACGGCATATGGCAGAATCAATAACATGGAGAATGATATCGTTACGATGAAGACTCTAATCGATATTATGGAGGAAAGAATCAAAAAATTGGAAGAGAAGTAAACATACTCTAAAACTATACAGGGAATCTCAACAATCCCCTTCGGCATATCATCACAAGCCGAAGGGGATTTTGTATAAATAGACTGAAAGTGACAGCCGCCGAGCCCGTGTTAAATAGTGTTATTATTTGGATTCATTTCGCATAAGCTTACCGGATATTTGATGAAAATAACGAACTTTGCACCGTTGATTCTTATTTATCCGGCGGATGATGAAGCCGCCTAAAAAATCTCCCTCCTCAACGCTTATGCGACTGTCAGATTTAAAGTCAGGCCAGGAGGCCGTAATACTCAAGATATTAGGTCACGGAGCTTTCCGCAAACGTGTGATGGAAATGGGCTTCGTGAAAGGGCGCAAAATCACTGCCATCCTTTCGGCTCCGCTGCGCGACCCTGTGAAATACCGCCTTATGGGCTATGAAGTATCGCTACGGCGCAGTGAGGCTTCGATGATCGAAGTGATCCCCATCGAAGAGCAGGGTCAGCCGGAGATACCCGACCCCATGGATAAGGTAGAGCCCACCGACGAGACCGACGGGCTGCAACGCCAGGGTTACGAAGCCCGCAGCCATACCATAAACATAGCCTTGGTGGGCAACCCTAACTGCGGCAAGACATCACTTTTCAACATTGCTTCCGGCGCTCAGGAACATGTGGGGAACTATAGCGGTGTGACTGTCAATGCCAAAAGCGGAGTTTTCACCCACGCAGGCTATACCTTCAACATCGTGGACCTTCCGGGAACATATTCCCTCTCCGCCTATTCGCCCGAGGAGCGATATGTGCGCCGATATCTGCGTGACAATTCACCCGATGTGATCGTCAACGTTGTGGATGGCTCAAATCTCGAACGCAATCTCTATCTCACCACCGAACTCATCGACATGGACCTTCCGATGGTGCTGGCTCTGAACATGTATGACGAGATGCGCCAGCGCGGCATAGTGTTCGATTACGAGACATTCGGAAGCATGGTCGGCGTGCCTGTGGTGCCAACAGTGAGCCGCAGCGGCGAAGGCATCACGAAACTGTTCGACACCATCATCGAGGTCTACGAACATAGGAACCCGACCGTGCGCCACGTGCATGTGAAGCTCGGACAGGACCTAGAGACATATCTTACGAGCATAAAGAACGCTCTTAAGGCAGACAAGACTGTGCATCAGCACTATTCGCCACGCTATCTCGCTATCAAACTGCTCGAGGGCGACCGCGAGGCAGAAGAAGCCGTGGAACAGGCTGCTACAGGCAAAGAGATCCTGGCCCTGCGCAACCGTGAGCTGCATCTGCTTGAAAAGCATCACCCGGAAGAAGATGTGTCGGCCCTTATAGCCGGAGAGAAATACGGCTTCATTGCCGGCGCCCTTGCCGAAACACTGGAAATACCCACCCTGGAACATGCCGACCGCACGCACGTAATTGACACAGTAGTGACAAACCGTCTTTTCGGGTTCCCGTTCTTTCTGGCAGTGATGTTCTTTGTGTTCTGGTTCACCTTCACCATAGGCAGCTACCCGCAGGCATGGATTCAGGACGGCGTGGACTGGCTCGCAACCATGGTGAACCAGCACATGCCCGACGGGCCTCTCAAAGACCTTTTGGCCAACGGCATTATCGGCGGTGTGGGAGGTGTGATAGTGTTTCTTCCCAATATACTGATACTGTTCTTCTTCATCTCGTTCATGGAGGATTCGGGCTACATGGCCCGCGCGGCCTTCATAATGGATAAGCTGATGCACCGCATAGGTCTGCACGGCAAATCGTTTATCCCTCTGGTGATGGGCTTCGGCTGCAATGTGCCTGCAGTGATGGCATGCCGCACTATCGAGAGCCGGTCGAGCCGCATCATCACCGTGCTCATCACCCCATTCATGAGCTGTTCGGCACGCATTCCGGTGTATGTGCTTCTGATAGGCACCTTCTTCGAGGCACAGGCTGCAGTCGTGTTCTTAGGTATGTATATAATAGGTGTGCTCGCGGCCATGCTCACGGCACGCCTGCTGCGCCGATTTTTTTTCGGTAAAGACGAGACACCTTTCGTGATGGAGCTGCCCCCCTACCGCATACCCGCCTTCAAGACTACCATGCGCCATATGTGGGGCAAAGGCAAAGAATATCTCAACAAGATGGGGGGCATCATTCTTTTCGCCTCCATTATAGTGTGGGCGCTCAACTTTTTCCCGCTCCGCAACGAGGACCCGGCTGATATCCAAACCATAAACGCGGCCGAGAGCTCAGAAATAGACCCTGAGCGCGACTCCTATCTCGAGATGATGGGCAAAGCCGTGAACCCAGTGCTCGAGCCTCTCGGATTCTCATGGAGGGCCACAGTAGCCGCCATAGCGGGAGTGCCGGCAAAGGAAATAGTTGTAAGCACACTCGGAGTGCTTTACACAGGCAGCGACGAAGCCACCGATGCATCGCTTTCAGAGCGCATATCCGCTCCCCTGACCGGAGCCACAGAGCCTGACTTCAATCGCGCAAGTGCCCTCGCATTCATGATATTCATACTGCTATACTGCCCGTGCACCGCCACCCTGGTGGCTATTGTGCGCGAGACACGCTCATGGCGCTACGGAGTGTTCACCGCGCTCTACAACACCGCGCTCGCCTGGATCGTGGCATTCGGCGCTTACCGTCTGGCACTCCTCTTCCTCTGAGAGATTTCATAATGACATAGACTGAGCCGGCCGACAGCAAAAAACTGTCGGCCGGCTCAGTCTATGTTTCAATCAGATTTATGCCTGCGGTTCCTGACGGGAGCGCAGAAGGGTGAAAATAAACTCCAGACCGCCGCCACGGCGGTTGCGCACACTCACCGAACCTCCCATGGTGTTGATGCAGCTCTTCACGATAGGCAAGCCCAAACCGGTGCCTCCGGCCTTTCGCGAGCGCCCGCTGTCCACACGATAAAAACGCTCGAAAAGATGCTCCATGTGCTCCTTCGATACGCCCACGCCGTTGTCAAAGAACGAGAATGTATAATAACGTTCATTGCGTCCCAGAAGCTCAACGCCCATCTGGGTGCCCTGTGAATAGGCACAGGCATTCTTGATGAGATTCTGAATGACGGAAATGAGCAGATCCTCGTTTCCCATGACCTTGCAGTCGATAGGAATGTTGAATCGGAAATCCATATCTTTGAGGATACCCGATTTCGTGACATCGTCGGCGAGAGAGAAGATGAGTGAATGGAAATCCACCTCCCTCATGGAAATGGTGGAACCCGACTCATCGAGGCGTGTCATTGTGGAAAGATCATTGAGCATGTTCACCAGGCGATCTACGCTCTGCTTGGTTTTCTGCAGGAAGTGCTGACGGTCGGTGTCGGGCATATCGGGCTGCTCAATGAGCATATCCACATAAGCCCTGATGATGCCGATAGGAGTCTTGAGCTCATGAGATATATTGTCTGTGAGTATTTTTTTCATGTTGTTCTTGTCCTGAATGGCTTTCAGGGCAATGACATGCTCACGCTCGCGCCGCACATTGGCTTGCATTCTCGAATTGTAGATAGCCACAATCTGACGCGAGATCTCACCGATTTCATCGGAGGGGAAATTGCCGATGGGTATAAAGTCCTTATCACCGGCGGCACGGTGCGCAAAGTCGTGAAGTAAGGTCACGTTGCGGGCCTGGTGCGAGGTGATGTAGTAGGCCAGCAATGTGCCGACTACGCCTATGGCAATCATGAAGACCCATATGATAGGATTAACTGAAGCGGCCTGCAGCACTTTTTTATCGCATGGCAAACTCAATCTTATATCAAGAGCCTCATCCGGTGTGAGGCAGCTCGAGTATAGAAACAGATCCGAGTCGGCTGTCTCGCTGTTGAGAAGAGTGAGCATTTTTGTGCCGTCAGGTTTTGTAACACGTTCGGCATTGAGCGCCTCTTCCGGCACAGTGAAGTCGGAACCTCCAACGCTGTACATCACCTGATGGTTGCGCAGGTCATAGACCTGTATCTTCACATCCTGAAGATATGTGTCTTTAAGGTATCTTTTTACGAAATTGATTGTGGTGGGTATGTCGTTGTCGGACTCACATGCGTCAGCTATACACGATGTAGCAATATCAAGACGCTCAGCCATGCTTTCGTTGCGCGAGCGCGATTCCTGCAGTATCACCATATAGGCGAAGCAGAATACCACAGCCCAGATGCAAAGTGCCGCCGTGAGGAACAGGCGGATATGGTAACGAAGACGAAATTTCATAATCCCGCAATAAAGTAGGTGGTAAGCTAAAAATCAGCGGGCAGAATCAAATGTCGGTTCTGAAGCAGTAGCCAAATCCCTGACGGGTATCAATGTGCGAGCGATAGTCGCCAAGCTTGCTGCGGAGTCGGGCCACACTCACATCGATGGTACGTTTGGTCACCTGCGCGCCCCATACATGCTGCATGATTTCCTCACGCGAATGCACTCTCTCGCGATGTGTCAGGAAGAAAAGCATAAGGTCGAATTCGATGCGGGTCAGATCTATATCCTTGTTTCCGATATAGCAGCGTTTGCCGTTGCGGTCGAGGCGAAGCTGCTTGAATGTGATATCGTCCTCATAGCTGTCGGGAACAGTTACCGGCGGCAGTTCAGGTTGCTTGAGCTTGTGGGCCACCGGCTGCACCGGCGTCGGCTGCTGCTCGGCGGTGAGAACCGGATGTGCAGAAGCACGCCTGAGCACAGCTTTTACACGCGCAATGGCCTCGCCGATGTTAAACGGCTTGGTTATATAATCGTCGGCACCGATGTTAAGGCCTTTCACGAGGTCGTCTTCAGCGTCAAGGGCCGAACAGAAAATTATGGGGATGTTCTCCACTACGGGGTCGGGATTGTTGCGCACACGCCGTGCGAAATCAAATCCGCTCATGGCCTCCATCATGATGTCGACAATGAGAAGATTGTACTGTGCGAGGTCGTAAGTAAGGGCGGTCTCCGCACTGTCGGCGGTGTCCACATCATAACCTTCTCTTTCAAGATTGTATTTTAAAATCTCGCACCACGACTCCTCGTCGTCAATCACAAGTATGTGTATATGTGAATTCATTGCAAAAAAAATTTCTAATGACCCAAGGGCCGCAGCCTCAGGAATGGTCGACGGCCCAAAAATTCAATCTTATGTATCAGTGATTTTATAAAACGTTGTAAATCGTGAATAAAGTTACAGATAAAAGACGGAACGGCAATGTTACAAGTGTTAATAATAGTTAAACTGAGATATAAACCGAACAAACTTCTCGGCACGTTGTTTGAATGGTATAAATACTATATTTGCACTGTGTTTTTTCATGGTATTAGATTTAAGGTTAAAGAAAAAACAAAGAAGGCTGTCGTGATGACATCCTTCTTTGTTGTTTTATGCGAATTTCATTAGTGCGGCAGCTCTTCTTCAGCAGGGAAAAGCGCTTGCTGCAAGGCATTGAGCGCACGGGTCTTATCTTCGGCCTTCACAAGGAACGATATATTATAATTGGAGCCGCCATAGGAAATCATACGCACCGGCACATCGCGCAAGGCATCCACCGCTTTTGCCTCAAAACCGCGGTTGTGCCACTCAAGGTCGCCCACCACGCAGATAATCACCATGTCGTAGTCGATAGTTACTGTGCCTATCTCTTTAAGTTCGTCAACGATATGCTCGAGCTTCAGAGGATTGTCGATGGTCACAGAGATGCCCACCTCAGAGGTGGCAATCATGTCGATGGGACGCTTGTAATTATCGAATATCTCAAACACACGATGGATGAATCCGGAGGCCATGAGCATGCGCGACGATTTGATTTTAACAGCCATGATGCCGTCTTTGGCCGCCACAGCCTTTATGGAGCGCGAATGCACGGTGTTGTAGATAAGAGTGCCGCGTGCCTCGGGCTCCATGGTGTTGAGTACACGGATGGGTATGTTGTTGAACTTCGCCGGCATCACACAGGTGGGATGCAGGATTTTTGCACCGAAATACGCCAGCTCGGCAGCCTCGTCAAAGTGGAGCTCGGCCACTGGAGCGGTGCCCTCTACAAAGCGGGGATCGTTGTTGTGCATGCCGTCGATATCGGTCCAGATTTCTATTTCCTCGGCATGAATTGCGGCGCCGATGAGCGATGCGGTTAGATCGCTGCCTCCACGCTGCAGATTGTCAATATCTCCGTCTGAGTTACGGCATATGAAACCCTGGGTGACAAAAATGTCGGCTTCGGGATGTTCCTCGAGCATCGGACAGAGAGTCTGAGTGATGTGGTCTATATCGGCCTCGCCGTCGGCATCGGTGCGCATAAAGTCGAGGGCCGGCAACCAGATACACTTCACACCTTGCTCCTGCATGTATATTTCCATCATGGCTGTGCTCATGAGCTCGCCCTGGGCGAGAATCACCTTCTCGTCGGCGGCATTGAAACCGTCATGAGCCAGTGAGCGGATGAGAGCGAAAATATCGGTCAACCTGCTCAGCGCGCATGCCTTAAAGGATTCGCCGGAATATAGCTCGTCGACAACACAGCGATATTTTTCCTCAAGACTGTTGATTTTATCTTTTGCGGAGTTGATGTTTTTACGCAAAAGATAGCCTGCGATCTCCACGAGAGTATTTGTGGTGCCCGACATTGCTGACAGTACCACTATGTTGCGGCCACGTGGAATAGCCAGAGCGGCTACATTTTTTATACGCTGGGCACTTCCGACCGAAGTACCTCCGAATTTCATTATCTTCATAGCCTCTATTGCCGGAGGAGAGGGGTTAGCGATTTCTGAAAAAAGTTTATTGTAAAGCTTGATGTTGCATCATTTGCCGGCGCAGAGCTGCTTGGCCTCGCAGCGGATTACCCTGGCGGGATACTGCTCTACAAGCAGCAGATTATGGGTGGCCATCACCACCGCAGTGCCACCGCGGGCAATCTCGTGAAGATGGCGCACAATGCTGTCACCTGTCTGGGGATCAAGATTGCCGGTCGGCTCGTCGGCCAGGATGAGACGGGGTTTGTTGAGCAACGCACGCGCTATGACTATGCGCTGCTGCTCGCCACCAGAGAGCTCGTGGGGCATCTTATATGACTTGGTCGACATGCCGACCTGAGTAAGCACCTGCTCGATGCGCTCTTCTTTTTCATCCCGGTCGCGCCATCCGGTGGCATCGAGCACAAAACGGAGATTGTCGAAAACATTGCGGTCGGTCAGCAGCTGGAAATCCTGAAACACGATGCCAATCTGTCGACGGAGCGCGGGGATGTCGCGCCGGCGTATGCCCACGAGGTCGGTTCCCATCACGCGGGCTTCCCCGGTGGTGACAGGAATTTCGGCATACATGCTCTTCAGGAGGCTGCTTTTGCCGCTGCCCACCTTTCCGATGAGATAGGCAAACTCTCCCTCGGCTATCTGAAGGTTCACATGCTTCAGCACCACCAGCTCCTTGCGGAGTATTTCCACATCTCTATAATCTATTACATTCATCTTCGAGTAGGTTTGCACATGCAAAATTAAATAGTTTCACAACGATGCGCAAGAGCCGGAAGAGGTTTTCGCACACAAGTAACGGATAAATTGCATAAAAAAGCAATGAATAAACAATTTTATTTCATGCTGTCTTTTTGCTAATTGCGCAAAAAGCACTAACTTTGTGGCCTCAAACGACCTTGTTCTCACCTCATCTGTGCGCGGAGTGCCGTGCCCGACGGGGTGAAATGGTATCATCACAATCTGACACACAACACCATTGCTAACAAAGCCATTCAGAAACGTATGTTCGGAATCAAAATCCACCGGGTACGTGCCATAGCGGCAGCCCTACTTTTAGGTTTCGCGGTTACTTCGTGCCGCGCTCCCAAAGATGTGACATATTTCAGTAATTTACAAAACGAGCAGCAGCAGGAGTTATCCTCCGTGAAGAGCATCACTGTGCGTCCGGGCGACCGCCTATCGATACTTGTGGTTTCGAAAGATCCACAGCTGATGAGCCTGTTCAACCTGCCTGTAATCTCACAACGCCTTTCGCAGCCCGGAGTTACATCGGCACAGCGTGCCAGCAATGATGTGGCATCATATGTGGTGGACCACTACGGCGACATCCAGTTTCCGGTGCTAGGCAAAATCCACATCGGCGGCATGCAGCGCTCTGAAGTAGCCGACTACATCGCCAAAGAGCTTCTTGACCGTAACCTTATAAAAGATCCCACTGTAATCGTCGACTTCCTTAACAACGGAGTCGTAGTGCTCGGGGAGGTCAACAAGCCAGGCAGAGTGACATTCGATCGTGACCAGTTCACACTGCTCGATGCTCTCGCAGGCGCAGGTGACCTCACCATTCAGGGACAGCGCAAGGATGTGCTTGTGACCCGCACTGACGAGAACGGCAACAAGACTTCCTATCGTGTCGACCTCACCGATGCCGAAAAGACCATGCAGAGCCCTGCGTTCTACATGCAGCAGGACGATGTGGTGTATGTATCGCCCAATGATGTGCGCAAGCGCCAGACCACAGCCAATGGCAATGCCCCGCTGACCCCCTCATTCTGGATTTCAATCGCATCGCTCGCCACCACTGTGGCAGTGCTCGTGTTCAAATAAAATCTATAATTTCAAACAGACACTTTATACCACATCCACAGTATGAGTGAAACAGATAACCTGGCAGCAGCTTCAGCGCCATTGATTACATCACGCGAGGGAGAGAATACAGAATCTGAAACCTCGTTGAAAGTCAAAGACCTATTGTGGCTCTGCCTGAGCCGCTGGTATTGGTTTGTGATTTCTTTAGTAGTGTGCTGCGGTCTGGCAGTATTCTATATATTTAAGACACCACAGACATTCGAGCGCTCGGCATCACTTCTGATCAAAGACGACCGCCTGTACGGACAGGCCGATATGGGCGCCGCATTCAGCGGCATGGGCTTCATGCAGGCCAACACCAACGTGCTCAACGAGCTAGCCTCAATAAAATCGCCTACGGTGATGTTCGAGGTAGTGAAGCGCCTCGGCCTCAATATCAGCTACACTACAGACGGCTTACTGCAGGAATCGACACTTTACGGGTCGAGCCTTCCGCTGCGCCTGAGCTTCCCAGACCTTCCCGAGCAGAAAAAAGCGAGCCTGCAGGCCACTCTCTATCCCGACGGCACTCTGGCGCTCACCGACTTCAGCGGAGGAATGCTTGAGGATGATGTCACGATAAGCAAAACAATAAAAGGCCACTACAACACCACCGACACCTTACAGACGCCGCTTGGACGCGTGGCAGTGGCACCCGGCGCCTCCTTCAAGGGCCCTAAAATCGAAGAACCCCTTGTAGTAGAAGTGAAGCGTTCGCCGATGAACGCTGTTGTGGAGGAATATTCAAAGCAACTTAAAGCAGATGCCCCCGACGACTACGCATCTGTCATCACTCTCAACATAACGGATGTGAGCACCGAGCGTGCTGAGGATGTGCTTCAGAGCGTGATTGATGTCTACAATGAGGACTGGATCCGCGACAAGAACCGCATAGCGATAAGCACCTCTGAATTCATCAAAGACCGTCTGGCCGTGATCGAGGCCGAACTCGGCAATGTTGACTCCGACATCTCGTCGTACAAGAGCGCCCATATGGTGCCAGATGTGACTCAGGCCTCGCAGCTCTATTTCACCCGCGCGGCAGATGCCGACGAGGAAGTGACCGGACTCAACAACCGCCTCAGCATGGCCAAGTATATCCGTGACTACCTCACGAACTCGGCCAACTCGTTCAACGTGCTCCCCGCCAATTCCGGTCTGGAAAATCTCAATATCGAAAATCAGATTTCCACTTACAACCAGCAGTTGCTCGAGCGCAACAATCTCGTTGCCAACTCATCGACCTCAAACCCCCTTGTGGTGGATATGGACAACCAGCTGGCCGGCATGCGTCAGGCCATCCTGCAAAGTATCGACAACTATGTGGTGACCCTCAACTCACAGGTGCGCACAGCACGCACATCGCAGATAGCCGCTTCATCGCGCCTGCAGGCCAACCCCACACAGGCACGCTATCTTCTGAGCGTGGAGCGTCAGCAGAAAGTAAAAGAGGCCCTCTACCTCTTCTTGCTACAGAAACGCGAGGACAACGAACTCTCGCAGGCCTTCACCGCCTACAATACCCGCGTGATCACCCCTCCCATGGGCTCCGACCTGCCAGTGGCTCCCAACAGCCGCAATGTGCTAATGGTAGCAGTGCTTCTGGGCTTGCTCATCCCTGTAGGCATCATATATCTCTCTGAGATACTTAACTCGCGTGTGCGTGGCCGCAAAGATCTGGAGAAACTTTCGGTGCCCTTTGTGGGTGAAATACCTCTGGGTTACAAGCGCCGCCGCGGACTGCAGCGTCTGCGCCGTGCTCATGAAGATGAGCGCGACCGCCGTGTGATTATGGTGCGCAAGGGTGGCAACGACACGATAAACGAAGCATTCCGCGTAATACGTACCAACCTCGAGCTTATGGCGGACGCTGACGCCAACGGAGCACGCGTGATGATGGTAACATCAGCCAACCCCGGTTCCGGCAAGACCTTCATCACCATGAACATGGCCACGGCACTCGCCATCAAAAACCAGCGTGTGGTGGTGGTGGACCTCGACCTCCGCAAAGGTTCGCTCAGCACTTATGTCAACTCGCCGTCAAAAGGCATCAGCTCATATCTCAGCGGCCATGCCACAATCGAAGATGTGATGGTGCGCAATGTCAACGGCATAGAAGGGCTCGATGTGATTCCGGTCGGCACACTGCCTCCCAACCCCGCCGAAATGCTTTACTCGCAGCGCCTTGCCACTCTAATCGAGAATCTGCGCAACCGCTACGACATAGTGCTGCTCGACTGCCCGCCTGTAGAGGTAGTCGCTGATGCGAAGATCATAAACAACTATGCCGACATGACTGTGTTTGTAATCCGTGCCGGTCTGCTTGAGCGCGAGATGTTGCCGCAGATTCAGAAATTCTATGACACCCGCCGTTATCGCAACATGGCAATTGTGCTCAACGGCACCGACACATCACACATGGGTTCTCTGCGATCGACCTACGGCTATGGTTATGGTTACGGCTATGGCTACAAGTCAGGCGACGGCAAGCACCACCACCACTCACATTCCTCTTCTGAAACCGAGAAGTAACCCCTCCCCCTCGTGGGGATTTCCGGCTTGACAACAGCATAAACACGGCTGCGTCGTATCTCCATACGGCGCAGCCTGTTTTTATGCATATATATTCTACCATAGTCAAAACTGAAATGCAAGACAATCTTAAATGAAAGAGCCGTGTACATTCCGTGCATGTTCCCGTCACATACATTGCCAATTAGAAATATTTGTCTTAAATTTGCAATGCATCCGTACAATACACGCACATTGTGTGAAACACGGGAAGCAGACATATTAATCATAAAAGCGTTTATCCGCGCTAATTCTTGACTGTCAGGAATTCTCGCAAAATTCATACAGTGGTCAAGGATAGAGCAACGGTAGATGTCCATTTGTATGTATCACTATGCATCGCCAATAACTCCATTAAGGGACAAATGGCGTATGCATCGGTTGCATATACAAGCGTAGGGCTTCTTCGTTGCCGTCCACCATTGTAGGGCAATGCGAGAAGCCTCTGACAGCAGGACGGCAGCAGATACAGATTCCTACGCTTTTCGTATATCCAATCTTTTGACATGTCGAGGAATCCATGGCATTTGTTTAATGTTATGTTTAAAACATTTACAACAATCGGATTAATGGCATTATCCATTACAACCGCCATTACCGCAGCAGCTCAGGATTTCGAAATCGGCGCTTTGAGCTTCTCAATCAATCCTGACCAGACCGTGAGTGTGAAGGGCTATAACCCTATCGAGCCCGGAGAATGTACGATTCCGGACAAAGTGCTGTATCAATCAAAGACCTACACAGTCACCGCCATCGGTGATTTTGCATTCGGACATTGCTCCAACTTACTGACCGGTGTTACTATTCCTAGCACTATCACGACAATTGGAGCGGATGCATTTCACAGGTGCTCCGCCCTTGAATCGGTCATCATCCCAAGTTCCGTAACACTTCTCGGTACCGGCGCATTCAATGGTTGCTCTTCGCTGGAATCGGTAACTTTACCGTCTTCACTTTCATTTATCGGAAACTATACATTCTACGAATGTTCCGCCCTATCTGATATCAGAATTCCTGAGACTGTCGAACAAATCGGCAGCTATGCATTTTCAATGTCAGGACTGACTTCTGTCAAGATACCTGCATCCGTTTCATACATGAAGAATGCGTTCAGCCAATGCCCTAATCTAACCATCATAACAGTGGACGAGGCAAACCAAAATTTCAGGAGCATAGACGGTGTGCTCTACAATAAGGATGCCAGCTCCCTGATTTTATGCCCGGCATTTCATAAGGAATTCGACATCCCCGCCACTGTCACTACACTTGAACCTGCCTCATTCTATGATTGCACACTCTTATCGACCATCACAATACCTGCCGGAGTCACCACCATTTCGAATCCAACTTTCATGGGATGTGTAAATCTGACAGAGATTATTGTTGATAAAGACAATCAGTATTATGCAAGCGAAGACGGTATCCTCTACAATAAAGCCAAAAGCGAATTGATAACCTGTCCAGAAGGCAAAAAAGGTTCCGTCACCTTACCGGAAACTGTGAGTTCAATCTGGGATGGAGCTTTCATGATAACTTCTGAAACACCTTCAATACATTCCTTATATATTAAGGCAATCAATCCTCCAGCATCAGAGGAATATGCATTCGGTTTCGAATATTATCCGAATGTAGTTGTTTATGTACCTCGCGAAAGCCTTGATCTCTACAAATCGGCCCCAGTATGGAAAAACTTCACCACAATCGAACCATATGACTTTTCATCAATTACAAAGATTGATGATGAATCAGACAGTATCTCGGTCACTGGCAAGGATAATTCTATTATAGTGTCCGGTAAAGACGACGCACAGAATGTGCTTGTTTACGACAGCAATGGCAAACTCATTGCCAATACAACTACAAACATTATCCCGGTCGGTGAAAAAGGCGTTTATTTAATTGTCATAGGCCATCGTGCGGTCAAAGTCATAATCTAAACGCATAAAAAGCGCCAAACAGAACTATTGTATCACTGCTGATATGTAAAAAATCTCGCGAATGGTTTCGCGAGATTTTTTGTACGATGTCGCTTATAGCCCTGATGTTTCTGCCTATATATTTTTGAGGTTATGCTGATTATGCTACGGTTTGCAGACCTGCGGGATAAAGCACTTTACGATATATACATAAAAGAGACCGGGATGCGCCCATTGCGCATCCCGGTCTCGAGATTACCGGAAAACCGGTATAGACTAAAGGCTGTTACTTTCGATGGATTGGAATCTGTGATAAAATTTACTTCTGAAAGCAATCAGTCTCGGGTTGAAGTTACTTCTTCACAATCTTAACGGCTTTGTGGCAGTTGGTGGACACAACATAAACGCCGGCAGGGATAGAGGTAAGGTCGATCTCGGCAACACCATCGGAAGCTGAAGCAGCGGCGACCTTCACACCGTTGAGGCCGAACACCTCGACATGCTGCAGCTCAGTAGCTGCAACAGTGAGAATATTGCTGTCGAAACAAACTGTAAAAGTGTTTTCCTCCGCTGTGATATCATCGACTCCGGTAGTAATCTTATCGAAATCGAAGTTTTCAACTGCATTGAATTCGTAAGTGTTTGTTGCTTCAGCGGAGGTAACAATCAGATTGCCGTCGCCGAACGACACTACCGGCTTGTTGGCCAGGATGTATTTGTCGACAGTTCCGTTGCTGAGATGCAACTGAAGCACGGTGAGGACCTGCTGCTGTGCCGACGCTGCGAATGCCATAAGAGCCACGCAGAATGTTATGATGTATTTTTTCATTTTCTTACTTATAATTTAGGTTTGCAAAATATCTCATAGAGCGACCTTTATGGTTTGTGATGAATTTCCATCGAGGATTTTTACAATCACGATTCCATTGCCCCAGACCGAAGCATCGACAGTTTCAAGTTGTGCCGACATGGTGCACGATGCAAGAAGTGCTCCGGACACGGAGTAAATCTGCGCCGTACTACCTTGCGTGGCTGCAATAATCAAATTGCCGGTGCCATCTGCCCAGGCTTTAGCACGAGGGGCCTGATCAATACACGGAATACTCACTCCGGCCCGTTCAACTGCCGCAGCCACACATCCGAGCGAATTAAGGAAGCCATTGCCATAATAGTTATTAGGCAACGTGCCCATAAATCCGTTGGTTTTCGATGTCGAAGCGATGATTTCGCGCACATCCTGAGGTGTGAGGTCCGGATTGGCTTCGAGCATCAGTGCCACAGTGCCGGCAACAAACGGTGCCGACATGGATGTTCCCATCTGGTATGAGTAGTAGTATCTCACACCCTCGGCATCGCGTGTGGCTTCACAGGTGTATAGTGACAGATCCTGCCCCATGTTGTTATAGGCATGCTTGTTGATTGCCGAAATCACCGGAAATCCGGGCGCAAGAACATCTGGAACGATACGCCCGTCGGCCGTGGGTCCACAGCTCGAGAAATACGAACGGTGGTTCTGACTGTAAGGCAAATCGATGTTCAGCATGTTAGATGTAGCTCCATCAATCCAGGTGATACTATTTCGGGCATCGTAAGAACCAACAGAAATAATATTTCTGGCAGTACCGCCAATCTCACCTGCAGTTCCTTCAAGAGTGCCATCGGTCCAGCCGGATTTACCATTGGAGGCAAATTCGTTACGGGCATAGTTCCACATATGCACGGTCTGCCCGGGAGAGCCGTCAACAATTACACCTAACACACGACCTTCTGTCACATCGTCCACCTCACATTCCACCATCACATGCGGCTGACCGTTGAGGGGGCTTATTTCTCCGTTTATAGAGATATAAGCATCGACTCCGACATTTTTAATGGTGAAAGCCGCGTCGATAATGGAAGCGTTCTCATCGGCAGTGTCGAAGACTGGTGTCTGAGCAACAATTTTGCCTTTAAGTGACTGAGCCACACAGAGGCTTACCTTCATCTGGGTTCCTTCCGTACCCCATATATCAAGATAATGGAGCCTGGTGTTGGAATCCTCGCTGAAACGAAGCATTGTCTTGAGGCGGGTATCGCTTTCTGTGAAAGTCTCTGATGCGTGCAGACGGCGGTTGCCTTCGTTTCCTACGGCGCCAACGATTATGCGTCCGGAGCCTGTAACCGAATCAATATACCTGTCGAGCAGTGATGTGCCGTTGTGAGGCCCCATATGCTGGCCAAGACTCATGTTTATGACACAAGGCTTGCCTACATTATCTGCATAGTCAAATATATATTTAATAGCGTCAGGCAGACATGTATCGTCATCGTTGAAAGCCACATACACGAGCTCAGCCTCCGGAGCCACGCCATAGTATTTCGACTTCATGTCGGCACCGGCAGCGATACCCATGGTGTGTGTGCCATGATATTCGAAGGGGGTGTCGTATGTAAGTGCGAGAATACTCTCTGCGGTAGTGTATTCCGATCCGTAGCCAAAGCCTTCCGGAGCCTGTCCGCGACTCGATTTCTGATTCCAGACACGCTTTATGCGCAATCCTGTGCCATCGGTGTAACGAAACGCATTGTGTGCGAACTCAACCCCGGTGTCAATCATACCAATAACAATTCCTTCGCCTTTATAAGGGCGGGGAAGGGTGTTATCGAGATTGGAATGCACCTCGTCGACTCCGCAAATTTCGCGGCCGTAATCACTGAGAAGTGTCACTTCATTGCCAAGCGCAATGTGTGTGACGCCTTCCACCTCACTCGCATCCCTGAGAACAGACGCAGGTATAGAAGCAGTAGCGAAGGTGCCATGATCAGCGCGGATTCTCACTCCGAGAGCCTCAAGCCGGGCAAGTGCATTGCCGTTATCAAACATCACGTAGGCATTGACCACCGTATCAGGGCGCGCCACGCGGTGTATTGTTGAATTAACTTCGCGTTTGCTCAGGAATATCTCGGCATTAGGCGCAAGCCGCCGGGCATCGGCTCCAAGAAAAGAAGTGCCGATGCAGAGTGCAAAGAGATATTTGACAAACCGCAGGTTCATTTTGTAAGTGCTCCGGAGTATGTGAAGACAACGCGGCGGTTGCTGCTTTCGGTAAGGTCAACCTCAATGTTCACATTGCCATCGTTGTTGTCAACAATTTTCACTGTGCCAGCTTTTGCCACAGGGCGGAATTCGTCGTTCGGGCCTGAGACCTGAATGAAAGCGAAATAGCAGTTGATTGTCGAAGTGCTGGCGGGGACATCAACAGTAGTACCTACGAGGCTGGGGTCAAGTTCGATATAGAACTTTTTGCCATAATCAGCTGCAAGGTCTTCGTCATTAACAGTGAATGCGTATTTAGAAAGGCCACGTGATGTAGTGGTCATAGTCACAGCGCTGACAGCAGTGTAGTTTTCCTGTGCACCATCGGGGTTGAAGAATGTAATCTCATTCTTCACCTGAGGAGCGGCCTCGAGACCTTCGCATGCACCGGTGTATGCGATGACAACGTGCTCGGGTGAACCACCGGCCACGCCGCCGCTCACATACTGATTGGTGACATCGGCTACAAAAGTAAGGGTGCCGTCGCCGTTGTCGGTAAGAGTGAACGAGCCGTTAGTGCCCGCAGGCTTCCATTCGTTGCCAGGAGCATAGATCTGAATCATGTCGTAGCGGAAAGCATAGCTGTTGTCTGCTGCTGTGGCAAAGTCAACGGTTTTGCCCACGAGGCTCGGCTCAAGCTCGACAAAGATGTTGATGCCCTCCTCGTTGGCGAAAGCTACCTTCCACATGCCGTTGCTCTTGACTGTCTTGGTAGCGCCGGTGATTGTGCCCTGATTGGTCAGCACACCGTCTTTGTTGAAATACTCGAAGTAGTCTTCCTTTACAACGGGAGCGGGATCGAGACCTTCGCATGCGCCGGTGTATTCGATGACAACATGCTCGGGTGAACCACCGGCCACGCCGCCGCTCACATACTGATTGGTGACATCGGCTACAAAAGTAAGGGTGCCGTCGCCGTTGTCGGTAAGAGTGAACGAGCCGTTAGTGCCCGCAGGCTTCCATTCGTTGCCAGGAGCATAGATCTGAATCATGTCGTAGCGGAAAGCATAGCTGTTGTCTGCTGCTGTGGCAAAGTCAACGGTTTTGCCCACGAGGCTCGGCTCAAGCTCGACAAAGATGTTGATGCCCTCCTCGTTGGCGAAAGCTACCTTCCACATGCCGTTGCTTTTGACTGTCTTGGTAGCGCCGGTGATATCGCCCTGATTGGTGAGCTCACCGTCCTTGTTGTAGTATTTGAAGAAGTTATCGCCAAGCACAGAGACTTCTTTAGTGCCAAATGAGACATTCTCTACCTGGCTGACTTCATACTCTACTTCTGTACCATCTGCAAGTTTCACAGTCATCGTTTCCACGATATCTGTGGCAGCAAACATAGCGCCGCAAACCGCGGCTGCAAGTGCCGCAAACAATGTCTTTTTCATTTAAAGAGCTAATTTGAATGATTTGTTGTTAATAAATAAAATGTAAATATTAGGATTTAAATCTGAAACATTAATTGCTTCTGAAGCTTTACCGGTGGCAACAGTGCGACCGTTGATGTCGGTGATGCGAACGGGGGCGTCGCCGCCATTGAGCACAATCACATTATGGCCTTCCACATACACTGAAATTCTCGATTCGTCGCCGGCGAAAATGTCGGTGATGCTCACTTCACCAAGCTCATTTTTAAGAGCATCGGCATCATAAAAATACTCAATCGGCTTATTATCCCACAGACCTGACATGATATATCCGGCATCGTCGATAAGGTCGATATGGAAAGTGTAATTTTCAAAATCAGTAGTCTCAACTGTAACGGTACCCTCTTCAGCAGGGCCAACCATATCGTAAACGCAATAGCTGCCATTGCGGAAATGAGCGTAACGGGTACCTGTCTGGTCGCCAGACACACTGAAGTAACCTTTATTAAGGCTCATGGGATCATAAGTGCCCCCGGCAGCGAGTTCGTTGCTATTCCACCGGCGCGGAACCACCGTGTAGACTCCCGGTTTTAGTACTGCGTCGCCGACAGGGCTCAGGAATTCCATGCGCAGCAAATCACCGCCATGGTTTATGGCTTCGTCGCGGCCGGCCGGACTTCCGAGATCCACGACAAATGTGCGGCATCCTCCTGTGAGGCCGGTGTGCCAGATACGGCCCTTCTCAAGCTTGCTGAAATCCATCTCCACATCGTCGGTAAGATCAGAAACGGTGGCCTTGAATGTAGCATTATCGGTATTGAGCGAGACTTCGCCTCTGAAAGTAGCCTTTACGGAATAACCAAGATTTGTTACGGCATCAAGAGTGCCTATGGCGACCCCATCCTCTACCTTAAGCTCAAATGTGCCGCTGGCAAGGTAACCGTAGACATATTCTCCGTTTTCACGGACACGGATGAACGAGCCGAAAGGCATGCTGATGGTTTCGTTTCCTACAGGATAATCGATTTCACGACAAGGATACCATGTGTCGCGTGCAAGTGTCGACGCATTTGTATATGTTCCCGGGATAAGCCGATAATCAGAAGCCTTTGCTATACGCTTGTGCGCAATCATCATGGCAAGATTTATGCCATTGCCCACGAGGGCACCGTTGGCATCGTATTCACCCTGATACAGATTGAGATATGTCACGCCTTGGTTTGACAGGTCGGAAACACCCTGATAGAAAGCAATGCCTCCGCCGAGCTGCACATCAAGATCTCGCTTAAGCATCGGGAAGGATGCCGGTTTCTCACTGCTGTCAATGAAAGGGAGGCGCCCGGTAAATGTGAGAGTGAAATCGTCTTTAGTCATGGGATGTTTGGCTACGACGGAAATAGAATAACGGTTATCACCTACAAGCGAAACCTCTATCGGTGATGTCAACGGCGAGGTAGCCACGACCTCCCCCTCATCATAATATGAAATTTCTGAAAATTCAGGGTCATACTCTCCCGGAGCAGATTCAGTGCCGGGCTGACAAGGGTTGTATGTTCCAGCCGGAAGGGAAATGGGGTCTGTAGCCTCATTATACAAATCAAGAGAGAGTACAAAGCCAGAAGTTATATCAAGAGTGGAAGTGCGATGATTATAACATGCAGCCTCGTTATCAGAAAGAATCAGATAATAATTTGACACATCGCTACCGGTGCCATCATAAATCGCAACAATCTCGTAAGGCAACGATTTCTCGTTCGCATATGTTGCGGAAACAGAAAACAATGCCGCCAAAAGCGGAAGTAAAGCCTTTTTCATCAAAAATGTGATCAGAGGGTTTAACAAATATATTTAATGCCACCGACAAGAAGGCATAGATATCGGACAATACGGTTAATTATCTAGTCGACAGGTTTTTATTTGGAGCAATCTTTAAATAACACACCTATTTGTCTGCAAAGGTATTAAAATATCTTCAAACGGGAAGCAATTCCGGCAAAAAAATCACAATTCATTAAACAAAAAATTACACCTACTCTCAACTGGCAAGTGCAAAATTATCGATTTGTCGGAAGAAAACATTCTTGGGAGAGTCAAAATTTAGTTTT